>NZ_CP028051.1:0-679800 GCF_043544755.1 Pantoea sp. SGAir0184
ATGGGGTTATCGGTTTTATTCAGACGACACTTGTTAACTGCCTATATCAATGAAACGGTGCTAAACGATCCACAGGCACGCATATTATCGGTTGCCTCCGGTCACTGCCGGGAGTTTGAAAATACGCTGGCGCTTTCGGATATATTTAAAGGCGAGATCGTCGCCTTCGATCAGGATGCAGAGTCCTGCGCTGAAGTTAATCGTGCTTATGGTGGCAGAGTAAAAACGCAGGTTGCAGGCATCAACGCTTTACTGCAGACATCACGCACTGAACAGGAGAGCTATGATTTTATTTATTCCGCCGGCTTGTATGATTATCTGCCTCAGCGCAACGCCAAAGCACTCAGTGAGTCACTGAAAAATATTCTCAAACCTGGAGGACGTCTGGTGGTTGGCAATTTCAGCCCCGACAGTTCCGGACGGGGCTATTTACAACTGATAATGGACTGGCACCTGATTTATCGCGACACGTCGTCTTTAACCACGCTATTTGGTGATCTGACAGGCTTCACCTTCAATAACTATGCCGATCCCCACAATAACGTTGTTTATATTGACATCATCAAAGACGCATAATTATACCGCGCATGTTTAACCCCGCTTAAACGATGCGCGATTTGTCTTCGCACTGACGGAGCAAAGCGTCTACAATGCCGGCGAAATTTTTACTGATGAGGATACACAATTGGACACCTGTCCCACACGATTACAATCGGTGCCGATGCTGAGATAGCCTCATCGCTGTCTTAGCCCTGCGTTAAGACGGTGGATTTTCCTCCCCCTTTTTCCTGCGTTCTGTCTGGCCCCGCTGTAATCCATTCTTATAACTCTGAATATCCATTGCCCGGCGGTGATGGAGTGAGGTCTGACATGGACTGGAAAATCTTTTTATTGCGCGTCACGGTCGCGCTGATTCTGGGCGCGCTGATTGGCAGCGAGCGCCAGCTGCGCCAGCGCCTGACCGGGCTGCGCACCAATGCGCTGGTCAGCACCGGTGCCTGTTTGTTTGTGCTGATGACGCAAAGCGTACCGGGAATTGCCGCAGATGCCTCGCGCGTCGCGGCCTATGTGGTTTCCGGCATCGGCTTTCTTGGCGGTGGCGTCATTATGCGCGATGGCCTGAATGTGCGCGGTCTTAACACCGCTGCCACGCTGTGGTGTACCGCGGCGATTGGCGTGTTATGCAGCATGGGCTTGTTGCTGGAGGCAGGCATCGGTTGTGTGGTTATTCTGTGCGCCAACATCCTGCTGCGCGAGCTGGCACAGGGCATCAATCGGCAAAGCATCATTACTGCGGAAGACGCCAGCCAGTATTACAAAGTGCAGATCATCTGTCTGGCGGCCGATGAGGTGCAGGTGCGCAGCCTGATGCTGCATAGCCTCGGTGGCAGCGGTCTGCGGCTGCAATCCCTGCACAGTGAGGATCTGGAACCCTCACACCGCATGGCGGTAAATGCGGAAGTGCTGGGTAAACCCAGCCTGACCGATCAGCTGGAAAATCTGGTCAGCCGCATCAGCCTGGAAAAAGGCGTCAGCTCGGTCAGATGGCAGGTGTGTGAGCCGGAGACCGATTGAGTCGTTAAACGCGATGCGGCTGCGCTACCTGCCAAAGCGCAGCCGCAGCGTTGCCGGCAGCACGGTATGCTGGCTGATGGGTTCATCGCTGTTAATCATGGTAGTGAGCAGCGTAAAACACTCCTGCGCCAGGCGCGGCACATCCTGTTCAACGGTATCGATCGGCAGTGTCAGTGAGTCATACAGATAGTGATCGTCAAAGCTGGCCACGCGGATGTCGCTGTGCAGCAGGTGATGCTGGCTCATGTAGCGCAACACCCCTTCCAGCAGACCGCAGGCGGCGGTAAAAATCGCTTTGGGCGGACGCCCCAGCCGGGCGCACAGTGCGGCAAACATTTCATAACCGCTGCTTGGGTGATAGTTGCCGTGAATGATCCACTCCGGCCGCGGCGTCACACCTGCCCGTTCGAGACCCTGCATAAAACCGGCCAGACGATCTTTGGTGGGTGACAGACGCGGCTGACCGCCGAGGAAATAAATCTCATCCGGATTGGCGCGCGCCAGCCGTTCCACCAGCTCGGCAGTCGGCGTGACCGAATCGGTCATCACCAGCGGCAGTTGCGTATCATTAACGTAGCGGTCAAACAGCACGATCGGCAGCTGGTCGCTCAGTTTAACGTAGTCACTGTCGCTTAACATGCTGGACGCCACAATCAGCCCATCCACCTGACGCGCCACCAGATTATCCACCACCACCCGCTCCTGCCCGGCGTTTTCGTCAGTGCAGGATATCAGCAACTGTAAGCCTGCCTCGCGACACAGATTTTCCAGCGCGTGTGAGAACACCGCAAAGCCATAGTTGGTGATCTCCGGCACCACTAAACCCAGCGTATGGCTGCGATTATCACGCAGCGAGCGCGCGTGAATACTGGCCTGATAGTGATGCTCGCGCGCCAGCGTTAACACGCGTTCGCGCGTCTCTTTCGCCACGCGCAACTCTTTGCCACGGCCATTCAGCACCAGACTGGCGGTGGCTTTGGACACCCCCGCCAGCGCAGCAATATCCGCTATGGTAACGCGTTTGGTTTTTCTCACGTCAGTGCATCGGTTAAGGAAACAATGACTTATTCTACCATGCACGGGCGCAACGACCAGTAGCGCGCCGTCACTTCTGCGTGTCCGGTCAGGGTTAATTGCGCCGGATGCGCCGGGAAGTAGCGGCTGCTCATCACCCCTTCGCCTTCATTAATGAAAATCTCAACGCTGGAGTGATCGCACAGCAGCTGGAGCTGACTCACCGCGCCGCGCCAGTAACGGAACTGCCACTCGCCGTTTGCCAGACTGCGGCGTGCGAGCCGCAGCCCGTCAGCGCGCCATTCCAGCCGTAGCTGGTCAGCAAAGTTCAGGGTGATGTCGCCCTGCCCGCTCAGCAGCAATTCCAGCCGCTGCGCATCGATTACCGGCGCATCGCCGGCCGGGCCCTGATAATGCTGTTCAGCGTTGCGCAGTGCCTGCAGTTCAGTGACCGGCCGCTGGAACAGCCGGCCATCACGCGTGCCCAGTTCGCGCACGCAGGTCATCTGATGGATCCAGCCATTGGCCACCGTGGGCTGCAGCATCTCCTCGCCGTCCGGCACGCCCATCCAGCCCACCAGCAGCCGGCGTCCGTCGGCGGTTAGCGTGGTTTGCGGCGCGTAAAACTCGAAACCGGCGTCAAGCTCATGCATTTCGCCATGGCTAAAACTGGCGTTAGCGTAATCAAGATCGCCGGACAGCCACGCGCTCGAATGCGCATTCAGAAAACGATGATCTTCCTGCGCGATGCCCTGCGGGCAGCAAATCAGGAACGTGCTATCGCCGAGGGTAAACATATCCGGGCATTCCCACATATAACTGGTTGCCGCCAGCCCGTTCAGGCCGCTGCCGGCAATCTCGCCCAGATTGTGCCACTCACGCAGGTCCGCCGAGCGCAGCAGCAACACTTTGCCCTGCTTTTGCAAATCCTGCGCGCCCAGCACCATGAACCAGTGCTCGCCATGCCACCATACTTTGGGATCGCGCACGTGTCCGGTGTAGCCGTCGGGCAGCGCGATCACCGGCCCGAGCTTGTCAAAGCCGCCCTGTGAGTTTTGCACCGCCAGACATTGCCACGCGGTGCGCGCGCCATCGGCGAACTTCACGTTGCCGGTATAGATCAACGTCAGCGCGCCGTTATCATCGACGGCACTGCCCGAATAGCAGCCGCTGCGGTCATACTCTTCATCCGGCATTAGCGCTATGGGTTCATGCTGCCAGTGCAGCAGATCGGCCGAACTCCAGTGGCCCCAGCATTTATGCTGATGCTGACAGCCCAGCGCATTCCACTGATAGAACAGATGGTAACGCCCGGCGAAGTGAATAAAGCCGTTCGGATCGTTAAGCAATCCGGTGACGGGCGCCAGATGCCAGCCCGGATAATGCGCATCGCTCAGCGCGCGCGGCTGACCGCGCATCACCGCCTGTAAAATATCGGGTAACAATGTAGAAGCCGCCATTATTCCGCGTCCGTTTTGTATTTGAGCAGATAAGAGATCATAAATGCGCTGCTGAAGGCAATCACCATGCCAATGGCATAGTTAAGCAACGAACTGGCCTGCACAATCGCCATGCCCGGCAGACCGGTGAGACCGACAGCCGTCATATACACATGCACCGACACTACCCAGGCACCGCCCAGCGCGCCGCCGATCAGGCCGGCGATAAAGGGTTTCATAAAGCGCAGGTTGATACCGAAAATCGCCGCCTCGGTAATACCCAGCAGCGCTGAAAAGCCGGACGGCAGCGAAATGGCTTTGATTTTCACATCTTTGGTTTTAAACCACACCGCCAGACAGGCACCGCCCTGCGCCACGTTAGCCATCGCCCAAATCGGCAGCAGGAAGTTGACACCAATCGCCGGATTGCCCAGCAGTCCGGCTTCAATCGCATGGAAGCTGTGGTGCACGCCGGTGATCACGATAACCGAGTAAAGCCCGCCAAACACCAGTCCGGCCAGCCAGCCGGCATGGGCAATCAGCGTGCTGAGAACGAATGAAATACCGTCGCCCAGCATCCGCCCTGCCGGACCAATCACCAGCAGCGCAACGAAGCCGGCGATAATCACCGTCAGGAACGGCGTCAGGATCAGATCCAGCGCGTCCGGAATCACCCGGCGCAGCTGCTTCTCCAGCACACTCATAAACCATACCGCCAGCAGCACCGGAAACACCGTGCCCTGGTAGCCGATCATCGCCACTTCGATACCGAAAAAGTTCATGGTATGGAAGCCGGCCGCCACGCCCCAGGCGTTGGTGAGCGCCGGATGCGTCAGGATGCCGCCGAGTGTGGCACCGAGGAACGGGTTACCGCCAAACTCACGTGCCGCGGTAAAGCCAATCAGGATCGGCAGGATGATAAAGGCCGCCGAGCTGCACATATCCAGCATGATATACAGCGCGTTGTCGGGGTTAACCCAGCCGTAGGTTTTAACCATGCCGAGCAGTCCCATCAGCAGGCCAGAGGCCACAATCGCCGGGATGATCGGTACAAAAATGTTCGACAGCAAACGCGCAATGCGCTGAAACGGGTTGAGCTTGCGCGCGGCGATATCCGCCGCTTCCGACTTGCTGGTTTCACTGATGCCAGCTTCGCGGATAAACGCGGCATACACTTTATTCACCACGCCGGTGCCAAAAATCACCTGCAGCTGTCCGGCATTGCGAAAACAGCCCTTCACGCCCTCCAGCCTGCCAATCGCAGCGGTGTCGGCTTTGGCGTCATCCACCAGCACCAGGCGCAAACGTGTGGCACAGTGCGCCGCACTGGCGATATTTTCCCGGCCTCCCAGCAGCGGCAGCAGCGACCGGGAAAGAGTAACAAAATCCATAGTAACCTCTGTTTTTGGTTGTTATGCCATCATGCGCTAAGCGGCCCGCACGCGGGCCGTTTCATCAGAACCAGGTTTCCATTTGCACGCCAAAGTTCCACTCGCCACCGGATTTAAAGCCGGTGCTGCCAAAGGCGTCATCGCTGGCGTAGTTATCCAGACGATGATCCCAGTCCATCCAGCTGGCGAACAGGCGGATTTCCGGACGCTTGAGGAATTCGCCCACATCGCTGGCTTTGAGCGTGGGGGCGACGGTGAGCTTGTAGAAGTTGCCGCTGACGGCCTGACGATTGTTATAGCCTTCAGGCCGCAGATCCATGTACTGATATGAGCCTTCATACTGCATCTCAAAGTTCTGCGTAAATTCCTGAATCAGGCGCAGGTTCACGGTGGCCCACTCATAGCTGTCGCCTTTGACGTAGCGGTCTTTGCTGCTCTGCGCCAGCAGCGCCGGCGCGATGTGCCAGCCCGCGCCCAGCGGCGTCATCCCGTAGCTGGCGAGCCGCCAGGTATTCGCCTGCGGCAACAGCGCGCCGTCGGAACCGATGCTCTTCACTTCTGCGCCGAGGCCATGACCGTACAGCAGCGCGGTTTTCGCTGAACCTTCACCCAGGCCGTAGAAGCTGTCGTTGTGCAATCCGACCAGGGCGTGCACACCGTCATTAGCAGCATCACTTTTCACGCGACGACCGTCGATATCGGTGCGCTGATCGTTATCTTTGGCGCGCATGCCGCTCACCATCAGCTGCAGCGGGCCGACGAAGTTATTCAGCGACAGAATGTAGTTTTGCGCGGTGTTTTCGTTATTTTCGATGTCACCGAAGGTGCGGCCATAAATCGACAGGTTGCTGCGGGCGTCATCGCCCCACTTCATGTCGTAAATACCGGCCCCGGTTCCGGCGAGGAACACCACATCGGAATCGATCCAGTGGATGTCGAAGTTATCGCGATCGAAACGCTTACCGGCCCACACCGTGGTGTCTTTAAACGCGCCGGTGAAGGTCGGTAGCTGCCCCAGCTCGACAAACGCCTGACGCAGGTTGAGATCGCTGCTGGCGGCGGTCCAGTCGTTGTAGGTGCGCTGTCCGTCAGCCAGCATCGCCTTGAAGCGCGTGGTGGCACCGTTGGTCAGCGTTTGTTTATGTTCGAGGTTAAGTTCAACGTAGGTATCCGGCTCATTGCCGAGCCGCCCGACGTGACCGCCGGTCTCACCGGCTGGCGTGACGGTGGGCCCGCCCTGAGTTTTGGCGGCGGAACTGTTCATCAACAGGCCGGAACGCGCGTAGCCATGAAACTCAAAGCCCTCTGACTCGCTGCTGGCGGCGGGCGCCACAGGCTGAGCGGCGCGCGGTTCGGTCTGTGCGACGGCAACTGGCGTCGGGTTCTGCTGCTGCACCGCAGCCAGCTTTTGCACCTGCTGTTCCGCCGCCTGCGCGCGCTGCTCCGCCACGCTGGCACGCTGTTCAGCCGCGGCCAGCCGTTTTTCCATCGCCGCCAGACGCGCTTCAATACTGCTCAGGTCGTCTGCCGCCCAGGCTGAGCCTGAGCCTAATACGGTACTAAGGGTTATCGCGATTATGCTTTTTTTCACTGTTTTGCATCCCTGAGGCAAGGCTATCATCAGATGTATTTTTTTTGCTAAACCGGTTTAGGCACCGCATCATAGCGGTGCCGATTTTTAAAGCGCAATGGATTTTGCTAAACCGATTTAGTGGATGTGAGATACATCGCAAAACAGGGAAAACGGCGGGGTCAGATACTGTGCTGCTGTAGCTGTTGATAGTTGGGTAACGCGGTCATCGCGCCTTTGGCGGTAGTGGCCAGCGCCCCACACACCTGCGCCGTGCGCAGGCAGGCCGCCAGCTGCGCTTCATCCGCCGGCAGACCCCGCTGCGCCAGTTCCCACAGCAGTCCCGCCACGAAGGCATCGCCGGCACCGGTGGTATCCACGCTGATCACCGCACGCGCGGGATAGTGAGTTTGCCGGCCATCAAAATAAGCACGCACGCCAGCGCTGCCCTGTGTGACTAACAACAATTTTACGGAGAAGCGCTGCGCCAGCTGCGCGATGCCGCTGTCAATGTCGGCGGTGTCCGTCATAAAGGCCAGTTCTTCCACGGAGAGCTTCACCACATCCGCCCGTTGCAGGGCCGCACTGAGGCATTGCAGCAACTCCGCCGCATCGGACCACAAATCAAGACGGATATTGGGATCGAAGCTGACAAAACCGCCCGCCTCACGCACGCGCCGCATGGCGGTTAACGCCGCCGTGCGCGACGGCTCGGCGAGTAACGCAATCGAACAGCAGTGCAGCCACTCGCCACACTGAAACCGCGGCAAATCGTCTGGCGTGAGAAATAAGTCGGCGCTGGGGCGCACCATGAAGGTGAAGGTGCGCTCGCCCTGCTCATCCAGGGCCACGACCACCGTGGAGGTGCGCTGCTGCATATCTTTGCGCATATGGGAAACATCCACCTTTTCCTGCGCCAGCGTACGACACAAAAACCGACCAAAAGGATCGTCGCCCACCCGTCCGATAAATCCGCTGCTGCCCGCCAGCCGGGCGATACCCACTGCCACATTGGCGGGCGCGCCGCCGGGACACTGCAACAAACGGCCTGCGTCATCAGGCAGCAAATCCACTACGGCATCACCCAGACACCAGATACGTTTCATCATGATTCGGTCTCACTTAATCGCTAAAACGGTTTAGCAAAGCATGCATATTAATCATGAATGCGGGCATTTGTCACCGTGAACAGTCCGGCAGGCTTCAGACTTGTCCGTTGCTGGGATCCGTTTCCCCCTGCCGCATGGCCGTCTGCGTATTGACGTCTATGCTTAAAGTTTTCCAAAACCTTATAAAAATCGGTGTCATTGAGATTTCATTTCGCCACTTGTCCGGAGGCAAAGGCATGAGCAACCCACGCGATGAAAAGACGCAGCGGTATTCACCGCAGCAGGAAGAGACAGAGCGAGCCCGGCTGACGGCCGGTGCCGGTTCCGCCGCGCCGGTCCCCGTCACGGTGCCAGTCACGCTGCAGGTGAACGGCGAACCTCAGCAGCTTAACGTGGATACCCGTACCACGCTGCTGGACGCACTGCGCGAACATTTACACCTGACCGGTACCAAAAAAGGCTGCGATCACGGTCAGTGCGGTGCCTGTACCGTGCTGGTCAATGGCCGCCGCATCAACGCCTGCCTCACTCTCGCGGTGATGCAGCAGGATGCCGAAGTGACCACCATTGAAGGCGTCGGCACGCCCGATGATCTGCACCCGCTGCAGTCCGCCTTTATCCGCCACGACGGCTATCAGTGCGGCTACTGCACGCCGGGGCAAATCTGCTCCTCGCTGGCGGTGCTGCAGGAAATTGCGGCGGGCATTCCCAGCCATGTCACGGGCGATCTGACTGCCGCGCCAGAGCTGAGCGATGAAGAGATTCGTGAACGCATGAGCGGCAACATCTGCCGCTGCGGCGCCTATGCCAACATTCTTGCCGCCATTGAAGAGTACGCCGGAGGCCAGAAAGCATGAGAGCCTTTACCTTTGAACGGGCAGCGACGCCCGCACAGGCTGCCAGCAGCGCGATGCAGCATCCGGGCGCACGGTTTATTGCCGGCGGTACCAATCTGCTCGATTTGATGAAGCTGGAAATTGAAACCCCGTCGCACCTGATTGATGTTAACGGACTGGCGCTGGACAGCATTGAACCCACCGCCGGGGGCGGCTTACGTATTGGTGCGCTGGTGCGCAATACCGATCTGGCGGCAGATGCGCGCATCCGGCGCGACTATGCCGTGCTGACGCGCGCGCTGGTGGCAGGCGCTTCTGGCCAGCTGCGCAATCAGGCCACCACCGCCGGCAACCTGCTGCAGCGCACGCGCTGTCCCTATTTTTACGATGTTAATCAACCCTGCAATAAGCGTCAGCCCGGTACGGGCTGTGCCGCACGCGAAGGATTCAGCCGCCAGCATGCGGTAGTGGGTGTAAGCGAAGCCTGTATTGCCACCCATCCCAGCGATATGGCGGTGGCGATGCGACTGCTGGATGCGGTGATTGAAACCGTCAGCCCTGATGGCAGCCAGCGCGCCATTCCCATCGCTGAATTCTACTGCGCACCGGGCGACACGCCGCATATCGAAACCGTGCTGCAGCCGGGTGAGCTGATCGTTGCGGTTACCCTGCCTGCACCGCTGGGTGGCACGCACATTTACCGTAAGGTGCGCGATCGCGCTTCGTACGCCTTTGCGCTGGTCTCAGTAGCAGCGGTTATCCTGCCTGAGGGTGGCGGCCGGGTGGCCGTCGGCGGCGTGGCCCATCAGCCGTGGCGCAGCGCGGCGGCGGATGCTGAACTTCCTCACGGGGCGCAGGCGGTCTGCGATGTGCTGTTTGCTGATGCGCGTCCCACTGAAGCCAACCGATACAAACTGTTGCTGGCGCAGCGCACGCTCGCCTCAGCGATCGCGGAAGCGAGGAGCAACGCATGAAATTTGACACACCTGCAACCGCCAATCCTATCGACCAGCAGCGCGTCGTCGGCCAGCCGCTGGCACGCATCGACGGGCCGTTAAAAACCACCGGCTCGGCGCATTACGCCTATGAATGGCACGCTGAAGCACCGGATGCGGCCTACGGTTATGTGGTCGGCGCGCCAGTTGCCAAAGGCAATATTCTCTCGATTGACACCCACGCCGCAGCACAGGCACCGGGCGTGCTCGGCATCGTCACCGGAGCAACCGCCGGTAAGCTCAACAAGGCAGAGCGCAACACCGCGACGCTGCTGGCAAATAATAAAATCGAACACTACCACCAGGCCGTGGCGCTGGTGGTGGCGGAGACCTTTGAGCAGGCACGTGCAGCCGCGCAGCTGGTTAAGGTTAACTGCCAGGCTGAAACGGGAGCTTACGATCTTGAAGCGGCCCAGCCAGAGGTGACAACGTCACCCGAAGGTGAGCCGGATAAAACACTGGGCGACGTCGATGCTGCCCTGCACAGCGCAGCCTTTACGCTGGACGCCACCTACACCACGCCCGATCAAAGCCATATGGCAATGGAACCGCACGCTTCCATGGCGCTGTGGCAGGACGATCACCTGACGGTCTGGACCTCGAATCAGATGATTAACTGGTGCCATACCGACCTGGCGCACACGCTCGACATGCCGATGGAAAAGGTGCGCGTGCTGTCTCCTTACGTCGGCGGTGGCTTCGGCAGCAAACTGTTTTTACGAAGCGATGCGCTGCTGGCGGCTCTGGGGGCGCGCGCCGTGGGACGCGCGGTGAAAGTGATGGTGCCGCGCCCGATGATCCCCAACAACACCACGCACCGGCCAGCGACGCGGCAGCGCATCCGATTAGCTACCGATGCGCAAGGCCATCTCACCGCCATTGCCCATGAAAGCTGGTCCGGTAATCTGCCGGGCGGAACGCCGGAAACTGCGGTGCAGCAGACTGAATTACTCTACGCCGCCGCCAACCGGCTTACCGGGCTGCGCCTCGCCGAACTCGATCTGCCCGAGGGCAACGCGATGCGTGCGCCGGGTGAAGCGCCCGGTCTGATGGCGCTGGAGATCGCCATGGATGAAATGGCCGCCATCGCCGGTATCGACCCGGTTGAGTTTCGCATCATCAATGATACACAGGTCGATCCGCTGCATCCGGAGCGCTTCTTTTCACGCCGCCAGCTGGTGCAATGCCTGCGCACCGGCGCCAGCAAATTTGGCTGGGCGGAGCGCAGTGCGCAACCCGGGCAGCGGCGCGAGGGGCGCTGGCTGGTGGGCATGGGCGTGGCAGCCGGTTTCCGTAACAACCTGCTGGCGCCCTCCGCCGCGCGCGTGCAGCTGGATGCGCAAGGCACAATCACTGTCGAAACCGATATGACCGATATCGGCACCGGCAGCTACACCATCATTGCCCAGACGGCAGCCGAGATGATGGGCGTGCCGATTGAGCAGGTCAGCGTGCGGCTTGGCGATTCGGCGTTTCCTGTCTCGGCGGGTTCGGGTGGCCAGTGGGGAGCCAATACCTCCACGGCCGGGGTGTATGCGGCCTGCGTCCGGCTACGCGAGAAGGTTGCCGCACAGTTGGGTCTGGATGCGGAAAGCGCAGAGTTTGCCGATGGGCACATTCACGCCAGCGGGCAGCGCCTGCCACTCACTGCGGCGGGTCCGCTGATGGCGGAAGAGACCATGGAATTCGGCGATCTGGACAAAACCTTCCAGCAATCCACCTTTGCCGGTCATTTTGTCGAAGTGGCGGTCGATAGCGCCACCGGCGAAGTGCGCGTGCGGCGCATGCTGGCGGTATGTGCCGCGGGGCGCATTCTCAACCCCAAAACCGCGCGCAGTCAGGTGATCGGCGCGATGACCATGGGCCTCGGCGCCGCGCTGATGGAGGAGCTGGCGGTGGACACCCAGCTCGGCTACTTCGTCAATCACGACATGGCAGGCTATGAAGTGCCGGTACACGCCGATGTGCCTGAGCAGGAGGTGATTTTCCTCGATGACACCGACCCAGTCTCTTCGCCGATGAAAGCCAAAGGCGTCGGTGAACTGGGGCTGTGTGGCGTCGGTGCTGCGCTGGTTAATGCGGTCTACAATGCAACCGGCGTACGAGTGAGAGACTATCCGGTGACGCTGGATAAGTTACTCGCCGCGCTGCCTGACCAGCCGTAATGCAGGTCCCTTCCGCCAGTGCATGCGGGCTGGCGGAGGGGGGAAAAATGTGAATGGCTAAGCCGTCAGGACTGGTTAACAGGTCATCAAGCTGATAATATTGAGACCTGTTAACCAGTCTGGAGAGACGTATGCCAAACATCATTCTCAGCGATATGAGCGCCAGCGTCAGTGAATTAAAAAAGAATCCTATGGCGACCGTCAATGCGGGAGAAGGCTTGCCGGTGGCGATTCTCAATCGTAATCAGCCCGCCTTTTATTGTGTTCCCGCACAACTTTACGAGCAAATGCTGGAAGCGCTGGACGATCAGGAACTGGTTAAAAAGGTAACTGAACGCCAACAGCAGCCGCTGATTGACGTGGATTTGGACAGCTTTCTGTGACATGTACAGTTAAGTTCAGGGAAGAAGCCCTGAAGGAGTGGCATAAGCTGGATAAAGCCATTCAGCAGCAGTTTGCCAAAAAGCTCAAAAAATGTTGTGAAAATCCTCATATCCCCTCAGCCAAATTGCGTGGCATTAAAGACTGCTACAAAATTAAACTCAGGGCTTCCGGGTTTCGCCTGGTTTATCAGGTGATTGATGACCAGTTGATCATCGCCGTGGTCGCGGTGGGTAAACGCGAGCGCAGTGACGTTTACCACCTTGCCAGTGACAGAATGCGCTAACGCATGACGCCGGCCCTCTGCGGCCAGCGTCACTGCGGTGGTTAATGCTCTCAGCGCCCCGCTTCCTTAGCCAGCCCGCACCAGTGCACCAGCGTCAGCGCAATGGCTTTGGTACAGGCCACCAGATCGGCAATCGGCACATGTTCGTTAGGCTGATGCGACAGCGCCGGATCGCCGGGACCAAAGTTGACCGTCGGCGTCTGGCCCAGCGTGCTGGGCAGGCCAATGTCGCTGTGGGCACCAAAGCCGGCCAGCTGCGGGCTCAGTGCCGCGTCACTCACGCCCTGCTGAAAAGCGCTGACAAAAGGATGATCGGCCGGGATCTCGGCGCAGTCGGCGTCCAGTATCCACTCCACGCGCGCCGGATGCTTTGCCAGATAGGGATCCAGCGCGCACACCTTCGCCACGTGCGCCTCAATCTCCTGTTTTACCTTACCGCCCAGCCCCATCTCATCCTTTTCTGCCGGCAGATACTGCACGTCGATGACGATCTCGGCGCGGCCGGCAATTGACGCCGGATGCTCGCCCACTTTCAGCTGCGTCACGATAATCTGGTTGGGCAGATCCATGAGTGGATGGTTTTTGTCGGGCTGCGTCTGCCAGCGGCGGTTCAGCACATCGAGCCCGTCCAGCATCTGGCGACACAACATCACGGCATCAACCGGACCGCTGCTGTCCCAGCTGTTCGGCGTTAATTCCGCATGACCGCCGATGCCATCCAGAATGATGCGCGCCCACAAAATGCCGTGGCAAATCGGCGCGATGCGGTTGGCGGTGGGCTCCGTCATGATACCGGCATCGGCTTTGAAGCCGCGATCCACCATTGCCAGCGAGCCCATGCCGCCGATCTCTTCATCCACTACCGTGGTGAACACCACGTCGCCGGCCAGCTGCACGTTGAGATCCTGCAGCAGCTCCACCGCCATCAGCATGCAGGCCACGCCACCTTTCATATCGACCGCGCCGCGACCATACACCGCCTCGTTGCGGATCTCCGGCACAAAAGGATCGCTGTGCCAGTGCTCAGCCGGACCCGGTGGTACCACGTCAATATGGCCGGTAAGCATCAGCGACCTGCCGCCACCGGATCCGCTCAGGGTGCCGCCCAGATTGGGACGGCCTTCGAAGGTGCGGCCTTTATTGGCGCCCGGGCGGCCCTGATACTTCTGGTACAGCGCCGGGCCATCCGGATCCCACAGATCGGTGTCCATGCCCAGCGCCATCAGCCGCTGCTGCAGATAGTGCTGGCAGTCGCGCTCGCCTGGCCCGGCCTCGCGCGGATCGACTTTCACCACCGAGGGAAATGCCAGCAGGTCGCATAATGTCTGCGCGATACGCTGCGCGCTGGCATCGACGTGTGCGCTAATTTTTTCAGTCAGACTCATGTGTTATCTCCGATAGATAAAAAGTCGTTGTGCCATTAACACCATGATTAACAGCATGCCCACCACGCCCAGTTGCCACACGCTGTTCAGCCCCAGCTGCAACATGCAGGTTTTGAGGGTGACCAGCATCAGCGCGGCGGCGAGAACGCCGATGACACTGCCGCGCCCGCCAAAGATCGCCACGCCTCCCAGCAGCGCGGCGGTCAGCGATTCCAGCTCAAGATTGACGCCGATTTCCGGGCGGGCACTGCCGAGCCAGCACAGCGAAATAAAGCCGGCGCAGCCCGCCAGCGCGCCGCTCAGGCAATAAACCAGCAGCCGCAGGCGATCGACCGGAATGCCCACCAGCCGCGTGGCGTGCTCATTGAAGCCGCAGGCGTAGATCCATTTGCCCCACGCGCTGTTGCTGAGGATCAGCCACGCCAGCAGAAACGCCGGGATGACACAGGTTAAAAAAGGCAACGGAACGGACAGCATGGCCGCCCGGCCCCACTGCGTCAGCAGCGGCGGCACGCCGGCCAGCGCCGCACCGCCGGTTAATGCCAGCGCCAGGCCGGAGAACAGATAAAAACTGCCCAGCGTAACGATCAGCGGCCAGAGGCGTAAGCGCGCCACCAGCAGGCCGTTCAGCGCGCCAGCCAGGCTACCGCTCAGCAGGCAAATCAGCGGCAGCCAGCCCGGCGCAATACCCTGATCGAGCGCCAGCATGCCGATGACCGCCGAGAGCGAAACGTTACCGCCAACCGACAAATCAATGCCGCCGCCGCCAGTCATCACCACCAGCGACTGCCCGAGCGCCACCAGCGACAGCAGCGTGGCAAACTGCAGGATGGAGGTCAGCGACCATGCCGCCAGCATCTGCGGAAGCACAATCGCGATGCCGCCCAGCAGCAACAGCCACAGCGCCAGCAGCAGCGTCAGATCGGGGGCTTTGCGCCACAGTTTCATGCCAGCCTCCTTAGCGATAACAGCCGCCCACTGGCTGCTTCACTGCTCAGCACCAGCAACAGCACCGCCCCGGTGACCACGGTTTGCCACAGCGAGGGTACGCCAATCAGCAGCAGGCCATTTTGCAGAATGCGCAACAGCAGCACGCCGAGCAGCGTGCCGAGCAGACTGCAGGAGCCGCCGGTAATGCGCGTGCCGCCCAGCACCACCGCGGCAATCGCCTCCAGTGCCAGCGTGCCGCCGACGGTCATCTCCACGTTACGATAGGTGGCGATGTAGCAGGTGGCGGCCAGGCCGCACAGCACGCCGCTGAGGGCAAAGGTCGCGACACGCACCTGGGTTACCGGAATGCCCGCCAGCCGCGCTTTTTCTTCCGAGTTGCCGGCGGCCAGCAGCCATAACCCGTACGGCGTATGGCGCAGGGCCAGCCACACCAGCGCCCAGGCCGCGACAATCAGCCAGGCCATCAGCGGCAATCCCAGCAGCGGCCGCATCAGCGCATGCGTCAGATCGCCCGGCAGACCGGAAAGCCACTGCCCGCCCAGCAGCACAAACAGCGCCGTACGCCAGACGCCGAACAGCCCCAGCGTGCCAACTATTGCCGGAATGCGGCCAATCACCACCACCAGCGCGGTGATCAGCCCTGCCAGCAGGCCAATAAGCGGTCCGGCCAGCGCCGCCAGCAGCGGGGATTGCAGCATCAGCAGTTGTCCGATACCCCACGCGGCCACGCCCATCACTACGCCCACCGAGACGTCCACGCCGCCCATGGCGATGACCAGCGTCATACCCAGCGCGATCAACAGCAGTTCGCTGCTGTTGCGCAGAATGGTCAGCAGGTTGTCAGCGGTAGCAAACCACGGTGAAAACCACGTAAAGCAGGCGCCAGCCAGCACGGCGATCGCCAGCAGGACGATTTCCCGCGAAGTCATATGCATCACAGGCCTCGTCAGAATTTGAACTGGTCGACGTTATCTTTGGTGAACACCGCTGGCTTGCCGAGCAGCAGCACACCGGTTTTGCTGTCAAAGGTCACCGGTTGAGCAAAGCCGGGAACGTGGTTTTCGGCGGCAAAGGCTTTACCGTCGATCAGCTGTTTGCCCGCCCACACCGTCAGATAGCCAAGCTTTTCCGGGTCCCACAGCACGGTGTAGCCAAACGCCCCGCTTTTCAGGTAGGCGCGCGCGGTGTTCGGGCTGCAGAAACCGCTGCCAATCACCTTGCCGTTTTTGCCGGCGGTTTCGATGGCCTGCGCCACGCCCGGACAGGTTGTGGAGGCCATGGCAATCACCCCTTTCAGATCGGGGTTAGCGGACATCAAATCGGTGGTGATTTGCGCCGCGCGGCTGGCGGAGCCGCCGGCGTACTGAGGTTTGAGCAGCGTAATGTGCGGATATTTGCTTTTCACCCGCTGCTGCATAAAGCCAATCCAGCTGTTGAGGTTGGACGCGGTGGCTTCGCCGGAGACGATGCCAATTTTGCCGCGCTCGCCGACGCGTTTGACCATCTCATCGATCACCGTATCGCCCAGGCCCTCATCGGTGGCCTGCGCCACATAGACCGGCCGGCCGCTGTCGGGCGCATCGCTGTCGCTGGTGAACAGATGCACATTACTCGCCTGCGCCTGCGCCATCACCGGCGCAATACTGGAGGCATCCAGCACGCTGATGCCAATCGCATTGACCTTCTGCGCAATCAGGTTCTGCACGATCTGCAGCTGATCCATCGGGTTGGTATCTACCGGACCGCTGTAGACAAACTCCACGCCGAGATCGTGCGCGGCGCGCTTGCCGCCCGCCTCCATCGCCTGAAAATAGGGAATACCGATGATTTGCGGCACGAAGGCCACCTTTTGTGCCGCGAAGGCGTAACCCGATACCAGCAACGACAGCGAACAAACAGCAGTAGCAATGCGATGCATGATGATTTCCCCTGGTGTGAGTGCTTAGGTGTTTTCGAAAATGCGCGCATCAGGATGCGCACCGGTAATGAGTGCAACGATTTCGTCTGGCGTGGTGTCCGCGTGACGGCGCTCGGCGATTTTGCGGCCGCGACGAAACACCACCATGCGATCGGCCACGGCAAACACATCGCTGATGTTGTGGCTGATCAGCACCACGGCGCAGCCGCGTTCCGCCAGGCGGCGCGTCAGCTGCAGGACTTTCTGCGTCTCCGCGACCGCCAGCGCGGCGGTGGGTTCATCCATGATCACCAGCTGCGCGTTGAGATTGAGCGCGCGACAGATCGCCACCGCCTGGCGCTGACCACCGGACAGACTGCCAACCGCCGCTTCGGCATCGGAAATGTGCGCATCGAGTTCGGTCAGCAGTTGATCCACCGTTTCGCGCATCGCGCGGCGGCGCAGAAAAGGAATGCCGAGCACGCGGCGCTTCAGCTCGCGGCCAAGAAACACGTTCTCGGCAATCGACAGATTCTCTGCCAGCGCCAGCTCCTGATAGATGGTGGCAATACCGTGCTCGGCGGCCTGGCGCGGCGAGGTGAATTTCACCGCCCTGCCGTCCACCCACAGCTCGCCGTCGCTGGCGCTGTACGCGCCGGATAACACTTTGGTAAAGGTCGATTTGCCCGCGCCGTTGTCACCCAGCAGCGCCAGCACTTCGCCGCGATGGATCGACAGATTGACCTGGCTGAGCGCCGTTAGCGCGCCGAAGCGTTTACCGATGTTGCGCGCTTCGATGAAACAACTAGTCATGGGCGCTCTCCGGGTAAGCCGCGCTGTGGAAATCGATCTCCCACTGCAGCACGCGGGCGTAAAGCTGCGATAGCTGCGCCTGTTGCGCCGCGCTGAGCGTCAGTGCGCACTGGTCCAGCTCGGCTTTCAGCCACTGCGCCTGCTGATGGAACTCGTCTTCGGCATGCATCTCTACCCAGCGGCGTACGTCAGCGTCCTGCTGCGATTGCGCGCTGACGCGCAGGCACCAGTGGTAATACATCCACTCGGCACCGAACATCAGGGTGATGATTTCCGCATAGCTGCCCTGCTGCGCGACTTTCAGCATGCCATCGCGGAATGCGCTGACGCCGGGCAGATCGTCCGGATAATCCGCTGGCTGAATGCCGCGCCGCGCCAGCACCGCCTCAAACCAGGCGATTTGCGTATCCACCAGCGCATTGAGCACGCCAATCAGCCAGCGCTGCTGACGAATGCCGGGCGCCTTGCTCACCGCCAGCGCAAAAATAGCGATGGCGGTGGCGACGAAGTTACCCTCGAACACCAGATAACGATTAAACACGCTGGCCGGCAGCCGATCGTGCTCAATGTCGACGACAAAGCGGTGCTGCTGCATCGCCTGCCACAGCGCCTGATGCTGCGTCAGCAGCCGATCGCTGAAGCTTTCCATCACGCCTCCTCCAGCGCAGCCTGCGCCACCGCCATGAAGTGCTTCACGCGCGCCAGTTCCACCGGGTTCCACCACACGCCATCGACTTTCAGCGTGCTGGCGACAATCACCCCCTGCGTGCGGCCAAGGATTTGACAGACGTTGTCCGGCGTCACGCCTGAGCCCACCAGCAGCGGCAAGGCAGTTGCGGCGCGGATTTCGTCGATCTCACTCAGCGTGGCGCTGTCGCCGGTGCGCTGGCCGGTGGCGATCACCGCATCGGCTTCGAAGAAGTCAACGTCACGCGTCAGCTCCTGAATCGAGCGGTCGGCGACAATCGCGTGGCTGCCGTGTTTAACATGGCTATCGGCAAATACGCGGATGTGATCGGCCCGCAGCTGATTGCGATAGCGCAGCGCTTTAGCGGCTGCCCCTTCGATAAAACCTTCATTGGCGATATAGGCATTGGCCCACTGGTTAACGCGCACAAAATCCGCCCCGCCGGCTAATGCCGTGGCAATCGCCGGGATTGCCGCATTGGCCAGCACGTTAATTCCCAGCGGTGCAGCAAAACGCTCGCGAATTTTATCGGTGATCACCGCCATAAATGCCGCCGTTTCCGGACCAATATCGTCAGGCTTGGCAAAGGGAATATCGCCATGATTCTCAACGATTAAACCGTGCACGCCGCCGGCCAGATAATTATCCGCATCGCGCAGGGCACAATCGATAATTTCACTCACCGGCTTGCCGCGATATTTCGGCGAGCCGGGAAAAGCATCACAGTGAATAACACCAATCACCGCTTTACTGCGTGAAAAAATATCTTGTATCGCGTTACTTTTTTCTGCTGATATAGAAGCCATCTCTTTCACCTTATTAACGAGAAAACTATGCGTGTCTATGTTGCAGGCAATATTGTGGTGGATGAAACCTGGTCCATCGATCAACTCCCTGAAAAAGGCGCCTCAATTCATGGCAAAAAAATTGCGCAGGATATCGGTGGCAAAGGCGCCAATCAGGCAATTATACTTTCGCGTTGCGGCATCGACACGCGCTTAATTAGCGCCACCGGCGATGATATTAACGGCCAGTGGATCCGCGAACGCATCCGGCACGAAAAATTAACACTACTGCCGCCTCAGTTTTTGTCTGCTCACAGTGACACCTCAATTATTTTTAATAGCAGCGATGGCGATAATGCCATTATTACTACCACCGCCGCGGCCGACGCGCTGGCAGCGGATATTATCCTGGCTCACTTAACCGATGCCGCTGCCGGCGATATTCTACTGCAGCAGGGCAATTTTTCTGCTGATAAAACCCGCCGGTTATTTAGCTGGGCAAAAGCGCACGGCTTAACCACGGTATTTAATCCTTCACCGGTCAATCCGGACTTCGCCGATCTCTGGCCACTGATTGACATCGCGGTAGTCAATCAACCGGAAGCCGATCTGCTGCAACCCGCCGGCGTTAACACACTGGTGATTACCCAGGGTGCTGCCGGTGCGCTGCTGATACGCGGCAATCAGCGCGTGTACTGCCCGGCGATTAACGTCGCGGCCGTCGATACCACCGGCGCCGGCGACACCTTCCTCGCCGTGCTGCTGGCGTCTGCCCTGCTGCGCGGCATCGCGCCCGACCTGCTGGCGCTGCAGCATGCCAGCGCGGCGGCGGCGATCACCGTCAGTCGCACCGGCACGCTGAACGCGTTTCCCGATGCTGATGAATTACAACGTATTCTGGCGCAGCGCTAAGCCAGGGCGCAGACGTTTGCGTCTGCGCCTGGCGGTTACTTAAATAGCGAACGGTAGCTATCGACGTTGGCTTTGGTCACCACCGTGGCCGGAACCAGAATGGTTTTGCTCACGGTTTTACCGGCCGTCAGGCTATTCAGCGCTTTCAGCGCTTCTTCACCCATTTTCTTCGGATCCTGCTGCAGCACGGCGGTAACGTAGCCACCGTCAATGCCGCTGATGGCTTTTGCCGTCAGATCCCAGCCGAATACCTTAATGTCATTCTGCCGCCCCTGGTTTTCTACTGCGGCAATGGCACCCAGCAGCGCCGGTTCGCCGGTGGCATAGATCGCGGTGAGATCCGGGTTGCCGGTAATCAGGTTTTCGGCGGCGGTCATGGCGTTGTCCTGAATATTCTGGCCATCGACCACATCGGCGACCGTTATCTGGCTGTTGCTTTTAATCGTCTCTTCAAAACCTTTCTGGCGCTGGTTTTGGATGGCCGAATTGAGCGCGCCGACAATTCCCAGTCGCGCTTTGCCGCCCATCTCTTTCGCAACATAATCGACAAAGTATTTACCGAGGATTTTACCGCCTTCGAGGTTATCTACGCCCACCTGCGCTGCCTGCGGACCGGCAGGCAATACGGCATCAATCGCAATCACCGGAATATTCGCCGCTGCGGCTTCTTTTATCGCTGGCATAATACCGTTGACATCAATTGCATCCACCAGAATGCCTTTCACTCCCTGCTGAATATAGTTTTCAATCGCATCGTTTTGCGCCACGGGATTATCGTTGGCGTTATAAATCACCAGCTGTTTACCGCTGGCTTTGGCCGCTTCCTGTGCGCCCTGATTCATCAGGTTAAAAAACAGCGCCTGCTGATTAATCTGGACTAACGCATATGTGGGTGCGGCGTGAGCCTGAACGCATAATGAACCTGCGGCGAGTAAACCACTCGCAATGAACAGTGAACGCAGTTTTCCGCTGAAAGATGACATCATTGAGTTCCTCGTCGGGAATAATAATAACCAGCGCTTCTCAGCGACGTACCGCTGAGCGTTTTTTTGGCAGGTAAATATCAGTTCAATGATTCTGAGCACGGCGATAATGCCGTGTTTTGATGCCGCCGGCGTCGTCTTTTTCGGCATCCCATCCACTGGGAGTGCGGGGTGAAAAAAAACAATGTCGGGTTGGGAAGTTAATCCCGGTACTGCGGTAAACGCTTTATACAATTCGCCCGACGAATTTTTTTGTCAAGTGTTTATTTCTCCAGCAACGCAATCGGGAAAGCGCTGTATTAGTCGCGCTTAACTGTGTTACAGATAAGCCACCCCGGCAAACATGGCGAAATGGATGAGTACAAAACGCGTGTTGTTATCTGACGTGGCAAAGCTGGCTGGCCTGTCAAAAGCCACGGTGTCACGCTATCTGAATCACAGTATTGTGCTGCCGCAGGACACCGTTGACCGCATTGAAAGCGCGATCCGCACGCTGGACTATCGCGGTAATTCTCTTGCGCGGCGTTTAAGCAAAGGCGGCAGCGAAACCCTGGGCCTGGTGCTGCCGGATATCACTAACCCGTTTTTTGCCGAACTGGCGGATGCCGCCGAAGAAGCGGCGTCAGCGCACGGCTATAGTCTGGTGCTGTGCATCACGCGCAACAACCCGGACAAAGAGGCGCAGTTTATCCGCTGGCTGGATACGCGCCAGGTGGATGGCCTGCTGTTCACCACCAACCGGCCGGACAACGGCCTGCTGCGCGACGAGATCCAGCGCCAGCGCCATGTGGTACTACTGGATGAAGACATTCCCGGCAGTAACGTGCCGAAGGTCTTTGCAGATAACGTGCAGGGTGGCCGCATGGCAACCGAGCAGCTGATCGCCGCCGGGCACACGCAGATTGCGTTTATCGGCGGCCCGGAGCAGCTGATGAGCGTGCGCGAACGCTATCTTGGCTTTTGCACCGCGATGCAGCAGGCCGGTTTAACCGTACCGCTGCAATGGGTGATGTATGGCAACTACGAACGCGAATTTGGTCAGCAGGCGTTGCAGCACCTGTTCCGCTGCACGCCACGCCCTACCGCCGTGTTCGCCGCCAGTGACTATCTGGTGCTGGGACTGCTCGACGGTCTGCGCGCCATCGGCCTGCAGGCACCGGCGGCGCTGTCGCTGGTCGGCTTCGATGACGCCAACTACAGCGATCTGACGCAGCCGCGTATCTCCACCATCCGCCAGCCAGCGCGCCAGCTGGGCCACACGGCGGTAAGCATTATGCTGCGCCTGCTCAACAACGACAGCAGCATCCCGATGGAGACACGTTTACCGGTGGAATGGATTGGTCGCGATTCGGTGGGATTTGTTAGCGATGTCCCAAAATGAGGCAAAACTGCACAATCATGGCGCAAAAAGTGAGCGATTTTTTCCGTTAGCGGTATAGTGAGTAAACCGGTTTACTTGCTGATTACATAACATACGATGTATTACAACAAGTTAGCCGCGAGTGCAGTGCCTGTTATTCAGGCTGGCATGGATGCTGCAATGTCATACCTGGCGAGTAAATATCATTGTAGCGTTTACCCTGTTGCTGCGAATTAAGGGTTTATCTGACAGGTAAACCGGTTTACTAGATTGTAAATCGTGTCAGATAGCCTCTTTTTCCCGACCGGCTAAACATTTCCCACAGGCGTTGATGGGAGTGATCCAATGCAGCAATTACCAGCTCTTCCTGCCCGGGTGGAGATGATTAACATCACCAAAACCTACGGCTCAATTCGTTCTCTGCGCGGCGTCAATCTGCAGCTGGCCCCCGGTGAAGTGCTCGGTCTGGTGGGCGACAACGGCGCCGGCAAATCGACGCTGACCAAAGTGCTGTCCGGCGCGGTGATCCCTACCAGCGGCGCGATCCGCATTGATGGCGAACAGCAGCACTTCAGCAATCCGGCGGATTCGCGCCGTTGCCATATCGAAATGGTTTATCAGGATCTGTCGCTGTGCGACACGGTCGACGTGGCCGGTAACCTGTTCATGGGCCGCGAACCGACCAGACGCATCCTCGGCGTGCCGTTTCTCGATCAGGCCACAATGCATGCGCAGGCGCGTGAGATGCTGAAAGGTCTGGGCATCTCGATTCCTGATACCCGTCTGCTGGTGCGTAACCTCTCCGGCGGGCAGCGTCAGGCGATTGCTATCGCCCGTGCCGCCGCGTTCGATCCCAAAGTGCTGATTATGGATGAACCCACTGCCGCGCTGGCGGTAGCGGAAGTCGAGGCGGTGCTGGAGCTGATTCGCCGCGTGTCGGCGCGCGGCGTCAGCGTGATCCTCATCACCCATCGGCTGCAGGATCTGTTCCTGGTGTGCGATCGCATCATGGTGATGTACGAGGGCACTAACGTGGCCGATCGCCGCGTGGCGGACACCAGCCTGAGCGATATCGTCAACCTGATCGTAGGTGAGAAATTTACCGCGCAGTCCGCGGCAGCACACTGAGGTAACAGGATGAGCATCATGAATTTAGGCAGTTCACGCATGATCCAGCACTCTCTGCCGCGCCGCTTGTTGCATAACCATTCGGGTGTGGTGAGCATCGCGCTGTTTTTTGTCTTTTGCTGCGTGGTGTTTTCGCTGATCACCAGCAACTTTCTTACCAGTACCAACTGGCTGAATATCATCCGGCAAAGCGCGCCGCTGCTGATCGTCGCCACCGCGATGACGCTGGTGATTACTACCGGCGGCATCGATTTGTCAGTCGGCTCAACACTGGCGCTGGTGGGCGCGCTGTCGGCGATTGCGCTCAATAACTGGGGCCTGCCGTGGCCGGTGGTGCTGATTGGCGGGCTGCTGCTCGGCGCGCTGGTGGGCGCCATCAACGGCTTCTTTATCGCCTGGGAAGGGATACCGGCATTTATCGTCACGCTGGCCACGCTGGCAGTGGTGCGCGGCATCGCGCTGCTGGTGACGCAGGGCTATTCGATTCCGGTGCCGGCTGACAGCCTGTTCACCTTTATGGGGCGCGCCTGGGTGCTGGGGATTCCCATGCCGGCGCTGATCGGCATCGTGGTGTTGCTGGCCGGTCACATTGTGCTTAATCACCTGCGCTTTGGCCGCTACGTCACCGCCATCGGTGCCAACGCGGAAGGCGCACGCCGCAGCGGTATCAATACCAAAGCGGTGACCATGAAAGTGTACATTCTCAGCGGTATGGCGGCGGCGCTGGCTGGCATGATCATCACCGCGCGCCTCGGCAGCGGCTCTTCTAACCAGGGCGAAGGTTTTGAACTGCAGGTGATTGCGGCGGTGGTGCTGGGCAGTACCAGCCTGTTTGGCGGCTTTGGAACCGTGATCGGTACGCTGCTCGGCGCGCTGTCGATTGCCATTATCCAGAACGGGCTGATTTTGTCGCATATCTCGCCGTTTTATACCCAGATCGCCACTGGCACCATCATTCTGCTCGCCATCTGGCTCAACACCCGCATTCTCAACCCGAGCCGCGCGCCCGCCAAAGGATAGCCCATGAAAGGATCAATTTTTCGCCATGCGGATCCGTTGCCGCTCGGCGTCAGCAGCGGCGAAGTGATGACGGTACTCGGTCCGCTGCCGGTGGCGGAGATGGGCGTCACGCTGATGCACGAGCACATTTTACTGGATGCCTCCGGTAAATGGGTGCCGCCCTGCTGCTGTAGCGACCGCCACATTGCTGAAATGCCGGTGTGCATCGAAAACCTCGGCGAGCTGTCGCTCAACCCGCTGATGAGTCGCGACAACTGCCAGCTGTTTGACGTCGATACCGCGATTGACGAGCTGATGAAATACCGCGCGCTGGGCGGCGAAACGGTGATCGATCCGACCAATATCGGCATCGGCCGCGATGGCAAAGCGCTGCAGCGCATTGCACGTCTCACCGACCTGAATATTGTGATGGGCACCGGCCTGTATCTGGAGCCGTCGCATCCCGAGTGGGTAAAAACCATCAGCGTGGAACAGCTGACCGACAAGCTGATTTACGACCTCGGCGGACTGCCGGAGAAGCCGGAGGTGCTGGCCGGGCTGATCGGTGAAATCGGCATATCCAGCCGCTTCACGTCCGATGAAGAAAAATCGCTGCGTGCCGCCGGGCGCGCCAGCGCGGCCACCGGCGTGCCGATTCAGGTGCATCTGCCGGGCTGGGAGCGGCTCGGCCATAAGGTGCTGGATATTCTGGCGCAGGAAGGTGCCGATCTGCGCCACACCGTGCTATGTCACATGAACCCCAGCTTTGCCGACAAAACCTACCAGCGCGAGCTGGCGGATCGCGGCGTGTTCCTCGAATACGACATGATCGGCATGAGCTACTACTACGCCGACGAATCGGCGCAGTCACCGTCCGATGAGGAGAACGCGCGCGCCATTTGCGCACTGATCGACGACGGTTATCTGCCGCAGATTTTGCTGTCCCAGGACGTATTCCTGAAAACCATGCTGACGCGTTACGGCGGTCACGGCTATGGCTACATCCTCAAACATTTTGTGCCGCGCCTGAAACGTCATGGCGTCAGCGGCGAACAACTCGAAACCCTGATGATCACTAATCCGCAACGGGTGTTTGGCGGATAAACGGAGAAGTTGGCATGCAAAAGAACGTCTTGCTGGTCGGTGAATCCTGGACCAGTACCGCAACGCACGTAAAAGGCTTTGATCAGTTTGCTACCGCCACCTGGCACAGCGGTGCGGCGGATTTTCTCGCTGCGCTGCAGGATAGCACCTATGCCGTCACGCATATGCCGGCTCACGCCGCCGCCACTGATTTTCCGCAGACGCTGGAGGATTTGCAGCGCTGGGACGTGATTATTCTGTCCGATATCGGTGCCAATACCCTGCTGCTGCATCCGGACACCTGGCTGAAAAGCCGGCGCACGCCCAATCGCCTGGCGCTGATACACGACTATGTTGCCGCGGGTGGCGCATTGATGATGGTAGGCGGCTATTACAGTTTTCAGGGGATTAACGGCGGCGCACGCTATCGCAATACGCTGGTGGAGAAAGTGCTGCCGGTGCGCTGTCTGGCCTGGGATGACCGCATCGAAACGCCGGAGGGCAGTTACGCCGAGGTGACAATGTCACACAAAGTGGTTACCGATCTTCCCGGCGACTGGCCGTGGCTGCTCGGTTACAACGAAGTGGAGATGCAGCCGGAAGGCACGCTGCTGGCCACCGTGGCGGGCACCGGCCATCCGCTGCTGGCGGTGCGCGAATATCAGCAAGGCCGCTCGCTGGTGTGGACCAGTGACATGTCAGCCCACTGGCTGCCGGAAGAGTTCAGCCGCTGGCCGGGCTATCGCCAGCTGTGGATCAACTGTCTCGACTGGCTGACGGAGCGTGACTGATGCCAGCGCGCTCACTGCCTCTGGCGCAGCAGCTGCTGAGCTTTGACACCATCAATCCGCCGGGCAATGAGCTGGCCTGTGTGCAATTCCTCGCCGCGTGGCTGCAGGAGCAGGGCTTCGTGGTCGAACTGACGGGGTTTGGCGAGCAGCGCGCCAACCTGATCGCCCGCCTGCCGGGCCAGATGCCGGGCAAACCGCTGGCCTTTACCGGCCATCTGGACACCGTGCCGCTGGGTAATCAGCCGTGGCAGTTTGATCCGTTTGGTCACGACATTGATGGCGACCGGCTGTACGGGCGCGGTGCCAGCGATATGAAAGCGGCGGTAGCGGCGTTTGTGCTGGCCTGCGTGCAGCACAAAGCGGCGATTGCCGCCGGGCGCGGCGTGGTACTGCTGCTGACCGGCGGTGAAGAGACCGGCTGCCACGGTGCGCAGGCGCTGATCGCTGCCGGGCTGTTGCCTGAAGTTGGCGCGCTGATCGTAGGCGAGCCAACCGCCAACCAGCCGGTGATCGGCCACAAAGGCGCGCTGTGGCTGCGCTGCGAAACGCGTGGCAAAACCGCGCACGGAGCCATGCCGGAGCTGGGCATCAACGCCATCTACCTGGCGGCTGATGCGCTGGGTAAAATTCGTCACTTTTCACCGGGCGCGCCGCATCCGCTGATGAAACAGCCGACGCTGAACGTCGGCCGCATTGAGGGCGGTCTCAACATCAACTCGGTGCCGGACCGCGCCGCGTTTGATGTGGATATCCGCAGCGCGCCCAACCTGCAACACGCGGTAATTCGCCAGCAGCTGGCGACCTTTCTCGGTGACAGCGTGCACATCAGCACGCTGGTCAATCTGCCAGCGGTGCTAAGCCCGGAGCGGCACCAGTGGATTCAGTCGGTGTACCGTGCCTGCGAAGCCGTGACGCAGCAACCTGCGGAAGCGCGCATCGTGCCCTATTTTACCGATGCCTCGCTGCTGCTGCCGGCGCTCGGCGATCCGCCCTGCATTATTCTCGGTCCCGGTGAGCCGACGCAGGCGCACCAGACCGATGAATACTGCCTGGTGAGTCGTCTGAGCGAGGCTGAGCAGATTTACGGGCAGCTCATCGCTGACTGGATGCGCTGAGTGCCGCTGATGCGCTAAAAACGGATTTTTTCCCTCTGCGCCGCCGGAAACGCGCAGCAGCCTGTTACACTCGTCGGCTATAACAACTTTTTAACGTCAGCGGCGCAGTGTGCTGGCGTTATTACGCAGGATAGTCGCGGTTATGCCCGTCAATTTTGACCTCAACGATCTCTACGCCTTCCGCGCGCTGGTGGAGTACGGCAACTTTCGTCTGGCGGCGGAGTCAATCTGCCTGTCGCAGTCAGCGCTCAGCCGCAGAATTGAGAAGCTGGAAGCGGCGCTCGGCACCCGGCTGTTTGACCGCACCACGCGGCGCGTCACGCTGACGCTGTATGGCCAGAACTTTTCTCAGCGCTCGGAGCAGTTGCTGGATAATGTCGAATCGATGCTGGCCGACGTCGAGCGCGCCAGCCAGGATCGCACCGGCCTGATCACCGTCGCTACCGTGCCCTCGGGCGCTTACTATTTTATGCCGGAGGTGATCCGCCGCTTTCAGGCGCGTTACCCGCGCGTGCGCATCAAGCTGATAGACAGCAGCGTCGGCAACGTGATGGATGCAGTCAGCAGCGGACAGGCCGATTTCGGTATCTGCTTTGCGCGCAATCTTCCGTCGGAGCTCACCTTCACGCCGCTGGTGGAAGATGTTTACGTCGCCGCCTGTCGCCACGATCATCCGCTGGCGACGCGCCAGCAGCTCAGCTGGCAGGAGTATTTTGCGCAGGATTATGTGGCGCTGGATAAAGTGTCCGGTAACCGCAATCTGCTGGACAACGCGCTGGCGCACATTACGCCCGCCCGGCAAAGCATCTGCGAAACGCGCCATGTCACGACGCTGCTGGGGATGGTAGAAGCGGGCATCGGCATTGCTGCCGTGCCCGCGATGTCGATGCCGGCGAACGGGCATCCGCTGCTGCGCCAGCTGGCGCTGACCGATCCGCAGGTCACCCGTTCGGTGGGATTAATTCGCCGCAGCGGACGTATGCAATCTTACGTCGCTGCGGAACTGGAAAAGCTGATTATCGAACAGTCTCATCACGCTTAACGCGCGGTTTGCAACGTCAGCGCGCGGCGGCGATACAGGTACAGCGTCGCCAGCAGCGCACAAATCGCCGCAAAGCTCATCCAGTAACCCGGTGACGCTTTGTCGCCGGTGTATTCGATCAGCGCGGTAGACACCACCGGCGTAAAGCCGCCAAACAGCGCGGTTGCCAGGCTGTAGGCCAGCGAGAAACCGGCGACGCGCACTTCTGCCGGCATCACTTCAGTCAGCGCCGGGATCATCGCACCGTTATACAGGCCGTAAATAAACGACAGCCACAGCAGCACGCTCAGCATCATGCTGAAGGTCGGCGTCTGCGCCAGCAGCGTCAGTGCCGGGTAGGCGGTCGCCAGCGCCAGCAGCGTCATCGCCAGCAGCACCGGTTTACGCCCAAAGCGGTCCGACAGCGCACCGCCAACTGGCAGCCAGATAAAGTTGGAGATCGCCACCAGCAGCGTCACCAGCAGGCTGTCCGAGGCGCTCAGCATCAGCACTTTTTTGCCGAAGGTAGGTGCATAGACGGTAATGAGGTAGAACGCGGTGGTGGTCATCGCCACCATCAGCATCCCGGCAATCACCACCGGCCAGTTTTGTAACAGCGTGCTAAATACCTGACGCATATCCAGATGATGACGGCGCGCGCTGAACTCCTGCGTTTCCTCCAGACGGCGACGCAGAATAAAGATAAACGGCACGATCAGGCAGCCAAACAGGAATGGAATACGCCAGCCCCAGGCGCTGATGGCGCTCTGCTCCAGCGCAGCATTGAGCGCGAAGCCCATTGCGGCCGCGACCATGATGGCAACCTGCTGACTGCCGGATTGCCAGCTGGTGTAGAAACCTTTGCGCCCTGGCGTGGCAATCTCTGCCAGATAAACCGACACGCCACCCAGTTCTGCCCCGGCCGAGAAGCCCTGCAGCAAACGGCCAATCAGCACCAGCAGCGGCGCCCACAGGCCAATCGACTGGTACGACGGGATCAGCACGATCAGGAAGGTGCCCGCCGCCATGATTGACAGCGTGACGATCAGCCCTTTGCGCCGGCCAACCTTATCGATATAAGCGCCCAGCACAATCGCGCCAATCGGCCGCATCAGGAAGCCGGCACCGAACACCGCAAAGGTCATCATCAGCGACGCGAATTCGCTGCTGGCGGGGAAAAAGGTGTGCGCGATATAGGTGGCATAGAAACCGAACAGGAAGAAATCGAACTGTTCGAGGAAGTTGCCGGAGGTGACGCGGAAAATAGCGCCAACCCGGGCTCGGGTGGTCATCGGTAAGGCAGAGGAATGCATAAGTATCTCCAGTTTGTCCCTGGCGCTGTTATCAATCGCGCCTGCTTCGGAAGACTGGATCAGAACGTTAAGGTTAATAAGCGCAATAAACGCATGGCGTGATGCGTGCGGCGCATTAATCGCTGCCGGCAACGGGCCACCCTCAATATTAACAATGAGTTAACAAAGCCAGCCCCGTTTTTACTCCGCTCAGGCCCGCGGGCACCACAATACAGATTTGTGACCAGCTTCAAGCCGCTCACGGTGAGCCTGGCGCATCACAGGATAAACACATCTCTTTTTTCGCATATGTAGTTGACTTCATCACGTCGCCGCACCACACTGTTTGCTTTCCATTCAGGAGGGATTATGTCGCCGCTAACGCCACTGCAGCTGTTTAAAAACCTTTCCGATGAGACGCGTCTGACGCTGGTGCTGCTGCTGAAAGAACGTCAGGAGCTGTGCGTGTGCGAGCTGTCTGCCATTCTGCAACTGCCGCAGCCGAAGATTTCCCGTCATCTGGCGCTGCTACGCAACAGCGGTTTGCTGAGCGATCGTCGTGACGGCAAGTGGATCCACTATCGCCTTTCGCCACATATGCCGGTGTGGGCAGCGACGGTGATCGAACAGGCATGGCAATGCCAGCGCGATGCGATCCATGCCCTGCTGCTGCCGGTGCAGCGTGACCAGCTGACCACCGATGGCCGGGCGGTGTGTCTGTAAAAAATTTTACCCATACATATTCGATTTACCATATATGAAACGAACACAACCTGACTTTCCGGAGGAAACATGTTACTGGCAGGGACTATTTTCGCCATTACTTTACTGCTGGTGATCTGGCAACCGCGCGGGCTGGGCATTGGCTGGAGTGCCAGCGCCGGCGCGCTTCTGGCGCTACTGACGGGCGTGGTGCATCCCGGCGATATCCCGGCGGTGTGGCAGATTGTCTGGAACGCCACCGCCACCTTTATCGCGGTGATCATCATCAGCCTGCTGCTTGATGAGGCCGGCTTTTTTGCCTGGGCGGCACTGCACGTGGCGCGCTGGGGCGGTGGCAGCGGTAAAAAATTGTTCTCCTTTATTATCCTGCTGGGCGCCGCAGTCGCCGCGCTGTTTGCCAATGACGGCGCCGCGCTGATTCTGACGCCTACCGTGATCGCGATGCTGCTGGCGCTGGGTTTCAGCCGGGGGGCCACGCTGGCGTTTGTCATGGCGGCCGGGTTCATCGCCGATACCGCCAGCCTGCCGCTGGTGGTGTCCAATCTGGTTAACATCGTCTCGGCCGACTATTTCCGGATCGGCTTTGGCGATTACGCCGCTGTGATGGTGCCGGTCACGCTGGCGGCGGTGCTGGCGACATTGCTGATGCTGCACCTGTTTTTCCGCAAAGAGCTACCGCTCAGCTACGATCGCGCCCGGCTGACGTCGCCTGCGGCGGCAATTCGGGATCGAGCTACTTTCCGCGCGGGGTGGCTGGTGCTGCTCTTATTGCTGGCTGGCTTTTTTGCCCTTGAGCCGCTGGGCGTACCGGTGAGTGCCGTGGCCGCCGCAGGCGCACTGATGCTGTGGCTGGTGGCGCGGAGGGGTCAGGTGATTGATACGCGTAAAGTGCTGCGCAGCGCTCCGTGGCAGATTGTGGTGTTTTCGCTCGGCATGTACCTGGTGGTGTATGGTTTGCGCAACGCCGGGCTGACCGTCTGGCTCACCGGCTTGCTCAACGATTTTTCTTCCACTGGCCTGTGGGGCGCAACGTTTGCCACCGGCTTCTTCAGCGCCCTGCTCTCCTCCATCATGAATAATATGCCGACGGTGCTGGTGGGCGCCCTGGCGATTGATGCCAGCACGGCGCAGGGCGTAGTGCGCGAGGCGATGATTTACGCCAACATTATCGGCTGCGATCTGGGTCCGAAAATCACTCCGATTGGCAGTCTGGCAACGCTGCTATGGCTGCACGTACTGGCGCAAAAAGAGATTCGCATCAGCTGGGGCTACTATTTTCGCGTCGGCATCACCCTGACGTTACCGGTGCTGGCCGTGACGCTGGCAGCTCTGGCGCTGCGCCTTTCCCTTTGACCGTTAAGAGACTGACAATGACTAACATTACCATCTATCACAACCCGGACTGCGGCACCTCGCGCAATATGCTGGCACTGATTCGCAACAGCGGCGTCGAGCCCACCATTGTGCTTTATCTGGTTACGCCACCCACGCGTGAAACGCTGCAGCAATTGATCGACGCCATGGGGATTGGTCTGCGCGCGCTGGTGCGTCAAAACACCGACGCCTGGCAGGCGCTGGGGCCCGTACGTGAAACGCTGAGCGATGAGCAACTGCTGGATGCCATGCTGGCGCAGCCGATTCTCATCAACCGCCCGATTGTGGTGACGCCACTGGGAACGCGTCTGTGCCGTCCTTCTGAGCAGGTGCTGGATATCCTGCCCGATGCGCAGCGCGGTCCGTTTACTAAAGAGGATGGTGAGGTGGTGATTGATGCGCAGGGCCGGCGCGTCAGTCTTTAGTCGGTCAGAAATCGTCCGGGATAATCTGCTTCAATCGCGTGTACCTGGTCATAACGGCCAAACAGGCGATAGCGATTGCGGGCAATCAGGTTGTAGATCAGGTTAGTGAGCCCGTCCGGCAGATAACGCAGAACGCCGCAGGCGCGCCACGGCCAGGGCAGCGAGTGCATAATGCGACAGATAGCCTGCGCGCGCAGCCAGTGCTGCCCATCGCGCAGTAACACGATGGTGCGGATGTTAGCTTGCGGTAATCCGGCGCGCTGCAGCAGCTGTTTGCCGCGCTCGCTCTGGATCGCTGCAAAGTGATAATCGCGCGGCAGGCGGTGGCGCAGCAGAAAAATCACCCAGGCATTACACAGCTTGCATTGTCCATCATAAAGAATGATCGACTGGCCGGACTCGGGTTGCACGGATAATGACACCTGACCTCCGCATTACAGATACAAAAATACCGGTGAGGCGACACGCCCCACCGGTTCTATTATATGTCACTTATCAGAAGCTGACTTTCACGCCCGCCACCGCGCTGGTGAGCGCGGTTTCAGGCGCATCAGAATTGCGCGAGAGTCTGCAGTGTTTCAGGATTTTGCTGCACCATGCGAATCAGCAGTACGGCCTGAGCGTTAGGTTTTGCCCTGCCCTGCTCCCAGTTCTGATAGGTGGTTTCGCCCGTGTGAAGATAGTGCGCAAAAACGGCCTGTGACAGGTTAAGCTTTTCGCGCACGTCGCGCAGCTCCTGCGGCGCAATGGTGACAGGCGCGCGCTTACTGACCTTATAGGTCTTGAGCGTGATTTTTCCGTCCTGGTGGTCTTTCAGCTCCTGCATACCCGCCATCAGCTCACTGAAAATATCGCGTTCAGTCATGTCTCAGCCCCTTTTTGATCACGTTCAGCGCCTCCGCCAGGGCATCGCGCTGTTGTTTGGTCAGATCGTCGCGTTGATCTTTATCATATATGCTGAACAGGATGAACTGGCCTTTTTCATTCGTCCAGTAATAGATAACTCTAATCCCGCCCCGCGATCCCTTGTTCCGGCGTTCATCCCTGAAACGAACTTTACGAAGCCCGCCCGTATCGGGAATGACGTCGCCCTTTTCGGGGTCGGCCAGCAACATATTCTGAAACAGCCTGAATTGATCGTCGCTCAGGTAATCTGCCCGGTATTTCTGAAAGCTGGAAAGCTCAATAAACGTCGCTTGCATGGCCCTTTCCCTGTCCCCATCTAAGGGACATCATATCCCCATATTGGGGATAGTTCAACTCAAGTAAAAAAGAAAGGGCCCCCGTACGAGAGCCGTTTATCATCAGAAGCTGACTTTCACGCCCGCCACCGCGCTGGTGTCGCTGTAGCTGTGGTTGCCCAGCTGCTGCGCCACGCCGCCCCACAGATTGACGTTCGCGTTCAGCCGCGCGTCCACGCCCAGCTTCACCTCGGCGGCGTTACGCGTGCCCGCCTGCTGGATGTTGACGCCGTTCAGCGCGGTGCCGAACGCCTTGCTGTTGTGCAGCCAGTTCGCCTCGGCGTACGGCTCGATGGCGCTCTGCGACTGCGGGTCGAGCAGCGTGCGCAGCGAGGCGCGCACGCCCAGGCGGCTCTGCAGGTTGTCCTGACCGGTGCCCTGCACGCGGCTGCCGTTCTGCTCTTTCACGTCGTCCGCCTTCACGCCCTGCCAGTTCAGCTGCGCCTGCGGACGCAGCCACAGGCTGGTGCTGTCGCTCAGCGTTGCCACTTCGGCGCGGTAGCCGCCGGCCAGCGACGCGCTGATGCCTTTGGATTTATACGACTGCTGGCCGATGTCGTCGCCCTTCACGCTGTTGTTAAACCAGCCGTAGCTCAGCGAGCTGTCAACAAATGCACCGCTCTGCTCTGCCGCGTTCTGCTGCCAGCTGCCGTACACACCCAGGCTGTAGCCGTTCACCTGACCACGCGACTGGTAGCCGCTTACCGCCGAGCGCGATTTGCTCTGCGCGTTGCCGTAGCCGGCCATCGCGCCGAGGCGCAGGCTGTCGCTGCCGGTCAGCGTGCCACTCGCCACGTCGCCGCCCAGCTGGATGGCGTAGCGGTTGGTGTCGGACTTCAGCTGACCGCTGCTGTCTTTCACCCGGCTGTGGCCGGCGCTGTTGTGCAGCCACAGGCGCGTGCTCTGCCGCTGGCCGTTCGCGTCGGTGTAGAAGGTTTCCGCCGGACGGTCGTCCATGCTGGTGGTAAACAGCGTGTTGGCCGCCGCCAGGTTGGCGCTGTAGCTCGCCGCTTCCGGACGCACGATCATGTTGTGCTGATTTACCGGTGGCTCGACGATCTGGCCGCCTTCGCCCTCGCCCGGCGTCACCACCGGATCGGGCTCGCTGCCGTTTTTGTCACTCACCAGATACCAGCCGTGCTGATCCGCGCCCTTCACCAGGTTGTAGTCATAGGCACCGGCGACAATACGCCCTTTCTGACGGAACTCGCCGTTGTTAGCGCCGTCCACCTGAATGATGTTCAGGCCCTGGATAGTCTGCGCGCCGCTGCCGCCGGCGTTGTTGACCACCACGTCGGTGCTGCCGCTGCTGTCGCCGAGGATGTGCAGTTTATCGCTGGCGGAGTGGTCGTCGCCCAGCGCCGCGTTCATCACCAGCGTGCTGTTGTCGCCGCTGTAGTTACCGTTGACCGTCAGGGTGCTGAAGCCGGCGCCGTCGTGGGTGAAGTTCAGCGTACTGTTGCTGGCGCTCAGCGCGTCGACGCTGCTGTTGCCGGTGATGTTCCACTGGCTGTTGTCGCTGAGCGTCAGCGTGTGCAGGCCGGATGACGCACCGGTCCACGCCGAGCTGCCGCTCAGGTTGATCTGGCTGTCGGTGGTCTGGCTGCGGTCAATGTCTACGTTGCCTTCAAACAGCGAGCGGTTGCTGCCGTTCAGTACCACCGAGCCGGCGGTCGAACCTTCTGCTGTGTTATAGCCGGTTTTCAGCAGCGTGCTGCCGCTCAGCACTGAATTATCCGCGTCGATATTCATACTGGTGCCGGTAAGCACGTTAACGGCGGTGCCGCCGGTGGCGGTGACGCGGGTATTCGAAAGTTTTATATCCGCCAGCGTGGTTTGATACTGCGATAGAATACCGGTGGCGTTTTCGCCGGATACATCAATATCGGAATCGCTCAGGGAAAGAGTATTCCGTGGATCCGGATAATATAAATTCAGCACGTTGATGGCTGCGTTAAAGCCTTGAGAATCTGTGCCGCTTTTTTCAATGGTAACGTTATTACCCTTAAATGTGCCTCCGTCCTGAACTTCAATACCGTAACCGCCGCTGCGCGCCAGTATGGAAACATTCTCAGCTTTGATATTGCCTGAATATCCTGAAGCCAGGGCTGCATTGTTCGCATCAGTGATAATATTAACGTTTTTCAGGTTGATGGTTGCACTGTAATTGCTTAAAGCAGCGTATCCGCTATTCTGGCCGATGTTGATTCGGCTGTCAGAGAGACTGAGGACCGTTCCGGAACCACTGGCGGCCACGCCTGAGCCACTGCCGGTGACTTTTATGTCAGCATTTGAGGCATTCAGCGTCGATTTTGCGTCTGCATTCAGGCCATTAGCGCCTGCGCCGCTCACTGCAAATGAACTATTGTCCACGTTCAGCACAGTGCCCTCGCCGCTGGCGTAGCCGCCGTGTGCATTCCGGCCAGAAGTGCCGACCTGCTCATCGCTGACGTTCAGTGTCGAGCCGGTTCTGGCATATAAGCCATGCGCACCCTGTCCGGTCGTTGCCACTTCCCCGCCACTTATGGTTAATACTGTGCCTGCACTTTCCGTGACTGCGCCGTGTGCCTTATCACCGCTGGTGGTGACCTTTACGTTTCTGGCATTTAAGGTTGAAGCGCTGCCGGCATACAGACCAAAAGCACTTGCTCCGGTGGTTTCGAACGTACAGTTATCCAGGTTCACTTGCGTACCGGCATTGTTTGCAGTCACTCCATTCGACTGGTTACCGCTGGTGCTGACCTTTACGTTTCTGGCATTTAAGGCTGAAGCGCTGCCGGCATACAGACCAAAAGCACTTGCTCCGGCGGTTTCGAACGTACTGTTATCCAGGTTCACTTCCGTACCGGCATTGTTTGCAGTCACGCCATTCGACTGGTTACCGCTGGTGGTGACCTGCACGCCGCTGGCATTGAGTTTGCTGCCGGTACCCGCGGCCAGACCGTAGGCTTTGGTGCCGGTCGTGGTCACTTTGCCGCCCGTCATCGTCAGTTCACTGTTTTTGTCTGTGGCCATCACAGCATAAGACTGATCGCCGCTGGTGCTCACCTGCACATCGCTGGCATTAAGTTGGCCGCCGGAGCCTGCGAACAGACCGTAGGCTTTCGCACCGCCAGTGGTGACGCTGCCGCCGGTTAAATCGATTAGCGAACCGGTGGCGCGGGAATAAGCACCGTGGGCACTGTCACCGTGCGTAACATAGTCTGCGTTCAGGCTGTTAATGATCCCGGCCGAAGAGGCATAGGCGCCGTAGGCGGCCTGTCCGGTGGTTTCCACGCGGGTGCCATTGAGTTTTAAGGTGCCAGTCCTGCTGGCGACCACGCCGTAGCCGCCGGTGCCCGTGGTTTGCACGCTGCCACGCGTCATTTCAGTCGCTGAAGACGCCAGGGTGGAGAAGACACCGTAGCCGTTATTGCCATCGTTGAGCACGGTCACATCTGTGGCGCTGGCCTGTCCGCCGTTCTGCACCAGCAGTCCATAGTGATCGTTACCGGTTGCCTGCAGCGTCTGGTTGCTCAGTTCCAGCTTCTCCTCCGGGCCGTTTACCAGTGCGCCATGGTCAGAGGCCAGCGCCATCGGTGCACCGGCCAGCAGCAGCGCCGAACCCAGCGCACCGCTGACCAGTCGTGATTTACCCGCCGCTATACCTGAACAGGATGATTTGACTTTGCCGCGCGCCAGTTCAGAGGTGACGACATAACATTGCAGGGCATAATTCCAGATAACGCGATAACTTTTGTTCATAATTTTCCTGACCCGGATTCAATCAAAATCTTGCGGCTTAAATCTCTTTCTGCCGTTCAGCCTGAAGTGGCCGATGAAAAAATCTTCGCAAAATCGTCAGGGGGTGAACATGAGAGCACCGGCAGGCGGCTGTAGTCGCCGGACTACAAAAAGTAAGCTGTTGCGCTATGTTCAGGATCAATAAATCGTGCATTGCAGAGGAGAAAAACTGGCTGCAGAAGAAGACTGCTGAGGGCGAGGGTAAATGGCAGGGATAAAAAAAGCGGCCCCCGTTGCGGGAGCCGTCTGTCATCAGAAGCTGACCTTCACGCCGGCGATGGCGCTGGTGTCGCTGTAGCTGTGGCTGCTCAGCTGCTGCGCTACGCCGCCCCACAGGTTGACGTTGGCATTCAGCGTGGCATCGACGCCCAGCTTCAGCTCACCGGCGTTGCGCGTGCCGGCCTGATGGATGGTAACGCCGTTCATTGAGGTGCCCAGCGCGCGGGTGTTGTGCACCCAGCTGGCCTCGACGTACGGCTCCACGCTGCGCCCCTGCTCCAGCCCGGAGCGCAGTGAGGCGCGCACGCCGACGTGGCTCTGCAGGTTATTTTCACCGGTGCCGCGTACGCGGGTGCCATTGCCTTCCGTCAGGTCATCGCCCTTCACGCCCTGCCAGTTCAGCATCGCCTGCGGACGCAGCCAGAAGCCGGTCGACTCGGAGAGCGTCGCCACTTCGGCGCTGTAGCCGCCGGCGAGCGACGCCAGGATGCCCTTAGACTTGTAGGACTCCTCGCCGATGTCCTCGCCCTTGATGCTGTTGTCGAACCAGCTGTAGCTCAGCGTGCTGTCGATAAACGCGCCGCTGCGCTCGGCCGCGTTCTGCTGCCAGGTGCCGTAAATGCCCAGGTTGTAGCCGTGCACCTGACCGCGCGACTGATAGCCGCTCACCGCCGAGCGCGATTTGCTCTGCGCGTTGCCGTAGCCGGCCATCGCGCCGAGGCGCAGGCTGTCCGCGCCGGTCAGCGTACCGGTCGCCAGGTCACCGCCCAGCTGGATGGCGTAGCGGTTGGTGTCGGTTTTCAGCTGGCCGCTGCTGTCTTTCTGGTGGTTGTGGCCGCCGCTGTTGCGCAGCCACAGGCGGGTGTGCTGCTGCCGGCCGTTCGCGTCCGTGTACTGCGTGACGCCCGGGCGGTCGTCCATGCTGGTGGCGAACAGCGTGTTGGCCGCCGCGATGTTGGCGCTGTAGCTCGCCGCTTCCGGGCGCACGATCATATTGTGCTGCTCCGCCGGCGGCGCGATGATGTCACCGCCGGTGCCTTCGCCCGGTGCGGTCACCGGATCGGTATTAACCGGATCGGTCTCGCTGCCGTTTTTGTCGCTCACCAGATACCAGCCGTGCTGATCCGCGCCTTTTACCAGGTTGTAGTCATAGGCACCGGCGACAATACGCCCTTTCTGACGGAATTCGCCGTTGGTCGCGCCGTCCACCTGAATCAGTTGCAGGCCCTGAATGGTCTGCGCGCCGCTGCCGCCGGCGTTGTTCACCACCACGTCGGTGTTGCCGTTGACGTCACCCAGCACGTGCAGCCGGTCGGTGGCCGAGGTGTCGCCGCCCAGCGCCGCATTCATCACCAGCGTGGCGTTGTCCGCCGTGTAGTTGCCGTTAACAGTCAGCACCGTGAAGTTCGCGGTGTTGTGCGCCACGTTGATCACGCTGTTGTTCGCGGTCAGCGCATCGACGCTGCTGTTGTCCATGATATTCCACTGGCTGTTGTCGCTGAGCGTCAGCGTATTCAGGCCGCTGGAGGCGCCAGTCCACACCGAGCTGCCGCTCAGGTTGATCTGGCTGGCGGTGGTCTGGCTGCGGTCAATGTCCACGTCACCGACGAACAGCGAGTGGTTGCTGCCGTTCAGCACCACCGAGCCAGCGGTCGAACCTTCTGCTGTGTCATAGCCGGTTTTCAGCAGCATGCTGCCGCTCAGCAGCGAATTATCGGCGTCGATATGCATGCTGGTGCCGGTCAGCACGTTGACGGCGGTGCCGCCGGTCGCGGTGATGGCGGTATTCGCCAGTTTTATATCCGCCAGCGTGGTTTGATACTGCGATAGAATACCGGTGGCGTTTTCGCCGGACACATTAATATCGGAATCGCTCAGGGAAAGAGTATTCCGTGGATCCGGATAATATAAATTCAGCATGTTGATGGCTGCGTTAAAGCCTTGAGAATCTGTGCCGCTTTTTTCAATGGTAACGTTATTACCCTTAAATGTGCCTCCGTCCTGAACTTCAATGCCGTAACCGCCGCTGCGCGCCAGTATGGAAACATTCTCAGCATTGATATTGCCTGAATATCCTGGAGCCAGGGCTGCATTGTCCGCATCAGTGATAATATTAACGTTTTTCAGGTTGGTGGTTGCACTGTAATTGCTTAAAGCAGCGTATCCGCCATCCTGGCCGATGTTGATTCGGCTGTCAGAGAGACTGAGCACCGTTCCGGAACCACTGGCGGCCACGCCTGAACCATTGCCGGTAACTTCTATTTCAGAGTTCGACGCATTCAGCGTCGATTTTGGATCTGCAAGCAGGCCATTAGCACCGGTGCCAGTAACCACAAATGTACTGTTGTCCACGTTGAGCACAGAACCCTCGCCGCTGGCGTAGCCGCCGTGTGCATTCCGGCCAGAAGTGCTGACGTGGGCATCTGAGGCGGTCATCGTCCCCGAGCCACCGACGTACAGACCGTGGGCATCCTGCCCGCCGGTCGCAACCTGCACGCCGCTGGCGTTGAGTTTGCCACCGGAAATCGCTGCCAGACCGTAGGCATTGGTACCGCTGGTCGTTACTGCTCCGCCTGCCAGCGTAACTTCTGTCCCGGCCAGGTTAGCAAAAACACCAAAGGACTGGTCGCCATGGGTGACCACATTTACGCCATCCGCAGTCAGGCTGCCGCCGGAACCCGCCACCAAACCATAAGCCTTGGTGCCACTGGTGGTGACGCTGCCGCCTGTGATATCGATCAGCGAACCCGCAGCGCGCGAATAAACACCATAGGCACTGTCGCCGTGCGTTATATAGTCTGCGTTCTGGCTGTTAATGATACCGGCCGAAGAAGCGTAGGCGCCGTAGGCGGTTTTTCCGCTGGTTTCTACACGGGTGCCATCAAGTTTTAATGTGCCGGTCAGGCTGGCGACCACGCCGTAGCCGCCATCGCCCGTGGTTTGCACGCTGCCGCGCGTCATCTCAATCGCAGAAGACGCAAGGGTGGAGAATACACCGTAGCCGTTATTGCCATCATTGAGCACGATGACATCCGTGGCGCTGGCCTGCCCGCCATTCTGCACCAGCAGCCCATAACGATCGTTACCGGTCGCCTGCAGCGTCTGGTTGCTCAGTTCCAGCTTATCCTCAGGGCCGTTTACCATTGCGCCATGAGAAGAGGCCAGCGCCGCCGGTGAACCGGCCAGCAGCAGCGCCGAGCCCAGCGCGCCAATAATCAGTGATGATTTATTTGTCGCTGCACCAGAGCAGGAAGACTTCACTTTGCCGCGCGCCAGTTCCGAGGCCACGACATAACATTGCTGGGCATAATTCCAGATAACACGATAATTTTTGTTCATGCTTTTTCCTGATTCTGATTATGTCGAACCCGGACGGATACGACCTAACGGTTTAAACGGCGGCGATGCGATAAGAATTTTCTCCTCCACCTGATGCCGCAAAATAATTAAAGCTACGGGATTGGGCTGAATTCTAACGTTGAGACAGGTCTTGACCTCTTTAAGACCTGTCTCAAAACTAATCGCCAGACAAATAAAAACCATCAGGTTACGCTGTAGGCTGAGGACTACAGGTTTGCTCACCTTGAAATTTAAATAACTCAAAAACAATGCTTCCGCGCAACCTGAGTGCGCAGAGAATAAACGCCACATCTCCCATTGCAACCCGCAATGCAGCATGGTTAATTCAGCGTTTATTCATTTACCCGAATTACTGCATGTCTGGTTTATCACCTAAATACAACAACAACGACCAATTTATTTATCAAATAATTCACTTGGCGCAGATCTCATAACTTACCCATAACATCAACCATTCAAAGAGTTACGGTAAACCACTGTTATTTAATAACTAATTTTTTCGCCCTCAGATGCTATGTTAACTTTTTAAAAACTTACGAACCTTTAATCTTCAGCACTTAAGTTTAATAAACTCGCGCCGTTTATCCTTAGTGAATAATCTTTATGCTAAGCAGAAAAGTCGCAGGCGAGATTTTAATATTGTAAATAAGACAGTCAGTAATCAGCTGTAAGTTATGGACTACATTTAAAAATAAACACCTGCAAACAGAATGGTCTTGAGTTGATTAAGATGCCGTTATATAAGTGTGCTTTTGAACGAGCGTGCTCAGATTAATTAAGAGAAAGGCAGTGCGTATGGCTAACTTTGTTATTGTTGATGATCATCCTATTGTGCGCGTGGCGATACGGCTGGTGCTGGAAAATGCCGGACATCGTGTTTCAGCAGAGGCTGGCGACGGCGACAATATATTTAGCCTGGTCAAAGAGTATGGTGCCGATGCGGCAATTATTGATATTGATCTGCCCGGCATTGGCGGTATTGAAGCGGTCAGGAATCTTCGCACCGCCGGATCGTTAATCCCGGTGATTGTGATGAGCGGAAAAAACGCGGAATTTTACGCTTATGAGAGTAAAAAAGCCGGTGCTAATGGCTTTATCAGTAAAAAAAACAACCTCAATGATCTGACCCATGCCGTCGACGCGGTGCTGTCCGGCTATGGTTTTTTCCCGCTGCGCCTGAGTCATCAGGCGGAGGGCGATCAGCTGGTGCAGGACAGCGACAAGCTGCTGCTGCTGTCGCATCGCGAATACGAAGTGCTGCGCTACCTCGGTGAAGGCACCGAGATTGTCAAAATTGCCAACCGCATGAAGCTCAGCAATAAAACGGTCAGCACCTATAAAGCCAGACTGATGGAAAAGTTATCGCTCAAAAATCAAAAGGATTTGCTCGATTTCACCCGCCGGAACCAGATCAACTGATGCGACTTTTTTTCCTGTGCGCGCTGTACTGCGCGCTGCTGCTGGTCGCCCCACTGCGCGCGGCGGTGCAGCAGCTTAATTATCAGCCTAACGATTTGCCGACGATGCCCGCGCCGATGCTCAATGACAGCGACTGGCACTGGCTGGGGCAAAAGCGCGACAGCGTGATTGGCATCTATGGGCCGGATCGGCCACCGATGTTGCGCACCAATCCTGAGGGAAGAGTGTTTGGCTACATTCCCGATGCGGCTTACGCTGCGCTGCACAGCCTGGGTATCAGTTTTCGCGTCAAACATTACGACACCGCGCCCGAAGCCTTTGCCGCGCTGGCGCGCGAAGAGCTGGATATGATATTTGTGCCGGCCGGTGAAGCGGTGCCGGCGCATGTTAACGACACCATTAGCGTAACCGCGCTGAAAGCCAGCCCGGTTCGGGTGGTACGCAGCAGCAGTAACCCGCTGGCCGGTCAGGAGTTTTTACCCGGCCCGGCGATAACCTCCCCTTACAGCCAATTGCCGCAGGTCGCAATGGGTACGCTGCCCTATGCCGATGTGCCGGCGGTGGAAGCCTATTACCTGATTGAACGCAACTACCTGAATACGCTGACCATCGATCACATTCTGCCCGATCTCAGCTCGCCGTATCGCTTTGTGGTTAACAGCAAAGAACACGTGCTGGCGCGGGCGATGCGCATTGCGTTTGACGCCCTGCAGCGCCACGCGGCCGGTGAGATCATCGCTGCACGCTGGGATATCGCTAATATCACGCGCTTTGTCACCACGCCGCTGGCGCTAACGCCCACCGAGCAGGCCTGGCTGCAGACGCACAGCCAAATCAACATGGCGGTCACGGACCTGGTCGCACCGTTCTTTATCAAAAATGCGCAGGGCGAAATCACCGGCATCGTGCCGGAGTTGCTCAACCTGATTGAAATGCGCACCGGGCTGAGCTTCAACTTTGTTGAGATCAGCGACAGTCGCGATCTGACCGCGCGGATGAAACGCGGCGATGTCACTATTGCCGCTCCGCTGATCTGGAGCCAGCAGCGCAGCCGTGACTTTTTGATGACCACACCGTTTATGTTCACGCCGGAAGTGCTGGTGACCAACACCGCCGCGCAGGAAGGGCCGCCAAAACGCGCCGCGCTGGTACGCGAGCAGGATGCCTCCCACTGGTTTCTGAAAAAATATCCTGATGTGTCAGTCGATTATGTTGGCAATCCCAGCCTGGCGATGCAGTGGGTGGCGGATGGGCAAACCGACGCCACCATTAATACGCTGGTGGGCGCACGCTATCTCTCCGAAGGTCTGTATCCCGGCAAACTGCGTTTAACCGAGCTGAAACCGGCACAGGAAGCGGCTATCGCCTTTGGCATCAGCCGCAGCGAGCCGGAACTGCAGGACATCATGAACAAAGCGCTGGCCGCCATTCCGGCCGGCATGATGACCGATGTATTAACCCACTGGCAGGCCACGCCCGCCGCGCATTTCGACACCTGGAAGCTGTACCGTAAAGAGTTTTATGTCGGCGCGCTGGGCGCAGCCACTATCATCGCCGTCACCTTTGTCTGGGCGGTGCTGCTGATGCGGCAGGTCAAACGGACGCGCCGCACCAAAGCGCTGCTGCGCCAGGAAATTCAGCTGCGCGATCGCCTGATCAATGGTCCGCCGCGGCCATTTTATGTGGCCTCGCTGGATGGGATGATCGTGCACACCAATCCGGCGTTTACCCAGTTTTTCACCCCGGAAGAACAAACCCATCTGGGCTATTCGCTGTATGACTGTCGCCATCCGCTCTATCACGTGTGGCAGCAGATCGACAAAAACATCCAGCCAGGCGACATTCCGGAAGAGGCGGAATTTGTTATTGATGACGGGCGGCAGAAGCGCCATATCCGTCACTGGATGACCTCGTACACCGGCGATGAAGTGGGCAGCGGAGGGCTGATTTGCGGCTGGCAGGATGTCACCGACTACCTGCAATTGCTGGAAGATCTTTCGCTGGCGCGCGAAGCCACCGAGCTGGCCAGCCAGAGCAAAAGCGACTTCCTCGCCACCATGAGCCATGAAATTCGCACGCCGCTCAGCGCGGTGATTGGCCTGCTGGAACTGCAGACGCAGGAAGGCCGCGCCGATACCGAACTGATTCGCGTGGCGCACGAAGCGGCGGTCAGCCTGATGGATATCGTCGGCGACATTCTCGATATGGCGAAAATTGAGTCCGGACGCATGACGCTGCAGCCGCAGTGGGTCAGCCTGCATGCGCTGGTACGTCCGGTTATCTGTGCCTTTGACGGACTGGCGCGACAAAAAGGCATCAACCTGAACCTGATGCTGCCGGTCGGCGATGACGATCTGTTTTGCGATGCCAGTCGCGTACGCCAGGTGCTGTCTAATCTGGTGGGTAACGCCGTCAAGTTCACCGATCAGGGCGAAGTGAAGGTTACGGTGGGTCTGACGCCGCTGGAGAGCCATACCGAGCTGCGGATCCAGGTGGCCGATACCGGACGCGGCATCGATAAAGCGGCGCAAAATGCGCTGTTCCGCCCGTTCGAACAGGCGGGCCTGTCGGATAACGCCGGCACCGGGCTGGGCCTGTTTATCTGCCAGGAGATCACCCGCCTGATGGGCGGCAGCATTTCTCTGGAGAGCGAACCCGGCGTCGGCACCGTGCTCAACGTCGCCGTGCCGGTCAGCGTGCGTGATATCGCTACCCCGCTGCCGTCTCCGGTCGCGGAACCGTTGCCCGCTGCGCCACAGGTCGCGCTGAATGTGCTGATCATTGACGATCATCCGGCCAACCGCCTGCTGATTTCGCGTCAGCTGACGCTGTTAGGTCATAGTTTCCGCGAAGCGAACAACGGTGAAGAAGGCCTGGCGCAGTGGCGGCAGCAGAAGCCAGACGTGATCATTACCGATTGCAATATGCCGGTGATGAACGGCCTGGATATGACGCGCAACATCCGCCGGGAAGATAAGAGCACCTACATCATCGGCATCACCGCCAACGCGCAGCAGTCCGAGCGTCAGCGCTGCCTCGAAGCGGGCATGAACGAGTGCGTGTTCCGGCCGGTTAAGCTGGCGCAGTTAACCACGATTCTGAGCCAGATTCACAGCGCCAGCGCGCTGTCGGTCGGTGATGATTTTTCTGACTGGGTGGATATTGCCGAAATCGAGAAATATATGCCCAACAGTCCCGGCGCGATCGCGGATTTTCTCGACATCGTGATTAATGAAGCACGCACCGATCTGACGCAGGCGATTGACGTGGTACAAAGCGGCAATCTCGCGACTGCCGCCAGCCTGTTTCATCGCATCACCGGATCGCTGCGCGTCACCGGCATCCGTCAGCTGACGGAGCAGTGCGAAATGCTGGAAGAGCTGGCGGAAATGCAGGAGGACCGGGAAATTATCCTGCTGCATTTACGGGAAGCGCTAACGCTGGTGGAGAGGATGGAAGCTTCGTTCCGTAATCAAACCACATCCGCCCAGGCCGGCGCGCACTGATTGTGCGCCGTCAGGCGGTTTTGATCAGCTTATGCAGCAGCGGATGAGTAATCTGCTCAAACATCCCGGCGTTATTAAATGCCCGCGCCGCCAGCATCGCGCCGTGCACGCTGGCCATCAGAGTTTTGGCTTCGTTTTCAGCGCTGTCGCTGAGCTGGAAAACGCCGCTGGCGGCGCCTTTACTCAGCTGGCGCGCTAACCAGCCGGAGAGATCGCTGAAGTGGCCGCTGACTTCCGTGGCAACATCCGGCGGCAGCGTGGGCATTTCCGCCGCCAGCATCGCGCAGATGCAGAAAGGTGAAGTTCCCTCTTTAATGCAGTGCGCCCAGTAATCGACGTAGGCTTTCACTTCGTTCAGCGGATCGTTGATCTGTTCATCCATCGCCTGCATGCCCGCCTGCGCCTCAGCACGATATTCCTCCACCACCGCTTTCACCAAATCGGCTTTGCCGGGAAAATGGTGGTGGATGCTGGCCTTGCGGATATCCACCTGGGCGGCAATATCGGCATAGCTAAAGCTTTTATAGCCGCCGGCAGTGAGCAACTGGCGGGTGCAGGCCATGATTTCGCGGGCTTTAGAGGAACGGGCAGTCATAACGCAATCCGGTAGAACAACAGAGATCGGTCAACCTACTGGCAGGCAGGGAAGAAGTCAAGCCAGCGGCCTGACGCGCAGCGCGCACTTTTTTCATTTTTTTAGCAATATTTTCGTCGCTGATTCGTCTACCTCATCACCAACCCTGTTTATCACCGTAATGAGGAACCCCAATGAGAGATTTTAACAGGCATCAGCATTCACGTGGTCACCACTTTGGTCATCACCGCATGGCGAAACCGCTGCTGCTCGGCGTGGTGCTGTTTGCTGCCCTTGGCCTGCTGGTGATGTCGCTGTGGAATGCGCTGCTGCCGGAACTGACCGGCGTAAAAAGTATTGGCTTCTGGCAGGCGCTGGGACTGCTGGTTCTGTGTCGCATCCTGTTCGGCGGGCTGGGCTTCCATCCCGGTATGTTTGGCATGGCGCGTCGCCGCATGCATGAACGCTGGATGCAGATGACGCCGGAGCAGCGTGAAGCCTTTATGCAGCAGCGGCGCGAGCGGTTTGGCGGCCGTGGTCATCATGGCGGACGCTGTGACTGGCACGATCGCCGCAGCCAGCGTGACGATCCGCGCCCGCCCGCGGACGATGCGCCCGCCAAATCCCCGGATGCAGAGTAAACGGCATGGCGCAGGATTCGCGGCTGCTGGCGGCCCTCAGCGCCTGCCGCACTAAGCTCAGCACCTTTATTCGCGGCCGCAGCGAGCGGCACGATGAGGCCGAAGATATCCTGCAGGAGATCAGCTGGAAACTGCTGCAGGTGGAACAGCCGGTGGAGAACATCAGCGCCTGGCTGTTTCGCGCCGCGCGCAACGAGATCACCGATCGATCGCGGAAAAAACGCGAACTCTCGCTGTTCAACGCCGCCGGAGACGAGGATTTTCCCGAGGATGAAATTGCCGAAACGCTGTTTGGCGTGGCGCAGACGCCGGAGGATGAGTATCTGAAGACGCTACTGTGGGAAGAGCTGGACGATGCGCTCGCGGAACTGCCTGCTGCGCAGCGCGAGATATTTGAAAAGACCGAACTGCTCGGCTTCAGCTATCAGGATCTGGCCACTGAGAGCGGATGCAGCGTGCAGGCGCTGCTGTCGCGCAAACATAAAGCTGTTCTGTTTTTGCGCACCCGGCTGCGCAGCCTGTACGACGAACTCACGGCCTGACCTGCGCAACCCGATAGCCAAACGGCCATCGGGTTGCGTGCTTTACCACCAGGCCGCGGTGGGCTGCGGCTGTAACAGATCAATGCCCTCGCCCAGCATCGGCAGACACAGTGCAACCTGATGCTCCGCCGCCAGCTGGACGATTTGGGTAAACGGATCGTCCCAGCGGTGAAAAGCTAAATCAAAAGCCGCGTTGTGAATCGGAAACAGCCAGCGCGCGTTGAGGTCCTGAAACGCGCGCAGCGTGTCCTGCGGCAGCATATGAATGTCGGCCCAGCGCGCATCGTAAGCGCCGTTTTCCAGAAACGCCGCATCAAACGGACCGTATTTCCGGCCAATCGCTTTGAAACCGTCGAAGTAACCGGAGTCACCGCCAAAAAACAGGCGGAACTGGTCAGAAATCAGCGTCCACGAACACCACAACCGTTTGTTGCTGTCGAACAAGCCACGTCCGGAAAAGTGCTGCGACGGCGTCGCGACAAAGTGGATGCCGCCGATATCCCGCGACTGCCACCAGTCGAGTTGGGTGACTTTCTCCGGCGCAACGCCCCACTTAATCAGCAAATCGCCGACGCCGAGCGGCGTGAGAAAGTGCTTCACCCGATCTTTCAGCTGCATGATGGTGTGGTAATCGAGATGATCGTAATGGTCGTGCGACAAAATAATGCCTTCGATCGGCGGCAGATCGGCCACGGCAATCGGCGCTGGCTGAAAGCGCTTTGGTCCCAGTCGCTTAAAGGGTGACGCGCGCTCGGCGAACACCGGATCGGTCAGCCAGAACTGGCCATTGAGCTTCAGCAACAGCGAAGAGTGGCCGAGGCGAAAGACGCTGTTGGGCGCGGCCTGTGCCAGCGCGGCGGCCGTGATGGGCTGCACCGGCAGCGCGGCCGGCGGCTGGGTATCTTTCGGTTTATTGAACAGGAAATCCCACAGCATTTTGCGGTAGTCGCCAAAGCTCAGCGACTGACGCGGCTGGACATTGCGAAACTTTTTGCCATCAAACTGAGCGGAGTGCGGATACCCCCTGATTGCACCCCGGCAGAGGCTGGAACCCTTCAACATAGCGCGGATACCTCGAAAAAGAGAAAGCTGGCTGGCAGCAGCGGTAAACATCTGCGGCTACGTTAACCGTTTTATGCCGCGCGCGTCCTCACATTACGAGCCATCGCACCACCGGTAACGCAGAATTTCGCTGCCGGTGTGGCCTTCCTCTGGCGGATGACAGGGCGGCAGCAGGCAGGTAAAGTAACGCTTTTGCATGATTTTACGAGGGAAAATGAACACGCTTTTCGTTTACGGCACGCTGCAGCCGGGCCAGTGCAATGCGCATATCCTGGAAAACATCGGCGGTGAGTGGCTGGCAGGGACGGTCGCCGGCACTTACTATGCCAACGGCTGGGGCGCGGCCGCCGATTTTCCCGGCATCGTACTGGATGAGCACGGCGCGCGCGTGCCGGGTTATCTGTTCATCTCAGATCGGCTGGCGCTGCACTGGCCGATGCTGGATGAGTTTGAAGATGGTTACGACCGGGTGCCGGTCGAGGTCACCACGACCGACGGCCAGCAGCGGACGGCGTGGATTTATCAGCTGCAGCCACAGCAGGACGTCGCGCGCTAACCTCGTACCTTGCCTAAACTGATCCTCACCGGACTGTGAGGAGACAATATGATTACCATTTGTACCGCCTGCGGCACGTCTTATCAGCAGCAGCAACCTGCCCTTACGCAGTGTCGCATTTGTCAGGATGAACGCCAGTTTGTGCCGCCCGGCGGGCAGCAGTGGATCGATCAGTCTGCGCTGCGCGCCTCGCATCAAAATCAGTGGCAACAGCTGGCGCCCGGGCTGCTCAGCCTGCAAACCGTACCGGATTTTGCCATCAACCAGCGCGCCTTTGTGCTGCAAACGCCGCACGGCAATATCCTGTGGGATTGCATCGCGCATCTGGATGACGCCACCGTCACGCTGCTGCGTGCGCTCGGCGGCCTGCACGCCATCGCCATCTCCCATCCCCACTATTACAGCACCATGCAGGACTGGGCCGACGCCTTCGACGCGCCTGTGTATCTGCACGCCAGCGACAGCGAGTGGATCATGCGCGCATCGCCCCGTCTGCTGCCCTGGCACGGCGACAGCTGTGATCTGCTGCCGGGCGTGCGGCTGTTACGTCTCGGCGGCCACTTTGCCGGCGGCACGGTGCTGCACTGGGCGCACGACGATGGCGTGCTGCTGAGCGGCGACATTTTGCAGGTAACGCCCGGTGCCAGTGCAGTTTCGTTTATGTGGAGCTATCCCAATATGTTACCGCTGGCCGGCGCCACGGTGACAGCCATGCTGCAGCGGTTGCAGGGCGTGAAGTTTACGCGCCTGTACGGCGCGTTTGCCGGCCGCGAAATTCTCTCGCGTGCCGATGAGGCGGTGCAGCAGTCGGGCCGTCGCTATCTGGCCTGTCTGCAACATCCCCAGCCGTAGCGCTTACACAGCCGCGCTGGATAAATACCAGGCGATCGCACCGCGCACGGATGTACAGACGTCTGGACGTATACTATAGTCGGTTTCCTGCAAACATAAGGAAACCTGCAAACAATGAAAAAAACATGGCTTACCGCCCTGCTGGCGGCCTCTGTCACCCTGCTCAGCGCCTGCGACAACCACAACGACAACAAAATCAAAGTGGCGATCAATACCGGACCGGATGAAGCGCTGTGGCAGACCGTGAAGCAGGTGGCACACGATAAATATCAGCTCGATGTTGATGTGGTGGCGTTTAACGATTACGTGCAGCCGAACGAAGCGCTGTTCAATAAAGATGTGGACGCCAATGCGTTCCAGAGCCTGCCTTATCTGGAGATGCAGTCCAAAGAGCGCGGATATAAATTTGCCGTCGTGACCAATACCTTCGTGTTCCCGATTGCCGGTTATTCGCGCAAAATTAAGTCACTGCAGGATCTGCCGGATGGCGCTACCGTGACCGTGTCTAACGAAGCGACCACTCTGGGGCGTAGCCTGCTGCTGCTGCAGGCGCAGGGCCTGCTGAAGGTGAAACCCGAAGCCGGTCTGCTGCCGACCACGCTGGACATTACCGACAACCCGAAAAAGCTGAAGATTGTGGAAGTGGATACGCCGCAGCTGGCGCGCACGCTGGACGATCCGCAGGTTTATCTGTCGATCATTAATAATAACTTTGCCGCGCTGGTGAATTTATCCGCCTCGCGTGACGGGATGTTTATGGAAGGCAAAGCGTCGCCGTACGTGAATGCGATTGTGGCGCGCGAAGATAATAAAGACAGCCCGAACGTGCAGAAGCTGAAAGAAGCGTTCCAGTCCCAGCCGGTGCTGGATAAAGCCAACGAGATTTATAAAGGCGATATTATTAAGGGTTGGTAAGCGTATGCGGTCGCTATTAATCGCAACCATGCGGCAATTACGGTCGCCATAAATGGCGACCCTACATCAATCGCGGTCATCATTAATCGTGAACCCGCCACAATATTGTAGGGTGCGCATTTATGCGCACCTGGACCTGTCCCACCCCCACAACGTCCCCGCTCCCCCATCCCATTTTCTGCCAGCCAGCCTGCTTCTGCTGCTGTCTGAACCGTCTACACTTCAGGTTGAAAAAGCCGCAGCGGTGTAAAAATGGCGTAAAAATTTGGTCGATTGGTATAAAAATCGCGTACAAAAAAACGCCAACCCCTACCGATTACGCCGCTGAAACGCTATCTTCGCCAGCATAAAAGTGGGTGATTGCGACACGCCGGTGCGGTTGATGGCGCTCGCCCTTTCTCCCTGAAAAAACAGGAAATGTATGAGTCAATCAGAGAAACAGTCTCTGCCTGCTGGCATGCTGGCCGCCGCCGGCATCGTGTTTGGTGATATCGGTACCAGCCCGCTGTATACCCTGAAAGAGTGTCTGTCGATTTTGCCGGACGGCGCGCCGTCGGCGCTGGCGGTGATGGGCTTTCTGTCGCTGATCTTCTGGGCGCTGACGCTCATCGTCACGCTGAAATATGTCTGCTTCGTGATGCGCGCCGACCACGACGGCGAAGGCGGTATTCTCACCCTGATGTCACTGGCACGCCGCAACGTTGGCCGCAAAGCCGGTCATATCATCGTGCTGGCCGGTCTGATTGGCGGCGCATTTTTCTACGGTGATGGCGTGATCACCCCGGCCATCTCGGTGCTGTCGGCCATTGAAGGGATTCAGGTGGTCTCGCCCGGGCTGGAAAAATATGTGGTGCCGCTGGCGCTCACCATTCTCGCGCTGCTGTTCATTATTCAGAAACACGGCACGGAAAAGGTCAGCCGGGTGTTTGGCCCGGTGATGTTTGTCTGGTTTGTGGCCATCGGCGCGCTTGGCATTCGCGGTATTCTGCTCAACCCGGAAGTGCTGCACGCGCTCAGTCCGTCCTATGCGCTGACCTTCCTGCTCAGCCACAAAGCGCTCTCGCTCGCGGCAATGGGCATGGTGGTGCTGGCGGTGACCGGCGCGGAAGCGCTGTATGCCGACATGGGCCACCTGGGCAAAGCGCCGATTCGTCTCGCCTGGCTGGTGATCGCCATGCCGGCGCTGATACTGAATTACTTCGGCCAGGGCGCGCTGGTGATCGCCGATGCGCAGGCGCTGAACAATCCGTTCTTTAATCTGGCTCCCGGCTGGGCGCAGATTCCACTGATTGTGCTGTCAACGCTGGCCACGGTCATCGCGGCGCAGGCGGTGATTTCCGGCGTCTATACCCTGACGCATCAGGCCATTCGCCAGGGCTTTTTACCGCCGATGCGCATCATTTTTACCTCGCATACTGAGTCCGGGCAGATTTACATTCCGGTGGTGAACTGGCTGCTGTTCACCGCCGTGATGCTGATTGTGCTGGCTTTCCGTCAGTCGTCAGCGTTGTCCTCGGCGTACGGCATCGTGGTGACCGGCACCATGGTGATCACGGCCTGTCTGGCGGGCGTGGTGGCGCTGCGTAACTGGCGCTGGCCGCTGCCGCTGGCGCTGTTGTTCCTGCTGTGTATGCTGGTGGTCGACGTGCCGCTGTTCATCGCCAACCTGATGAAACTGCTGTCCGGCGGCTGGGTGCCGGTGCTGCTGGCGCTGACCATGATGGGATTGATGCTAATCTGGAGCAGCGAGCGTAACCGCCTGATTCGCCGCTTGAATAACGATCAGGACGGTTTACTGGCGCTGGTGAAATCGCTGGAGAGCAATCCGCCGAACCGCGTCGAGGGCACCGCCATCTTCCTCGCGCGCAAGGAGTTTGAAATTCCCCAGGCGCTGTTGCACAACCTCAAGCATAACCGCGTGCTGCACCGCCGCGAGGTGCTGTTGCATATCCGCACCACCGACACGCCGCGCGTCTATAATCAGCAGCGCATCAGCATTACGCAATTGTCGCCGTCGTTCTGGCAGGTCACTGCCGCTTACGGCTGGCGTGAAGTGCCGTCGATGGCCGAGATTCTGCATCTGTGCGGACTGGAAGGTTTTGGCTGCACGGTGAATGAAGCATCATTTTTTACCGCGCACGATACGCTTGTGATGAAAAAACGCCGCGGTCTGGCGCGGGTGCGCGGCGGGATTTTTCACTTCTGCCAGCGCAACGCGCTGCGCGCCCATGAGCAATTTCATATTCCGCCCAACCGGGTGATCGAACTGGGCGGCCAGCGCGAGTTTTAAGCCGCAGGGCCACGGATGGCCTGCTCCTCCCGCCTTTTATTCTGCGCGGTAAATGTAAGCAGATGAAAAAATAGTAGCGAAACATTACCTGAGTTGTGGCGGAACTTTTCTTAACATCTGATTAGCAATTAAAGCTAAAACGCATAACCTCAAAAGGTGTTTATTAACCCTACCGGCATGATGATTCACCGTGCGCTTTGCCGGAATGTATAAACCAATAAACAACGATCTCAGGATCGGTTAATTCACTTCCGGCTCTGTTGTTATTTTTGAGGAGTAAGACCATGAAAGCGTTAATTAACGATGTGATTTCCATTTTTACGCCGCAAAATGTTAAACCGGTTTTAATTCGCGCCGATTTGACGCACCGCGAATTATCTTCAATCCATCCGGCGGGTGTCACTACTGTAAGCTGGGCCACATCAATGGAAGAGTTAACAGACGCCATTGTGAAAAAAGCCCAGGCGGCTGGAGCCGTCGGTTATCACATCACCGACGTTGAATCGCATGAGCCGGGCCACGACGGCCAGCACGTGATGGCTGCCACCGCCACGCTTTATCACATCAATGACAAGGTGGCTTACGGCTGATGCTGGGATTAACACGTTTTTCTGTTTATGGCCTGCCCGTCATTTCTGGCAGGCTTTTTTCATTAAAATAGGCAGCGAGAAAATCGAGAAAAACTTTAATACGCTGCGATTCTGCGGCGCGTTGCGTATACACCGCCCAGATATTGGCTTCCTGATACCATTGCGGTAATACCGCCACCAGCTCGCCCGTCGCCAGATACGGCGCCACATCCCACGCTGAACGCAGCGCAATACCATGCCCCTGCAACGCCCAGTGCAGAATCACCTTGCCGCTATTGGAAGAGTAATGGCTGTTCAGGCGACACAATACCTGCTGCTCGCCATTGGTCAATGCCCAGTTTCCAAATGAATTATCGCGTTCATTAATGATCAGACAGCTGTGATGAATTAACGCATCCAGCGAGTCTGGCATTCCGGCGCGGGATAAATACGCCGGCGCGGCACATAAAATGCGCCGGTTAGCAATCAGCCGGCGGGCAATATAGGAAGGGTTGAGATCATCGCCAACGCAGATTTCTACATCCGTGCCGCTCTGTAGCAGGTCGAATGCCCGATCGCTTAGCATCAGTTTAATATTCAGCGACGGATGCTGGTGAATAAATGCCGAAACCGCATCCGACAAATAGTCCTGACCGAAACCAAATGAGCAGCCGACGGTAATTTCCCCGGTCAACTCGCCGCGCCACTGACGGAAATTATTGAGAAAGCCATCCATTTCCTGCACTACCTGCAGCGCGCCCTCAAGCGCTTTTTCACCTTCCGGCGTCAGGCGCATCACGCGGTTAGTGCGGAAAAACAGCCGCGTCTCCAGCTGTTTTTCCAGAATGGCGATGCGTTTACTGATGTAAGACGGTGACTGACCCAGCTCAATCGCCGCGCGGCCGAAACCGTCATGCCGCGCCACGCTGATAAACACGTACAGGTCTTCAATCGACGGCCAACCCTGTAACGGCTTCTGATAACTTTTTCCGGCAAGCAGTATTTTCATAACAGCACATGGTGAGTGAACGCCACGTGGTTATAACACAGATCCCAGGAAGCGCTGAAGCGAGTGCAGAAACCGCTCTGGCACCTCTTCCTGCGGTGAATGGCCGCACGGTAACGCCTCGCCCTGCACCTGCAGCGCCTTGTCCTGCCAGGTGTGCACCACATCATACAGCTGACCGACCGTGCCCTTTTCGCCCCACAACAGTAACAACGGGCAGGCAATGCGCCGGTCGCTGTCAGCGGCATCGTGTTGCAAATCAATGCTGGCGGCGGCGCGATAATCTTCACATACCGCGTGGATCATCGCCGGATCCTGATAGCAGCGCAGATAATCTTCGAATATCGCCGCTTCGGTCGCACCCGGCGTTTTCAGCTGGCCATCAATGTGTTTACGCAAAAAGAACGCCGGATCGTGACCAATCATGGTCTCCGGCAGCGGGTGCGGCTGAATCAGGAAGAACCACCAGAAATAGCGCGTGGCGAACGCCTGATCGGTCAGCGCGTACATGGTGGCAGTGGGTGCGATATCGACAAACACGCAGCAGCTGACTTTCTCCGGATGATCGAGCGCCAGCCGGTGCCCGACGCGCCCGCCGCGATCGTGGCCGACAAACGCCACGCGCTGCAGGCCAAGCGCGTCGATCAGCTGACTGATATCCTGTGCCATGCTGCGTTTGGCATACGGCAGATGTTCAGCATCGCTGGCGGGCTTGTTGCTGTCACCGTAGCCGCGCAAATCCGGCAGGATCACCTGATAATGCTGCGCCAGCTGTGGTGCGATTTTACGCCAGGCCAGATGATTTTGCGGATGGCCGTGCAGCATCAGCAAAGGCGTGCCCTTGCCGCCGCTGGCCACGCGCAGCGTAACGCCATTATCCAGCGTCACATCCTGCAGGGTAAAACCGGCGATAAACGGCGACGGGCCGCGATCGATAATCTTACTCATGGTTGCTCCCTGGTGCGCTGCAGCCACGGGCGCTGCGCAAAGTGCTGCGCTTCAAACTGGCGGATATCCGCTTCATATTGCAGCGTCCAGTCCACCGCGCTGCCGCCACCGATCAGCATTTCGCGCTTCAGGGCACTGACCGTAAAGTGAATCACTTCATCCGCGAACTGAATGGTTTGCTGCTCCAGCGACACGCTGATGGTGTTGCGCTGCGCATCGGCGGCCACCGCGCTCAGACGCTGATAATCCGCCTCGCTCAGGCTCAGCGTCAGCACGCCGTTACGCTGGCAGTTGTCGTCAAAAATGCCGGCGAAGCTGGTGCCGATAATCGCGCGGATGCCCAGCTGATTCAGCCCCCACACTGCATGTTCGCGGCTGGAGCCACAGCCAAAGTTGGCGCCGACCAGCAAAAACGTCGCGTTCTGCCAGCCCGGCTGATTGAGGATGAAATCAGGGTTTGGTGCACCGTCGGCCAGAAAGCGCAGGTCAAAGAACACGCCGCGGTCCAGCCCCTGCCGGTCAATGCCTTTGAGAAACTGCTTGGGCATAATCACATCGGTATCGATGTTAGCAGCCGGCAGCGGTGCCAGCTTGCCGGTGATGGTAGTGAAAGCTTGCATATTAAACCCCGGATTGCAGATAGTGACGAACATCAACCAGATGGCCCGCCAGCGCAGCGGCGGCGACCATCGCCGGACTCATTAAGTGAGTACGCGCGCCCGCGCCCTGACGGCCGGCAAAGTTACGATTGGTGCCCGATGCGCAGCGATCGCCCGGTGCCAGCACATCTTCGTTCATCGCCAGACACATCGAACAGCCCGACTGACGCCACTCGAAGCCAGCGTCGATAAAGATGGCCGCCAGTCCTTCCGCCTCCGCCTGCTGCCGCACCTGGGTTGAGCCCGGCACGATGATGCCGCGCACGTGCGGCGCGATTTTGCGGGTACCAATCACCGCTGCCGCAGCGCGCAAATCTTCAATGCGCCCGTTGGTGCAGGAGCCGATAAACGCGTGGGTGATGGCAATGTCGGCCAGCGGCGTGCCGGCTTGCAGCCCCATGTAGTGCAGTGCATTTTTCATCGCCTGCTGTTTCACCAGATCGGGTTCGTCAGCCGGATTAGGCACGTGGCCGCTGATGGCGCAGGCCTGATCCGGGCTGATGCCCCAGGTGACTTTCGGTTCCAGATCGCTGCAATCAATGGTCAGTTGCCGGTCAAATACCGCATCATCATCGCTGCGCAACGTGCGCCACTCGGCCAGCGCCTGCTGCCACAGTTCGCCCACCGGCATTTGCGGTTTGCCGGCAATGTAAGCGTAGACCTTGTCATCCGGCGCGATAATCGCCCCGCGCGCACCGGCTTCCACTGCCATGTTACACAGCGTCATACGCCCTTCCATGCTCAGCGCATCGATCGCGCTGCCGGTAAACTCAATCGCATATCCCGTAGCGCCGGATGCGCCAATCTGTTCGATCAACGCCAGCACGATGTCTTTGGCGGCGCAGCCAAACGGCAGCTCGCCGGTAACTTCAACGCGCATGGTTTTCAGCGTGCGATAAATCAATGTCTGTGTCGCCAGCAGGTGCTCGATTTCCGAGGTGCCGATGCCAAACCCCAGCGCGCCAAACGCCCCGTAAGTGGTGGTATGGCTGTCGCCGGCGGCAATCACCATGCCTGGCATCACCAGCCCCTGCTCGTGCGCCACCACATGTTCAATGCCCTGTCGCGGATCGAGCACGTCAAACAGCTCGATGCCAAAGTGCTCCGCATTTTTGCGGAAGTAATCGACCTGCAGCTGACCGCCAGCGTCGGTCATCGCCGCATCGCGCACTGGCCGCGTCGGGTTCACGTGGTCGACGTTGAGTAGAATAGTGGCCGGATGACGCACGCGACGCGACCGGTCGCGCAGACCGCTAAACGCCTGCGGGCTGGTGTATTCATTGAGGATTGACCGGTCGATATAGAGCAGCACGTGCCCCTCATCGTCCAGGTGACGTACCACATGCTGTTCGATCAGCTTTTCATACAGGGTTTTGCCCGCCATGCTCATGTCCACGCGAAAGTTAAACAAGTCATCAGAGACCTTAGGGTAAACCCATTCGGCGTCAGATCATCAACACGCTCCGTGCAGTGATAGTGCATGATTTGTCATCGCTGCAGCGGATTTAATTTGACCTAAGTCGTGCCCGTCGTTATAAATAATAACCGCGCTCCGTTAGCGGATATATTGTTGCTTTTTCCCGCATTGCTGCTGTATTCCTGCCGCTTATTTCGCCATCCCGCTTTTATGAAAGTTAATTAATTGCCATCAATAGTTAATTAACTAAAAACAAGTTAATCTTTTCGTAACAATCTTTTAATTTGCCAACCGAATTTTTAACGTTCATCTGCAAAGAATAAACAGGACTGGCATGACTCAGACCAAAAAACTTGTGTCCGCGCTTTCGCTGACGGCACTGCTTGTCTCTTCAGCGGTTCACGCTGAGAACGCACCAGAAAAAACCGACGTGCTGCTGATTGGCGGCGGTATCATGAGCGCCTCGCTCGGTACCTGGCTGCAGGAGCTGCAACCGGGCTGGAAACAACTGATGGTTGAGCGTCTCGACGGCGTCGCGCTGGAATCCTCCAACGGCTGGAATAACGCCGGTACTGGCCACTCTGCCAACATGGAGCTGAACTACACGCCAGAGCGTGCAGACGGTTCCATCGATGTGAGCAAGGCGCTGGAAATCAATGAATCGTTCATGATTACCCGCCAGTTCCTGACCAGCCAGGTACAGCGTGGCGTGCTGCACGATCCGCGTTCGTTCATCAACTCCACCCCGCACATGAGCTTTGTCTGGGGCGACAAAAATGTCGAATACCTGACCAAACGCTATGCGGCGCTGCAGAAAACGACCCTGTTCCAGGGCATGAAGTTCTCTACCGATCACAAGCAGATCGAGCAGTGGGCACCGCTGGTGATGGAAGGTCGCGATCCAAATCAGAAAGTGGCCGCCACCTGGACGCCGGTGGGTACCGATGTGAACTACGGGGAAATTACCCGTCAGCTGATCGGCAGCCTGCAGAAAGATCAGAACTTCAAGCTGGAAACCTCCTCTGAAGTCACCGATTTCAAACGCAACAGCGACAACTCCTGGCACGTCACCATCAAAGACGTGAAGAGCGGCGCAAACCGTGAAGTGGATGCGAAATACGTATTCATCGGCGCGGGCGGTGCGGCGATCAAGCTGCTGCAGAAAACCGGTATTCCTGAAGCCGATAACTACGGCGGTTTCCCGGTGGGCGGTTCGTTCCTGATGACCGAAAACCCGGAAATCACCAGCCGTCACCTGCAGAAAGTGTATGGTCAGGCTTCCGTAGGCGCACCGCCAATGTCGGTACCGCACATCGATGCCCGTAACCTCGACGGTAAGAAAGTGGTGCTGTTTGGGCCGTTTGCCACGTTCTCGACCAAATACCTGAAGAACGGTTCGCTGTTCGATCTGCTGAGCGCCACCACCACCAGCAACTTCATGCCGATGACGCACGTGGGCATCGATAACTTTGACCTGGTGAAATACCTGATTGGTCAGGTGATGCTGAACGATGACGACCGTTTTGCCGCGCTGAAAGAGTACTACCCGAACGCGCGTAAAGAGGACTGGAAACTGATTCAGGCCGGCCAGCGTGTGCAGATCATCAAGAAAGATGCTGAGAAAGGCGGCGTGCTGAAGCTGGGTACCGAAATCGTGACCGATCAGCAGAAAACCGTGGCGGCCCTGCTGGGTGCTTCACCGGGTGCATCTACCGCGGCACCGATCACCCTGAACGTGATGCAGAAGCTGTTCCCGCAGCAGTTCGCGTCACCAGAGTGGCAGCAGAAGATCCGCGCTATCGTGCCAAGCTTCGGCCAGAAGCTGAACGGCAACACCGCGCTGACCCAGCAGGTATGGGATAACACCGCATCCGTGCTGCAGCTGACCAAACCGCCAGTGATTAACATGGACGATCAGCAGTCGGCACCTGCGCAGGCCAAACCGCGCGAAGAGTCCGCGAAGCAGGATATGGCGCTGTAATACGCCATCGCTGAGTCCATCGAACCGATGCCGGTGCGCGAGCAATCGCCCACCGGCATTTTTTTATCTGGAATCTGATGATTGCTATGTCAGGTTGCGCAATAAATTGCGCCGCTACGGTTTGTGCGCGCTGTGATTTCTGCACCTTCCAGCCGCACCTTGTGTAGCGGCACGATTTATCGTGCTGGTTGTCCGCTGCGCTGCTGCCCAATGCGCAATGAATTGCGCCGCTACGGTTTGTGCGCGTTGTGATTACTGCACCATCCAGCCGCACCTTATGTAGCGGCACGATTTATCGTGCTATTTGTTCGCCGCGCTGCTGCTCAATGCGCAATGAATTGCGCCGCTACGGTTTGTGCGCGTTGTGATTACTGCACCATCCAGCCGCACCTTATGTAGCGGCACGATTTATCGTGCTATTTGTCCGCCGCGCTGCTGACCGATGCGCAATAAATTGCGCCGCTACGGTTTATGCGCGTTGTGATTACTGCACCTTCCAGCCGCACCTGGTGTAGCGGCACGATTTATCGTGCTGGTTGTCCGCTGCGCTGCTGCCCAATGCGCAATAAATTGCGCCGCTACGGTTTGTGCGCGCTGTGATTACTGCACCTTCCAGCCGCACCTGGTGTAGCGGCACGATTCATCGTGCTCATTCAATCGTTGCAAGGCAGCGGTAGGTGCGGGCATTGTGAATCTTCCGTAGGGTGCGCATTCATGCGCACCTGGAAAATAATTACGACTTCACGTAATCCGAATAGGCATTTTGCAGCGCGATGTGGTCGGCAATATATTTCGCATCGTGCCACACGCCGTAAATAAACGACGAAGCCCGGTTGACCAGATTGGGCAGGCCAAGGAAATAAATACCGCGCTCGGCAGAAATACCGCGCTTGTGGAATGGCAGGCCCTGTTCATCAAACGCATCCACCTGCAGCCAGCTGAAATCAAATTTAAACCCGGTGGCCCAGATAATGGTGCTGATGCCCGCCGCCTGCACGTCCAGCTGCATCAGCGGATTTAACAGGCAGTCCGGATCCGGCAACAGCTCCCACGCCTGCGGCTCGGCCGGTAAATCCAGCCCGTTGCGTTCTATGTACGCATCCGCATCGCGCAGCACCTCGAAATAAGCTCTGTCACCTTCGGCGATATTCTCTGCCAGCCCCGGCGCAAAGCGCAGCACGCCGTTATCCCAGCGCTCGGTGATGCCGACCAGCGTAATGCCCATATGGGCCAGCCGGCGAAAATCCACGGTTTTACCGCCTTCATAGCCGCTGACGGCAAAGGCCACGTGCTGTTTCTTCGGCTTGATTTTCACTTCGTCCCACAGTCCCAGCGCGCCAAGCCACCAGCAGTAATCACGGTCGCGATAGGCGCGTGGCGGGCGGTAGTGCTCACCGACCGACAGAAACACCTCGCGGCCGGCCTGACGCAGCTCCTCGGCAATCTGGGTGCCGGACGCACCCGCACCGACCACCAGCACCGCACCGGGCGCCAGCTGCTGTGGATTCTTGTACGCCGATGAGTGGATCTGCTGCGGCACCGCGCCTTCAGGCACGATGGCCGGGAACGCGGGCTTCTGAAACGGCCCGGTGGCAGCAACCACATTGTCCGCGTCGAATTCTCCCACCGACGTCACCACCCGGAAGCCGCTGCGTCCGGGCAGCCGCGTCACCTGCTGTACTTCAACCCCGGTGCGCACCGGCGCGTTGAGCATCTTTGCGTAATCCTCGAAATACTGCGCCATGCGCTCTTTCGGCGGAAACGCCTCCGGCGAAATGTTATCAAACTTCAGCGAAGGAAAGCGGTCGTGCCACGCCGGGCCGTTGGCAACCAGCGAGTCCCAGCGTTCGGAGCGCCAGCGCTCGGCAATGCGGCTGCGCTCCAGCACCACGTGCGGGATCTGCATCTGCGCCAGATGTTCGCTCATGGCGATACCCGCCTGGCCCGCTCCGACGATCACGGTATTGATTTTTTCTACTGACATAGGTCATCCCCGAATAGTTGGCATGCCACCAGCGCGGCGCAAATATTGCGCCGCTGGCGATTAACACCAGGTTGTCATGTTTAACGGCGGCTTAATGGCACAGCGAAATTAATGCCCGGCCTCAACGTTTAATATTTTTCCCAGCCCGAAAAACTTATTGGCGATAATTAACATCGCGGCGGTCACCACAATATAAATAACCGACAGCGCCGCCAGCGTCGGGTCGGCAAATTCACGCACGTAGTTGTACATCGCCACCGGCAGCGTCTGCGTCACCTGGGTGGTAATAAACAGCGAGGCGGTAAATTCATTGAAAGAGAGAATCGCGGCGAACAGCCAGCCACCAAACAGGCCCGGCAGAATCAGCGGCACGGTAATGGTCCATACCACGCGCAGCGGCGATGCGCCGAGGCTGGCCGCCGCCAGTTCTATCCGCTGCTCGAGATTTTTCAGCGATACATAGACGCTGCGCAGCACGAACGGCAGTACTAATACCACGTGGCAGAAAATCACCAGCGCATAGCCGCGTCCCAGATTGAGCTGCGACACCAGCATCAGCAGGCCGAGGCCAATGGTGAAATGCGGAATAAACAGCGGCGACAGCAGAATGCTCTCCAGCACCTGTTTGCAGGGAAAGCGATAGCGCTCAATGGCAATCGCCAGCGTGGCACCGATGATCACCGCCAGCGTTGACGCCCATGCTGTGACAATCAGTCCGGACCAGAAGCCGTGACGAAAATCGTCGTAGCTCAGCGCCCGCTCAAACCAGCGCAGCGACCAGCCTTTCGGCGGGAAGAACAGCACGGAGGTGCTGCTGAACGACGAGATAAACACCACGACGGTGGGCAACATGACAAACGTCAGAATAGCGATCACCAGCAGTTTACCCAGCAGAGCGATCAGTTTGTCGTTGTGAGAACGGGTCATATCAGTGCCCTCCCATGGCGTGCAGGAAGCGCGTCATGCGCTTCAGCGCCAGCAGCAGCAGAATGGTCAGCAGCAGGCCAGCAATGCTCAGCGCTGCGGCAAACGGGAAGTTCATCGAGGAGAAGCCCAGCTGATACACCAGCGTAGCCACGGTACTGACGCGTCCGCCGCCAATCAGTTGGGGCGTCGCGAAAGCGCTGAAGGTCCAGGCAAACGCGGTGGTCAGGCTGGCGATGATGCCGGGAATCGACAGCGGAATGGTCACCGTCAGCAGCGCGCGGACCGGCCCGGCACCAAGGCTGGTGGCGGCTTTTTCGTAGTCCGGATTGATGTGTGACAGCGCCGTCGCCAGCATCAGCACCATGATCGGCATGGTGACATGCACCAGCGCGACCACCACGCCGGTCTGGGTAAACATAAACTGGATCGGCTGGCTGATGATGCCCAGCGCCAGCAGCAGGCTATTAAGAAAGCCGCTGTTACCCAGCACGATAATCCACGAATAGGTGCGCACCACTTCCCCCAGAAACAGCGGAGTAATCGCGATGATCAGAATGGTGGATTTGATCCACGCAGTGCGGGTGCGCACCAGCGCATAGGCCAGTGGGTAACTCATCAGCAAACCAAATAAAGCCGTTTTGGCGCTGAGCAGCACGGTATTGAGAAACGCGTCGCCGTAGATGCGTTTGAACAGGCCACTGAAATTGGCCAGCGTAAAGCCGCCGACATCCAGCGAGCCGGGGATGTACGCACGCACGCTGAACTGCATCACCGCAAACATCGCGACGACCAGCCCCATCGCGGTCAGCGTGGCGGGAAGAATGAACCAGGGTAAAAATGTCGGTTTTTTCGTCATGGACGTTACTGCCTGCATAGGTGGTACCGGCTACGGCGAGGCACCCGCCCCGCCGCAGCACCAGGACAATCAGTGAGACATGATGTTTTCAGAGAACCACTGACGCCACTCGGCAGTTTTCTCCGCACGCAGTTGGGGATCGGTATTGATGGTGGCATTCCACTGCGCCGGCGTGGTCAGCATGCCTGGCAGCTTCGCCAGCTCCGGATCGATATGCGCGTTGGTCACCGTCGGGCTACCGCGATAGATCTTCGCCACCTGCTGCTGAATTTCCGGTTTCAGTGCGATGTTGATGAACTTGTACGCCAGATCGGCATGTTTGCTGCCTTTATTGATGCCGACGGTATCCACGCCGAGGATCGCGCCCTCTTTCGGTATCGCCAGCTTGATGTTGACCCCTTCCGCAATCATGCTGTAGGCGTTCATTGACAGCATCACCTGCACCGGCGTTTCTCCGGTAGAGATCAGCTGCTGGCTGTTGGCATCATCGGTGTAGAACGATTTGATGTTAGGAATCAGCGCTTTCAGCTTCGCCTGGCCCTGCTGCCAGTGCGCGGCATCGCTGCCGGAGAGTTTGGCGGCCACGGCGATGATGTGGCTCGGATCCCAGTCGGGCAGCGCCAGCGTGCCTTTCAGCTCCGGCTTCCACAGGTCGTTCCAGCTGGTAAAGGTTTCCCCTTTCGGCACCAAATCCGGACGGTAGCCAATGGTGTAGACGTAGCCCCACACGCCAAGATGATACGGGCTGACTTTCGCCTGCTGCACCAGATTGACCGCGTTAGGAATTTTGCTCATGTCGAGCTTCTCGAACAGGCCGCTGTTGGCATACAGATAGCCGACGTGCGCGGTGGTAAAGGTCACGTCAGTTTCCGGCGAACCGCCCGCCAGTTTGGCTTTGTTGAGGCGATCGATGGTGCCGCCGGTGACGAACTGCACTTCGACGCCGGTCTCTTTGGTGAACTCTTTGGCGATGGTTTGATCGATCAGATCTTTAAAGCTGCCGCCCCAGGTGCTGACAATCAGCTTGTCGGCGGCCATGGCATTCCCTGCGCTCAGAATTCCCGTGGTTAACAACGTTAAGGCACACATCTTACGCAACATATTTTTGTCCCCAGTGAATGAAAAGGCTGTTATCGCTGCTCTGAACCACCGTTGATTCGCCACGGCGCGCTGCGCCAAAACAGTGCGAAAGTGAAAAGCAGGTGTCACAGCGATTCTGCCGCTGGCCGCTGCTGCGGTAAAACAGCCTTTTCCTCGCCGTTGCATCGGAATTTCTGACGCTAAAAAAGTCGCTGCTTTGCAACGGATTTTCTTAAGCCTTAGTGAGGCAGAAGCGAATGGGCGTGAAGGGTCAGGCAGGGGATTATGCTGCTATTCGCTGTCCGGCATGATAAATGCATGGAAACAGGGGTAAATAGAAAAGCCGGCGCGACAAGATCGCGCTGGCGACACCAGGAGAATCTGCATGCTCAGTCGCATCACCCAGCGCCAGCTGGAATACTTCGTCGCGTCCGGCGAAGCCGGCAGCATTATTGGCGCATCCGAACGTATTCACGTGTCGTCACCGTCGATCTCGGCCGCCATTACCCACATCGAATCCGAGCTGGGGGTGCAGCTGTTTGTGCGCCACCACGCGCAGGGCGTGTCGCTCACCGCCATTGGCCATCAGGTATTAAAAGAGGCGAAGCTGATTCTGGAACAGATGTCGAATCTGTATACCATCGCCTCAGAGTCGCTGAACAACGTGCGCGGCCCGCTGCGCGTCGGCTGTCTCGACACGCTGGCGCCGATGCTGACGCCGGAGCTGGTGTTTGGCTTTGGTCGTGCCTTCCCCGGCGTGCGCATCACGCTGGTGGAGGGCAATCATGAACAGCTGCTGAAACAGCTGCGCGCCGCCGATATCGATATCGCGCTGACCTACGATCTGGTGCCGGCCAGCGACATCGCGTTTCAGTCGCTGGCGCAGCTGCCGCCGTATGTGATGGTCGGCGAACATCACCCGTTTGCCAGTCAGTCTGCGGTGACCATTCAGGATCTCGCTACGGTGCCGATGGTGCTGCTGGATATGCCGTGGAGTCGCGAATATTTTCTCAGCCTGTTTAGCGAAGCGGGCGTCACGCCCAACATTGTGATGCGCTCCGGCAATATGGAAGTGGTACGCGCGATGGTGGCCAACGGCGTGGGATTTGGCATCGCCAATGTGCGGCCCAAAGCCAATCTGTCGCAGGATGGCAAACGGGTGATCCGCGTGCGCCTTGCCGGCGTGAACCGGCCGATGTTGCTGGGATACGCCACGGTGGCCCATGTGCAGCAATCGATGGTGGTCAACGCCTTCGCCGAACGCTGCCGCATGTTCATCTCCGATCAATACATTCCCGGCATGGCCGCGCCAAGCTACTTCGACCCGCAGGTGGTGCGCGTCGCCTGACGCGCTCAGTAACCCCGCGCGGGAAACACCTGGTTGCGCACCGGCTCGCCGCGCATCACCCGCTGGATGTTATCAGCCACCTGACGCGCGGCGCTGGCCGGGATCGCTACCGACGCCAGATGCGGGGTGATCAGCACATTTTCCATGCCCCACAGCGCATCGTCGGGCGGCAGCGGCTCGCGATCAAACACGTCTAATGTGGCGTGCCCGATCTGTCCGCTCTGCAGCGCCGCGGTCAGCGCGGGCTGATCGACAATCGCGCCGCGCGACACGTTGATCAGCGCGCAGCCCGGCGGCAATCGCGCCAGGCGCTGCGCATCCAGCAATCCGTGGGTTTCCAGCGTGAGCGGCAGCATCACCACCAGAATGTCGCTGCTGGCCAGAAACGCATCCAGCGCCTGCGCACCGCTGACGCAGTGAATGCCGTCCAGCGCTTTGGGCGACCGCGACCAGCCGCGTACGTCAAAGCCCTGACGCGCCAGTTCGCGCGCCGCATACGCACCCAGTTCGCCCAGCCCCAGCACGCCCACGCGAATCGACGCCGGCTCGCGCGGATGCAGATAGTGCCAGCGATGTTCACGCTGCGCGCGCTCAAATGCCGGTATGTCACGCGCGTAACGCAGCACGGCAAACAGCACGTAACCGGCCATCATGCGCGCCATATCCGGGTCCGATAGCCGGACGATCGGGATGTCAGGCAGGTCGTCGCGCCCCACCAGCGAGTCGACGCCCGCGCCCAGATTCACCAGCAATTTCAGCTGGCGATACGGGGCAAAAAAGCCGCGCGGCGGCTTCCACGCCAGCGCAAACTGCACGCTATCGGCATCCGCAACCTGATCGGCACGGCAGATAGTGACATCCGGTAATTGTGGTGCCAGCAGCGCCGACCACGCCTCGAAGCTGTCGAACTCGCTATAAAACACCAGCGTCGTCATGCGCTGGGCTCCTGTAGCAGCGTCGCCAGCGCATCGATAGCCAGTTCATAACCCAGCGCGCCCAGCCCGGCGATCACGCCAGTGGCGGCTTTCGACACCAGCGACTGATGACGAAACGGCTCGCGCTGCCAGATATTGCTCATGTGCGCTTCGATGATCGGGCCATCGAACATCAGCAGCGCATCCAGAATCGGTACCGAGCGATACGACAACCCGGCGGCATTGATGATCAGCCCGTCCGCCTGCTGGCGCGCTTCCTGAATCCAGTCCACCAGCACGCCTTCATGGTTGCTCTGACGAAACTGCAGCCTGAGGCCGTGTGCGTCGGCGCGCCGCTGACAGCGCTCGCCGATGCTGGCGAAACTGTCGCTGCCGTAGGTACCGTGGCGATCCATGCCATACAGATTGGCATTCGGCCCATTGAGAAAGAAAATCTGAGACATTGCGGCTCCGTTACAGGTGCGGGCGCGTCGCGGCCATTGCCGGGTGCGCGTCAAAAAGGGCAAACCAGGCGGCGCTCTGCGGATGCGTGGCGCGCCAGTTGAGTTCAGCAAAACGGAAGTCGAGGTAGCCCAATCCGCAGCCGATGGCGATCAGCCCGAGATCGTCAGGCGTGCGGCTGAACGCCTCCGCCTGCTGCTCAATGGCCGCCAGCGCAGCCGCCACTTTGGTCAGCTGCGCATCGCGCCACGCTGACCACTGCTTTTCCAGCGGGCGGGCGCTGGTTTCGTAGCGCGCCAGCAGCGCGGCGTCCAGCAGCCCATCACCCAGCGCCTGGCGCGTAAGGCACAGCCAGCGCGCCTCGCCGTCTGCCGGCAGCAACTGGCCCGCGGCGCGCTGGTTAAGGTATTCGCAGATCACCCGGCTGTCGTATAAACATAGTCCCTGTTCGGTGCGCAGCGCCGGCACTTTAGCCAGCGGATTAAACGCGGCAATGCGCGCATCGCGCTCGATGGGGTGCGCCGCCGACGCCAGCAGGGTGATCTCCGGCGCCAGACCCAGCAGCTGGGCGCACACCATTACTTTTCGCACGTAAGGCGAGGTAGAGGCGTAATAGAGTTCCATCATGGCATAGCCTCCGCATCTGGCAGCAGCAGCACTTTGCCGATATTGGCATTGGCTTCAAGGATGCGGTGCGCCTGCGCGGCGGTCATCAGCGGCAATCGCTGATGCACGCGCGGCGTGATGCGCCCGGCAGCCAGTAAAGGCAGCAGATGGGCGCGCACGCACTGCGCCAGACGCGCTTTTTCCGCCGCGCTTTTCGGTCGCAACGTGGAAGAGGTCAGGCTTAAGCCTTTGCGCATGATCAACTGTAAATCGATCTCCACCGTGGCCCGCTGCATAAAGGCGAGGCTGACGTGCCGCCCGCCCGCTGCCAGCACGCTGAGGTTGCGCGCAATGTAGTCACCGCCGACGTTATCCAGCACCACATCCACACCGCGTTCCCGGGTCAGCGTTCGAATCACCGCCACAAAATCTTCGCTATGGCGATCGATGGCGCGCCACACGCCCAGCTGCTGCAGCGCGGCAATTTTTTCCGCACCGCCGGCGGTGGCAATCACCCGCGCGCCACAAGCCTGGGCGCACTGGATCGCCAGCGTGCCCACGCCGCTGGCCGCGCCGTGAATCAGCACGCTGTCGCCCGGCATCAGACGCCCCAGCTCAAACAGGTTGTGCCAGACGGTAAACGCGGCTTCGGGAAACCCCGCCGCGTGGCTGAGCGGCAGCGTGTCCGGCACCGGCAGGCACAGGTCGGCGCGCGCCACGCAGTATTGTGCATAACCGCCGCCGCTCAGCAGCGCCATCACCGCCATGCCCGGCTGCAGTTCGCTGACGCCTGCGCCGAGCGCAACGATGACGCCCGCCGCTTCCAGCCCGAGAATATCGCTGCAGCCTGGCGGCGGTGGCATGCCGTTGCGCTGCAGAATATCGGGCCGGTTAACCCCTGCACTGACGACGCGCAGCAGCACTTCGCCCGGTCCCGGCTGCGGCACCGGGCGCTGCACCGCAGTCAGTACGTCTGCGTCACCCGGCTGCGCGGCGATGATCGCCGTCATGGTTTCCGTTGCCATGCGTTATCCCTGTGCGTCACTGGCGAAGGCGCAAACGCCCTCGTCATCAAACGTCAGCCCCACCACGCTGCCGACCGGCCAGCGCGTCAGCGCCTCCAGTCCGGACTGACGGGCAAACAGCGACGCACTGCCGAGCGCCGGAATATCAAGATGCACGTCAACGTGATCGCCCTGAAACACGTGCGTCAGCACCGTGGCGCTGAGCAGCGCCTGCGGACCGAGCGGCGCCAGCTGCACATTTTCCGGACGCACATACACATCCAGCCGGTCGCCGACGCTGGCCTGCACCCGTTTGGCCGGCAGGCGCAGCGTGTTGCCGCCCAGCTCCAGCAGCGCGCTGGTGTCACGGCCGGCGTAGCGGCCCGGCAGTATGTTGACGTCACCGACGAAGCCGGCGACAAACGGATCCTGCGGGCGGCGATAGATCTCATCCGGCGGCCCAATCTGGCGCACGTGACCGGCCGACATCACTACCACGCGGTCGCTCATGCTCAGCGCTTCACCCTGATCGTGGGTAACAAAGACCGTGGTCACGCCGAGTTTGCGCTGAATCGCTTTCAGCTCGACCTGCATGGATAAACGCAAATTTTTGTCCAGTGCTGAGAACGGCTCATCGAGCAGCAACACTTTCGGGCGAATCACCAGCGCGCGTGCCAGCGCCACGCGCTGCTGCTGCCCGCCAGACAGTTCACGCGGCTTGCGCTGGCCATAACCCGCCAGCTTCACCAGCGCCAGCGCCTGCCCGACCCGCTCGGCGATTTCCGCTTTCGGCACGCCGCGCATACGCAGGCCGTAGCCGACGTTTTTCTCCACCGTCATGTGCGGAAACAGCGCGTAGTTCTGAAACACGATGCCGATCTCGCGCTGATAAGGCGGGATTTCCGTTACCAGGTCGCCATCGATAAAAATCTCACCGCCGTCGGCTTCGGCAAAGCCGGCCATCAGGTTCAGCAGCGTGGTTTTGCCGCAGCCGGACGGGCCGAGCAGCGTAATGAACTCACCTTCATGGATGGTGAGAGAAATTTTATGCAGCGCGATGGCATCACCAAAGCGCTTCAGGACGCCATCCAGCTGCACCGCCACGTTGGCCTTATGCGGCGCCGATGACAGCGGTTGCGGAAACGGGGTTACTTCTGCACTGACCATACAATCTCCGGATTCGGACGGGGTGGCTCGTCGCGGGTTCATTCGCACATCCAGGTCGCCAGCCGGCGTAACAGGCTGTCACAGGCGTCCAGCTGTGCGAGGGTGATAAATTCGTCGGGCTTATGGCCCTGCTCCATACTGCCGGGACCGCACACCACACAGGGGATGCCGGCGGCGGCAAACAGTCCGCCTTCAGTGCCAAACGCCACGGTGCCGAAGCTGTCGCTGCCGCTCAACCGGGCAATCAGCTGTGCCGCGGCACTGTGCGCGGCGGTATCCAGCCCGGGATAGGCGCTGAGCGGCGAGAAGCGGATAGCGCTGGCGGGCTGCACCGCGCGCATCTGCGGCTCCAGCGTCTGCTGTGCATACGTCACCAGCTCGTCTGCCACCTGCTGCGCATCCTCCTGCGGCAGCGTGCGTACTTCGAAATCAAAACTGCAGGCGTCAGGCACGATATTCAGCGCGCGTCCGCCGTGGATCACCCCGGTTTGCACGGTGGTAAACGGCGGATCGAAGCGCGCATCCTGTCGTTCCGGCGTCGCCAGACGTTCACCGATGACGGTCAAGCGCTGGATCAGCTTCGCGGCGTATTCAATCGCATTAACGCCCTGCGGCGCGTACGCCGAGTGGCAGGCCGCGCCATGCACTTCGCAGCGCATCGCCAGCTTGCCTTTGTGGCCCAGCACCGGACGCAGCTCTGTCGGCTCGCCAATCAGGCAGATCGCCGGTCGATCGCTGCGCTGCGCCAGCGCCTCCACCAGCGAGCGCACGCCGAGGCAACCCACCTCTTCGTCATAGGAGATAGCCAGATGCAGCGGCTGACGCAGCGGCTGGGCGAGAAAATGCGGCACGGCAGCCAGCATGCAGGCGAGGAAGCCTTTCATGTCTGCCGTGCCGCGTCCGTACAGCTTGCCGTCGCGTTCGGTGAGCGCAAACGGCGGCACCGTCCACGTCTGGCCATCAACCGGTACCACGTCGCTGTGGCCCGATAGCATCACCCCGCCGCTGCCGGCTGGCCCGAGCCGCGCATAGAGATTGGCCTTGCTGCGTTCTGAGTTGTGCATCAGTTCACAGGTCACGCCCAGCCCGCTGAGATAGCGCCAGCAGAAATCGATCAGCGCGAGATTGGATTCGCGGCTGGTGGTGTCGAAAGCCACCAGATGTTCGAGCAGGTTACGGCTGGTCAGCATCGCGTCTCCTCTCGCTTATTCATCGCCCGGCACGCCGTAACGGGGTGCCAGCGTGGGATTGAGCGCGCGCGTCAGGTAATCCTGCATCTGCGGCTGATAGGCCAGCCACAGCTGATGAAGTTCCGCGATGGGATCGCCCTCCGTCCAGTCAACGCGCAGATCAACCAGCGGCCACGACGGTTCGCCCACCACTGCCAGCGCCGCCGAGTGAACCGGCCCGGCTTCGCCTCCGGCGGCCATCCCGGCCTGCATGGCCGCGATTAACCGTGCGGCCAGTTCGCCCGGCTGCTGCGTAAACGCGCTGACCATCGCCGTAATCACCTCGGGATTCGCCAGCAAATTACCGGCCGCTACGCAGTCGCTGCCGCACAGCGCGTGATTCACCCCCAGCGTGTGCGTTCCACTGAAGCAGGCACTGCTGCCGTCGGCCGCCAGCACCGTAAGCTGGCGATAATCAAAAAAGTCATCGCTGGCAAGGCCGCTCTGCAGCGCCTGCTGCGCCGTCTCGCCCTGACTCAGCCGATCAAGGATGCGCGGCCCCAGCGCCGGCAGCGTGATGTTCTGCGTGGAGACCGCGCCGACGCCGGCGCGCAGCCACGGACAGCGTGCGCCGACCGCAATACTCGACGAGCTGACCGCAATGCCCAGCTGGCCGGTTTGCGCACAGCGTCCAACAATCGATAACGTCATGATGCGGCGCTCCTTATTGCGGCTGCCAGTCGTCGGGGATCACCGCAATCACGTCGATCTCCATCAGCCACTGCGGCTGGCCCAGTCCCGAGATCACCAGACCGGTGGAGATGGGAAACACGCCTTTCAGCCACTTGCCGACCACCTGATACACCGGCTCACGATAGCGCGGGTCGATGATATAGGTGGTGGTTTTCACGATGTGCGACAGGTCGCTGCCCGCTTCTTCGAGCAGTTGCTTCACGTTTTTCATCGCCTGCTCGGCCTGCGCTGCCGGATCGCCCAGCCCCACCAGGTTGCCTTCGAAGTCGGTGCCAATCTGTCCACGCACGTAAACGGTGTTGCCGGCGCGCACGGCCTGACACAGGTCGTTGTCCAGCGACTGATTAGGATAGGTATCTTTGGTGTTGAATTTGCGGATGCGGGTATGGGTGCTCATGATGCCTGCCAGCGTTTAATTGGTTTCCGCAAGGTATACCGGGCTTAGCGCAGCAGGGAAAACAGCATTAACTGAGGTGTTGCTTTAAAAAATCCGAAGGAGTGCGGCAGGCCTGCTGGCCCGCCGGTGAGTGAGTAATGCGCAGCCTTATTTAGCCGCATAAACCGCATCACAAAATGCTTTGCGCGCGCCCAGTTTGGCTGACAGGCGTGCAGCCGCTTCGCGCATCAACACGCCTAACTCTTCATCTTTGCGATTCAGCGTCAGACGCGAAACCGGGCCGGTCAGCGCCAGCGCAGCGGTCAGCCGGTCATTTTCGGCGAATACCGGTACGGCAAAGGCCGCGATGTGCGGATCGCGCGCGCCCGAGCTGAATATTGGCAGCGACGGCAGCGCATCGAAGAGATTTTCATTCATGCCCCAGAAACGCAGCACCTTACTGATGGCTGAGTTATCGAGCGGAAAAATTGTCCCCGGCAGGCGCGTATGACGCAGGCCATCAGACGATTCAGCACGAAACAGGCACAGACGCTGGCCGTTATCCAGTACGTACCAGCTGGCGCTCTCGTTGGTCGCCGTTGCCAGCGCCTGCAATTCCGGCTGCACCACGCTGGCCAGATGGAATGATTGCTCATAAAGCTTGCCGAGGTATAACAGACGCGGGCCGAGCGTGTAGACACCGCTGTCACTGCGCACCACATAGCCCATCCTTTCCAGCGAGTTCATCAGACGATAGACAGTGGTTTTGTGATAGCCGGAAAGCTGCGACAGCGCAGTCAGCGACAGGCTCTCTTCGCCCGGCTTAAAACAATCCAGCAGCGACAACGCCTTCTCCACCGCATTAACGCCTTCATTTCCCATTTTTTCCTCCTGATTTGTGCCGTCCTGAGTGTACCTGAAAACTGTGAGTCACATCGTGTTTACATCACAAACACCTTCGTAACACTGGCATGCGGCGTCAGATCGTCGATATAGTTGTTTTATATTGTACAACATTGTTGTACCAGGTAAAACAAACCACGAGGTGAATTATGTCTGTGTCTGCAAATAACCTGATCAACCGCAACATCGAGCGCGTCAGCGCCCTGTCCGTCAGCCAGGCCGCCGCATTCCAGGCGGCGATTCTGGCCGATGTCGCCGGTCGTCGCGGCACCCTGCATGGCCGCGTTAAGCCGCTGTCGCCGCAGATGAAAGTCGCCGGGCCGGCCATCACGGTGGAAGTGCGTCCGGGCGATAACCTGGCGATTCACGCGGCGCTGGCTATCGCCCAGCCGGGTGATGTGCTGGTAGTAGACGGCAAAGGCGACATCAGTTGCGCGCTGCTGGGTGAAATCATGGCAACCCAGGCCGAAGCGTCCGGCATCGCCGGCATCATCATTGATGGCGCGGTGCGTGATGCTGACGCCCTCGCGCAGGGCAGCTATCCGGTGTTTGCTGCCGGCCTCAACCCAAGCGGCCCCACCAAAAGTATTCCCGGACGTGTGAACCATCCGGTGTCGGTAGCCGGTGCGTCGATTGAGCCGGGCGACCTGGTGGTCGGCGATGCCGATGGCGTGGTGGTGATCGCTAAACAGGATGTGGAACGCATCATTGCCCTGGCGGCGAAGAAGCTGGACGCCGAAACGCGCCGCATCGCGGGTATTAAGCAGGGCGATTTACGTCCGGGCTGGCTGGAAGGTGCTCTGCGCGCGGCGGGTATGTTAGCAGAAGGAGAATCGCTGTAATGAGCAACGTAAAAACTATCCTCATCACCGGCAGCGACCTGGCTGCTGAAGCCGTCGAGCTGCTGCAGGACTATCAGCTGATTTATGCCGGACGCCAGCCGCAGGAAGCCGATTTGATCGCGCTGTGCGAGCGCCATAATCCTCAGGCGATCATTGTGCGCTATGGCAAAATCAACGGGCGCATCATGGACGCCGCGCCGGCGCTGCGCGTGATCTCCAAGCACGGCAGCGGTATTGACGTTATCGATCAGCAGGCAGCGGCGGAACGCCAGATTGCGGTCCGCGCGGCAGTGGGCGCCAATGCCGCCGCCGTGTCGGAGCATGCCTGGGCGCTGATCCTCGCCTGTGCTAAATCCGTGCCGCAGCTGGACCGCCGGATGCGCGACGGACACTGGGATAAAGCGCAGCATAAATCGCTGGAGCTGGAAGGACGCACGCTCGGCCTGGTCGGTCTGGGTGCCATCGGCAGCCGCGTGGCGCGCATCGGCCAGGCCTTCGGTATGCAGGTGCTGGCCTACGATCCTTATGCGCAAACCTTGCCGGCTGGCTGTGAAGCGGTTGAATCACTGGATGAACTGTACAGCCGTGCCGATGTGGTGTCGCTGCACTGTCCGCTGACGGACAGCAATCACCAGATGATCAACGCGGCCGCCCTCGCCCGTTTTAAGCCTGGCGCGATTCTGGTCAACACCGCGCGCGGCGGACTGATTGACGATCAGGCGGTGGCGACCGCGCTGCAAAACGGCACGCTGCGTGCCGCCGGACTGGACAGCTTCACCAGCGAGCCGCTGACTGCACCGCATCTGTGGCAGTCGCTTAACAACGTGATTATTACGCCGCACATTGGCGGCGTGAGCGACAATGCCTACGTGCGCATGGGCACCGGTGCCGCGCGCAACGCGTTGCAGGTTCTGCAGGAGCAGGAGGCGGTATCATGACCGTGCTCACCGTACCGGAGGTGCGCGAGTTAACGCTGTTTTCGCGCCTGCCTGAAGCGTTTCGCCGGCCGGACGCCGGCAATGTCTGGGCTGCCGCCAATCGCGGCGGCCAGCTTACCGACTCCTTTCTCGAAGGCCCGGTGTGGCATCCCTCCGGCTGTCTGTATGTCACCGATATTCCCTATGGCCGCATCTTTCGCGTCGATATGAGCGGCAACTGGGAGCTGGTGGTGCAGTATGACGGTGAGCCCAACGGCATGAAGCTGACCGATCCGGACACGCTGATCATCACCGATTACCGTAACGGCCTGATGAAGCTGTCAATCAGCAGCGCCACTATCACGCCGTGGCTGACGCGGCGTAACAGCGAAAGCTTTCGCGGCGTCAACGACTTAACCCCCGACAGCCGCGGCAATCTCTATTTCACCGATCAGGGCCAGACCGGGCTGCACGATGCCAGCGGACGCGTCTATCGGCTCAGCCCGGATGGCCGGCTGGATCTGCTGCTGGATAACTGCCCGAGCCCGAACGGCCTGGTACTGTCGCCGGATGAGAAAATCCTCTACGTGGCGATGACGCGCGGCAACTGCGTGTGGCGCGTGCCGTTGCTGGCGGATGGTTCGGTGAGCAAAGTTGGACTGTTCTTTACCTCACACGGACCCAGCGGGCCGGACGGGCTGACCATCAATCAGCGCGGCGAACTGCTGATTGCCAATCCCGGCCTCGGGCGCGTCTGGCGTCTTAACGATCTGGCTGAACCGGAAGAGATTCTGCTCAGTCCGCTGGGTCGTTCCACCACCAACCTGTGCTTCGGCGGGGCCAACCTTAATCAGCTGTTTATCACCGAATCGGTCAGCGGCAGCATCCTGACCTGCACCCAGAACACACCAGGCCGCGCGTTACCGGCCATCGATACCTCGTTTCTCTGACTACAACTCTGCGTCATCCGAACGCACCGGAGATTACTATGACCCTGCACTCAACATCCAGCCCTGCGCCGGCTCAGCCGGCTGCGGTGCCACCCCGCCATGAAACGCTCAGCGAACAGGATTTCCAGGACAGTGAGCAGGCGGCCGCCAAAGCCTTTCGTCGCATTCTGCCGTTTATCTTTATCTGTTATGTGGTCAGCTACCTTGACCGCACCAATGTCAGCTTTGCCGCGCTGGGCATGAACGCCGATCTCGGCATCACCGCCGAACAGTTTGGCTTTGGCGCGGGCATGTTTTTTATCGGCTATTTCCTGTTTGAAATTCCCAGCAACCTGATCATGCAAAAAGTGGGCGCGCGCATCTGGATCGCGCGCATCATGATTTCGTGGGGGTTGATTTCGATGGCGACCGCGTTCATCAGCGGCCCCGTCAGCTTTGCCATTGCGCGCTTCTGTCTCGGCGTAGCAGAGGCCGGCTTTACCCCCGGCATCTATCTGTTCTTTACCTACTGGTTCCCCGGCAGCTGGCGCGCCAAAATCACCGCCGCGTTCCTGGTCGGCATTCCGGTGGCCAATATCATCGGCTCACCGATTTCCGGCGCGCTGATGCAGATCACCGACCATGAGCATATCCGTAACTGGCAGTGGCTGCTGTTGATTGAAGGCTTACCGGCGGTGATCCTCGGCGTCATGTGCCTGTTTGTGCTGAGCGACCGGCCGGAGAAAGCGCGCTGGCTGGCGCCGCGTGAACAGCAGTTGCTGAGCAGGCGGCTGGCCGATGAGCAGCAGCAAATCGCGGCAACGCACGGTTCCCAGATGCGCGACGCGCTGCGCAATCCGCTGCTGTATCTGCTGGCGTTTATTAACTTTTGCGGCATTGTGGGTTCGATCGGCGTGGGACTGTGGATGCCGCAGATCATCAAACAGCTCGGCGTGAGCCATACGGCAACCGGCTTTCTTGCCGCGCTGCCCTATGTCTGCGGTGCCGTGAGCATGCTGTTGTGGGCGCGCCGCGCTAATGCATCAGCGCACCGTATTCGCTGGATCAGCGGCGCGCTGGTGATCGCCGCCTTAGCCCTGATGTGCAGCGCGCTGAGCGATGCGCCGGTGATCAAAATGCTGGCACTGTGCTGCACCGTCAGCGGTATTCTGGCGTTTCAGGCCTCGTTCTGGGCGCTGCCTTCCGGCTTTTTGACCGGCAATGCCGCGGCAGGCGGCTTAGCTATGATTGTCTCGATTGGTAATCTCGGCGGCTTCTTCGGCCCGTCGCTGATCGGCTATGTGCGTCAGTCTACCGGCGGCTTTATGTGGGCGCTGCTGGCGGTGGCGGCAGTCCTGATGATTGGCGCACTGGCGGTCGCCATGGTGAAAGATCCGTGGCGCCAGCGCAGCGCTGAGCAGAGATAATAACGCCGCGTTTCCCGGTGTGCCTGTGGCGCATCGGGAAACGGATGTTTTACAGGATGAAAGCAGGATAACGGCAGACGTGATGAGCCAGATACGTGCCCTCCCTGGCACAGGCTCATGAGATTATTTCCCGGTGCTGGCCACCGGCTGTTCCGCTTCAACGTGCAGCTTTTTGCTGCGTCCCATCAGCAATACCGCAATGCCGCCCGCCGCACACAGCAGCGCCAGAGGAATCATCGCCATCGCATGGCTGCCGGTTTTCTCATTGATGATGCCGTAAACGTTCACCATCAGCCCGCCACCAATCAGGTTGGCCATCGCGCCGATAGCAGCCAGACCGGCCGCTGCGGTGGTTGAGGACATCCAGCCCGAGGCCAGCGCCCAGAACGGCCCTTTCATCGAGTAAGCACCAATCAGCACCAGTGACAGAATCACCACGCTGCCCGCCAGCGTATCGGTCAGGAACGCCGCCAGCAGTCCACCGGCAATCAGGAACAGCGTCAGCGCGGTGTGCCAGCGACGCTCACCGCTGCGGTCCGAACTACGGCCCCAGACAATCATCAGAATCGATGCCAGACCATACGGGATCGCATTCATCAAACCGGTGGTGAAGTTATCCAGGCCAAATGATTTCAGCAGCTGCGGTGACCAGACGCTCAGCGTCGAACCCGCTGCCGACGCGCCGGCGTAAATCAGCGCCATCACCCAGATATGCTTGTGGCGCAGCAGCTGCCACAGCGTGATATGACCAATCGCTTTACGCTGTGCATTCTCTTCAGCCAGTTTGCCGCTCAGCCAGTTGCGCTGTTCGCTGGTCAGCCAGTGGGCATTTTCCGGACGGTTGCTGAGCAGGAAGAAAGCCAGCACCCCCAGCACAATCGCCGGGAATCCTTCGATGATAAACAGCCAGTGCCAGCCGCGCAGGCCGAACCAGCCGTCCATCGTCAGGATTGCGCCCGAGATCGGCGAGCCAATAAAGTTGGCTGCCGGGATCGCCACCATAAAGGTCGCAATTACGCGCGCGCGATATTTCGCCGGAATCCAGTAAGTCAGATAAAGGATCACGCCGGGAAAGAAGCCGGCTTCGGCAGCGCCCAGCAGAAAGCGAAGCACGTAGAGCATTTCCGCACTGCTGACGAACGCGGTGCACACCGAGACAATGCCCCACGTCACCATGATGCGCGAAATCCAGATTTTGGCGCCAATCTTCTGCATCGCGAGGTTGCTTGGCACCTCAAACAGAAAATAGCCAACAAAAAACAGGCTGCTTGCCAGGCCAAACACCGCTTTGCTCAGCCCGAGATCTTCATTCATTTGCAGGGACGCCATGCCGATGTTGCCGCGATCGATAATGGCGATCAGATAGCAGACGATCAGGAACGGCAGAATGCGCCAGATGACGCGTTTTACGGTCTGCTGCTCAATATCGGGCACAGCGGCCGCGCGGGTTATCTTGTCAGACATAGAGTTCCTCACAGAGTCATGGCTTAACGCAAATCGGCCAGTGTTGTTGTTTTACTCTGTACAACATGCGTGTACATAGTAAAACCATTATGTTTGGCCGCGCGACCCTGCGCAGAAAAATGTGTCCGGGCTGCGTGATTTGTCACAAAAAGGTAGCCAGTTGATTATGGATATGTGATGCAGCTGTCAGTTTCTGCTGCAGCACGGGAAAATACCAGCATTCATTCTGCCAGGCGACAGTGGAATTACTTTGCAACATCTTGCCGTTTACCCGCGGCGTCATTCTGAGGTATACCCATTGCCTCACCGCGTAACGCGCTTATCAGGATGCAAAAATGTTCGTAAAGCACTATGACGTAGATGAAAGCCATATCGATTTTCAAGGCGTGGTCGACGGGCTGTACTACCCGTTTTACATGGAGTGGACGCGCCACGCTTACATGCGCGAGGCGCTGGGTATCGACATTGAAGAAGAGTTCAGTCAGGGCAAGATTTACATGGTGCTGGAGTACACGCTGCGCTTCCGCAAGAGCCTGGTGAAAGGCGACAAGGTGGAAGTCACCTGCGCGCTGGAACAGAACGAGAAGCGCAATCGCGTGAACTTCGTGCAGCAAATCAAGGTCGACGGCGTGGTGTATGCCGAGGCCACGTTTGTTGCCACCTGTCTCGCCAATGGGCGTCCGTCAATGCCGGAAGCGGTAACGCGCGCGCTCGGCCTGTAACGTTACGCACTATGTGGCAGCAGCCTGCTTTATGCCTGCTGCCACTCAGCAACCAGCGTCTCCACCAGCTGTGCCGCCGGCAGCGCGCGCACCCGCGCCACGCCCTGACCGGCCCATTGGGCACCAAAGCCGTCCTCGCCGTGCGCCGCAGCAGCAGCCGCCAGGGCTTTTCCCAGCGCATAAGTCAGCGGATAGTCGGGAATCTCCTCCGGCGTTACGTCATGGCACAATTCACAAAATGCGTTGCGCACGCAGCGCGCCTGACGCCCGGAGATCGCCGCCGTCATTACCGTGCCACGCTCGCCAGCTGCCAGCAGCGCGCGACGATAGGCCGCACTGGCCGCCGACTCCGGACACAGCACAAACGCCGTACCGAGCTGTACACCGCTGGCACCGAGTTTCATCATCGTCGCGATGCCGGCACCGTCCATCACGCCGCCCGCTGCCACCACCGGCAGCGTGGTGTGCTGCCGAATCGCCTGCACCAGCGCAACGGTCGAAAGCTGCTGGTCTGGCGCGCCCGGATCAAAATGGCCGCGATGGCCACCGGCTTCATAACCCTGCGCCACAATGATATCGATACCGCTGCGTGCAATTGCCCGCGCTTCCTGCGGACTGGTGGCGGTCGCTAGCGTGACAATGTCACGTTGCTTTAGCCGGGCGATGGCCGTGGCATCGGGAAGGCCGAAATGGAAACTGACCGCCGCCGGCCGCGCCTGCTCCAGTACCGCCAGCATCGCCTCATTGTGCAAAAAGCTCTGATAGATCTCCGTTAGCGCTGGCGGCAGCGCCGTCTGGTACTGCGCAAACTGCGGGCTGAATCGGCTGATCCACGCCGCCTCGCGCGCGGCATCCCGCCTTGCCGGCGCGTGACAAAATACGTTGACGTTGATCGGCTCGCTCGTCAGTGCCTGGGTGTGGGCAATCATGTCTGCCGCCTGCTGCGGCGTCACCGCGCCGACGCTAATCGATCCCAGCGCCCCGGCATTGGATACCGCTGCGGCCAGCTGCGGCGTGGCGACACCGGCCATCGGTGCCTGAATCAGCGGATACTGCAGTTTTAACAGCTGGCACAGCGCGGTCGTCATGGTGGTTTTTCTCCAACCCGTCATCGGGCGTTGATTGCGTCACGTCTCGGGCATTAACATACATTTAACATGCATCTTTTAACAAGTCCGCTGGACACTTTTCTTACCCGCACGCGCGGCGTTGATCACTTTTTTCTCACATTTTTAACGCCACGGTCGATAATCAAAGTTGCATAGCAAAAACAGCTTTCAGCTTGCGCTGTAACAACATCAGGCAGGTAACACTATTACACACCCCACCTGCGCACATCGGTGCGTAGCGAGACAGCAGCCGGTGCCTGTGGCACGGCTGTAATGGACAACCGGGGTAATCATGCGGTGCCCTCCACTGGAGGCGCCGAATGCGTTAGCACGCGCGCATCTGCGCCTGCATTTCGTTCAACAGCATACCAAGCGCCTGAGGTCTCTCATGTTCGGGGTGAAAAAATCGAGCCTTTCTCTGCCATTTGCCAAAAGTGGCGACATTGCTAAGGATATTGAAGCGATAAAGCAGCATGTTGCGTGGATTGAGTTTTCACCGGCCGGTGAAATCCTCAGCGCCAATGCACAATTTTTACAGGTCACCGGCTATCAGCTGCATGAAATTCAGGGACAGCATCACCGGATTTTCTGCAGCCCTGCTTACAGCCAGTCATCCGACTATTACGCCTTCTGGCAAACGCTGGCCGCCGGCGAATCGGTGAACGGCATTTTTGAGCGTTTCAACAAGCAGCATCAGCGCTTCTGGCTCAGCGCGACCTATTTTCCGGTGAGCGATGAGCGCGGCAAAGTGTACAAAGTGATCAAGGTCGCGAGCGACATCACCGCGCGCCATCAGGAGCTGGAGCATAAAGAGGCGGTGATAACGGCGCTGGACCGTTCGATGGCGGTGATTGAATTCACGCCGGACGGTCACATCATTACCGCCAACGCCAACTTCCTCACCCACATGGGCTATACCCTGCCAGCCATCGCCGGCCAGCATCATCGCCTGTTCTGCTTCGACAATTTTTACCGCGAGAACCCGGACTTCTGGCGCAAAATTGGCAATGGTCAGCATTTTGTCGGTCGTTTTGAGCGTAAGACCGCCAGCGGCGAGCGCATCTGGCTGGAGGCGAGCTACAACCCGGTGTTTGACGGCGATGGTAAGGTCTACAAAGTGATTAAGATCGCCTCGGATATCACCGCGCGCGTCGAGGCGGCGAAGCGCGTGGCAGATATCGCGCTGACCACCTCTGAGCAGACCTCACAAATTACCGATAACGCTAATGAAGTGCTGGATGAAACGGTGCGTAACTCCGGACTGGTGGCGCAGCAGGTGAATGCCGCCGCCGAAATTGGCGCGCAACTCACCGCCTCGGCCAGGAGCATCAGCGACGTGGTGGAAACCATCAACCTGATTGCTTCACAGACCAACATTCTGGCACTGAATGCCGCGATTGAATCCGCACGCGCTGGCGAGGCCGGACGTGGCTTCAGCGTGGTGGCAGGTGAAGTGCGCCGCCTGGCGGCCTCGACCGCCAGCGCCACCAAACAGATATCCGTGGTCGTGGAACAAAATGCCGACCTGATCCAGCAAATGTATCAGCAACTGGATGAGGTCAGGCAATTTGTGGTGACCGAACAGGAGAAAATCAGCGTGCTGTCGCGCAGCCTGCGGGAAATCAACAGTGGCGTACACGAGTTTGTGAACGTCATTCACCGGCTGGATGTGTGACAGCGTACGCGGGAGCGCTGGCTCCCGCGCGATTACAGCCCGCTGCCCGCCTGCGGCGCGGGCTGCCGCTTCCACTTCAGCGCATTACGCAGCGCCGGTTCCGCATATTTACTGATCAGCCAGGCAACATAATACAGTACGCTGGCCACCACCACCGGCAGCATCGTCATCACCGCTTCATTTTTGATATAGCCATTAAGCTTTATCAATATCGCGATCATTAAATTTTCATGAATCAGATACAGGGCGTAACTGACAAATCCGATGGCGGTGAAAAAGCGCAGGGAAAGCCAGCGCTCAATCTGTCTGGAATAAAAGCTGGCGATAAAAAACAGCATTACCAGTAACAGCGGCACCACGGCGACCACGCCGCTGTTTTTAACGTAGTAGCTGAAATTAATCAGCAAGGCCAGCGCGGTCAGCGCGTAGTGATAACGTTTATCGCGCCCATGCAGACGTTCATAAACCAGACAGCCGACCATAAACCAGGCATAGTGAATAAAACCGAATTTTGAAATTACATCGATTAATAATGGATGGCCGAGTGATTTCAATACCGATGAGGCGGAAAGTAATAACATCGGCACAATCAGCGCCGGCAGACAATATTTACGTCCAAAGGTAAAATAAACCGCGCCAATAATCAGATAAAACAGCGCTTCAACATAGAGAGACCAGAACGATCCGGCCATGGAGCGGAATTCAATGCCGGTGAGCTGCGTCAGCGTCTCAGGATTAATAAATATCAGACCGGGCAGCAGGTTGCGGCTTTCCGGTGTCATCAGCGACCACTCCGGAAAAAAGCCGCCGGCAACGTACAGCAGCAGACTGGCTATCAGCATTGCCGGAAACAGGCGCAGCCAGCGTTTTTTGAGAAAACTGAGGTAGCCGGACGATTTATCCAGCGTCATAAATATGACAAAGCCGGAGATCATAAAAAACAACTGCACGCCAACCCAACCAAATGCCAGCAGCGGAATATGCTGGGTAGTGGCGGCATACGGCAACAGTTCGGGCCAGCGGGCATAGGCGTGATAAGCAATCACCAGCAGGATCGCTAATCCGCGCATGCCATCAAGATGCGTGATACGTGGTTGCATAAGTGGTCTCTGGAAAGAGGAGCAGATGGGTTTCAGCAAATTAGCACTGACAAAGATTTACACTCAACAAGAATAGTCCTGGATAACGCACCATCATTTAACCAGGAAATTCTTTAAGTCCTGAACGTTAAATCACGCTCTGATAAATTATGGCTGTAATATATTTATCGTCATCAGCATGAAATAAACACTAAGCTATTAGCGCAACGGGAAAAATTTACCGGCATTCGCCGAATTGCCCTGGTGCAAACGCAGCGGCAGGGCCTTTTATTAACAGACCTTATGCAGATCTGATTGCGCCACGGCATCGTCGGGCTTCTGGCCGAATATGCGATCTGTTTTTGCCGCTCCGCTCACGCTTTTTTTACTTTTTCGCCCAGGTTCGGCGCAGTCATGCCGATACTCATAACGTACTTATGAAATATCATTTTACTGGTTTGTGATAAGTCTATGATGGCGAAACGTTCACTGATGGATTTCCCGACCGATGGTCGGATGCGCGGACTGATGCGCCAGCCGATGCTGCTGATGGTGCTGCTGATTTTTCTTTCCTTTATGGTGGCGCTGGTGACGCTGTGCTTTATCGCCAGCGATCTCAACCAGCAGGAGGCGCGGCAAAACCGCCTGCTGCTGGAGAAGGCGTTGCAGACGCGTCAGGAAGTGATGCAGTTTCACCTCTCCGATAATGCAGAATGGGGCGAAGCCTACCAAAACCTGCACCGCACGCTGAATACTGACTGGGCGTGGACGCGGCAGAATCTGGGTGAGTCGCTGTTCCAGACCTTTGCCTACGAGGGCGTGTTTGTCATCGCGCCGCGCGGCGATACGGTTTACAGCGTGATCGACGGTCAGCTGCAGCAACGCGATTTCACCGACTGGCTCGGTCGCCAGCAACTGTCCGCGCTGCGTCAGCAGTTACAGCACAATGACGGTAAGGCGCTGTCGCGCTTTGTGGTGGTAAACCAGCAACTGGTGCTGCTGTGCGCCGCCTGGATCACCACCGGTGGCGATAACAGCGTGCCGCAGGAGCCCGGCCCGCCATCGCTGATGATCTTTGCCGATCGCCTGACGCCGGACAAGCTGCTGCAGCTGGGGCATGAATACGGCATCAACGCGCTGCGGGTGGAATTCGCTGCACCCCGCGCGCCAGTGGCGGAAAGCCTGCGCCTCGCCGCCGACGGCCATGACGCCACGCTGCGCTGGACCAGCAGCAACCCCGGCGGTAAATTGCTGACCGCCCTGCTGCCGCTGCTGGTGATCGCCATGCTAATCACGCTGTATGGCGCCATCATGCTGATGCGCAACGCGCTGCGTAAAGCGCAGCTCAATGATGAAAATACGCTGCTGCTGGCGCAAAGCCAGCGGGCGCTCAGCGCCAGCGAACGCCGCTTCCGTGATATCGCCGAAATTACCACCGACTGGATTTGGGAGATGGACGAACAGCTGCGCTTCAGCTGGGTTTCCGGCCGTTTCCCGGTAGTTACCGGGTTTACCAGCGAGGAGTGGCTGCAGCGCACGCTACTGGATTTCCTGCTGTGCGATGAACACCAGCGCGCCCGGCTTTTGCAGCTGGCAGACTCTGGCGGTCAGCTTACGCTGAACGGCTGCCGCTATCTCTCCGCTCAGCATCAGCCGCGCTACTGCAATCTGACCCTCAAGCGCGTCAGCCTGGCGAACGGCGTCAGCGGCTTTCGCGGCAGCGCCAGCGACGTAACGCTGGAAGTTGAAGCGCAGGCGCGCGCGCACTATCTGTCGCACTTCGATGAACTGACCGGACTGGCCAACCGCGTGCAGATGCGCGAATTCCTCACGGGGCAGCTGAGCCTGCCGCTGCCGGCGCAGCCGCTGCTGGCGATGATTATGATCGACCTGGATAAATTCAAACCGGTCAATGATCTCTACGGCCATGCGGCGGGCGATCAGGTGCTGCATGCGGTATCAGATCGTATCCGGCGCACGCTCAACGGCAACGGCCTGGTGGCGCGGCTCGGCGGCGATGAGTTTGTGGTGATTCTGCCGGAGGCGGGCAGCCGCGAGCAGGTCGACGCGCTATGTCAGCAGCTCATCGCCCAGCTCAATCTGCCGTTCCCGGTGTACGACAACGACATCCACATCGGCGGCAGTCTCGGCATCGCGCTGGCACCACAGGATGCCGACAACGCCAGCGATCTGCTGCGCTTCGCCGACATCGCCCTGTATAAAGCGAAAAACAGCGGCCGCAACCAGTGGATATTTTTCGACCGTGACATGGAAGAGAAAATTGTGCAGCGGCGCGAAATGGAGCATGAGCTGCGCGCAGCGCTGCAGGAGAACCAGCTGCGGCTGGTCTATCAGACGCGCTATGACCTGATCGCGCAGCGCATCAGCGCGGTCGAGGCGCTGGTACGCTGGCAGCATCCGCGGCTGGGCTTACTGATGCCCGATCAGTTTATTCCGCTGGCCGAAGAGACCGGCCTGATCAGCGCGCTGAGCGACTGGGTGCTGCTCAATGCCTGCGAGGACATCGCCCGCTACCGGCCGGAAATGGCGGTTTCAGTGAATATTTCCGCCAGCGAGTTGCAGGATAGCGCCTTAGCCGAACGCATCACCCGGGTGCTGCAGCTCAGCGGTCTGCCGAGCCAGCGGCTGGAAATTGAAGTTACGGAAAACGCGCTGCTGAGCGATCCGGACAAAACCCTGGCGGTGATGCAGGCGGTGAAAGCGCTGGGGGTGAGATTTCTGATTGATGATTTTGGCACCGGCTACGCGTCGCTGTGCTACCTGCGCGCCTTCCCGTTCGACGGCATCAAAATCGATAAATCCTTTATTTTTCCGCTGGCCGATTCACCTCAGGCGCGCCAGGTGGTGGAAAACATGATTGGACTCGGCAAAGCCTATTCCCTGTCGGTAACCGCGGAAGGCGTGGAAACGCCGGTGCAGATGTCGCAACTGCAGGAGCTGGCGTGCGATGCCATTCAGGGTTACTACATCGGACGACCGCTGCCGCTGCTGCAAATCTCGACCGAGCCGCCGCAGAGTGAACCGGCGCTGCACATGAATATTTAATAAAAGGTGGCGATCCCTCGCCAGAGGTGATTACAGCGACTGGTGCGCGGTTTCTTTGGCTTTCCATAAGGCAAACAGCGTGATCGCCAGCGCCAGCGTCACATAAAGCGACACCCACAGCGTGCTGCCCAGTTCTTTGTACAGCGAGGTAATGATCAGCGGAGCAAAACCGCCGCCGATAATGCCAGCCAGCGTATAGGCCAGTGACGAACCGGCATAGCGCACGTGGCTCGGGAACTGCTCGGTGACAAACGCCGCCTGCGGACCGTACATCATGGCGTGAATCAGCAGGCCGATCACCACTGCCAGCACAATCAGCCACGGCTGGGTGCTGTCGAGCAGGACAAAAAACACAAACGACCAGACAATAGCCAGCAGCGCGCCGGCAATGTACACCGGACGGCGGCCCAGGCGGTCGGACAGCGCGCCAAACAGCGGCACCGTCAACGCGTTGCCAATCGCGCCGACCATCGTCGCCATCAGCGCCAGCGGACGCGGCAGCTGTAACACGGTGGTGACGTATGTCAGGGTGAACACCACCACCAGCGCGTACAGCACATCAGAGCCGATGCGCGAGCCGCCGGCGATCAGCAGTTCACGTGGATAGCGCAGGAACACCTCTTTCAGCGGCGTGTGGCTGGTTTTCTCCGCCTGCTGCATCGCCACGAAAGTCGGGGTTTCTTCCACGCCGCGCCGCAGCCACAGGCCAAACATCACCAGCAGCAGACTGAGCAGGAACGGGATGCGCCAGCCCCACTCCTGAAACTGCTCGCCGCTGAGTGACAACGTCACTAAAGTGATAAAGCCGGTGCCAATCAGCGTACCGCAGGAAGGCCCGACCTGGGCGAACGAGGCGTTACGCCCGCGCTTACTGGCTTCGCCGTGCTCCATGGAGAGCAACACCGCGCCGGCCCATTCGCCGCCCAGCGCGATGCCCTGCACAAAGCGCAGCGCCACCAGCAGAATCGGGCTCCAGATGCCCCACAGCGCATATCCGGGCAGCATGCCCATCAGCGCCGTGGTTACGCCCATGATCACCAGCGTAGTGATCAACACGGCCTTGCGCCCGGCGACATCCCCGAGATGGCCAAAGACAAAACCGCCCACCGGACGCGACACATAACCTACCGCGTAGGTTGAAAACGCCAGAATGGTGCCGACCAGCGGATCGAAGCTGGGGAAGAACACATGGTTGAACACCAGCGCCGCCAGAATGTTGTAAACGGTAAAGTCATACCACTCCAGCGCGGTGCCGATAGAACTGGCCGCAGCAAGACGGCCGGTGGTGGTTTTCCCTGCTGCGGCGCGCGTGGCGTGCGGTAAGGTAGAATCGGTATTAGCCATGAGCCATCTCCTGTTGAGTGAGCTGCCAGCTGAGCGAGTAACATTCAGCCTGGGCATCGAGCGCCTGTGCCGCGGCGGCCGCCAGCGTCTGGCAGGCATCGGCGCTCGAACAGCTGAGCAGCAGCATCGGCTGCATGGCGCGCTGCGCCCGATCTTCCTGCGGCAGCGGCGTGCTCAGCGTGATGTCCGGCGTCAGTAAGCGCGAGGCGATATAGCCCGGCACCGTGGCAACCTGCTGTTGCCTGGCGTTGAGGGTTGCAGTTTCAATGCCAGCCTTCAGCGTCAGCACCGCAAGGTGGCTGCCAACGCCCTGGCCGTGCTGCTGGGTAATTGCGCACACGCGGCGCATCGGTTTGATCATCCGCTCAAGGTTCTTTACCGACCACGGCGTCTGGCGCGTGAAGGCAGCGTAGTAATCGGCGCTGCTGAAGGTATCCAGCGAGCGGGTTTCATACAGGCCGAGATATTTGCGCTCAGCATCCAGCGCCTGATAGCGCGTGCCGCTGAGAAAGCCGTTAATGGCGACGCGCTCGGCGACATGTTCATGGTCATACCATTGATTAAAATCGGCTTCGTCTTCAGCGGCGACGTTGGTGGCGACAAACAGCATGCCGTGGGGATGTGTCATTTTCAGAGACTCCGTTGCAGGATGGATTCAAGCGCCAGCGCCCAGCTGAGCAGCGCGGCATCGTGGCCATGAGTGGCGGCCAGCATCAGACCTACCGGCGCAGTGCCGGGCTGATGACAAGGCAGGGAGATGGCGCAGCCGTCCAGCATGTTGATCACGCTGGTGTTGCGCAGCATCAGCAGGTTGACCTGGCGATAGCGCTCCGGGTCGTCGAGTTCGGCGATGGTCGGCGCAATCAGCGGCACGGTGGGCAGCAGCAGACCGTCAAACGGTGCCACCGCCTGCTCCACCCGCTGCCGCCAGTCGGCGCGCTGCTGGTACAGCAGCTGCGCGTCGGCCTCACTCAGCAGCGCACCGCGCTCAATGCGCATCCGCACCTGCGGGTCATAACCGTCCGCGTGTTTCTGCAGCAGCGACTGATGCCACTGCCAGGCTTCCCAGGCGGTAATACCGCCACGGGCGTTGAAGGTTTCCAGTTCCGCCAGTTCCTGCAGCGGCAGTTCGGTGAGCGTGGCACCCTGCGCGCGCAGCTGTGCCAGCGCGTGATGCCACGCCTGGCTGACTTCGCGGTCCAGCCCGTCCAGAACCCGGGTCTGCGGAATCGCAAAGTGCGCCTGGGTGATATCTCGCTCTGCCAGCTGCAACGGCCGATCGGCGATGACGCTGTCGAGCAGCCAGCAGCTGCGCACGTCGTGGGCAATCACGCCGATGCTGTCGAGGGCCGCGGATAACGGCAGCGTGCCGGCCTGATTGATGCGGCTGGCGCTGGGTTTGAATCCGGTCAGCCCGCACAGCGCCGCCGGGATGCGCACCGAGCCGCCGGTATCCGTGCCGACCGCCGCGAGGCACATGCCATCAGCCACCGCCACCGCCGCGCCGGATGAAGAGCCGCCGGGAATGCGTTTTTCGCCGCGCCGCCACGGATTAGCCGGCGTGCCGTAATGCGGATTAATGCCGAGCCCGGAAAAAGCGAATTCGGTCATGTTGGTTTTGCCGACGATCGCGGCGCCGGCCTGTTTCAGCTGCTGGACGATATGCGCGTCACGCGCGGCGGGCAGTGCTTCCGCCAGCACGCGCGAGCCAGCGCCGGTGGTTTCGTCCGCCACATCAAACAGGTCTTTGATGCTGATTGGCAGCCCGTCAATCGGGCTGCGCGGCTGCTGCTGTTGCCAGCGCGCATCGGCTTCCAGCGCCTGCTGCACGGCGCTGGCGGCATAGGTTCGCGTAAACACGCGTGCGCCTTCGCCCGACGGCTGCTCCGTGGCGCGTATTGCCTGCTGCGTCGCGGCGCTGGCGCTGAGCTCTCCGGTGCGCAGTTGCTGGCTCGCCTGCCATAAGGTGATCATGCGCGTCTCCTCAGGCAATCACCGGCAGCGTACCGGTGACATAGTGATGTTCCAGCGTGCGATTCAGCAGCGGATCGTGCAGCGCCATACGAAACTCACTGGCCGGACGGATGCCGCCAATCGCGCTTAACGTGCCGCATGACATCGCAAACCCTTCGCTGACCGGGCGATCGCCGAAATAGCGCGCCAGCAGATCCATCGGCGTGAGCAGAGACGCCAGCGTGCCCTGCTGATAAGTCAACCAGTCGCCGTTGACTTTGATCCACGCGCGCAGCTCCAGCCGATCCCAGTGCGCCTCAACCTCCGCCATGCGCCACGCATGACCGGCGACCGGCTTTATGCAGGCCTGCTTCGACAGCGCCACGCTGAAGGTTTCGAGATGGCGGTCGGTGTGATCGGAAATCAGCGACACCCAGTATTCGCCGCGATGGAAGAACACAAACGGCTCGGCCTCGCCGGAGGTGTGTTCGCCCACCACTTCCAGCGGGCTGTGCTGCGCCAGCTGCTGAGTGGCCACACGATAAAACAGCGGGACTGCACCAGGTGCGGGCACGCCCAGCGCCTCCAGCTCCCTGATATGGTGCAGCACCGCCGCCTGGTCGCGTCCTACCCAACCGGCAATCACCAGCTGGTTGATGTCGACATCCAGCACGGAGGCGGCTGTTGCGTCGGTTGTAAACCGTAAATGCATGAGATGATCTCCTGATGAAAAATGCGTGTGAAATTTCACTGCAATTTCAAGATAGCCATTTTCATGCCAGGTTTTTGTGTAAGATGTCTCAGTACCCCAATAAGGATCTGCGTGATGAGTGATTCAGTTGCTGAAAATGTGAAGTCACAGGCCGGACAAAAAAGCGTTTCATTGAATGAACAGGCCTATCTGGCGTTCAGGCATCGCCTGATTACGCTGCGCTATAAGCCGGGTGAATATCTCAATACCGCGCAGGTGATGGAGGATCTGGCAATGGGCCGCACGCCGGTTAATCAGGCGGTACACCGGCTGGCAACCGAAGGCTTGCTGCAGATTATTCCGCGTAAGGGCGTGATGGTGGCACCGCTGTCGATTGACGATGCGCTGGAGCTGATTGAAGTGCGGCTGGTGAATGAAGCGCTGTGCCTGCGGCTGGCGACGCAGCGCGTCAATCCGGCGCAGATCGCCCAGCTACAGGCGCTGAATCAGCGCATCGCCGCCGCCAGCGTGGCGCGTGACCGCGAGCAAATGATGCTGCTGGACCGCGAATTTCATCAGGTGCTGGCTGACATCGCCGGCAACGGTCGTCTGTCAGATATTCTCAGCATCATCCACGCCCAGGCGCAGCGCTTCTGGGCAACCACCCTGTCGAGCGCGCAGCACATGCAGGAGGTGATTGCCGAGCACGACGCGATCATTGCGGCGCTGGCGCAGGGTGACGTGGCACGGGCAGAAGAGGCCGCGCGCGTGCACATCTATTCGTTCAAGCAGGCGCTGCTGAACGCCTGAATTCAGCCAGGGTAAAACGGGCCGGGACCGACGGATTCGCGCATAATCAGCTCGCCGGCAAAGGTTTTGCGGTTACGCATTTCGCCGCCGTCGAGCATCGATACCAGGCGTTCAATGGTCTCCTCGATCATGCCGGTCACCGGCATGCGCACGCTGGCCAGCGCCGGAATGGTATAAGGCGCCAGCGGAATATCGTCGAAACCCAGCACCGCCACCTGCTGCGGCACGCGGATGTTATGCGCCGCCAGCGCTTTCAGCGCGCCTACCGCCATCTCATCGTTACTGGCGACCAGCGCGCTGAACGGTTTACCACGCGCCAGCAGCGTTTCCACTGCCGCTGCCCCGTGCTGCGCCTGCCATTTGCCTTCCACTACCAGCGAGTCATCCGCCACCAGCTGATGCTGCGCCAGTGCCGCGTGATAACCGGCCAGGCGCTCGCGCCCGGTCGGCGAGTCAAGCGATCCGGTGATAAAAGCAATATCGCGATGGCCGAGTGCAATCAACTGCGCCACCGCCTCGGCGCTGGTGCGCTGTTGATCGGAGTAGATGCAGTAACTGTCGTGCTGACGCAGCCGCCGGTTGATCACCAGAATCGGATGGCGGTGCTGGGCAATGATGCTGTCCATCTCATCAATGGTGAGAAAACGCGGATAGATGATCACGCCATCGCAGCGCAGATCGAGCAGAAACTGAATCGCCGCACGCTCCTCTTCGGCGCTGTGTTTGCCGTCCACCAGCAGTAGCTGACGACCCTGCTGCTCAAGAATACGCGCCGAATGCTGCATCATTTCGCTGAAATAGCTGCCGGTATACAGCGTGTTGGTGATCACCAGGCCGATGGTCTGGCTGGATTTAGTCGCCAGATTGCGCGCCAGCAAATTCGGCCGGAAGCCGGTCTCGGCAATCGCCTGGTACACCCGATCGCGCTTCTCCTGGCTGACATAGCCGTTGCCGGACAACACGCGCGACACCGTCGCTTTTGACACGCCGGCATTTTTTGCCACCTCAAGTATGGTTGCCATGCTTCACTCTGCTTCGCTGCTCATCGCCTCAGTGTACCTAAGCGATGAATAAGACGGGGAATTTTCTTTTCGCCCTGCGCCTGCGGGTGAAGATCCCGCCGCACGTCAGCCGATCAACATCACAAAATTAAAACGAAGATAGCGATTTTTCTTGTCTGAATGAATGCACCTGTTCATGATTTTGTGAAACCGGTTTCTCATGAACACATAATAGCCAGACGAAACCGACGTTTCCTCTACCCTACAATCAGAGACAAACATTCATGGCGACCAACTACGCTGACGCCGCACGAGCCATTGTGGCCTCGCTCGGCGGATTAGAGAATATTGAAGCCGTTACCCACTGCATGACACGCCTGCGCTTCGTGGTGAAAGACAGCGCGCGCGTCGACAACGCCACGCTGAAAACCATTCCCGGCGTAATGGGCGTGGTGCACACCGACAGCCAGTGTCAGGTGATCATCGGCAACAACGTCAATCTCGCCTTTCAGGAAGTGATGAAACTTGGCACGCCGGGCAACAGCGGCAGCGCGCCGGTGAAACGGAAAATCACGCTGCGCAGTATCGGCGCGGGCATTCTCGATGCGCTGGTCGGCACCATGTCACCGCTGATCCCGGCGATCATTGGCGGATCGATGGTAAAACTGCTGGCGATGATGCTGGAGATGAGCGGCGTGCTGACCAAAGGCTCGTCGACGTTAATCATCCTGAATGTGATTGGTGATGGCGCCTTCTTCTTCCTGCCGGTGATGGTGGCGGCTTCGGCAGCGCTGAAATTCAAAACCAACATGTCGCTGGCGATTGCCATTGCCGGCGTGCTGGTGCATCCCAATTTTATCGACCTGATGGCCAAAGCGGCGCAGGGTCAGGTGGTGGAATTCGCCTCAGTGCCGGTTACCGCGGTGAAATACACCTACACGGTGATCCCCGCGCTGGTGATGACGTGGATTCTGTCGCACATCGAATACTGGGTCGATCGCTTTACCCCGGCTGTGACCAAAAACTTCCTTAAACCGATGTTGATTGTGCTGATTGCAGCCCCCATCGCCATCGTCTTTATTGGCCCGCTCGGTATCTGGATCGGTAGCGGCATTTCGGCGCTGGTGTATACCATTCACGGTTATCTCGGCTGGCTGTCGGTGGCAATCATGGGCGGGCTGTGGCCGCTGCTGGTAATGACCGGCATGCATCGCGTGTTTACCCCAACCATCATTCAGACCATCGCTGAGACCGGCAAAGAAGGCATGGTGATGCCGTCGGAAATTGGCGCCAACCTGTCACTGGGCGGCTCATCGCTGGCGGTGGCATTCAAAACCAAAAATCCGGAACTGCGGCAGACGGCGTTCGCGGCGGCAGCTTCCGCCATCGTCGCCGGCATTTCCGAACCGGCGCTGTACGGCGTGGCGGTGCGCCTGAAGCGTCCGCTGATTGCCAGCCTGATCAGCGGCTTTATCTGTGGCGCGGTGGCCGGCATTGGCGGCCTCGCCAGCCACTCGATGGCCTCACCGGGCCTGTTTACCAGCGTCCAGTTTTTCGATCCCACCAACCCGATGAGCATCGTCTGGGTGGCTGGCGTGATGGTGCTGTCAGTGGTGCTGTCGTTCATTCTGACGCTAATTCTTGGCTTTGAAGATATTCCGGTGACGGACAGCGCACCGCGCAGCAGTAAGTCAGAAGCCGCAAAGCCGCTCAGCGCGAATTAATAATGGACTGTGATTGAGGTGAGTGATGTCTGAAGTGACATTTCCTGCGGGATTTTTATGGGGCGGCGCGTTAGCCGCCAACCAGTCAGAGGGGAGTTATCGCGCCGGCGGTAAAGGCTTAACCACAGTGGACATGATTCCACACGGCGAGCACCGCATGGCGGTTAAACTGGGGCTGGAGCCGCGCTATACGCTGCGCGACGATGAGTTCTATCCGAGCCACGACGCCATCGATTTTTATCACCGCTATAAAGAAGATATCGCCCTGATGGCGGAGATGGGCTTCACGGTGTTTCGCACCTCCATCGCCTGGAGTCGCATTTATCCCAACGGCGATGAGCTGACGCCGAACGCGGCAGGCATTGCCTTCTATCGCAGCGTATTTGAAGAGTGCCGCAAGTACGGCATCGAACCGCTGGTCACGTTGTGTCACTTCGATGTGCCGATGCATCTGGTCACCGAATACGGCTCGTGGCGCAACCGTAAAATGATCGATTTCTTCGCGCGCTACGCCCGCACCTGCTTCGAAGCGTTTGATGGTCTGGTGAAGTACTGGCTGACCTTCAATGAGATCAATATCCTGTTGCACAGCCCGTTCTCCGGTGCCGGTCTGGTGTTCGCGCCGGATGAACATCACGAACAGGTGAAATATCAGGCAGCGCATCATGAGCTGGTCGCCAGCGCGCTGGTAACCAAAATCGCCCATGAGATCAATCCGCAGAATCAGATTGGCTGCATGCTGGCCGGCGGCAACTTCTATCCGTGGTCCTGCAAGCCGGAAGATGTGTGGGCCGCGTTACAGAAAGATCGCGAGAACTTATTCTTTATCGACGTTCAGGCGCGCGGCGCTTATCCCGCTTATGCCGCCCGGGTATTTCGCGAGAAAGGCGTGGAGATTGTCATGGCGGAAGGCGATGACGAACTGCTGCGCCACACCGTCGATTTCATCTCCTTCAGCTATTACGCCTCGCGCTGCGCGTCGGCAGAGATGAATGAACAGAACAGCAGCGCCGCCAACGTGGTGAAGTCGCTGACCAATCCGCATCTGGCGCGCAGCGCCTGGGGCTGGGGCATTGATCCCCTTGGCCTGCGCATCACCATGAATATGATGTACGACCGCTATCAGAAACCGCTTTTTCTGGTGGAAAACGGTCTCGGCGCGCACGATGAAATCAATGCCAGCGGGGAAATTGCAGACGATTACCGCATCAGCTACCTGCAACAGCACATTCGCGCTATGGGTGAAGCGATTGCTGACGGCGTGCCGGTGATGGGCTACACCACCTGGGGCTGCATCGATCTGGTCGCGGCGTCGACCGGTGAAATGAGTAAACGCTACGGATTTGTCTATGTCGATCGCGACGACCGCGGCAACGGCACGCTCAACCGGCTGCGCAAAAAATCCTTCTGGTGGTATCAGCGGGTCATTGCCAGCAACGGACGGGATTTGGATTTTAATTAAAAAAATGCGGTGAATGGCGCTGAATGATTATTCAATTCAGGGCCATTGCGCCACAAAGGGAATATCCGGCGTCGCCGGGCAAATCATTTTGCGAAAAATCGCGCCGCTGCGCTAATTTTGCTGCGGGAATATCCGGCAGAAGTCAGCCTTAATACGCTTATTCTGCTGAGTTTTCATTCGTTACTCTTTTAACTCTCTATTTAAATCCGGTCCTGACGAATTTATTCTACCCTGCCTGATTGCGGTATCAGCGCCTGTACGGCGGTACTCTTTTGTACAGCGCGATGGTACTATTTCCCGGTTGCTGTTCAGAGATAGCGCTATGTTACAACTACAATTAAAGGTGAAGGGCGACAGCCAGCTGCTCTATTTATTGCAGGGCTTACGCGCATTTCTTCCCGTATTTTCTCTCATTTATCTCCTCTGTTTTCCTGCTGCTCAGGCGGCAAACAGTGCGGTTCAGCGTGACGATCAGGCTAACCGCATCGTCAGCGGCATCATCAGTTTTAGCCACTGGCCACAGTTAACACAGCCGCCACAGCTGTGCGTATTCGCTTCAGCACAGCACCTTGCGCAGCCTCAGGGCCCGACGCCGTTCAGCGTGGTGTGGATTAACCAGACCAGCGAACTCAGCCGCCAGCGCTGCGATGCCATTTACTTCGGCGATCAGACGCCGCAGCAGCAAACTGAACTGCTGGCGATGCTACAGGGTAAAGCCGTTCTGTCCATCGCGGAAAACAACCCGGACTGTGCGGTTGGCGCGGCCTTTTGTCTGATCTTTAACCGCGATCACACCGCCTTTTCCGTCAACCTTGACTCGCTGGCGCGCAGCGGTGTCAGAGTGAGCCCGGACGTGTTGTTGCTGTCCCGCAAAGGAAGCAAATAAGATGAAGTTTGATAGCATAAAAAAAGATAAATCATCGATTCGCAATAAGTTGCGTCGTATCAGCACCGTCAATGCCGCCGTGATATTACTGCTGTGCTGGCTGCTGCTGACATCGACGTCTTTACTGTTTATTAAACGCTATGAGAAAAGAAACCTCGAACTCATTGCCGCCACACTCAGCACCAGCCTGACCGCCGCGACGGTATTTGAAGACAGCTATGATGCCCGCAACAAAATAGCCCTGCTCGGCAATGAAGGGATGTTTGCCTCCGCGAAGCTGGTCACGGCGGGCAATACCGTACTGGTGGACTGGCACGATCGCCAGCAAGAGAGCGGCTGGTATGAAACGCTACTGCGTCGCTGGATCTATCAGCAGCCGCTGGCGGTGGAAATTAATCACGCCGAAACCCAGGTTGGCCATTTAATGCTGGCCGGCACCGTCAGCGGTGCGGCCGATTTTATTCGCTATTCGGTGATGATTTTATCCATCGGTATGCTGTGCGTGCTGGTGATTTCCTGCCTGCTGAGTGAATTTCTGCATCGCGGTATTCTGCGCTCGCTGCGCAATATCACCAGCGCCATCCATTACGTGATTCGCTCTGGCGATTTCTCGACGCGCGTACCGCAAAATCCGACCAAAGAGTTTCAGCTGTTTTCCGAAGATCTCAACTCGCTGCTGAGTGAAATGCAGACGCTAAAAGCCTCGCTGCTGCGTGATAACCGTTCACTGGCGGCCAAAGCGCTGGAGGATCCGTTAACCGGACTGGCCAACCGCTCGGCGTTTGTTGGCCGCCTGTCGCAGCTGCTGGATCAGCAGCTGGCGCATGAGAATTTTGTGCTGCTGTTTCTCGACGGCGATCGCTTCAAGAGCATTAACGACAACTGGGGCCATGCCGCCGGTGATGAAGTATTGAAGGCCATCGCGGCGCGCCTCAGCGCGCTGGCGTATCAGGACGATCTGGTGGCGCGGCTGGGCGGTGATGAGTTTGCCATGCTGATTACCAGCCGCACCTCAGAAGCCGATCTGCAGCAGCTGACGGAAGATATTCGTACCGCAATCGCGCAATCGATTGTGATTTCGGAAGGCACGCAGATCACCACATCGGTGACCATCGGCTACGCCTGGTCGCAGCATGGCGATTCGGTGGCGTCGATTCTGGAGCGCGCCGATATGCATATGTATAAAAACAAAGGAATGAGTAAGGTACGCGTATGAAACTGAAATCATGTTTGCTGGTTATGGTGCTGGCCTGTGTCGGCTGTCAGTCAACCGGGCGTTTTAGCGACGCGCAGATTAAAGCGATGCGCGACGCCGGCTTCAGCGAAAACACCGAAGGCTGGGGACTGGGCCTGTCCGATAAAATCCTGTTTGGCATCAATGAATCTGACCTGACGCCCGCCAGCAAAGCCAGCATTGCGCAGATGGCGAAAAACCTGGCCGCGACCGGCATCGAACATCTGCGCGTTGACGGCCACACCGATAACTACGGCAAAGCAGATTACAACCAGCAGCTGTCGCTGAAACGCGCCAACGCGGTGGCCGATCAGTGGGCCACCGGCGCGGCGATTCCACGGCAAAACATCGTGACGCGTGGGCTGGGCATGAGCGCGCCGGTCGCCAGCAACAACACTGCACAGGGCCGGGCGCAAAATCGCCGCGTTGCCATTGTGATCACGGCGCCGTAAGCGGGTAATCAGCGCGTCTGCGCATAGTCATACAGCCGATCGCGCGCGAGGTTCTTCATTTTGACTTCGCACATGATGTCGAAGCGATCAAACGACAGCGCCCAGTCATTCAGCGTCTGGTTGAAATAGTAGTCAGAATGGGCGCGCAGCTTCGGCTTTGAGGCGGCGAGTTGCTCCTGATCGGGAAAGCCGCTCTCCGGGATCAGCCCTTCCTGGGCGATCGAATAGTGCAGCACCGGCCGCACGCCGCGCCACGACTCCAGAATCAGCGCCACGCGCGCATCGCTGGCCTGAATAAACTGATTCTCTTTCACCCAGTGATGGTGAATATCCAGTACCACCGGACACAGCGCACGCGCCTGCAAAACGTCATCCAGCGAGCAGGAAATTTCGTCATTTTCCACCGTCAGCATATTGCGGGCTTCCGGGCTAAGGCGCATAAACGCCGCGCGAAAACCCTCAATACCGCGCTTGCCGTTCATGTGGATGTTGATTTTGAAATCCTGAAACTGCCTGCCGTAGCCCATCAGCGCCGCGCACAGCGTGTGGTACTCGACATCCTCCAGCGCCCGATCCACCACGTCATCATTATCCGAAGCCAGCACCGTATACTGGCCGGGATGGAACGACAGGCGAATGTTGTGCGCGCGGGCCAATTCGCCGCAGCGGCTAAACAGCGGCTGCAGCTCGGGCAGAATATCGCCATACAGTTCTGTGGCCAGCGGCACAGTGTACAGCGGCAGCAGATCGCTGCCGATACGCATCATGCGTAATGCATCCGGCTGCTGCGCCAGCTGTTCCAGCGTCAGAGAGAGGTTCTGCAGGTTATTTTGTGCCAGTGCCAGCAGCAGCGTGGCCGCCGCGTTACGCTCCATAGCGAGAAAGCGTGTGCGGGTGGTGGTTTTAAATGGAAATGGCTGTTTAGCCTCAGAATCAAAGTACTTACACGCAAAACCCAATTTCATTATGTTCCCCTTCAGGTCAGCTAGTGAGTCTAGCTGCCGCTGGCAATTATGCGAGGAACGCCGCGTGATAAAACGGGCAGCCGCCTTGCACGGCTGCCCGCACTGTTACACGCTCGGGTAAGTGATATTGCTGCCCGGCGCTTCACGGTGCAGATGGATAAAGTTCAGGTGACGCTCGTACTGATCGAGAATGTCGATGATCACCTGCTCCTTGTTGTAGTCCATCAGATCGTTGCCCTGGCTGCCCTCCAGCAGGAAGGTTTCCAGCCGGTAATAGTGCGACTTACCGCTGCGGGCGCGATAGGTAAAGCCCGGCACCGAGTACTGCTGCGGCCACACCTGATAGACGAAATCCTGCTCCTCGCCGAGGTGCACGCGCAGATCAAGGTAGCCCAGCGGCTGGCCCTCTTCCGGCGCAACGCTCTCCAGCGATACGCGACCGCCGCGCAGCTCCAGCTCTTTAGCGACATCCTGCATCGCCGGATAGATCACCGTTTCCATCATCTGCTGGGTATAGCGCGTGCCAGGATAGTTCATCAGGCGCGACAGCCGCTTTTTCCAGCTCAGACGGTCATTGCTCGCCGGAATATAGGGCGCGGTATCACGGCTGGCGCTGGCGCGGCGGTGATCTTCCACTTTGAGTGATTTATACAGCCCGGCCATCACAAAGAAAATCACGAAGCTGAACGGCAGGCCCATGATCACCGTGGTGTTTTGCAGCGCAGAGATGCCGTTGGTCATCAGCATGCCCATGGTCAGCACGCCAATCGCCACCGACCAGAAAATGCGCAGCCAGTTTGGCGCATCGCTGTTGATATCCTTCAGCTTCGAGGTGAAGTTCCCCAGCACCAGCGAGCCGGAATCCGCCGAGGTAACATAAAACAGCATGCCGGTAATGGTGGCGACCGAGGCGCTGAACTTAAACGCCGGATACTGCGCCAGCAGGCTGTAGAACCCGCGCTCGGCATGCGCCATCACTTCCTGGGCAAAACCGGCATCGCCGTGGATGATCTCGTACAGCGCCGCGTTTCCGAACACCGACAGCCACAGCAGCGTGAAGGTGAACGGGATAATCAGCGTGCCGAGCACAAACTCACGGATGGTGCGGCCACGGGAAATACGGGCGAGGAACAGGCCGACAAACGGCGACCACGCCACCCACCACGCCCAGAAAAACAGCGTCCAGCTGTTCATCCACTGCGTCGGACGATCAAACGCAAAGGTGTTGAGCGTCATGCCCATAAAGCGGTTGATGTAATCACCGACGTTCAGCACCAGCGCGTTGAGCAGGAAATCCGTCTTGCCCATAAACAGCACAAACAGAATCAGACCGAGCGCCAGCGCGACATTCAGCTCCGACAGAATGCGGATGCCTTTATCCACGCCCGAGGTCACCGAAATGGTGGCAATCACCACCGACAGTACAATCAGCGCCATCTGCGCCGTCAGCCCTTCCGGCACATCAAATAACACTTTCAGCCCGTAGTTGAGCTGTACCACGCCGATACCCAGCGTGGTGGCGATACCAAAAATGGTGCCGATCACCGCCGCGATATCCACCGTGTGGCCAATCGGGCCGTTAATGCGTTTGCCGAAGATCGGATAGAGCGCTGAGCGAATGGTGAGCGGCAGATTATAGCGGTAGCTGAAGTAGCCGAGCGCGATGCCCATCAGCGCGTACATCGACCAGCCGGTCAGACCGTAGTGGAACAGCGTCCACACCATCGCCTGACGCGCCGCTTCCAGGGTCTGCCCGGCGCCTTCCGGCGGCTGCATATACTGCGTGACCGGTTCCGCCACCGAGAAGAACATCAAATCGATGCCGATGCCGGCGGCAAACAGCATCGCCGACCAGCTCAGCAGACTGAATTCGGGTTTGGACTGCTCCGGGCCCAGCTTGATGGCGCCGTAGCGTGAACAGGCCATATAGATGACGAAGACGATATACAGCGTAGCGGCCAGCATGTAGTACCAGCCAAAGGTGGACGATACCCAGTTGACGGCGCTCTGGATCCAGCCGGCAGCGAGATCGCTGTACAAAATGGTGACAAGTGAAAATGTCAGAATCAGTCCGGCAGAGGTGTAAAACACCACGGGATTGATTCTGTCTTTTTCACTGGCAGGTGGATTAATCATCGGTTACCTCTGGTTAATTTCCTGTAATTATTCAATGAAGTAGCAGGGCCGTAGCGATCGGCCTTATCGGTATCGTTCTCCTGTTTTCCCTCCTGATTGTCCGGCACGGTTCAGCATTCACCATCCCGTTGCGCTTTTATAACAACCGAAGCACAGTATCCTAACAAGTTTCTTTTTTATATTGAACGTGCAATCAAAAAAAGTTTTAATAGGGGCCTTACATTGCGGTGGAGCTGGAGTCATGCCAAAGGTGGGAATGCAGCCGATACGTCGTCGGCAACTGATTGATGCGACCCTGAGTACCATTAACGAAGTCGGGATCAATGACGCGACCATTGCGCAGATTGCGCGGCGCGCCGGCGTCTCGACCGGCATCATCAGCCACTACTTCAAAGACAAAAACGGTTTGCTGGAAGCCACCATGCGCGACGTGACGCGTCAGCTGCGTGATGCGGTGGCGGCACGACTGAAACCGCTGGCGGGAGCCGGCACCGAAGCGCGCCTGCTGGCGATTGTCGAAGGTAACTTCGACGACACCCAGGTGCACAGCGCAGCGATGAAAGCGTGGCTGGACTTCTGGGCCAGCAGCATGCATCAGCCGCAGCTGGGTCGCCTGGAACGCGTCAGCAGCCGTCGCCTGTTTTCCACCCTCGCTGCCGAGTTTCGCCGCGAGCTACCGCGTGAGCAGGCGCGGCTGGCCGCGCACGGTCTGGCCTCGCTGATTGATGGCCTGTGGCTGCGCGCCGCGCTGAGCGGCAAACCGTTTGATCTGGCGATTGCCAGAACGCTCACCACCCAATTCATTCGCCAGCAGCTGGCTGGCGCCGCGAATCACTGAGGAAGGAGCAACCATGTCCCGATTCACCGAGCAGCATTTATACATTGATGGTCAATACGTTGCCGCAGCAGCGGGCGACACATTCCAGACCATCAACCCGGCCAATGGCGAAGTGCTGGCCGAGGTCCATGAAGCCGCGCAGGCGGATGTCGATTGCGCGGTCGCCGCCGCGCAAAAAGGCCAGAAAATCTGGGCGGCCATGACGGCGATGGAGCGGTCACGCATCCTGCGCCGTGCGGTGGATATCCTGCGCGAGCGTAACGATGAGCTGGCGGCGCTGGAAACCCTCGACACCGGTAAACCGCTGAGTGAAACCCAGGCGGTGGATATTGTTACTGGTGCCGATGTGCTGGAGTACTACGCTGGCCTGATCCCGGCGCTGGAAGGCCAGCAGATCCCGCTGCGTGATACCTCCTTCGTCTATACGCGCCGCGAACCGCTTGGCGTGGTCGCCGGTATTGGCGCATGGAACTATCCGATCCAGATCGCGCTGTGGAAATCTGCGCCGGCGCTGGCGGCTGGTAACGCGATGATCTTTAAACCCAGCGAAGTGACGCCGCTGAGCGCGCTGAAGCTGGCAGAAATCTACAGCGAAGCCGGCGTACCGGATGGCGTGTTCAATGTGCTGAACGGGCGCGGCGCGGTGACCGGTCAGCTGCTGACCGACCATCCGGGCATCGACAAAATCTCTTTCACCGGTGGCGTGGCCAGCGGCAAAAAAGTGATGGCCAACGCGGCCGGCTCCACGCTGAAAGAGGTGACCATGGAGCTGGGCGGCAAATCGCCGCTGATCGTGTTTGACGACGCCGACCTCGATCTCGCCGCCGACATCGCCATGATGGCGAACTTCTACAGCTCCGGCCAGGTGTGCACCAACGGCACGCGCGTGTTTGTGCCGACGGCATTGCAGCAGGCGTTTGAGGCCAAAATCGCTGAACGCGTGGCGCGCATCAAAGCTGGCGATGTCAACGATCCGGCCACCAACTTTGGCCCGCTGGTCAGCTTCCCGCACCGTGACAATGTGTTGCGCTATATCGAATCCGGCATCAGCGAAGGCGCGCGCCTGCTGTGCGGCGGTAAACGTCTGAGCGGCGCAGCGTTTGATAACGGTGCCTGGGTAGAACCGACCGTGTTCACCGATTGCAGTGATGAGATGACCATCGTACGCGAAGAGATTTTCGGACCGGTGATGTCGATCCTGACCTACGACAGCGAGGAAGAAGTGGTGCGCCGCGCCAATGCCACCGAATACGGCCTGGCGGCGGGTCTGGTCACCCGGGATCTGAATCGCGCGCACCGCGTCATTCACCAGATTGAAGCGGGCATTTGCTGGATCAACACCTGGGGTGAATCCGCCGCTGAAATGCCGGTGGGCGGTTACAAGCACTCCGGTATCGGCCGCGAGAATGGCCTGATGACGCTGCAGAGCTACACCCAGGTGAAGTCTGTGCAGGTCGAACTGACCCGTTTTCAGTCGGTATTTTAATCAAGCTTAACCTGAGGAGCGACTAATGGAATTTGATTACATCATTATCGGAGCCGGATCCGCAGGGAACGTTTTGGCAACAAGACTGACCGAAGACAGCAGCGTGAACGTCCTGCTGCTGGAGGCCGGCGGTCCCGATTACCGCTTTGATTTTCGCACGCAAATGCCGGCGGCGCTGGCCTGGCCGTTACAGGGCAAACGCTACAACTGGGCGTACGAAACCGAGCCTGAGCCGCACATGAATAACCGCCGCATGGAGTGCGGACGCGGTAAAGGGCTGGGCGGTTCGTCGCTGATCAATGGCATGTGCTACATCCGCGGTAACGCCATGGATCTCGACAACTGGGCGCAGCAGCCGGGACTGGAAAACTGGACTTACCGCGACTGCCTGCCCTACTACCGCAAGTCGGAAACGCGCGATATCGGTGCTAATGATTATCACGGTGGCGAAGGCCCGGTGAGCATCACCACCTGTAAGCCTGGCAACAACCCGCTGTTCGCCGCGATGATTGAAGCCGGCGTGCAGGCGGGCTATCCGCGCACCGACGATCTCAACGGTTATCAGCAGGAAGGATTTGGTCCGATGGACCGTTTCGTGACGCCGCAGGGCCGCCGCTCCAGCACCGCGCGCGGTTATCTGGATACGGCAAAACAGCGTCCGAACCTGAAAATCATCACCCACGCCACCACCGATCGCATTCTGTTCGAGGGCAAACGCGCGGTCGGCGTGCAGTATCTGCACGGCGCCAGCGATACGTCGCACACCGTGCATGCGCGGCGTGAAGTGCTGCTGTGCGCCGGTGCTATCGCCTCGCCGCAGATTCTGCAGCGTTCCGGCGTAGGCGCGGCGGCATTGCTGAAGCAGCACGACATCCCGCTGGTGCATGATCTGCCGGGCGTCGGTGAAAACCTGCAGGATCATCTGGAGATGTACCTGCAGTACGAGTGCAAAGAGCCGGTGTCGCTTTATCCGGCCCTGAAGTGGTGGAACCAACCGAAAATTGGTGCCGAGTGGCTATTCAAAGGCACCGGTATCGGCGCCAGCAACCAGTTTGAAGGCGGTGGCTTTATCCGCAGCCGGGAAGAGTTTGCCTGGCCCAACATTCAGTACCACTTCCTGCCGGTGGCGATTAACTACAACGGCTCGAATGCTGTAGAAGCGCATGGCTTCCAGTGTCACGTCGGTTCGATGCGTTCACCAAGCCGCGGTCACGTGCGCATTAAGTCGCGCGATCCGCGCCGTCATCCGGCGATTCTGTTCAACTACATGGCGCACGAGCAGGACTGGCATGAGTTCCGCGATGCCATCCGCATCACGCGGCAAATCATCAACCAGCCGGCGCTGGATAAGTATCGCGGCAAAGAGATCAGTCCGGGGCTGGAGTGCCAGAGCGACGAGCAGCTGGATGAGTTTGTGCGCAACCATGCTGAGACCGCTTACCATCCGTGCGGCACCTGTAAAATGGGCAGCGATGAGATGGCGGTCGTGGATGGCGAAGGTCGCGTGCACGGCCTGCAGGGGCTGCGCGTGGTCGACGCCTCAATTATGCCGTTGATCATCACCGGTAACCTGAATGCCACCACCATCATGATTGGCGAGAAGATCGCCGACAACATTCGTGGTCGCCAGCCGCTGCCGCGCAGCGAAGCGGACTACTTCGTGGCGGGCGATCGCCCGGTGCGCGGCGAGCCGCTGCGCGCATAAAGCAGTAATATCTCAGGGGAGAACGTACGGTTCTCCCCTTTTTTTCGCCCTCTTCTCTCTCGCCACCCTGCCTGCCACTAAGGTCTGTCAGACTTTGCGCCGCACGGTGCTGGCACCCGGGTTGATGTAGCAAACTAACAGTATGTTGTAACTAGATAGCCTTAGCACCTCCGCTAAGCACCGTGCTCGTCCAGCGCCAGCGCCTGCAAAAAGCGTTGCAGGATGGCGTTGTGACGCGGGCCCTGGCGGGTGACGAGCGCGATTTGACTGTGGTAATGGAACTGCTGCGGCGCGAGGGCGCGCATCTGCTTTTTCTCCACCCACTGCGCGGCGTAGTGGTCCGGCAGGAAACCGATATAGCGCCCGGTGAGAATGAGAAATGCGATCCCTTCGCGATCGGAAGCGGTGGCGCTGCAGTTCAGCTGCTGATGCAGCGCAATCGCCTCCGCCGGCATGCGAAACAGCGGCGCTATCGCATCGCAGGCCGCCAGCGCGTGGTGTTCCGGCCGCTCCGCCTGGTTAAATAGCGGGTGCGCGTGGCTGCAATAGAGCTGCGCATGTTCATCATACAGCTGTGCGTACGCCAGCCCGGAGACCGGCGCCGCCATCGGCAGCGCGCCCACGTGCAGGCGTCCTTCCAGCAGGCCTCGCTCGATATCCGCCGCGGTTAACATACTGATGTTGATCCGGATCCCTGCCCCGCTCTCCCGCAGCGCCGCCAGCGCATGGGTGAGACGCATGCGCGGCTGCGTCACCAGATTATTGATGATGCCGATGTTGAACTCCCCGCGCAGCTGCTGATGCATCTGGTTCACCTGCTGGCGAAAATCTTCCACCGCCGCCATCATGGTCTCGCTGTGTCGTAAAATTTCACGCCCTTCCTCGGTGAGCGCAAACCCGGCGCGACCGCGCTGGCACAGGCGCATGCCCAGCCGTTTTTCCAGATCGCTCATATGCAGGCTGATGGCCGAGCGCGTAATACCGAGCAGGCTTTCGGCGGCGGAAAAGCTGCCGCACTCGCTGACGGTTTTGAAAACGCGCAGCAGTCTGAGGTCGAAGTCGGTCACCTGGGCCAGCGTTTTCTTTTTCATTCAGGTGAGTAAATCCATAAGTGAAGACAAGTTAATTAGCATTTAACTTAACCGGCGGCGGATTGCAAACTCTGCTTAACACATGCCGGAGAAAACCCGATGTCACAGCCGATCAATACCGCCGACCTGAATTTACAGGCGCACTGGATGCCGTTCACTGCTAACCGCTATTTTCAGCAGGATCCCCGTTTTATTGTCGCCGCGCACGGCCACTGGCTGACCGATGGCGACGGCCGCCAGATTTTCGATAGTCTGTCCGGTTTATGGACCTGCGGCGCGGGCCACACGCGCCGTGAAATCCAGCAGGCAGTCGTGCAGCAACTCGGTACGCTGGATTACTCGCCGGGCTTTCAGTACGGCCATCCGCTGTCGTTTCAGCTGGCCGAGCGCATCGCCAGCCTGATGCCCGGCCATCTCAACCACGTGTTCTTTACCGGTTCGGGGTCGGAGTCGGCGGATACTGCGGTGAAAATGGCGCGCGCCTGGTGGCGGGCCAAAGGCCAGCCCAATAAAACCCGGCTGATTGGTCGCGCGCGCGGCTATCACGGCGTAAACATTGGCGGTACCAGCCTTGGTGGAATCGGCGGCAACCGTAAGGCCTTTGGTCAGCTGCTGGAGGTTGATCACCTGCCGCATACGCTGCAGCCAGAGCTGGCGTTTACCTCCGGCCAGCCTGCCACTGGGGGCGAGGCGCTGGCGGATGAGATGCTGAAGCTGATTGAACTGCATGATGCTTCGACTATTGCCGCGCTGATTGTCGAACCGCTGTCCGGATCCGCCGGCGCGATTATTCCGCCGCACGGCTACCTGCAGCGCCTGCGTGAGATCTGTACGCAGCACGATATTTTGCTGATTTTTGACGAGGTAATCACCGGCTTTGGCCGCATGGGACGCTGGAGCGGCGCGGAGTATTTTGGCGTCACACCGGATCTGCTCAACTTCGCCAAACAGATTACCAACGGTGCCATTCCGCTGGGCGGCGTGGTGGCCAGCAGCGAAATCTATCACACCTTTATGTCTCAGCCGCTGCCGCAGCACGCGGTTGAGTTTGCGCACGGCTACACCTATTCGGCGCATCCGGTGGCCTGCGCGGCCGCGCTGGCGACGCTGGACGTGCTGGAAAACGAGGCGCTGATTAGCCAGTCGGCCGAACTGGCACCGCATTTTGAACGTGCGCTGCACGGGCTGCGCGATTGTCCGCAGGTGGTGGATATCCGCAACTGCGGGCTGGTCGGTGCCATTCAGCTGGCACCCCGTGAAGGTGACGCGACCGTGCGGCCGTTTGAAGCGGGCATGGCGCTGTGGAAAGCCGGCTTTTACGTCCGCTTTGGCGGTGATACGCTGCAGTTCGGCCCGATGTTTGATACCCAGCCGGCCGAACTGGACCGGCTGTTTGATGCGGTAGGCGAAGCCCTGCACGGCCTCAGATAATCTCAGTGCTGTAGCTGACCGGCTGCGGCGGAATAAATGCCTGCACCGGCGTCAGTTCGCCGCGGTATTTGCGCAGTTGCACCACGGTGATTTGTCCGCTACAGCCCTGCGCCAGCGATGAAGTGCCGATATCCAGCGTCAGCACATTCGGATTGCCGTGGCGGCACAGCGGTCGCAGCGCGGTGGGATCGACCGGATCGTACCAGGCGCCGGTCGGCAACTGCACCACACCCGGCATAATGCTTTCGGTGACGCGAGCGCTGGCCAGCACGTGACCGCGCTGATTGTACAACTCGATAATGTCGCCGTCGGTAATGCCGCGCGCGGCGGCATCGTGCGGATGCAGGCTGCACACCTCACGTCCTTCGCATTTGCCGCTCAGGCTGTAGTCACCAAAATCCAGCTGGCTGTGCAGGCGCGTGGCCGGCTGATTCGCGATCAACCACAGCGGATGTTCCGCATCCGGCTGCTGCTGCGGCGCGCGCCACACCGGATGGCCGGGGCAATTTTCATAGCCAAAGCTGGCGATGGTGGCGGAAAAGATTTCGATTTTGCCGCTCGGTGTCGGTAGCGGTGCCGCCGCCGGATCGGCCCGAAACGCATTGATCATCCGCCCGCCATCTTTCAGCTGCGGCAGCTCAATCACGCCCTGCAGCCAGAACTGGTCGAAGTCAGGAATCGTCACCTGATGCGCGGCCAGTTTTTCCTGCAGCTGCGCATAGTGATGGCGCAGCCAGCCGCGGGCGTCGCGTCCTTCGGTGAACGCCTCTTCACGGCCTAAACGACGCGCCAGTTCAGCAAAAATGGTGTAGTCATCCTGCGCCTGCGCGTAAGGTTGCGCCACCGGCTGCATGGCAAACAGATGACGATCGGTCGGCGCACCGCCGATATCTTCACGCTCCAGCGTCATGGTGGCAGGCAGCACGATATCCGCATGGCGCGCGCTGGCAGTCCACGCGGTCTCGTGCACAATCAGCGTATCCAGCTGGCAAAACGCCTGCCGCAGCCGCGCCAGATCCTGATGATGATGGAACGGATTGCCGCCCGCCCAGTAGGCCAGCCGGATGTGCGGATAGGTCAGACGCCGGCCGTTGTAATCAAACTGCGTGCCGGGATGCAGCAGCATATCGGCGATGCGCGCCACCGGAATCAGCCGGTCAATACCGTTCTTACCCTGCGGCAGCGCCGGGAAACTCACCAGATTATGATGCTTACCGTAGTGGCCGAGTGCGCCGAGTGCATAGGTATATCCACCGCCCGGCAGCCCCGGCTGTCCCAGCGCGGCCGCCAGCACCAGCCCCAGCCATACCGGTTGCTCACCGTGTTCCGCGCGCTGCAACGCGTGCGCCACGGTAACCAGCACGCGCTTGCCGTGCAGCTGACGGGCAAAATCGGTGATTGTTGCCGCGCTGACGCCACAAATCTCAGCCGCCCACTGTGCGTCGCGCCGCGTACCGTCCTCTTCGCCGCGAATATAGGCGACCATTTGCGGCCAGCCGACGGTGTAACGCGCGAGGAAAGCCTCATCGGTGCGCTGCTCGTCAATCAGCACCGACAGCAGACCGAGAATGAAGGCCGCATCGGTACCGGGACGCAGCGCCAGCCACTCTCCCTGCGCCTCATCGGGCAGATCGCTCTGCAACGGGCTCACCGAAATAAAGCGTGCGCCGCGTTCTGCCGCCTGCTGCATAAAGCCGCGTTCGGTGTGTTCGCTCAGACCTCCGCTTGCCACCTGCGAATTTTTTAGCGCCAGGCCGCCGAACGCCAGCACGATCTCGCTATGCCGGGCGATCTCTTCCCAGCTGACGCCGCGGCGGGCGATCTCATTCATGTCGCCAACGATATGCGGTAACAGCACTGAAGCCGAGCCGGAACTGTAACTGTTCACCGAGCGCACGTAGCCACCCATCACCGTGTTAAGAAAGCGGTGCACCTGGCTCTGCGCGTGATGAAAACGGCCGGCACTTGACCAGCCATATGAGCCACCAAAAATACCTTCCGGCCCATACGCGTCCCCGACGCGCTGCAATTCGCGCGCCACCAGCGTGTAAGCCTGCTCCCAGCTCACCGCCACATAGTCATCATTGCCGCGACGCGGATCCGCGCCGGGCCCGTTTTCCAGCCAGCCACGGCGCACCATCGGTTGCGCCACGCGCGCCGGATGATGCAGGACATTGTGAAAGTTTTGCAGCAGCGGGCTGGGATCGGGATCGCCGTGAAACGGTTCGATGGTCAGTCGATCGCCCTGCTGGCGGGCAGTAAAAGCACCCCAGTGGGCGCTGTGCATCACCGGTTTTTGCGTCATCATGCTTCCTGGAGTCAAAAATGAAAAACGGTGCTTACAGCACCGTTGCAATAAAGTTTCTTACCCGTCCGTTTTCCGGATCGTCGAGCACCTGCTGCGTCGGCCCCGCCGCCACAATCCGTCCGCCTTCCATAAACACGATGTTATCGGCCACCTCGCGCGCAAAACCGATCTCGTGTGTCACGATCACCATGGTGATGCCGGAGTGCGCCAGCTGTTTAATCACCTGCAGCACTTCACCCACCAGTTCCGGATCGAGCGCAGACGTGGGCTCATCAAACAGCATCACGCCGGGATCCATCGCCAGTGCACGGGCGATCGCCACGCGCTGCTGCTGACCACCGGAAAGATTCTGCGGCCACTCTTCTTCGCGCCCGGCCAGCCCCACCTGCTTAAGCAGCGACAGCGCTTTGCTGGTCGCCTGCTGGCGGCTCTGTTTTTTCACCCGCATCGGCGCATCGACAATGTTTTGCAGTACGGTGCGGTGCGGGAACAGGTTGAACTGCTGAAACACCATGCCGATTTCGGCACGCTGACGCGCAATCTCGCTGCTGCTCAGCTCGTGCAGCGCCTGGCCTTTCTGTTTGTAACCGATGATCTCGCCACCGATACGAATCGTGCCACCATCCAGTTTTTCCAGATGATTGATGCAGCGCAACAGCGTCGATTTGCCTGAGCCGGACGGTCCGAGGATCACCGTCACCGAGCCGGCCGGGATATCAAGATTAACTTCATCCAGAATAGTGACGCCGGAAAAACGTTTGGTCACCTTACGTAAGGCGATTGCTTCAGCCATTGCTGACGCTCCTTTCGGCTTTAGGCGCGGAAAAACCGGGCAGCGACTTGAGTAAACTGCGCTTTTCACGGCGCGTGACGCCCCGGCCAAAGTAGCGCTCGACGTAGAACTGACCAACCGACAGTACCGAGGTCATCAGCAGATACCACAGCGTCGCCACCAGCAGCAGCGGGATCACTTCATAGGTGCGCTGATAGATGATCTGCGCCGAAAACAGCACATCCTGCAGGGAGATCACCGATACCACCGCCGTGGTTTTCAGCTGGCCGATGATTTCGTTACCGGCCGGCGGCATGATGGCGCGCATCGCCTGCGGCAGTACGGTATGACGGAAAATCTGCGCCGGACGGTAACCCAGCGCACGTGCGGCTTCCAGCTGGCCATTGCCAACGCTCTGAATCCCGGCGCGCACGATCTCAGCCGCATAGGCAGACTGATGCATTACCAGCGCGATCACCGCCGCGCTGAACGGGCTGACCAGCGCATTGGACTGAGTACTCCAGATTTCACCCAGACCCGGCAGCGACAGCGAAATGGTCGGGTACAGCGCCGCGATGTTGTACCACAGGAACAGCTGTACCAGCATCGGCACGCCGCGGAAAAACCAGGTATAGAACCAGCTGACGCCGACCAGCACCGGGTTGGATGACAGGCGCATCAGCGCCAGCACCGTGCCAAAGGCGAAGCCCAGCACCACCGAAATCGCTGTCAGCTGCAGCGTCATCAGCACGCCCTGCAGGATTGACTCGCCAGTGAAGTTTTCCGCAATCACGCCCCATTCGAAGCGCGGATTGTTGATCATCGAATGCGCCATCGCCACCACGCACAACAGCACCACCAGCGCACTGAGCCAGCGTCCGTAGTAGCGTTTACCGACGATTTTCAGATCGTCGGTGTGGTCGTGAAAGTCACTCATTGAAAGATATCCTGATTACGTTTTGACTCTTTAACCGCGCCAAAGCCGATGCCCCAGTTATCCAGGATCTTCTGGTAGCTGCCATCTTTAATCAGCGAGTTCAGCGCTGCCTGTACCGCAGGTTCAAGCGCGGAATCTTTCGGGAAGGCGACCGATACCGGCGCATCATGCACGGTGATTTCGCCGCTCATGGTCAGCGGTTTGATCACTTTCACCTGCCACAGCAGGCCTTCGTACGGGCCGAGGAACATCGGCACACGCCCGCTCACCACCGCCTGAACACCCGCCGGGCGATCCGGGAACACTGACACTTTAATCGGTTTTTTCCCGGCCGCTTCACAAGCTTTGCTGGCCTCTTCCAGACGGGTCACCTGAGTGGTGCCGGAACCGGCGCCGACTTCTTTACCGCACACCTCGTCGAGGGTTTTGAACGGCGCGACGTTGGCGTCTTTCCGCGAAATAATGCCGAGACGGCTGGCGTCGTAGTAACTCACGAAGTCGATAATTTTGGCGCGCGCCGGCGTGGCGTTGATGTTGGACAAGGCCACATCGTAGCGACCGGTTTTCAGTCCCGGAATGATGTTGTCGAAGCCGCCGGTATCACGCCACTGCACCTGAATGCCGAGACGCTCACCGACCGCGTTCATGATGTCAATTTCACGACCGGCCAGCGTTTTGTTGTCTTCTTTATAGAAGGTGGTGGGCGGCGTGTTGGGGTTGGTTCCTGCCACAATATAGCCACGCTTCGCCACGTCGGCGGGCACCAGGCTTTTCAGCGCGGCATCAGCCTGTACATGCAGTGAGCTGTCGGTTGGGACGGATTGTTCGGCGGCAAACGCGGTGTGCGCACTGAGAGCGAGTGCGAAAAGGGTGATACCTTTTGCGAATTTCACTGGAACCTTTCTCCTGATATTTAAAATGTTTCCCGGCAGGGAAAAGGCGTCGAGGTAGCGATGTATTTTTCCCTTTGCCCATGTCGCGTAAAGCCGCGCGGCGCAAAGGATTGTCATCCTCTGAACGTCCCGCAGCCATTCTCTGGAAGATAGGCAGCGATCACAAATGCGAAAAACAGATATCTATTGCCGAAATCCGGCAATAGGGTTCTTTGCTGGCCTGAATGCGGCCCTGTCATCGCGCAAAAATCAGATTGTTACCGCAAATCAGGCACCTGCTTATGCTGCCATGCTGAATGATTTGCTTATTAGCCATAACGTTCCTGTCTAAGCCAGCGTATCGCCCTGCTGACAAAAACTGACAAAAAAGCGGCCCGTCGAGGCGATTTGCGCAGGAATGTAAAGAAGTCGCACATCAATATACAATGCAAACCATTCTCATTATCATGCGCATTTGCTTACAAATGTTAACGCATCAGGGAGATGATATAAGTGAATGTAACTGTATGTGGCAAAAAGCGTCCGGTCGCACTGTGCCTGGCGGGCCTGTTAACCTCACCGGTGTTTGCCGCTGAACCCACGGAGAAGCTGGCTGACGATGAGTCGATGATTGTGACGGCAGAGCAGGAGTTGAAGCAGCAGCCGGGGGTTTCCACCATTACCGCTGAAGACATCAAAAAAAGTCCGCCCGTTAACGACCTCGCGGACATCATCCGCAAAATGCCCGGCGTTAACCTCACCGGTAACGGCGCCAGCGGCAGCCGCGGTAACAACCGTCAGATCGACATTCGCGGCATGGGCCCGGAAAACACCTTAGTGCTGATCGATGGCGTGCCGGTCACCTCCCGTAACTCGGTGCGCTACAGCTGGCGCGGTGAGCGCGACTCACGCGGGGATACCAACTGGGTACCGCCGGAAATGGTGGAACGCATTGAGGTGATACGCGGTCCGGCCGCTGCCCGTTATGGCTCCGGTGCCGCCGGCGGTGTGGTCAACATTATTACCAAACGCCCGACCAATGACTGGCACGGTTCGCTGTCGCTGTTCACTAACCAGCCAGAAGATGACAAGGAAGGCGCCACCCGCCGCGCAAACTTCAACCTCAGCGGTCCGCTGGCCGGTGAGGCACTCACCATGCGGCTGTACGGCAACCTGAACAAAACGGATGCCGACGCCTTCGACATCAATACCGCGCAAAATGGCGCTTACGCCGCCGGACGCGAAGGGGTGCGTAATAAAGACATCAACGGCGTGCTGTCGTGGAAAATCACCCCGACGCAGATTGTCGATTTCAGCTATGGCTACAGTCGCCAGGGCAATATTTATGCCGGCGACACGCAAAACAGCAACAGCAATGCCAGCGCTAACGGACTGGTTGAAGCGCTGTACGGCAGCGAAACCAACCGCCTGTATCGCCAGAACTACGGAGTGGTGCACAACGGCATCTGGGACTGGGGCACCTCTAAGCTCAACTTTAGCTATGAGAAAACCAATAACACCCGCCTGAAAGAAGGCTCCGGCGGCAGCACCGAAGGGATGATCAACAGCGATACGTACGCTACCAGCCGGCTGGAGAGCTATCGCGCCGGCGGGGAGATCAATTTCCCGCTGCAGCTGCTGGTCGATCAAACCGTTACGCTGGGTGCTGAGTGGAATCGCGATGAACTTAACGATCCGGCATCGGTACAGGCCACCAGCGCACCGGGCGTCGATTTCGGCGGCGTTTCCAGCGATGGTTCGCAGCGTGACAGTAAAAACAGCGCCACCATCAGCTCGCTCTATTTCGAAGACAACATCGCCGCCACCGACTCCACCGAAGTGATTCCCGGCCTGCGCTTCGACTATCACGATCAGTTTGGCGCTAACTGGAGCCCGAGCCTCAACCTGTCGCAGGGCCTCGGTGATTACTTCACGCTGAAAGCCGGTATTGCGCGCGCCTTTAAAGCGCCCAACCTGTATCAGTCCACCGAGGGCTATATCCTGTCGACGCGCGGCAACGGTTGTCCGATTGGCCTGTCACGCTGCTACCTGCTGGGCAGCAAAGACCTCGATCCCGAGATCAGCGTGAATAAAGAAGTGGGCATTGAGTTCAGTAATCAGGGCTATGTCGCGGGCATCACCTGGTTCCGCAATGATTACAAAAACAAAATCATCTCCGGCACCACGCCGGTGGCTTCAACCGGCTCGTATAACCTGCTGCGCTGGGAAAATGGCGGCAAGGCGATCGTCGAAGGGCTGGAAGGCAATTTGAGCATCCCGCTGATCGCCGACACGCTGGAGTGGCGCACCAATGCCACCTATATGTTCCGCTCGGAGAGCAAAAAAACCGGTAACCCGCTGACGGTGATTCCGGAATTCACCATCAACTCGCAGCTGGAATGGCAGGCGACTGAGGCGCTCAGCGCCAACATCAACTGGACGCAATACGGCCGGCAGAAGCCACGTCAGTATGCGGAAACCAGCCTCGAGGCCAGCCGTGGTCTGTCGCAGCGTGAAATCAGCCCGTATTCCATTGTCGGACTGAACCTCAACTATGACATCACTAAAAACCTGAGCGCCAACGCCGGTATCAATAACCTGTTTGATAAGCGCGTTTATCGCGAAAATGCCGGGGCATCGACCTATAACGAACCGGGCCGCGCCTGGTACGCCGGTGTCACGATGTCGTTCTGAGGAATGGACGCGATTGGTTAGAGCGAGCGAACTTAGCTGAGGGGTTTAAGCACCGCCGCCTGTGTGGCTGGCCTGCGCGCCAGCCGGATGCTCAACAGCGCGCCGGCCGCCAGACAGATCGACATACACACTATCGCCACGATGAAGGCATGGGTAATCTCTCCCGGCCCCTTGCCCGTGCCCAGCACGGCATAAAAGATCCCGCCGATAATGGCCACGCTCAGCGCCGTGCTCAGTTGCAACGTGGAGCTGGCGATACCGGCAATCATCCCGGCCCAGGCGGGTGCCACGCGTCCGGTGACGATGTGCATCAGCGTCGGCAGCGCCAGCCCCTGGCCAAACCCCACCACAAACAGTCCCAGAGCCAGCGGCAGCGCCGCTGGTGACATCCCAACCGGCGTGCTGGCCATCAGCCACACCAGGCCCAGCAGGCCGACCACTTCCAGCACCATCCCAGTGGCGTTAACGTAAGGCCCAATCAGCCGTCGCGCAGAGGGAGTGGATAACGGCCCCAGCAGAAAACCCGCACCAAAGGGCAGAAAGATCAGCCCGGCGCTCAGTACGCCCTGATGCAGCGCGCCCTGTAAATAGATCGAGAACAGCAGGAAGAATACGCCAATTGAGTAGAACAGCAGCGCCAGCAGCAGGGACAGCCCCAGACCCGGCACGCTGAAAATCGCCGGATCGATCAGCGGATCGCCGCCCTGCTTTGCCAGCCGGCTTTCATAGCGCCAGAACAGAGTGCCCAGCACCGGCACCAGCAGCAGCGATAGCCACGCCCACAGCGGCCAGCCCGCTTCCCGCCCTTCAATCAGCGGCACGATCAGCAGACCCAGCGTAACCATCGACAGTCCCATTCCGCCAAAATCCAGCTTGCGCGCGTGCTGAGCACGCGTCTCTTTAATCAACGGGATGCCAAACAGCACCACCAGCAGCGCTACCGGCAGATTGACCAGGAAAATGGCGCGCCAGCCGCTATTGAACAGGTTGAGTGAGATCAGGATGCCGCCCAGCGCCTGGCCGATCACCGAAGCCAGACCAAATACCGCGCCGTACAGGCTCAGCGCACGCGATTTCTCCGCTTCCGGGAAAATCGCCTGAATCGAAGCCAGCGCCTGCGGGGCCATAATCGCTGCAGTGATGCCCTGCAGCACCCGGCCGGCAATCAGCGCGCCCGGCGACCAGGCAAAGCCACAGAGTGCAGAAGCCGCCGCAAACCCGGTCAGCCCAATGAAGAACATGCGCCCGCGACCAAACAGATCGCCGAGGCGACCGCCGGTGATCAGCGTGACGGCATAAAACCCGGCATAGGACGAGATGACAAATTGCTCCGCCGAGCCGGACGTGGCCAAATCGCTCTGAATCGACGGCAGCGCCACATTCACAATAAAGAAATCCAGCGGCGGTAAAAACGCGCCTGTCAGCAGGACGATGAACATCGCCCAGCGGCGCGGATCGGGAGTTAACGCGTGCGATTCGGACATCATAACACCTCACTAAGGAACCAATCGGTTCCAATATAGATAAAAAAATTTAGTCGAGCAGACGCATTGTGCAGTCCACCACGGCGTTCATCTCAGCTTCCGTTGCCCCGGTTTTACCGAGGATGCGCATCCCTTCAATCTGGCAAACCAGTAAGCGTGCCAGCACCTGCTCATCACGCTCGGGCAGCTCTCCGCTCAGCTGACCGCGTACCAGCGTTGCCGCATACAGCTGCTGCAAACGCCGGAACATGCGTCCCGTGCGTTCGGCAACCTGGTCATCATGCGCGGCCATCTCGGTGGTGAGCGACACCACCAGACAACCGCGCCGCCCTTTCTCGCCGCTGGAGAGCGCGGCATAACGCAGCAGCGAGGCACGAATCGCCGCTTTAACCGCGCCGGGCTGCGCCAGAATATCCGAGGTGGCTTTCAGACCTTCGGTCATGTAGATATCCAGCGCGGCCAGCAGCAGCCCTTTTTTATCGCCGAACGCCTTGTAGAGACTGCCGCGCGATAAACCGGTCCCGGCGATCAAATCCGGTAGCGACGCCGCTTCATAGCCGCGATCCCAGAAAACGTGCATGGCGCTGCGGGCGGCCTCTTCCAGCTCAAACTCGCGCGGGCGACCGATGACGGTCAGGTTCTTCATCACTGCCCTCCCCTGTAATTATAAACCAACTGGTTCCTATCTTAGCTGCAATGCAGTGGCTATTGCAAGTCAGTCGCAGCCACTTCACGACACGGCCGCTTATACATGGATAATCAGGGTTAAGTGATGCGTCATACAAAAAACTGACGTAACGCGTCGGCCAGCGCCTGCGGTTGCTCATCCGGGATAAAATGACCACAGTGCGCGAGGCGAATACCGCTGACGTCGGCCGCAAAAGTGCGCAGCGGCTGGGCCATATCGGCAATCGAACCCTGATCGGCGCTCACCGCCAGCAGCGGGATCGCCAGTTTGCCCCGGGTTTGCAACAACTGACGATTCTGCTCCGCAGAGGTGCTGACTTCACGGTACGCCGCCATGCCGGCGCGCAGCGCGCCGTTTTGCTGCAGCAGCCGCACATATTCCGCCATCTCTTCGTCACCAAACACCATCGGGCTGGCTGCTTTGCGCTGTAAAAACCACTGCAGATAGAGCGCTTCACGACCGGCGATCAGCGCTTCCGGCAGATCCGGCAACAGGTGAAAAGCAAAATGCCAGGTTTTCCAGGCTTTGTCCGGCGTCGCAGGCAGCGCATCCGGCAGCGTCACGCCGGGAATGCCGGCATCCAGCAGCGCCAGTTTGCTGATGGCATCACCGTGCAGCATCGCCAGCGGCCAGGCAACCCAGGCACCCACGTCATGCGCGGCCAGGAAGTAACGCTTAACACCTAACTGCTGCAACAATCCCTGCACGCTGTGCGCCAGCGAGGTGGTGTCATAACCGCTGGCAGGCTTGTCGGAGTCGCCCTGGCCGGGCAGATCCGGCGCAATGATGAAATAGTCTGCCGCCAGCTGCGCCATCACCTTACGCCAGGCAAACCAGCTCTGCGGAAAGCCCGCCAGCAGTACCAGCACTGGTCCCTGCACCTTGCCACCGCTGACGTAGTGCAGCCGCACGCCCGCGACCGTGGCGTAAGCATGGTTAAATTGCGGCAGGTGATCGACGGGCTGTGACCAGCGCGGCGCGGCGTCCAGGGCAGGCAGTGACATAAGCGTTCTCCGGCTATTTTGGTAAAGAGTGTTTCCTTATTGGATGCGATTCTGCGCTACCGCGCCGTTACCGCGTACTGATTAAGGAAATGTTTATTTCCTTAATATTAACGACAGCCACGCGCGCCTTGCAAGCGAGTCTGTGAAATAGATCCGGAAGCGAACGGCGGAGTGAATCGCCCCGCCGCCGCGCCTGAGTGATATGCGGTTATCCCGCCTTCTTCGACGTGGGTTTCAGCGATCGATTGAGATCCTGAATGCGTTTCATGGTTTTAACCGTGCGTGCCGAACTGGCGGAGGCCACCGCCAGAATCAGCATTTCGAGGCACACCAGCACCGTGCCGTGCAGCGGCATGCGACCATTTTCACCGCCGCGCGGCACGTTAATCACCACATCCGCCTGCTGCGCAAACGCCGAATCCAGCGCGTGGGTCAGCAGAATCACCGGCATACCCAGCCGCTGCGCCTCTTTCAGCGTCGTCATGCCCTCACGGTGCGCCGATTTCTGCGCCATCATGATCAGTACATCGCCGCGCTGTAGCGTTATCAGCTGTTCTGCCAGCGCAATCCCGGCACGGTTAAGCGTCACCGCCGGCAGGCCGATGCGCCGGAACAGTCGCGCGCTGTACTCCGCCAGAATGCCGGAAGCGTTGATGCCAAACAGCGCCACCTGACGCGCTTCCAGCAGCAGTGTCACCGCAGCCGCCACCGCCTGACGGTTGACCGGTTCTGCCAGTACTTCGCAGGCGCGCTGATGGCCGCCCAGCACAAAATCGATGCCGGAGTTGATGTCACACGACAGTTCGCTGATGGTCGCGCTCATCTTCTCTTCCGAGTTTTGCGCCGGACCAAACCATGCGGCCAGCGTGGTTTTCAGATCGCGCAAACCGGCAAAGCCCAGCGCCTGCACGGTGCGCACCACGGTGGCGTCAGAGGTTTGGGTGGCCTGGGCGATATCCAATGCAGTCGCGTCTAATATAGCCTCACGATGTTCGTGGATATATCGCGCCACCGTTTGCAGGCTGGCCGATAATGTCGTGACGCGCGCACGGTAGCGTTCACCGAATACATCCACCCGATTTTTAATGTTATTTGCCGCCATTATGTTGCCTGTTAGTAATATCGCATCGTTGTGAACCGCGTCGGCAGGCCGGCTTGTAGTAAAAATTTGCGCCGCTACCGCTGCCCACTCCCTTCGCGCCTGGCTTAACCCGGCCAACTTCAAACGCTATAAAATAAATAATAAGCTGATTTAAAATAAGTTTTCTGACAATCCCGGTTCAAAAGTTTCTGCCGCGTTCTGCTGTAGTATCCACACCATCATTTACGTTTACTACTACATTTTTTCATGTTTGAATGATTCTCAATTACATCTCAGCCGCCTTTTTCCGCTGACTGATGGCATAACAATGCCGGGCCGCGAATGTCCTGTTCGTCACCGGCAGCATTTTACTGATAGCTTCGTTGCGCGGAATAAATAATCCCGCAATTACACCAGGTTTATATTCGATGCAGAACAACTCACCGCGGGCGGTTAAATTAATGTGCCATCCGGCTATCCTTGCCGCTATTTACGGCGTAACGGCACTCAGCAGTACTGACAGCCTTGCCGCTGAACAAAACAGCACCCTCACCGTAACGGCACAGCAGCAAAACAGTGACGACGGCTATAGCGCCACCAGCAGTTCGGTCGCCAGTAAAACGCCGGTGTCGCGCCTCAATGAAGCCCAATCGGTGAGCGTGGTGACGCAACAGCAGCTGGAGGATTATCAGGCCGCCAGCCTCGCCGACGCGCTGCGCTTTGTCAGCGGCGTAAGCGAAGGCAATACGCTGGCAGGTACCGAAGATGGCTTTGTACGCCGCGGCTTTGGCAGCAACTCGGATGGTTCCATCTATCGTGATGGCGTGCGCAGCAGCCAGGGGTTGAATTTTGATGCCACCACCGAACGTGTCGAGGTGCTGAAGGGCTCGGCTTCGCTGCTGTACGGTATCCAGAATCCCGGTGGCGTGATCAATATTGTGAGCAAAAAGCCGCAATACACCTGGCACACCAAAGTCAGCGGTCGCGCAGCCAGCGAGGGCGGCGCCGCCGGCACGCTGGACGTCACCGGCCCGCTCGGCAACGGTTTTGCTTTCCGCCTGATTGCCGAAAAGCAGAATCAGGATTACTGGCGCAATTTCGGCAGCGATAAACACACCTTAATCGCCCCCTCGCTACAGTGGTATGGCGAGCAGGCCAGCTTCCTCATCAGCTACGAAGATTATCAATACGATATTCCCTACGATCGCGGCACGGCGTTTGTTAACGGTAAGCCGGTAGCGATTGGCTATAAAGATCGCCTGGACGATAAAGCTAACCATGCGTGGGGCCACAATAAAACCCTGAACGCGCACTACGACTGGCAGTTCAATGAGGCGTGGAGCACGCGCCTGACTTTTGGCTGGAACCAGCGTCAGTACGACAACAACGAAGTGCGGGTTACGGCGATCAACCCCACCACCGGCGTGGTGACGCGCCGCGCCGACGCCAACCGTGGCTTCAACCATAAAACCAAATACGTGGCGTGGGATGTGATCGGTTCACCGCAGCTGTTTGGCATGACGCACGATGTGGTGTTCGGCACCGATTATGAAATGAACCAGACTTACCGTGCGCACCAGTATCAGGGCAAAGCGAACACCGCCTTCAACCTGTACGATCCGCAATACGATATGCTGGCACCGCTCACCAACAGCAGCAGTGAAAACAGCGCCAACGCTAACCTGCTTAACCGCTTGCACAGTCGCTCGGTATACGCCAAAGACAGCATTTCGCTCACCGACGACTGGATTGCGGTGCTGGGCGGACGCTATCAGCACTATGAACAGCGCGCGTCAAAGGGCTTCGATCCGGTGGTGCAAACGCTGGATAGCGAGGGCAACAAGTTCCTGCCGCAGGCCGGGCTGATTTACAAACTGACGCCGGATGTCTCACTGTACAGCAGCGTGAGCAAATCCTTTACGCCGTCGACTGACGTCGACGATGACGGCAACGTCGGCAAGCCGGAACAGGGCACCACATGGGAAGTGGGCAGCAAGTGGCAGATTTCGCCCCGGCTGTTTGCCAGCGTAGCGCTGTACCGCATCGACGAACGCGATATGTCGCTCAACATTAACGGCACCACGCGCGCCATCAATAAAGCGCGTTCGAGCGGCGCTGAATTTGAGCTCAATGGGGAAGTGCTGCCGGGCTGGGATCTGAGCGCCAACTACAGCTACGATAAGGCTGAAATCGTCGACGATGGCGTCAATCCGGCGAACAATGGCAACCGCCTGCAGAATGCACCTCGTCACGCCGGGGCGCTTTACCTGAGCCATAACCTGACGCTGAACGGCATTCCCGGTGACTTCCGCGTCGGCGGCGGTGCGCGCTACGTTGGCTCACGCGCCGGTGATCCGGAGAACAGCTTTACGCTGCCGGATTATGTGGTCGCCGACAGCTTTATCGCCTGGAATAATCAGCTGTTTGGCGAGAAAACCCAGCTGAAGCTTAACCTGAATAACCTGTTCAATAAGCACTATTACACCTCCAGCGGCGGCAACCTGCGCGTGCGCGAAGGGGAAACCCGTAACATGATGGTCGAGGCCAGCGTTGAATTCTGATCGAGCGAAAAAGCCGCTGACGTGGCGTGCCTGGCTGGCAGCCCTCCTGCTGCTGGCGTTCAGCACCAGCGCGCTGGCCAGGGTGATCACCGATATTGACGGCAATCGGGTGGAGATTCCCGATAATCCGCAGCGCATCGTGCTGGGTGAAAGCCGCATGCTGTATACCCTGGCACTGCTGGCGCCGGATGACCCGTTCCGCCACATCGTCGGCTGGCCGCGCGATCTGCAAAAGTATGACAGCCAGACGTGGAACAGTTTTGCGCAGCGGTTTCCGCAGATGCTGAACATCCCGACGCTCGGATCGGGCGGCCCTCAGGCGATCAATCCGGAGCAGATTCTCGCCCTGCGGCCGGACGTGGTCATTCTGCCCAGCCTGGCGCGCTACGATGATGCCGATCTGAGGCTGGTCAGCATCCTGAATGCTGCGCATATTCCGGTAGTGAAGATCGATCTGCGCGTACATCTGTTAAAGAACACGCGGCGCAGCGTAGAGATTTTTGGTGAGGTGCTGAATCAGCAGGCGCGCGCGGCGGCATTCAACCGCTTTTACAGTGCGCATCTGCAGGTGATTGAGGAACGGCTGGCGCGCTATCACGGGCCGAAACCCACGGTGCTGTTGCAGTTGCATCTGGGACGGCGCAACGAGTGCTGCGTGACGGCGATTAACGGCAGTCTGGGCGAGCTGCTCAACGCCGCCGGCGGCGACAATATTGCTGGCAAAACTCAGCACGGCGTGTTTGGCCGTTTGAGTGAGGAGCAGGTGATCGCAGCCCAGCCTGAGTATTACTTTGCCACCGGCTTTGGCGATAACGCCAGCGCAGGCCTGCTGCGCCTCGGGCCGGACGTCGCGCCCGACGCGGTGCTGAGCAGTTTCCGCCAGCTCACCGCGCAGCAGAACGGCCTGCGTGAGCTGAAGGCGATTCGCAACGGCCATGCAGCGGCAATCTGGATGAATTTTTACCTCAGCCCGTGGCACATTGCGGTGACCGAGTTTATGGCAAAAACGCTATATCCGCAGCTGTTCGCCGACATCGATCCGCAGCAGACGCTGGAAACCCTGTTCCGTGATTTCCTGCCGATCCCCTATCGCGGCACGCTGTTTATGCGGATTCCGGCGGTGGATTAACCGTGCTGTTCATCCTGATATTTCTGTGCGGCCATTCCGGTGCGCATGAATGCGCACCCTACAGATGACCTCAGGCCCGATGCCGTTATGCATTGATGCGCCCCCGGGAATGGTCCCTGTAGGGTCGCCATTTATGGCGACCGGCGGATCCGTGAAATACCTGAAACTGCTGCGCAATTGAGCTATGTCCTGTAGGGTTGCCATTTATGGCGACCGCTGCGCTGCCTGCGGCTGGCGCTTAAACACCCAGAACGCCCAGCTGTGGTACAGCAGCGTCAGCGGCAACACAATCAATAAACCCGTCACCACAAACCCCTGCGTCACCGGCGAGGAGGCCTGCTGGTGCATCTCCAGCTGCCACGGCAGCAACCACGGATAAAGCCCGCACGCCAGCGCCGCGACCACCACGCCCGTCTGCACCAGCGTAATCATCAGCAACGCCACCATTGCTTCCCGCCACAGCGTGAGCAGCTGCAGCAGCCACAGCGCAGGCAACAGGCTCAGCAACACTTTTCCCGGCCAGCGCTGCCAGCTCTGCTGCCACAGCGCCGGCTCCAGCAGCAGCACGGCAATAAAGCAGGCCAGCGTCACCACCCACCACAGCATGGCCAGCGCCCGCGCCCGCTCCACCACCGGCTCGCCAATGCGCCAGCACAGCCAGCAGCAGCCCAGCAGCAGATCAACCGCCACCAGCCCGAGGCCGCACAGCAGCGGCACCAGCGAAAAATCAATCACAATCCCGCTGGGCGGACGCGACACCAGCATCAACCCGCTCATCCAGCCTGGCAGAAACGCTGCCAGCAGCGAGCTGACCATCAGCAGCCGGTCCAGCCAGCGTCGCCCGGTCTCGCCAGGCTGACCGCGATACGCCAGCGCCAGCCCGCGCAAAAACAGCGCCAGCAGGAATAGAAACAGCGGCACCTTCAGCGTTTGTAACAGCAGACTGTACAGCGGCGGAAACAGCGCCAGCATGCCGCCCGCCAGCAACACCAGCCAGGTTTCATTGGCATCCCACAGCGGCAGCAGGCTGTGCACCATCCACTGCCGCTCTTGTGGCTGGTCGAAACTGTACAGCAGCATCCCCACGCCGCTATCCGTGCCATCCAGCGCCAGATACATCAGCAGGGCAAACAGCAGGAGCACAGCAGAAAGTTCGACCAACATTCTCACCCTCCTCAGGCTGGCGTCTGTATGGTTTCCGCTACCGCCGTCGCCTGCGGATCCGGCAGCGGTGCCGCCAGGTGGCGCAGCAGATAACCCAGACCAAAGGCAAAACTCAGTGCGTAAATCACCACCACCGACACGAAAATGGCGACGCTGCTGCCGAGGGACATTGGCGCCAGGCTGTCGGCGGTACGCAGCATGCCGTATACCGTCCACGGCTGCCGGCCAACCTCCGTCACCACCCAGCCCGCCAGCAGCGCAACAAAGCCAGCCGGTGACATCAGCGCCAGCAGACGCAGCACGCGCCGCGACTGATCAAGACGACCGCGCCAGCGCTGCACATTGCCCGCCAGGCTGCTCAGCAGCATTAGCAGCGCCAGTCCCACCATCAGGCGAAAGGCAAAAAACACCGGCAGCACCGGCGGCAGGCTGTCGCGCGGAAATTCACGCAGGCTTTTGATGTGGCCGCTGAGGTTATGGCGCAGGTAGAGCGAACCGATAGCCGGGATCGCCAGCTCGGCGTGATTCCGCTGCTGCGCCTGATCGGGCAGCGCAAATAGCCGCAGCGGCTCGCCCTCCCCTGGTGCAGGCGGCTGCCAGCCGCCCTCGATCGCCGCCAGTTTAGCGGGCTGATAGTCACGGGTGTTTTCGCCATGCAGATCGCCCACCACCATCTGCAGCGGCAGGATGCACAGCGACACCGTCAGCGCGCTGCGCAGCATCAGCCGGCTGGCGGCCTCGCCAGCATTACGCAGCAGGCGCCACGCCGCGACGCCACCCAGCAAAAACGCCACGCTGATCCACGAGGCCAGCAGCATGTGCGCCAGCCGCCAGCCAAATGAGGGCGCGGAAATCAAACTCCAGGCGCTGTCAGGCATAAACTGACCGGCGTCATTGAGCGTAAAACCGCGCGGCGTTTGCATCCAGGAGTTAGCGGCGAGGATCCAGAAAGCGCTAAAAATCGCGCCGAGCGCCACCAGACAGGTAATGGCGAAATGCACGCCGGGTTTCACCCGATCGATGCCAAACAGCATCACGCCGGTCAGCGCCGACTCGAGGAAAAAAGCGATCAGCACTTCATACAGCATCAGCGGACCGATAATGCCGCCCGCTTTGCTGGCAAACACCGACCAGTGGGTGCCGAACTGAAACTCCATGATCACGCCGGAGACGGTGCCAATCGCCACGGTGAGCGCGAATACCTTGATCCAGAAGTGCAGCGCCTGATGCGCTTCCGGCCGCCTGCCCCATAGCCAGCGCGCTTCAAACCACACCAGAAACGGAGCCAGCCCCAGCGTCAGCGCCGCCAGAGTAATGTGCATGCCCATCGTCAGGGCAAACTGACCGCGCGCGATCAGCAGCACCCACTCCTGGCTACTCACGGCTCGGCTTACCGCTGTAGCGGGTGATCGGCTTCTCTTCGTCACCCTGCATGGCGCGCGCGAAGGTTTCCAGCGCCGCCAGCAGTGGCCGGATGCCCTGCCACAGCGCCTCATCATTCAGCAGTTTGAGCACGCCACTGACGCCCGGCGCGCTTTTCTCCTGCTGCGCCGTGTCGCTGGCCGGCTTCATCGCCAGCAGGGCATCGCGCAGCGCCAGCAGTAAATGGTTGAAACGCTCCGGCGGTACGGTGCTGAGCGTCATAAACAGCAGCGACAGGTTCTGAACCGCATTCTGCGTGCCGGGCCGGTTAAGCCCGGCGGCGACGATTTTGCCGATGTCATTGTTGGCTTTTACCATGTCATTAGCCAGGCGCAGGAAACCGTGCTGATGCAGATTCTCCAGCAGTTCGTTCAGCGCCTCCTGCGCGCTGGGTTCGGTGCGCGTCGGAGTGGGTTGATAGTGCAGCGGTTCGGCCATTAGCTTTTCTCCGGATGCGAAACGTGTTCAGGCGGCAACCGGTATTCAGGCTGCTGCCATTTTTGTTCAACGGGCAGATGATCCAGCGGCGTGCGCTGGCCGTGGCGGAAGTTGTGCAGCGGAATCGGGTGCGGCTGTGGCGCATGCGCCAGTTTACGCATCGTTACCGCAATCTCTTTATAGGCCGGGGTGTTGACGTCGGGATCGTGGTGTTCACCGGTCAGCCCGTTCACCCCCGGTTTGCCATGGTGGATAGGAATGAACAGCACATTGCCGGCCATCCGTTCGGTCACCACCACTGGCACCTCTACGCTTCCCCGGCGCGAACGCAGCTCCACCCAGTCGCCCTGCTGTAGTTGCCGCTCCTGCGCCAGCTGCGGCGAAATCTCAACAAACCAGTTGGGCGACAGCGATTTGATGCGCCCGCCCTGCCCGGTCTGATTAGTCGACTGGAAATGCTCCAGCATGCGGCCATTGTTCAGCAGCAGGTCGTACTGCGCATCGGGCGCTTCCATCGGTGGCTGCCACGTCAGTGGATACAGACGCGCTTTGCCATCAGGAAAGGCGAACGCCTCGGTATACAGCAGCGGCGTGCTGCTGCCGTCGGCGTTTACCGGCCACAGCTGTGACTGCCAGCCGACGAGGTTCTCATAGCTGACCCCGGCAAACAGCGTGGCGATACCCGCAGCTTCTGCCATAATGGCGCCGGGATTCGGGTAGTGCCAGTGATGGCCGAGACGCGCCGCGACCTCCGTCAGTATCTGCCAGTCAGGCCGGCTGTCGCCGAGCGGCGCAAACGCAGGCGAGAAGTGCTGAATGCGCCGTTCGGTATTCACGAAGGTGCCCTCTTTCTCCAGGCTCGGACAGCCAGGCAGCACCACATCCGCGAACTGCGCGGTGCGACTCATGAAGATGTCCTGCACCACCATGAAATCCAGCCGGCTGAAGGCTTCGTGCACTTTGGTCGAGTCCGCATCAGAAAAGGCGGTCTCTTCGCCGATGATGTACATGGCGCGCACCCGCTGTTTATGCGCGTCTTCCACCATCATGAAGTTATCCAGCCCGGCCTCTGAGGAAAGCGCTTCCGGCGCCACGCCCCAGGCGCGCGCCCACTTTTCCCGTACCTGCGCATCGGTCACTTTTTCGTAGCCGGGATAGACATTGCTTAAGCAGCCAAAATCGCTGGCACCCTGCACATTATTGTGACCGCGCATCGGATAGCCGCCGGTGCCGGGCCGGCCGTAGTTGCCGGTCACCAGCAGCAGATTGGAGAGCGCAGTGCTGGTATCCGCACCGTGGCTGTGCTGCGTAATGCCCATCGCCCACAGCAGGCAGGCGCTGCCCGCGTTGCCGATCATCTCGGCGGCCTCAGTCAGCTGCGCCACGCTCAGGCCGGTGACTTCACTGGCCATCTCAAGGGTGAAAGGCGCCAGCGAGGCGCGGTATTCCGCCACCTGATTTACGCGCTCGCGCAGGAATGCTTCATCAGCATAACCGTGGTCAAACATGTAGCGCGCCATCGCCGACGCCCACACCATGTCGGTGCCGGGGCGGATGCGCAGATAACAATCGGCGCGCTCGGCCATTTCGTGACGGCGCGGATCGACCACCAGCAGCTTCTGTCCGCGATGTTTGTGGCTCTGTTTGATATGTGAAGCGAAAACCGGATGATTTTCCGCCAGGTTGCTGCCAACGGTGATGATCAGGTCGGTCTGCTGCAGATCGCGCAGCGTACCGGCATCGCCGCCGTAGCCCACGGTGCGAAACAGCCCTTCCGTCGCCGGGTTCTGGCAATAGCGCGAGGAGTTGTCCACGTTGTTGGTGCCGAAAATCAGACGGGCGATCTTCTGCGTCAGGTAGGCTTCCTCATTGCTGGCTTTACTGGAACCAATAAAACCAATCGCGTTACCGCCGTGCTGGCGTGCCACCGCGCGCAGGCCATCGGCCACACGCTGTAGCGCCTCTTCCCAGCTGGCCGGGCGGAACTGGCCGTTTTCACGAATCAGCGGCGTGGTCAGCCGGTTTGGGCTGTTCACAAAATCCCAGCCAAATTTGCCTTTGACACAGGTTGAGATGCCGTTAACCGGCGCATCGGCCACCGGCTGGATTTTGAGGATGTGGCGATCGCGCGTCCAGACTTCAAAACTGCAGCCGACGCCGCAATAGGTGCAGACGGTTTTGGTTTTTTTGATTTCGACTTTGCGCAGCGCATCATCGATCAGCGAAATTCCGGTGATCGGATCCATGCCGATGCTGTTTTCCAGTGATTTGACGAAATCAATCAGCGGCCGCTTCAGGTCTTCATCCATCGCGGTGAAGGGACCGGCGTCGGGCTGCATGGTTTTTTCCAGTAGCGCGTTGCACGGACAGACGGTCACGCAGTGCCCGCAGCTGACGCAGCTGGAACCGGCAATCTGCGTCCCGCCATCCCACAGCACGCGCGGGTGATCGGCGCTGTAATCAATCGACAGCGTCTCATTCACCTCGACATTCTGGCAGGCCTCCACGCAGCGTCCGCACAGAATGCACTGATCCGGATCGTAGGTATAAAACGGATTACTGTGGTCTTTGCTGTCCGGTTTGCGCTGGTAGGGGTAATACTGAATCGGAATGTGCATGTCCGCGACGGTGTTATGTAACGTGCAGTCGCCGGTGTTGTGTTCACACACCGTGCAGTAGAGTTCGTGGCGATTGAGAATGCGGTCCATGCCCTCCTGCTGTGCCGCCTGCAGTACCGCACTCTGGCTGACCACGCGCAAGCCCTCGGCGCTGCGTAACGTGCAACCGCGCACGGCTTCGCCATCCACCTCCACCCAGCAGACATCACAGGTTTGCAGCGGCGGCAGCGCCGGGTGATAACAGACGTGAGGCAGTTTTTTTCCCTGCTCCTGCAGAAAATCAATTAACGGTTGATTTGCGGTTCCGCTTAAGCGCTCACCATTAAATATAATGGTACATTGTGCTTCGCTCATTTAACGCCTCGTTTAAGCCATCGCTCATAATTATTCGGGCCGGCCAGCGCCGGTTATTATGTAAAGTTATGCATAGAGCTTAGGAACAAATTTTTATCCCGCAAGCAGGCCGATTCGCTTAATAATGCGCACAGCTTACGCAGCGCTAAAATAATCATTGCGTTAGTGATTTTGTAACTAAAAATATCATTTCAGCCACTGCCGCCACGCTTTAATAAAGCGCGACTGCTTATTTTTTGACGTGACAAATATCACATCTCTGCCAGGCTTAATTTACTCGTTCCACTGTACAAGGAGATAGGTATGACTTCATTTACTAACAAAACGCTGATTACCCAGGAATATCCAAAGCCGCCATTCAAAAAGCAGCATCAGCCCATTCCGGGATTAGCCAGTAAAATGGAACCCCGTCCCGATCACGGTGAAACCAGCTATCGCGGCACTGGCCGTTTAACCGGGCGCAAAGCGCTGATTACCGGTGGTGACTCCGGCATTGGCCGCGCAGTCGCCATTGCGTATGCCCGTGAAGGGGCTGACGTGGCAATCAACTACCTGCCGGAAGAGGAGCAGGACGCCGCTGAAGTGGTGCAATTAATCGAAGCGGAAGGCCGTAAAGCGGTGGCTATTCCGGGTGATATTCGCTCAGAATCTTTTTGCCAGCAGCTGGTAAAAGAGGCAGCAGAAAAACTCGACGGCCTGGATATTCTGGTGAATAACGCCGGTCGCCAGCAATTTAATGAGTCAATTCGCACGCTCTCAACGGAAGATTTTGACGCCACCTTTAAGACCAATGTTTATGCGATGTTCTGGATCACCAAAGCGGCACTGGAATATCTGCCTGCCGGATCATCCATTATTAATACCTCGTCGGTTCAGGCGTATGAACCGAGCGCCATTCTGCTGGATTACGCGCAAACCAAAGCCGCTATCGCTGCCTTTACCAAAGCGCTGGCGAAACAGCTGGGCGAACAGCAAATTCGCGTCAATGCTGTAGCACCAGGACCGTACTGGACCGCGCTGCAGGTGTGCGGCGGTCAGCCGCAGGAAAAAATCGAGAAGTTTGGTGCCAGCGCGCCACTGGGGCGTCCGGGTCAGCCGGCTGAAATCGCGCCGTTGTACGTGACCTTCGCTGAAACCACCAACAGCTTCACCTCAGGTCAGGTGTGGTGCTCCGATGGCGGTACCGGTACCCTCTGACATACGGGTGCTCATCCGGATTACGTGGCTGCCGTGGGCGGCCACGTTGCCGTTTCTGCTGACAGGGAAGATCCATGAATAATCAAACGCTGCAGTCGCCGATGCGCGATCAGGGCTTTGCCCGTCTCGGCGACTACGCGGCCATCGGTGAAGGCCGGTCGGTGGCGCTGATCGCGCCCGACGGCGCCATTGACTGGTGGTGCGCGCCCAACCTTGACTCCGCCCCGTTGTTTGACCGCCTGCTCGATCCCGTGATCGGCGGTTTTTTCCAGATCGAACCTGACGCTCCTTACCGTACCGAACGCGCCTACCGTGCTGACAGCAACGTGCTGGAAACCCGCTTTTTTACCGATGACGGCAGCGTGCTGCTGACCGAATCGCTGAACAGCACGCTGGCAGGCCGTCTGCCGTGGAGTGAGCTGGCGCGGCGCGTAGAAGGCGTTGAAGGCAAAGTGACACTGCGCCTGACGCTGCGCTTTGGCACCGTTGCCGAAACCCGCTCGCCGTGGCAGGACAGCACCGAACAGGGCGACGTCTACCACGTTGGCGATCTGCTGGCAATGCTGCGCACCAGCGAGGACTGGCAGATCGAACAGCGTGACGATGAGCAAATCTGCGCCACGCTACGCACCGCAGAGGGCAGTCGATCGCTGGTGGCGTTGCTGGTCACCGAACGCGAACCGCTGGCGGTGCCGCCGCTGGAGGCGATCGATACCCGCATCGAAACCAGCCATACCGCCTGGTGCGACTGGACCCGCAGCCTGAGCTATCAGGGGCGCTTTGCTGAGCACGTGCGCCGCTCGGCGCTGTCGCTGAAATTTTTATGGTATTCCCCCACCGGCGCGCTGGCGGCGGCAGCCACTACCTCGCTGCCGGAAGGCATTGGCGGAGAGAAGAATTATGACTACCGCTATGCATGGGTACGCGATGCCTGTCTGATCATCAAAGCCTTTGTTTTTCTCGGTGCGCTGGAAGATTGTAAAGCGGCGTTCTCCTGGCTGTCGAAAACCATCATTCGCCATGGTACCGCGCTGCGCACCTGCTACACGCTGGAAGGCGACGAAGTGCCTGCCGAACGCTTCGTGCCGCTGCGTGGCTATCATCATTCCCAGCCGGTACGCGTGGGCAACAACGCCCGCGACCAGCTGCAGCTGAGCATGTACGGCGATATGCTTGCCACCGCCGAGTTGTTTATACGCGCCGGGCACGTGCTGGATTTAGCCACCTCGCGCATGCTGGGTGCGCTGGCTAACCACTGTGCCGATTTATGGCGGCTGAAAGACAGCGGTATCTGGGAACTGCCGGAACAGCAGCACTATACCCATTCAAAGATGGCCTGCTGGCTGGCCCTCGACCGTGCCGTGGCGCTGGCCGAAGCGCGCCACATTGAACCGACCTGGCTGAAACGCTGGCAGCGCGAGCGCGACCGCATCAGCAGCTGGATTGAAGCGCACTGCTGGAACGAAGAGAAACAGGCGTATGTGTTTTATCCCGACAGCAACGGCAGGCTGGACGCTGCGCTGGCGCTGGTGCATCCCTATGGCAGCCGCGTCAACCCGGCACGTATGCAGGCCACCTACCGTGCCATTGAGCAGGAACTGGGGCACGGTAGCGCCATGCTGTATCGCTACAGCGGCACGGAACAGGAAGAGAGCACTTTTATCGCCTGCTCGTTCTGGCTGGTGGAAGCCTGGGCGGCGCTGGGAGAATGCACGCGCGCCGAGAACGCCATGCAGCAGATTCTCGGCAAACTGTGCCAGCGCGGCAACGTGGAAACTTTCAACGAAATGTTTGATGTGCGCAGTGACGAATGGCGCGGCAATATGCCGCAGGGCCTCAGCCATCTGGCATTAATTTGCGCCGCACAGGCGCTGACCGATCATGGCTGAAATGCCCCGCCGGCTGGCGGGGCATGATGTTAACGTGAAGGCTGTGGCGCACGAAACACCAGCAGGATACCCGCCAGAATCGCCGCCATGCCCAGCAGGCTCAGCCACGGCAGTCGGTTACCCAGCAGCAGATAGTCGAGCAGCGCGGTAATCACCGGCACCAGATAAAACAGGCTGGTGACGTTAACGATACTGCCCGCGCTCAGTAAGCGATACAGCAGCAGCTGGGCCACCACGGAGATCATCACGCCGAGGAACAGCGCGGCCAGCCAGAAATGTAGCGTGAAGCTGACATGAAAAGGTTTAACCGGCAGCAACAGCAGGCACAGCAGTAAACTCACGCCGTACTGCAGCGGCAGCACCTGCGCCGGATGCTGCGTCACCCGCTGCTGCATGATGGCACCGAAGGTCATGCACAGCAGCGCGGCCAGCGCAAACAGCACGCCGCTGAGCGGCAGCTGCGACGCCGCCAGACTGCGCCACACCAGCAGTATCAGCCCCGCCAGCGCGACCGTTAAGCCCAGCAAGCGCCTGCCCGGCAAACGCCGCTCCACCAGGCACAGCGTCAGAATAGGCTGGATGCCCATGATGGTGGCGATCAGCCCTGGCGTCACGCCCTCCGCCATCGCCTGGAAATAACACAGCGAATAAGCGCCGATCAACACCAGGCCGGTCAGCATCACGCGCGGGCGCGTACCGGGCTGCGGCAGCCAGCGGCGGCGAAACAGTCCCACCAGCAACAGTGCGACCAGCGCGATGCTAAAACGCACCACCAGCAGTGCCAGCGGTGAGGCATTATCCAGCCCGAGACGCGAGAAAATGGCTGCGCTGCCCCACAGCAGCACAAAGCCTGACGTCGCTGCCTGCGAAGTCAGCGAAGAAGAAGAACGCATAGCATTGCTCCTGAAACAAACGTTGTTAGCGCGCTCGCTAAGCGAGGCGCAGAAAGTTCGATACTTAGCGAATCACAACGCGTGCCGGAGGTGGCGGGCAGCAAGGCGCATACAGGCGAAAGTCAGATGACGATGCGGAATCAGCAGAGAGTGTCATAAACGCGCCTGTAGCATGGGGTTGAGGCCAAACGTTAACAGATTGTTTACACCCTGTCATCCATTCAGCCGTTGCGGAAACACCTCACGCAGCCAGTCGATCAGCACCCGCAGGCGCTGGGTGAGATGGCGGCTCTGCGGATAGACCACGTGGAACGGATAGTCGGACGGACGCCAGTCGGCGAGGATCTCCACCAGCCGTCCGGCCTGCAAATCCGCGGCCGCAGCGTAACGGAACGTCTGAATGATGCCCAGACCCGCCACCGCCGCGGCAAGGTGCGCGTTGCTCTCATTGACGCCAACGCGGTGCGCGGTCTTGATCTCGATTCGCTCTTCACCATGGCGAAAGCGCAGCGGAAAGGCGCGCCCGCTCTGCGGCGACAGATAGCTGATGATGCGGTGGCCATTGTTCAGCTCCTGCGGATACGCCGGAATGCCGTAGGTCCGCAGATAGCCGGGCGTGGCACAGGTGATCATTTGCGCATTGCCTAAGTGCCGTGCCACCAGTGACGAATCGCTCAGCGGACCGCCGCGCACTACGCAGTCCACGTTATCACTGATGAGATCCACGGTGCGATCGGACACGCCAAGGTCCAGGGTGATATCGGGAAACCGGGCGACAAAATCGGGCAGCGCCGGCAGCAGTACATCACGCGCCGTTGAACCGCCGATATCCATACGCAGCTGACCGCGCGGCTTTGCCGTGACGCTATTGAACGCACAATCGATATCTTCCAGATCGCGCACGATGCGCAGCGCCCGCTCGTAGTAATCGCGCCCTTCTGCCGTCACCGTGACCCGGCGCGTGGTGCGCTGCAACAGACGCACGCCGAGATGCGCTTCCAGCTCCTGCACCAGCTTACTCAGGGTGGCGTTAGGCATATCCAGTGAATTGGCCGCCCGGGTAAAGTTACCTGCCTCGACCACGCGGGCAAACGCCCGGATTGCCAGCAATTGATCCATTGTTACCCCTAACCTGATTATCCACCCAGAGAAATAGTCCTTTCGATTTTACACCATTTATCCGTAAAAGCGGCAGCGCTACAGTGCACTTCAGCGACGGCAAGGCCGTCACCACTTAACCTGATCAACTGTGGAGTACATACTATGAACCTGATTCTGCAAGACAAAATTGCTTTAGTGACCGGCGGCACCTCCGGTATTGGCCTCGCCACTGCTCAGGAACTGGCGGCACAGGGCGCACGCGTGTTTATCACCGGTCGTCGTCAGGCTGAGCTGGATGCAGCCGTCGCCAGCATCGGCGCCACCGCCACCGGCATTCGCGCCGATGCGGCACAGTTAAGCGATCTCGACGCCGTCTATGCGCAGATTGCGCGCCAGGCCGGCCGGCTGGATATTCTGTTTGCCAACGCCGGTGGCGGCGACATGCTGCCGCTGGGGGCCATCACAGAAGAACATTTTGATCGTATCTTCAGCACCAACGTCCGCGGCGTGATGTTCACCGTGCAGAAAGCGCTGCCGCTGCTGAGCGATAAGGCATCGGTGATTCTCACCGGCTCCACCGCCGCAATTCAGGGTACGCCGGGCTTCAGCGTTTACAGCGCCAGTAAAGCGGCGGTGCGTAACTTTGCCCGCTCGTGGGCGCTGGACGTGAAAGATCGCGGCATCCGCATTAACGTGGTGAGCCCTGGCCCGGTACAGACGCCAGGCTTAGGCGGCCTGGTGCCGGAAGATCAGCGCCAGGGGCTGTTCGATGCGCTAGCCGCGCAGGTACCGCTCGGTCGTCTGGGTGAGCCGGGAGAGATTGGCAAGGTGGTGGCGTTTCTCGCCTCCGACGCCGCCAGCTTTATTAATGCAGCCGAACTGTTTGTCGATGGCGGTATGGCGCAGGTGTAAGCGGGTATTGTACCGGTGCGCCGCCCGGCGCACCGGCTTTCTGCCTGAAGCATGGCTGCGGTTAACGCAGCGAATGCTCACCTGCCACCGCTGCCGGCTCGCCAGCGGTGAGCTGCTGCTCCAGCTGCTCCAGCGATATGCCTTTGGTCTCCGGCACGCGACGCAGCACAAAGACAAAGCCCGCCGCACAAATCACGCCATACAGCATAAAGCTGCCCGCTGCACCAAGTCCGGCATTGAGGATGGGAAAGGTATAAGTCAGCACAAAACAGGCAATCCACAGCGCCAGCGTGGCGACGGACATCGCCAGACCGCGAATCCGGTTGGGGAAAATTTCCGCCAGCAGCACCCAGGTGACCGGTGCCAGCGTCAGCGCATAAACCGCAATCGCCGCCAGTACCAGAATCAGCACCGGCCAGCCGGTGATGCCCAGCGTGTAGGCACCGGCGATCAGTGCATAACACAGCGTCAGTCCTCCGGCGCCGATCAGCATCAGTTTGCGGCGGCCGAGTCGGTCCACCAGCGGCAGTGCCAGCACTGTTGCCAGCAAATTGATCAGGCCGGTGGCCACGATCGACTTCAGCGTACCGTTGATATCGAAACCAGCCGAAGCAAAAATCTCCTGCGCATAGTTGAAAATCACGTTGATACCGCACCACTGCTGGAAAATCGCCAGCACGATGCCGGTGATGACAATTGGCAGCGTGCGCGGTGCCAGTAGCGAGCCGGCGCGGGCGCGCGTTTGCTGGCGATCCTGTTCCAGCGCGCGGGCAATCTCGCGCTGCGTCTGCTGCGCATAAGCAGGCGAACCAATTTTATTCAGCATCGCCAGCGCGCGCTGCGGCTGACCCGCCAGCATCAGCCAGCGCGGTGATTCCGGCACCCACATCATCAGCAGCAGAAACGCCAGCGACGGCACGGCGGCCGAGGCGAACATCCAGCGCCAGCCAACCTGACCGTTCCAGGTTTCACGCAGCGCCGCATGGGTTGATGCGCCGACGACCGGATCGGCAATCATCAGGTTGATCAGCTGCGCCGCCAGCACGCCAATAACGATTGTCAGCTGGTTAACCGCGACAAACTTGCCGCGCTTGTCTGCCGGGCTGATCTCCGCGATGTACATCGGGCTGAGCGCCGAGGCGATACCAATGCCGACGCCGCCGAGAATGCGCCACCAGACAAACAGCGTAAAGCTGCTGGCCAGCGCGGTGCCGATCGCCGACACCACAAACAGCAGTGCAGCGACAATCAGCGGCAGCCGCCGCCCCAGCTTGTCCGCTGACCAGCCGGACACCAGCGCACCAAACACGCAGCCCACCAGCGCCGAGCTCATCGCCCAGCCGGATGCCGCCGGATCGGTGACGTTGAACCAGGCCTCATAGAAGGGTTTGGCCCCGCCAATCACCACCCAGTCATAGCCAAACAGCAAACCGCCGCAGGCTGCCACCAGACAGATGCTCCACACATAACGCATATTCAGATGTTGATGATTGTTCACGGCCACTCTCCGCACCAGGGTTAAAGTGCGGCTATCTCACCACCGATACCGCAGGGTGAAAGTTCAGGCCCTCACAGATTTTAGTAACAGGAGTTTAGTAAACTACGCTGTACCGGGATCGGCCTCGACATAGAGATAACCGATGCCGAGGACCTGACGCGCGCGGTCAAGCTGACCAAAATGCACGTTGGTGGCTTTGCTTTTCAGCGCATCGCGCGGATCGAAGGGATTGAAATCAATCTGGTGCACAATGGTCTGCAGCCAGCTGTCACCAAAAGTACAGCTGCGACCGTACAGCCAGATTTGATTGATATTCAGCGTATTAAGGAAATTGTACAGACTCATGCCGATGGCTTCCGCGCTGCGCTGCGCCCACTCGACGATCCACGGCTCGCCGGCCTGCCAGGCGGCCAGCAGCTGACGGCTGGTAGGCTGCACCGCCTGCGGCGCGCGCTGATGCGCCAGCCGCTTAAGCGTGCTGAGCGAGGCGACCGTCTCCAGGCAGCCCTGCCGTCCGCAGTTACAGCGCTCCCCGTGCGGATCAATAATGGTGTGGCCAATCTGCCCGCTGCCGTACAGGTTGCCGCGAAAGATCTCGCCGTTGATGACAAATGATGAGCCGATGCCGTAATCGACATTGATGACGCAGAATTCGGCCAGCACATTGCGGTTCAGCCACTTTTCCGCCAGCGCCAGCATCACGCAGTCGTTATCGACGCGGACGTCAACCGCCAGCTTCTCCTCCAGCAGAAACTTCAGCTGTAGCGGGCTGCGCCACGCCGCCTGCGGCATATGCTGCGAGACGCCGGTTACCGGATCGACCTGCCCGTGCACCGCCAGCGCCAGATTAATCTGCCGCTTCGGCCAGCGTTTACAGGTCGCGCGCCACACCGTTTCAATCTCCGCCAGCAGCTGCTCTGGCGTCTGCGCATTGATGCTGATTTGCTGATAGTCGCCCTGCGCCACCAGCTGCGCATCCGCCAGCTGCAGTTCAATGCTGGTCGGCTTGACGCACAGGCACAGCGTCCACGCGCCCTCGGCCGGCAGCTGAAAACTGCCGTTGCTGTTGCCGCGCGTGCTCAGCGTGGCGCTGGAGTGCTGCACGTGGCCCTGCTCCAGCAGCTCCTGCAAAATCTTGCTGGCCGCCGGAATAGTCAGGCCGCTGAGCTGCGCCAGCTGCGATTTGCTCAGACGTTTATGACGCCACATCAGCTGCATAAACAGCGCTTTGTTGTGCTTACGCACCTGAAAATTATTCAGTCCGACGGTTTTCACGCGGCCTCCTTTCGCTTCATCCGCGCTCATCTTACTAAACAGTGTTTACTGACTTCTGTGATGGTTGCGCCATCCTGCGCGCCTGCCGTGCTTTAGAGTCCCTGCTCATAACAACCCGTTCGCGCTATCCCGGTAAAAAACGTTCTGATAATGCCGGGCGAACGCTTTATCTGGCTGTGCTGACACCAACCCTACAGAGAAAACATAATGACAACATCACCTGCAACCCATCCGTGGCTGATCCGCCTCGGCATTCCGCCCGCGCTGGCCTGGGGCTATCTGGCGGTCCTGCTGTTTATGATTGGCGACGGCGTCGAGTCCAACTATCTCGCGCCCTATCTGCACGAAAACGGCTTCTCCCTGAATATCGCTGCCTGGGTAATCGCCTTTTACGGCGTCACCGTCACGCTGGGCTCATGGCTGGCCGGTTCGCTGTCAACGCTAATCGGACCGCGTAAAGTGATGCTGGCGGGCGGCCTGATCTGGATTGTGTTTGAAGTGCTGTTCCTGGCCGTGGCGCTGCCATCGCACAGCGTGCTGCTGCTGGCGCTAACTTATGGCCTGCGCGGCGTGGCTTATCCGATGTTTGCCTACGCCTTTCTGGTGTGGATTCAGTCGGCGGCCCCGGCGGAGATGCGCGGCTCCGCCACCGGCTGGTTCTGGCTGGCGTTTACCGGCGGGCTGCCGACGCTCGGTTCGCTGGTAGCGATCTTCTCTATCCGCCTGGTGGGCGAATACGCCACCTTCTGGCTGTCGCTGGGTCTGGTGGCGATCGGTCTGCTGGTGATGCTGCTGGCGCTGAAAGAGCGCAGCGGTTATCAGTCGCTGCTGGATGCCGAACATCGTCAGCAGGGCACGCTGCGCACGCTGATGGGCGGCATCGATATTCTGTGGCGTGAGCCGCGCATCGCTGCCGCGGCAGTGGTGCGCATCATCAACACCACGCCCTACTTCGGCTTCTTTATTTTTCTGCCGGGCTTTTTCACCGAACAGATTGGCTTTTCCCAGACCGAATACCTCAGCCTGATCACCATCATGGGACTGGTGGGCATGAGCTTTAATCCGATCGTTGGCAAGCTGAGCGACCGCATCGGCTGGCGCAAAGTGCTGACGGTGTTCGGCGGCCTGGGTTCCGGCGTCTCGATGCTGCTGATGTACTTTGTGCCGCAGTGGAGCCACGGCAGCTTTGTGCTCAGCGTGATCTGCGCCTGCCTGTACGGCATCACGCTGTGCGGCTACGTGCCCGCCGCCGCGCTGTTCTCATCGTTGTGCCAGCCGAAGGACAAAGGTAACGCCATGGCGATTTACTGCTTCGCCGCCGGTTTGTCCACCTTCTTCGGTCCGGCGCTGTACGGGGCGATCAATGCGCTGCTCGGCACGCTCGGGGTGATTTGGGGCTACGCCTTCCTGTATCTGGTGAGTGCGTTTATCTCGTGGCGTTATCTGCTCAGTCCGCTCGATCCGGGCGAGCAGCACAACCCGGCGGCGCAGCGCCTGCGCCGGTTAGATTCCATCGCATCGGAGTAAACAGAGCGTTATGAAAGAGTACGATTACATTGTGGTGGGCGGCGGGAGCGCGGGCTGTATCGTTGCCGCGCGCCTGGTCAGCGAAGGAAATGCACGCGTGCTGCTGCTGGAGGCCGGGCGCGACGAATACCATCCGGTGCTGAAAATGCCCGCCGGCTATATGAAGTTTCTCGCCAGCGACCGGTTTCTGACGATGCATCAAACCGAAGCGCAGCCGCAGCTCAACGGACGCGGCGTGATCGTGCCGCAGGCCAAAGTGCTGGGCGGCGGTTCGACCGTCAACGCCATGGTCTACATGCGCGGCCATAAACAGGATTACGCCGACTGGAACCAGGCGCTGGGCCATCAGGGCATCGACTGGTCATGGGAGGCGCTGCTGCCGCACTTTACCGCCATCGAAGATAATGATCACCTCGGCGCACCCAATCACGGCGTTGGCGGCCCGATGAAGGTGTCGCATCTCGGCCACTTCAGTCCGCTGAGCCGCGCCTATGTCAAAACCCTGCAGGGGCTGGGTATTCCCTACACGGCGGATTTTAACAGCGGCAATCCGTCTGGCGTCGGCTTCATGCAGCACACCATTGACGGTCAGAAACGGCAGCGCTGCAGCGTGGTCGATGCGTTTATCAACCCGCTGCGCCATGACGCACGGCTGACGCTGGTTACTGGTGCACAGGTTGAAGAGGTGCTGTTTGACGGCACCTGCGCCAGCGGCGTGCGCTATCGTCAGGATGGCCAGCCGCAACAGGCGCGCGCCAGCCGCGAAGTGATTCTGGCCGCCGGTGCCTACCAGACGCCAAAACTGCTGATGCTCTCCGGCATCGGTCCGCAGGAGCAGCTGAAACAGCATGGCATAGCCGTGCGCCATGCCTTGCCGGGCGTGGGTAAAAACCTGCAGGACCATTACGAAGTGCCGGTGGTTGCCAGCACGCGCGGTGCGTTTGGCTACTACGGTCAGGATCGCGGCTGGCCGATGGTCAAAGCCGGACTGCAATATCTGCTGTTCAAAAGCGGCCCGGTGACCACCACCGGCGTGGAAACCTGCGCCTTTTTCGATCCGCTCGATTTCACGGCAACGCCCACCATTCAGATGTTCTGCGTGCCAACGGTTTATCTCGATCGCGATGTAATGGGGGCCGATCCCGGTGACGGTGTCACGGTGAACTCCCTGCTGCTGCGCCCGAAGGCCACCGGTGAAGTGACGCTACGCGATAACAACGCCAGCAGCCTGCCGGTGATCGATACGCAGATTTTCGGCCATCCGGACGATTTAGCCCGCACCCTCGCCGGCTTTCGCTTTGCGCGTCAGGTGCTGGCCGCCGCGCCCATCCGTGAGATGGTCGATGAAGAGATTTTCCCTGGTGCAGAAGTCACCAGTGATGAAGCGATTGGCGCCCACTGCCGGCGCATGGTAAAGACCGGCTATCACCCGGTTGGCACCTGCCGCATGGGCAACGATGACGATCCGCTGGCGGTGTTGCACGACGACCTGCGCGTGCGCGGCGTACAGCGGCTGCGCGTGGTGGATGCCTCGATGATGCCGAATATTATCAGTGGCAACACCAATGCGGTGGTGATGGCCGTGGCGCATCGCGCTGCGGAGCTGGTTCTGCAGTCGCAGATCGTTGAGCACAAGGAGGCCGTGTATGAGTGACAAACTGGCGCGCCTGCAACAGGCGCTGGCACACTGGCAGCTGGATGCGGTATTGCTGACGCGTCGCGATAACATCGCCTGGCTGACCGACGGGGCCAGCTATTATGTGGTGGAGCGTGCCGAGACCGGCGTTGCCAGTCTGCTGATCGGCCGCGACAGCGTGCTGCTGCTGGCACCGGACAATGAATTACCGCGCATTCTGGCCGAAGAGCCGCTGCCGTTCAGCTGTGCGACCCGGCACTATCCATGGTACCAGTCGCTGAGCAGCGTGCTGCCGGCGGGCAATATCGGCAGCGATACGCCCATGGCAGGATTGAGCGATATCCAGCCGCAGATGATTACGCTGCGCCAGGGGCTGAGCGCACCGGAACAGCAGCGCTTTCGCACGCTGGGACAGGAGACGGCGCAGATTGTCGAAACGGTGGCGCGCCAGTTGCGCGCGGGCGTGAGCGAATGGCAGGTCGAAGCCGAGATTGCCGCCGGCTGTCTGGCGCGCGGCATTCGTCCGATGTGCACGCTGGTGGCCGCCGATGAGCGCATCGCCGCATTTAAACATCCGGTGCCGACACGCAAAACGCTGCAGCGCATGATGCTGATCACCCTCGGTGCTGAACGGCACGGTTTGCATGTCAGCCTGACGCGCCTGGTGCATCTCGGTGACCCCGACGCGGCGCTGCGCCAGCGCATTGTGACGCTGGCGGAGATCCACGCCGATATGCTGTACGCCACTCAGGCGCAGCGCAGCTGGTCAGCGGTTTTTGCCGGCATCACTCAGGCTTATCAACGCCACGGTCACGCTGAGGCGTGGCGCGATCATCATCAGGGCGGTCCGGCCGGTTACGGCTGTCGCGACTGGATTATCACCCCGGAGAGTCGCGGCGAGGTGCAGCCCGACATCGCCGTGGCGTGGAACCCGACGCTGAGCGGCGTGAAAAGCGAAGACACTTTTTTGCTCAGCCGCAGCGGGCTGGTGCCGCTCACGCGCAGCGACAGCTGGCCGCTGATTCGCCTGCAGCGCGATGATAATACTCTTGAGCTGGCCGACTGGCTGATTCTCCCGACATCCTCATAAGGAAGCGACTATGTCCCCACGTTTAGCCAATAAAACCGCCATCATTACCGGTGCCGGCAGCGGCATCGGCAGCGCCATCGCCACCCTGTTTGCGCGCGAAGGCGCCCGCCTGGCGCTGTTTGATCGCGACGCACACAGCAGCGAAGCGCTGGCGGCGCAGCTACAGCAGCAGTCCGGCCAGCGCTGTCTGGCCTGCGCAGCCGATGTCACGCAGCCGCAGCAGGTTAGCCGCGCGGTACAGCAGGCGCAGCAGGCGCTGGGAGATATTGATATCCTGATCAACTGCGCTGGCGTAAACGTTTTTCGCGATCCGCTGACGCTGGACGAGGATGACTGGCAGCGCTGCATGAACACCAATCTGAAAGGGCCGTACAACCTGATACGCAGCGTCCTGCCGGCGATGCTGGCCCGTCAGTATGGCAACATCGTTAACGTTGCCTCGGTGCACGGGCACAAAATCATTCCCGGCGCGTTCCCTTATCCGGTGGCCAAACACGGGCTGATCGGCCTGACGCGTTCGCTGGGCGTGGAGTACGCCGCGCAGGGCATCCGCGTAAACAGTATTTCGCCCGGTTTGATCATGACGCCAGCCGCTGAAGCCTGGCTGGCGAGCTGTCCGGATCCGCAGGCCGAGCGCGCGCGTCAGGCGGCGCTGCTGCCGTGTAAACGCATCGGCGAGCCGGATGAAGTGGCCTACACCGCGCTGTTTCTCGCCAGCGACGAGGCGCGCTTTATCAATGCCACCGATATCCTGATCGACGGCGGCCGCAGCCAGATGTATCACGAGTAAACAGGAAGCACCGGTTACGGATGCACGCGCCGGCAATGATCGGCACCTGCCGCCACCGGATGGGCGGCGATATCAGCGCGGTCGGCGCGGATTGTCGCGGTATTGACGTCAAAGCGCTTGTCGCGGTCAGCCAGCAGCGCCGGATTCAGCTGACCGTCGGCGGTAAAGCCCATCATCAGCGTCGGCGCGCCCAGCGGCAGCGTTTTATCGCGGTCGGTATGCCAGGTGTGCCAGGTTTTTCCGTAGGTGTTGACGATTTTGCTCATCAGCGCGTGCTCCGCGGCCGGCGGCAGGCCAGGGGCAATCAGCGTACCGGATTTCACTTCATAGCGATGGCTGTGCCAGTACTGCTTTTCCTGCGCCGGCAGTTGCTTAAATAAACGTTCGCTGATGATATATTCCACGCCCATTAATTTGGCGTCTTTTTTGTTACCGTCAAAAATAACCGCCTGCATCACGTCATCATTAAGAATGGTGACGTAGTGATGGGCTTCCATCTGCCCCTGCTGATTTCCGCAGTAATAATGAAAACCATCCAGATACGTATTGATCGCCTCAATCGGCGGCCGCGACTGCAACGCCGCCGCCCCGCTCTCCAGCAGCGCGGTTTTCCCCGCTACCGGCGCACCAGGTGCCGTAACCGGTGAGGCGCTGTTATTCGCGCCACAGCCGGATAATAACAATAACGCCAGCGCGCTAAATACACGGTTTCGCATTTCATCACCCCATTCTTATATTGAGTGATAAACATAGTTAATCAGCGTCAGGACGCGAGCGCAGCGGGAGCACTATCCGGCGGCGAATTAAAACCGCCACGCGGTAAATATCAGGCCGCTCAACTGCCCGCCGATTCAGTGATAAATGTATCGGCCACTGTTAGCAAAGTGACAGGCTGAGAGGCGAAGCTGGAGGATTGGTGAATAAGTTTCGTGAGTGAACAGACGATTCCGCTATCATGAGTGAACGCTCATAAAACAAGGCTGCACTGATGAGAGAGTTACCGCCTACCGCCATGCTGCGCGCGTTTGAAGTGGCGACGCGCCATCCGACCTTTACCGCCGCCGCTGAAGAGCTGTTTATCACCCAAAGCGCCGTCAGCCATCAGCTCAAAAACCTGGAAGAGATCTGGGGCGTACAGCTGTTTCAGCGCGGCAAAACGCTGAGTCTGACGCCGGCCGGTGCGGCGCTGGCACCGATCGTGCGCGAGTTTTTCAGTAATCTGGAAACCACCTTAGCCGACTTACGCGAGCAGAAAGGCCGGGTGCGGCTGCGCGTGAATACCACCTACTCGTTTGCGCTGAAGTGGCTGTTGCCGCGCCTGCCGGGCCTGACGCGCCAGCACCCGGAAATCCTGGTGACGCTGGAAAGCACCGATGATGCGATTACCTTCTCGCGCCAGGATTCTGACGTGGCGATCCGCTTTGGCCATGGCAATTATCCGGCGCTGCACAGCGAATTTATGTTTCGTGAACAGCTGTTTCCGGTCGCCAGCCCGGCGCTGCTGCAGCGCTTTGGCACGCCACAGGAACCGGCAGAATTGCTGCGCTACCCGCTGCTGATGCGTGATGGCGCCGATCTGGTGCCAAAGTGGGAGATCTGGTTTAAACAGGTCGGCCTGACGCTGGATGCCTTACAGGAGAGCGTACGTTTTGCCGACACCAATATGACGCTGGAAGCCGCGCTGCTGGGGCAAGGCGTGGCGCTGGCGCGCAGCGGTCACGTTGAAAAAGAGCTGCGCGACGGCAGCCTGGTGCGGCTGTTCAGCGTCGCGTTTTCCTCGCCCGCCGCCTACTATTTCGTCTGTCCGCAGGGCATTGAAAGCCAGCCGCACATCGTTGATTTTCGTCGCTGGCTGCTCGCTGAATCACGTCAGGCGCAGCAGGATTATCAGTAAAGCATGAGCTTTTACTCATAGCGCAATGATAAATCTTCGCTTTCCAATCCATTTGCGGCTGCATAGCATCAGCCTATGCCTGATTACATTATTGTCTTAACGCTGTGCGCCGCGCTGCTGCACGCCAGCTGGAACACCTTACTGCGCGGCGGGTCCGATCGCCTGTGGTCAATGACCATTATGTGCGTGGCGATCGCGCTGGTGTGTGCGCTCAGTACGCTGTTTCTGCCGCTGCCGGCGCGCGCCAGCTGGAAATATGCGCTGCTTTCGGCGCTGCTGCACGTCGGCTATAACCTGTGCCTGGTGCGCAGCTACCAGAGCGGCGATCTCGGCCAGACCTATCCGATTGCGCGCGGATCGTCGCCGCTGCTGGTGACCTGCGCCGCCGCGCTGTTTGCCGGCGAGCACATCGCCTTTACTACGCTGTGCGGCATTGTGCTGGTGTCCGCTGGCATTGTGTCGCTGGCGCTGCGCGGCGGCAAACTGGCGCTGCCGGGCCTGCGCTACACGCTGGCGACCGGTGCCTTTATCGCCGCGTACAGCGTGGTGGACGGCATGGGCGTGCGCGTTGCCGGCAATGCGTTTGCGTATACCGCGTGGATGTGCAGCTTGTGGGGCATATTAATGCCGGCGGTCTATATCGCGCTGCGCGACAGCAAAAGCCTGCTGCAGTGGCGACCGGGCGTGCTGAGCGCCGCGGCGGGTGGCATGGTTTCGCTGCTGGCCTACGGCATTATCATTTACGCCATGACGGCAGCGCCGATGGGCGCGGTGTCGGCGCTGCGTGAAACCAGCGTGCTGTTTGCCGCCGTGCTGGGCGCGCTGTTTCTCGGTGAAGCATTAACGGTAAGAAAAATGCTGGCGTGTGCGGTGATTGCACTCGGCACGCTGATGATCGGTTAAGCGATGAGGAGATGGCAGCATGTCTGAACGTTGTAAAATCGCCCTGCTGGGCCCCGGTGCAATTGGTACCACCGTCGCGGCGGTACTGCATGAAGCCGGGCGCACCCCGCTGCTGTGCGGCCGCACGGCCCATGCCCAGTTAACGCTGCGCCACGATGCGGGCGAAATCAGCGTGCCTGGTCCGGTATTGCATGATGCCTCGCAGGTTACTCAACGCTGCGATTTGCTGTTCGTGGCGGTTAAAACCACCCAGGTCGCGGACAGCGCCGCGTGGCTGGCCACCCTGTGTGATGAAAAAACCGTGGTGTGCGCGCTGCAAAATGGCGTCGAGCAGCAGAGCCAGCTGGCGCCTTACGTCAACGGCGCCACGGTATTACCTTCGGTGGTGTGGTTCCCGGCGCAGCGCGAGCCGGATGCGTCAGTCTGGCTGCGCGCCCAGCCTCGCCTGACCCTGCCGGATGTGCCGCAGGCCGCGCGCGTAGTGGATGCGCTGCGCGATACGCGCTGTGAGGTGGCACTGGCCGCCGACTTTCTCTCCATCGCCTGGCGCAAACTGTTACAAAATGCCGCCGCCGGTTTGATGGTGCTGGCCAACCGTCGCGCCGGCATGTTTAGCCGCGGCGATATCACGCAGCTGGGATTAGCCTATTTACAGGAGTGCCTGACGGTGGCGCGCGCGGCCGGTGCGGTGCTGGACGACAGCGTGCCGCAGGAAATTATCGATGGCTTTCACCGCGCGCCGCCCGATCTGAGCACCTCGATCCTCGCCGATCGTCAGGCCAACCGCCCGCTGGAGTGGGATACCCGCAATGGTGTGGTACAGCGCTATGGGCGTCAGCATGCTATTGCTACGCCGATCAGTGATGTCGTGGTGCCGCTGCTGGCAGCGGGCAGCGAAGGGCCGGGCTGATAAAATAGGTTGCCGGACGCGCGGGGAGAAACAGCTATGCTGCGAATTGTTTATACAACGGCCAGGTTTTGATTGCGCCGCTACCAAGAGGGTGCGATGTTCAGCTGATTTAAACCATCGCCTCCGCGGCATAATCATGATAACGGCAACAGGACGCACTTATGACAGATTACGTTTTTTATCGCAAACAACAGGTTATCGCCTCGCTGGAACGATCGGATGCGGAACGAGCCCGGCTGCTGATGGCGGACGGTTACAGCAAGATGGATGAAGAAATTAATGCAGCCAGCGCGCAGACGGCGCTGCGGCGGCTGGCTGATATTCGCCATGAAGAGCACATGACCGAACACGCTTTTGCCACCGGTTCGGTATTCAGCGCGGTGGTCAGCGCCCTGTTCAGACACTGACGTTATGCGCCAAACGCCCCATCAATGGTGTGCATGGCGCCGGTGACGAAACCGGCTTCGGGTCCTGCCAGCCAGGCCACCATGCCCGCCACCTCTTCAGAACGGCCATGGCGTTTGATGGCCATGAAGCTGTGCATCAGATCTTTCATCGGACCATTTTCTGGATTGGCATCGGTATCAATCGGGCCCGGTTGCACCACGTTAATGGTGATGCCGCGTGGGCCGAAATCCCGCGCCAGGCCGCGCGCCAGCCCCTGCAAAGCGGATTTACTTAGCGCATAAGACGCCATACCGGGAATCGGCATACGGTCGCCATTGACCGAACCGATAATGATGATGCGGCCGCCGGCTGGCATCTGTCGGGCGGCTTCAACCGCAGCATGATACGGCGCGTGAATGTTAATGCGGAACAGGCGATCGACCGCGTCCGGATCCTGTTCCAGCGCATCGCCAAACAGGGCGATACCGGCATTGACCACCAGCACATCCAGCGGTCCGCTGTCGCGCACGGTGGCAATCACCGCATCGCGCTCTGAGCTGTCGGTATGAACGGCAGCCGAACCGGTTTCGTGCGCCAGTTTTTCGGCGGCCTCCGGCGAACCTGAGAAGGTAAAGGTCACGCTGGCACCCTCATCAGCAAAGCGACGCACGATTGCCGCACCAATACCGCGACTGCCGCCCAGAACCAGAACCTGCTTATCGTTAAAGCCACTCATTTGCATCTCCACGTGTGATTTCTTAGTATGCATTACAAAATGAGCCCGATTTAATGTCAATGTAATTTTGTAGCGAGCACTATAAAATATGAAATCACCTGGTCGTCCCCGTAACTTTGACCCCGAACACGCCGTAGCGGTTGCGCAGGGGTTATTCCATGCCAAAGGTTATGACGCCGTCAGCGTCGCCGATGTCACTGACGCGCTGGGCATCAATCCGCCGAGCTTTTACAGCGCGTTCGGTAACAAGGCCGGATTGTATGCCCGCGTTCTCGATCGCTACGCCGCCACCGGCTCGATTCCTATGGCTGAGATACTGCGCGACGACCGCCCGGTGGCCGAAGCCCTCGATGCATTACTGAAAGCGGCGGCGCTGCATTATGCCCGGGATGAGGTGTGTGCGGGTTGTCTGGTGCTGGAAGGAATTCGCTGTCAGGATCAGCAGGCGCGCGAGGCGGCCAGAGTGTTTCATCGCGCCGCTGAGGACACCATCCGGTGCTATATCGCGGCCCGCTACCCACAGGACGCGCAGCGCCTGACCGACTTTGTCAGTACCGTGATGTCCGGACTTTCTGCCAGAGCGCGTCAGGGTCACAGCGTTGAGCAACTGCTGGCCAGCGCGCAGCTGGCAGGTTTGGCGGTGGCTGCAGCGCTGCAGCAATGAGTTGCTTCCAACAGAAGCAGAATGAACCCTCTTTCTCCCGGCAAACGCGCCATTGACAGGCGCCAATAAGATTCACTTGTGTATCTTAACTGGCTGCGCTAGTCTGAAAGAATAAGATTTAATCGTGTATCTTATTTCTTTTTTCCAATATTAATGGCGTGACATCAGGGCGAATGAAAAGTGAAGCGCAGAGATGACACTAATACAGGCCGCATCCGGTAATGAGAAGTTAAATACGCTGCGCCATTTCTTTAACAATCATCATGATAAATTACTTTGTACGGCAAGTGCTGACGGTCAACCTAATGTCGCTTTCATGGGAACACCCCGTCAGTTGCCCGATGGAACCATTGAGTTTGAGATAAGTGACGAGGCGTCGGTCACACTCCGGAACATCCACCAGAATAGATCCGTTGTGTTCATCGCCTGGGAGACGGGTGAAAGGGCACGAGACTACTGCGGAGCCAGGATTCATGCGCAGGTGACAGAAATACACGATAAGGGCGAGAAGCTGGAGAGAATTCGTCAGAATATCCTGCTGAAACATGGTGCGCACAAGGCAGCCGAATTGCGGGCCACAGTCAGTTGTGTGATAACCAGGGTACGACCCATCGTTGATCGAGGTCAGCCCTGGGATCAGCCACCTTTCATTGATTGAACAATTATGACACTCATGAATCAGGGAAAAAAAACCATCGCCACACGACGGCGTGGAGCTCAGCTGGAAGACGCCATCCTGAATGCGGCCTGGGACCTTTTACTGGAACAAGGCTATAACGGCTTTACTTACGAAGCCGTGGCGGCACGCGCTAAAACCAGCAGGCCGGTGCTCCACAGGCGCTGGCCACAGCGCAACGATTTGCTGCTTGCCGCGACACAAAAAGCCTGGCAAGCACAACTCATCGAGGTCCCTGACACGGGCAGCCTGCGTGGTGATGCTCTGGCCCTGCTGCGGCATGCGGATGTCGGTCGCGTGCGCATGTTGACCCTGATGAACCTGCAGATAACGGACTTTTTTCGCGAGACCGGCATCAACTTTAGCCAGTTACGGAAACGGCTAGGGGATGTCAATGAGCCAGGCCCGTGTGAAGTGATTGTCGCGCGCGCTGTGGCACGCAGTGAGTTAACGGATAAGCAATGGTCAACCCGGGTTATTAACCTGCCGCTTGATCTCTATCGCCATGAAGTGTTTATGACCATGCAGCCCGTTTCAGAAGACGTTGTGCTGGAAATCATTGATGATATCTGGCTTCCACTGCTCCGAATGCCTTAACCACGCGGGTTTACATCAGTGTCCGCCACCGACCGCTGGAACATGCGCATAATGCCGCCAAGATGCCAGTGCAGAAGTTCCAGCGCCTGTTCATCCTCGTAATTAGTTAACCGCGCCACGATCGCCTCATGATCGTTTTGCGAGCCCTGAAATTCATCCGGCGTGCGCGTCAGGTGATTGAGAAAGGCACGAATGCGGTTGATGCTGGTTTTGTAAAAACCGACCAGCTCGCTATTCTGGCTGGCTTCAATCAGTGCCATATGAAACGCCGCATCGGTTTCGCGGTAGGTCTCCGGCGCGTTTTGTAATGCATCGCGTCCACGCGCCAGCTGTTCGTTCAGGCGCGCGATCAGCGCCTGACGATCGTGCTGCAGCGCCAGCTTCAATGCGCCTGATTCCAGAATCTGCCGCATCTCACAGGTTTCGCGCATCTCCCGCTCATTAAACGAAAACACAAAAGTGCCGCGCTGCGGGATAATTTGCACCAGACGCTCCATCTCCAGCTTTTGCAGCGCCGCTCTTACTGGCGTCCGGCTCACGTTAAGCTGGGTGGCAATGTCGTTCTCGGAAATTAATGCACCGGGTGCAATCTGGCAATTCACGATCAGGTCCCGAATATGATCGGCCAGAATGCTGCTCAGTGACTGCGGGCGGAGGATGTTTTTCGATGACCAGTCAATGATGAGTTTATCGGCGGGCATAGCGTGGCGAGCGTCCTTTAAACAGCGAGCATTTAGGGGGTCAGAATGACGGTGGGCACTGTGTTTTGTAGTATACAAGAGACAGATCCCCCAAACAATAACGGGCCTGTTTGAGGGAGCGTTGGGTTATGAGGTGAACAAGTATGTCTGCTGCTGAATATGCGCTGGATTAAGTGCCATGCCCATGCCGGGTCCCTGCGGTACCGGGATTAACCCGTTTTGCGGCACCAGCGGATCGCGCAGGAAGTACTGATGAATATCGTTCCATTTCACCAGATACTCCTGATAAGGCGTGTGGATCGGCGATTGCGTGGTGCTGAAATGGGCCGTTGCGATGCTGGAATGACCGTGCGGGATTACCTGCAAATCGTACAGGGTGGCGATAGCGGCAATTTTTAGCGTTTCTGAAAGCCCACCGCACCAGTAGATATCGGGCTGAATTACATCCAGCGCCCCGGATTCAAAGAAGCGTTTGAAGCCCCAGCGCGTGTACTCATGTTCGCCTCCCGCCATCGGGATGGACAGTTTATCTTTGAGTCGTTGCATACTGCCGATTCTGTCAGCCATTACGCACTCTTCCAGCCAGCGCGGGCGATACGGCTCGATGCCCTTTGCCAGTTCAAGCAGATACGTCACATCCATCGACTGCCAGCAATCAAACATCAGATCGTAATCATCCCCCACGGCTTCGCGCAGCGTTTTTGCCAGTTCGATGTTTTTCTTCAGCCCTTCTCTGCCGCTCATCGGGCCGTGGCGGAAAAACCATTTTTGTCCGCGATATCCCAGCGCCTTATACTCCAGCGCCCGCTCGTGCACCCGCGCCATATCCTGCACCGCAAAGCCCAGCATCGATGCGTACGCCGGAATTTCTTCCCGTAACGACCCGCCCAGCAGGCGAAACACCGGTTGCTGCATCCATTTGGCACGCAAATCCCACAAGGCACAATCCACCGCGCTGATCGCCAGCATGCCATCGCCCTGACGCCCATGAATCTGCGCCCGGTACATCTGATCCCACAAACGCTCGGTGTCGCGCGGGTCCTGACCCAGCAACAACGGCCGCAGCTGGCCATGAATGATTGACGCAACGGCATGCGGTACCGGCCCTGCCAGCCCGTCCACGCCCTCATCAGAAACGATCTCAAGAAACACGGTGGTAATGGCAAAACCATCTTCCAGCTGAACGCCACCGTCATGATTATTCACAGTACGAAACTGCGCATAGACATCGGTGGGACGCGCGAGACGCTCCTCCCAGAAATCGCCCTCTCCCGGCATCACGCCTTTCACCTGAAGTAACCGGACATCAATAATCTTCATACTACTGCCCCTCACGTTGTTCATTGCTGGCCTGGTAAGCCGGTAAACGCTGACGACGGAAGATGATGCTCAGGGTAATGATCGAGAGCATCGCCATCGCCGCCAGCCAGTAAAATCCGCCGTTATAACTGCCGCTGCGGTCGCGTATCACGCCGATGACCCACGGATTCACCACACTGGCAATACTGCCCAGCGCATTGATCAGGGCGAGGCCACCCGCCACCACGGACGCCGGGATAAACTGCGCGGGCAATCCCCAAAACACCGGCATCGCGCCGAAAAAGCCAAATGCCGAACAGCACAAAAACATCATTTTTACCAGCGAGTTATCGAACCACGCGACGCATAACAGCCCGACAAAGGAGAAGATCAGCGCCAGATAGTTGGCCAGCAGTCGCGACCCGGGGCGATCGGCTATGCGTCCCAGCACCAGCATGCCGGCCAGACCAAATACGTAAGGGATGATGGTGATGAACCCGGTCTGAACATGACTTAAGCCGGTTTCGCTGATGATCAGCGGCAGGAAGGTGCTCACCGCACCGTTGAGGTTCGCCAGTCCGTAATAGGTGAGGCTGAACAACAACACCAGCGGGCTGAACAGCGCTTTCAGCAGACCGCCGTGGCCGCGCGACGGCAGTTTTTGCCGCTCAGCAGCCAGTGTTGTCACCAGCCAGTGCTGCTCATCTGCGCTGAGGAAGCGGGCATCTTCCGGCCGATCGGGCAACGCAAAGGGGACGATCAATCCCAGCACAATCGCCGGAATGGCCTCCAGCAGAAACATCAGCTGCCAGCCGCGCAGCCCCAGCCATCCGTGCAGCTCTAACAACAGGCTGGAAACCGGTGTGCCGATAATCAGCGCAATCGGAATGCCGGTCATAAACGAGGCGATGATGCGTCCGCGCCACGCCACCGGAAACCACAGGGTGAGATAAAACACGATGCCGGGAAAGAAACCGGCTTCAGCGGCACCCAGCAGCGCGCGCATCACATAGAGGCTGTTTTCACTCCACACAAACATATGCGCACCGGAGATGATGCCCCAGGTCACCATAATGCGGGCGATCCACCAGCGCGCTCCCACCCTTTCCATCAGCAGATTCGAGGGCAGTTCGAGGATGGCGTAAGGCAGGAAAAACAGACCGGCGGCGAGGCCAAAACTGGCGGCGCTGATGCCGAGATCGGCATTCATGGTGAGGGCGGCCACGCCGATATTGGCGCGATCGATCACCGCAATCACGTAGCAGCCAATCAGGAGCGGAATCAGTCGCCACGACAGTTTACGGATCACCCGCTTTTCAATTTCAGTATCTGTACTTTGCATGGTCTTTCCCGGTGTTGGTGACATGGATAAAAAATGCACTTGTATACAAGTTCTGTTGTATACATCCGCTGACCACTCTTCAATGGGCTGAGTACGGAAATGAGATATGAAACGTTTCAGCGAGAAGCCGCTGATGAACGTTTATAAGAGGATTGAGCCGGGCGAAGATGAATTAAAAACGTGGTGATTATTCGAAGTGAACAGAGTGCGCTGGCACACTCCGGGCAGGGTTATTTTATGCGCAGCCATTGTATAAACGCGCGCATGGCAGGTGACATGGCTTTACCCGCTATCCAGCAAAGTGAATAACCCTGGAATTCCATCTCCCAGGGTTGCAGAAGGCGACAAAGCTTGCCGGCGGCCAGCGATGCACTGACCCGTTCCGCCGTTAACTGGGCAATCCCTGCGCCAGCAATAGCGGCCTGCCGCTGCCTTTCGCGATCGTCTACCACCAGATTTCCATGCACGGGAACATCAAAAATTTTCCCCTCATTTAAAAACTGCCAGGGCTCTACCCTGCTACTTCCTGGCCAGCGCCAGCCGATGCAATTGTGATTGAGCAGATCTTCCGGGACTTCAACCGCACCATGCTTTGCCAGATATGCTGGCGCAGCGACCACAATCTGATGGAGCGGCTTGCCTAATGGAATAGCAACAAATCCCGGTTCCAGCACCTCGCCTAAGCGCAGTGATAAATCATAGCCGCCGCGGCTCAGATCGACCGGCGCATCGCTGGTTGTGATATCCAGCTGCACGTTGGGATAATCAGTAAGAAACCCGGCAATATTGTGATCAAGAAACATTTCAGCCCCCGATCGAAAAGCATGAACGCGAATCAGCCCCTTAATATCCTGGCTTCTGGCGTGTGCCTGCTGCAGGGTCTCATGCAGATTAGTCATAATGGGTGCAGTCTGAAGAAACAGGGACTTGCCATCATCGGTAAGATATACCGCCCGGGTGGTCCGGTTCAGCAAACGTTGCCCGAGTTGTGCTTCCAGCGCGGTAATTTGCTGACTGACGGCTGACGCAGATACCCCTAGTATTTCGGCAGCGGCTCTGAAATTCAGTTGCTGAGCAACCACGACAAAAGCCCTTAAAGCCAGATACTCCGCGCTGTTAATCATTATTGATATCCTTTATTAATTGCCACTTAACACACCATTAAGATACAGGAACTTCACGCCTGTAAGTATCCCGTTATAATCACTCAAATCATAATTAATAAATAATATCAGGAGCACTTTATGCTGCAGGAAAACCTTGAATTAGCGCAGAGATTACAAATTATCGAAGACAAACTGGCTATTTATGAATTGATTGCGTCACATCCTCCCAGCGCAGATACTGCAATGGCGGAATATACATTATCGGTTTATCTGGAAAAGAGTGAATTCAATCGCGGCCCTCATCTTGATGGCGCGGAGGGTGCAGAGGCGATAGCCGCCTTTATTTTGCGGCCTGAGCATGAGGAAGCACTGGCTAGCGGATTAGCGCATTTTACCGGATTACCCTTGATTGATCTGCGCGGAGACAGCGCGGTAGTCACCTCTTATTTACAGTTAATTTATCTGGATGATAAAGGCGAATCACGCATGCTGGCCAATCACGGCAGCTCTCCTGGCTATCGCATACACCGTGTTGTAGTGAATCGCTGGGAGTTAAAACGCATTGCGGGCCAATGGAAAATTCATCGCAGGACGTTGATTCCTGTGGACGGTAGCGGTTTATCACGCGCATTGCTTTCCCAGGGTCTCAAAGATGTATTCAGCCGGCAATCACGATAATTAACGCGACAAGACAGTCATTGAGCCAGACCACGCTATGCAGCGACGTCATCAATGATAATCCGCTACGAGACTGGCGGCGCAGGTTGGTGTCCAGCATGGCAACAGTCTGGCTATTCCTTTCAGCCAAATTCTTTGATGATGTACTTGCCTGTAACGTATGAAATTTATCAAAGCCGACATTCTTATCCTGTAGCAATGCAGCATATTCCCCTATAAATCATCGCCTCACCAAAGAATATCATGTGCAGAATGCTATCAGCCTTAAACATCAGCATAATGGGTTATTTCAGCCGCTGCGCCTTTTGACAGTCCCATACTCTAACGCTACGCTTAATTGCAAGGATATATGTCGCAAACTTGCGTAAAGATAAAATATTTCCTAAGGTGACCGCCTTTCAGCCTCTTATAGCTTTCATTTCCCTTTGTGAAGTGCCGGCTGCGAAAGCTATAAGATCGCTCCAATTTTACTCATGGGGAGTTTATGAGCACCGGAACGATGACCAATAAACCTGATTTGACCGTTGACGATATTACCGTCATTGACAACAAATTATTGAAACGCGCCGTCAGCGCCGCAGCGCTGGGTAATACCATGGAGTGGTTTGATTTCGGCGTTTATAGTTACCTTGCCGTGATTATCGGCCAGGTATTTTTCCCGGACGCCAGTAATACCGCGCAGCTTATTGCGTCGTTTGGTACTTTTGCGGCCGCGTTTTTAGTGCGCCCGATTGGCGGCATGGTATTTGGTCCACTCGGCGATCGCTTTGGCCGGCAGAAAGTGCTGGCCTTTACCATGATTATGATGTCGATTGGTACCTTCTGTATTGGCCTGATTCCCAGCTATGCCAGTATCGGTATTGCCGCGCCGATCCTGCTGTTGCTGGCGCGTCTGGTGCAGGGCTTTTCCACCGGCGGTGAATATGGCGGTGCCGCCACCTTTATTGCGGAATACTCCACCGACAAACGCCGCGGTTTTATGGGCAGCTTCCTGGAGTTTGGTACGCTGGCCGGCTATCTGCTGGGCGCCAGCCTGGTGACAGGTATGATTGCGCTGCTGCCGCATCAGGCGATGATGGACTGGGGCTGGCGCATTCCGTTCTTCCTGGCCGCGCCGCTGGGGCTGTTTGGCCTGTATATCCGCCTGAAGCTGGAAGAGACCCCCGCGTTTAAAGAGCATATGGATAAGCGTGAAGAGGCCGAACATAACAAGCCGCAGCTCACGCTGTGGCAAATGCTGCGCACGCAGAGTAAGCCGCTATTGAAGTGTATTGGTCTGGTGCTGCTGTTTAACGTGTCTAATTATATGCTGACCGCCTATATGCCAAGTTATTTAACCGGCATTCTGGGGCTCAGCGAAATATCCGGTCTGCTGCTGGTGATGGTGGTGATGTTTATCATGATGCCGCTGACCTTAATGTGGGGCCATTTCACCGACCGCATCGGCCGTAAACCGGTGATTGGTTTCGGCGCGCTGGGATTATTAGTGCTGGCGATCCCGGCGTTCATGCTGATTGGTTCTGGCAACATGCTATGGGTATTTGCCGGTCTGGCCGTGCTGGGCTTATTACATACCTGCTTTAGCGGCACCATGCCAGCGACATTACCGGCACTGTTTGTCACGGATATTCGTTACAGCGCGCTGGCTATAGGCTTTAATTTGTCAGTCTCGCTGTTTGGTGGCACCACGCCGTTAATTACCGCATGGCTGGTCGACACCACGCACAATACCATGATGCCGGCGTATTACATGATGGGTGCCGGCGTGATTGGTTTGTTAACGGTATTGACGTTGAGTGAGACAGCACGTAAGCCCCTGAAAGGTTCATCCCCTGCGGTGGCGACTAAAGCCGAGGCGCATAAACTGATTGATAAACTGCGTAAACAGCGCAGCCGTAAAAAACAGCAGCCAGCATAGTCTTCGCTGATATTCACATCAGGTGCGCTCAATGCGCACCTTTTTTTGTGCCCTGCGTCAGACTTATAGCTCAGATAATCTCCCCGGGCTGCGGTAGACTGCCCCTCTCTGACTGTTTTTTACTCATTAAGGGTTAATGATGTCATCTGCCGTGTCTCCCGCCGTTAATCAAAAGCGCGTACTGATTGCCGGATCCGTCGGCAATTTTATCGAGTGGTATGAATTCGCCGTGTACGGTTTCATGGCCACGCTGATCGCTAAACATTTCTTCCAGCTCGAAGGAGAAAGCGCCCTCACCAGCCTGATCCTCACCTATGCGGCCTTTGCGGTGGCGTTCTTTTTTCGCCCGTTAGGGGCAGTACTGTTTGGCCGCCTGGGCGATCGCTATGGCCGTAAACCGGTGCTAATCGCGGTGCTGGTATTGATGACGCTGGCCACCGTCGCCATCGGTCTGGTCCCGGTTTATGCCAGCATTGGCGTGGCTGCGCCGCTGCTGATTACACTGCTACGCATTTTGCAGGGACTGTTTGCCGGCGGAGAATACGGCGGCGCGGTCTCGCTGATGACCGAATCGGCGCCGCCCGGCAAGCGCGGATTTTATGGCGCGTGGCAGTCGCTGACGGTGGCGCTCGGACTGCTGGCGGGCGCGGGCGTGGTGGCAGTACTGCCGCTGCTGCTGGGCGATGCCGCCATGAACGCCTGGGGCTGGCGCATTCCCTTCCTGCTGGCGCTGCCGCTCGGCGCAGTGGCGCTGTGGCTGCGCACCGGCCTCGATGAATCACCGCAGTTCCGCCAGACACCGGCGGCACCACAACAGCAGGCGTCGCTGGGTGTCACGCTGCGCGCTATCGGGCTGGGCATTGGCCGGTTAATGGTGTGGTCGGCCGCCGGTTATACCTACCTGGTGATCATGCCTACCTATCTGCAGGCCGCGCTGCATACCGGCTTTAACCAGGCGCTGCTGATTGCGGTGATCTCTAACCTCGGCTTTGCCGCCACCATCCTGCCGGCCGGCATACTCAGCGATCGCTATGGCCGCCGCACATTAATGCTGCTGGCGACGTTTTTGCTGCTGGTGCTGGCTTTCCCGCTGCTGAAAGTGTTGCAGCATCCGGAGAGCGGTATGGCGATCAAAGCGCTGGTGGTGTTTATCGCCGGTGCGCTGGTGGGCATGCTGGCCGGACCGGGACCGGCGATGCTGGCCGAGATGTTCCCGACCCGCGTGCGTTACACCGGGCTGGGGCTGGCCTATTCGCTCTCCAACGCGCTGTTTTCCGGCTGCGCAGGTCTGATCATTACCGGCCTGATGAAGCAAACCGGCAACGCCGACATTCCCGCCTGGTATGTGATGGCCACCGCTGTAGTGAGTTTTGTCGCGCTGCTTTCGCTCAATAAGGACGATCACCGCAGGCCCCTTTAACATCATGCTGCTTCATTCCTGCCCCTCATGCGATGCAGCCTTGCCAGGGTGAGCGCTCGCCCTCACCCGTATTGGCGCCGCCGGTTAGTCTGTTGACAATCAGCCCGATTAATAGTTGTATTATACAACCTTATAACCACTGGGCGTTTGTACCATGACCACTGAATCGTTAGTTAATCAGATACGTTCCGCCTCCCGACTGATGGTACGTGAACTCGGGTTTATGCGCCCGACGCTGGCGGCAACGGACTATTCGCCTTCTGCTGTCCACACGCTGCTGGAGATGGAAACCCAGGGCACAGTGACGGCTGCACAGTTAGTGGACTTGCTCGGTCTGGAAAAATCGAGCGTCAGCCGCATGCTGGCCAGACTGGTGGCGGCTGGTGAAGTGCAGGAAATCGCTGACGGCAGTGATGCCAGGATTAAAAGGCTGAAACTGACTGCGCAGGGGATGGCTACCGTTGCCAGAGTCAATCAGTACGCGGCACAACGGGTGCTGGCCGCGCTGGCCGGGCTTGAACCGGCACAGCAGCGCACGGTAGCGCAGGGACTGAGCGCTTATGCTGACTCCCTGCGCCGCTGTCGGACCGGCACGCAGCCCCTTCCCTCAGGTGCCATCGACATCGTCAGCGGTTACCGGCCCGGGATGATCGGCCGCATCGCCGAAATGCACGGCCGTTACTATGCCCGGCATCATCAGTTTGGTCACTATTTTGAAGGCAAAGTCGCCAGCGGGCTGGCAGAGTTTGCCGGACGGCTGGGAAGTGAGCGCAATCAAATCTGGCTGGCAGTGCATAACGATAATATTGTCGGTTCAGTGGCGATTGACGGAGAGGATCTTGGCAATAATCAGGCCCATCTGCGCTGGTTTATTCTTGACGAGACGTGTCGCGGTAGCGGCATCGGGCGACGCTTGCTTCATGAGGCTGTGGCGTTCTGCGATCGTCAGCGCTTTAGCGCAACGCAACTGTGGACCTTCAGTGGGCTGGATGCGGCCAGACGACTCTACGAGCAGGCAGGCTTCACCCTGACGCGCGAGTGGCAGGGCGATCAGTGGGGCAAAATCATGACTGAACAGCACTTCACGCGATGATGGCCGGGAAAGATTATCAACGGCTGATGCACTGCCGTTTCACCACCGCGTCAGGCCAGAGAAATAGCCGGATTAATGCGGAAAAACAGGTTTGAATATGAATTTCGGGTTAAGTAATAAATGGCATTAAATAAACGCAAGCTGGATTTTAAAATTATCCGGCAAAAAACCTCAGCAGTCTGCAATAACAAAACCCCGGCACATCAGTGTACCGGGGATAACCAACACTACCAGTTAAATTTATTACTATCTTCCCACTCTTTGACTTCTTTCTCTGCTTGATCTTTACCGTAGCCGTAGCGCTCCTGAATGCGGCCGACTAATTGATCGCGTTTCCCTTCGGCTACGTCTAAATCGTCATCTGTAAGCTGGCCCCATTTCTCTTTCACTTTTCCTTTGAACTGCTTCCAGTTTCCGCTGATACGATCTTCGTTCATCAGTGTTCTCCTCATTTAGGTGACAGTGCCGCCTGGCATTATTTCGCGCATCGGTTAACTGCGCAGAGATAAGCGTAGCCTATGACTGAGATTAAAAGGTGCTTAAGCGAACAAAACGGAAAATTTACGTAACGGTACTGTTTAAAGCGCAGCGGGAATTAAATCTGAAAATATAGGCTATGATTTTTCAGGGTACTCAGTGATTTATCTGCGTACCCGTTTGCTACCAGGGCATTTAGTCTTTTGTATTCAGAGAGTAAATGGTTTTAAGGAACGCGAATCGCTTGATGTCGTCCATTCCCCGTGCGGGGCTTAACGAGGCAATAGAATGGAATCCACAACGTTGGAAAAATCCTGGGGTGCTGAAATCCTTGCTGACGGCAGCGTGCGGTTTCGCCTTTGGGCACCCGGTCAGCAGAAAATTACCCTTCACGCCGATGGCCAGCAGCATGCCATGCAGCGGCAGCAGGATGGCTGGTTCAGCCTGACGCTGCGCGGGCCTGGTCACGGCAGCGAATATCACTACGAGCTGGCCGATGGCAGCACGGTGCCCGATCCGGCCGCGCGGGCACAACGCGCCGATGTCAACGGCCCTTCTCTGGTTATCGACCCTCACCATTACGACTGGCAGCAGCGTGACTGGCAGGGACGGCCCTGGCATGAAACGGTGGTCTACGAGTTGCACATCGGCACCTTTACCGCCGAAGGCACCTTCCGCGCGGCTATCGCAAAACTCCCTGCGCTGGCCGACCTCGGTATCACCATGATCGAAGTACTGCCGGTATCGCAGTTTGGTGGCACGCGCGGCTGGGGCTATGACGGCGTTCTGCTGTATGCGCCGCACTCGGCGTATGGCTCACCGGATGATTTCAAAGCCTTCGTCGATGCCGCGCACACATTGGGACTGTCGGTGGTGCTGGATATTGTGCTCAACCACTTTGGCCCGGAAGGCAATTACCTGCCGCTGCTGGCACCGGCCTTTTTCCATGAGGAGCGTATGACGCCGTGGGGCGCCGGGATTGCGTACGATGTGGACGCCGCGCGGCGTTATATCGTCGAAGCGCCGCTCTACTGGCTGAAAGAGTTTAACCTCGACGGCCTGCGCTTCGATGCCATCGACCAGATTGAGGATACGTCCAGCAAGCATGTGCTGATTGAGATTGCTGAACGCATTCGCAGCGAAATCCACTCTCGCCCGATCCATCTCACCACCGAAGACAGCCGCAACGTGATCTTCCTTCATCCGCGCGATGCGGACGGTGACGCGCCACTGTTCAGCGGTGAATGGAACGACGATTTTCATAATGCCATTCACGTCTTTGCCACCGGCGAGACGCACGCGTATTACCAGGATTTCGCCGACGTACCGGAGAAATTAATCGCGCGCATTCTCACCGAGGGCTTTGCTTATCAGGGCGAGCTGTCGCCACAGAGTGGCCAGCGGCGCGGCGTACCCAGCGCAGGCCAGCCGCCGGTGGCGTTTGTCGATTTCATCCAGAACCACGATCAGGTGGGCAATCGCGCCCAGGGCGAACGCCTGATTAGCCTGGCCGGTGTCGATCGCACCAAAGTGCTGCTCGCCACCCTGCTACTGTCACCGCATATTCCGCTGCTGTTTATGGGCGAAGAGTACGGTGAAACCAACCCGTTCCTGTTCTTTACCGATTTCCACGGCGATCTGGCGAAAGCGGTGCGTGAAGGACGGGCGCGCGAATTTACCGGTCACGCCGGTCATGACGATACGGTACCGGATCCCAATGCTGAAGAGACCTTCACGCGTTCGAAACTGGACTGGAGCAAAGTGGAAAATCCCGCAGGCCAGGCGTGGCTGACGCTTACGCGCCAGCTACTGGCGTTGCGCCAGCAGCACATCGTGCCGCTGCTGGCGGATGCCCGCAGGCATAACGGCCAGGTGCTGCGCACCGCACCAGGCTTTGTCGCCGTCAGCTGGCAGTTCCCGCAGGGCCAGCTGTCGCTGGCGCTGAATATTGGACAGCAGAGCCAGCCGCTGCCCGCTATGCCCGGCGAGACGCTCTTTGCGTGGCCACAGGAAAGCAGCGAGCTGCCGCAGCACTCCCTCATCGTGCGTCTGGCAAAAGGAGCAGCGCAATGAGCATTCCAACCGCGACTTACCGCATTCAGTTCCGCAACGGCATGACCTTTGACCGCGCAGCGCAGCTGGTGCCCTATCTGCAGCAGCTGGGCATCAGCCATCTTTATGCCTCGCCGATTTTTACCGCCACGCGCGACTCGACGCACGGCTATGACGTTACCGATGCCAATGAGATTGACCCGGCGATTGGCGGACGCGCCGGTTTTGACCGCCTCAGCGCGGCGCTGCAGCAGGCCGGGATTGGCCTGATTCTCGATATTGTGCCTAACCACATGGCAGCGTCGCTGGAAAATGCCTGGTGGCGCGATGTGATTGAACACGGGGAAGCCAGCCGCTACGCGCGCTACTTTGATATCGACTGGTCGCGCAGGCTGACGCTGCCGTTCCTCGGCGATGATTTTGACCGCGTGCTGGCCAATGATGAACTCAGCATCAAGGCCGATCCGCACAGCGGCAATCCGGCGCTGGTCTATTACGATAGTTACTATCCGCTGACGCCCGCCAGCTGGCAGCAGCGTAAAGACGAGGTGCTGGCGTTGCGCGATCGCGCGGCCATCGCGGAACTGCATGCGCAACAGCCGTGGCAGCTAATGAACTGGCGTGAGGCGCGCAGCGCGCTCTCCTACCGCCGCTTCTTTGAAATTACCGGGCTGGTCGGCGTGCGCGTCGAAGATGAAGAGGTGTTCGCGGCTTCGCATCGCCTGATTCTCGAACTGGTACACAGCGGTGTGGTGAGCGGGCTGCGCGTCGATCACGTTGACGGGCTGGCCGATCCGCTCGGCTATCTGCAACAGCTGCGTCAGGCCGCGGGCGAAGCGTGCTATATCACGGTGGAGAAGATTCTCGCTGAAGGTGAGCAGCTGCCCGCCGACTGGCCGGTGTCCGGCACCACCGGTTACGAGTTTATCGCCGCGCTGTCGCATGCGCTGATTGATGATAATCAGATCGATATGCTGCATCTGGCCTATGAAGCGGTATCCGCCGAACGTAATGACGTAGCGGCTGGCCTGCGTGCGGCACGTGAACTGATGGTCGATCGCAACTTTGCCGGGGAATTCAGCCGTCTGCTGGCGCTGGCTACCGAGGCAGCCGATCTGGTGCATCGCAATTTCAGCGAGGCTGAGCTGCACGTGGCGCTGCGCGAACTGCTGATCGCCTTCCCGGTGTATCGCACTTACGGCCGGAAAGCCGGGATGCCGCTGGAAGGCGAAGCGTTGCTATTACAGGTGCTGGAGCAGGTAAAACACAGCGCCTCGCCTGCGGCGCTGAGCTTTTTGCAGGCATTACTGCTGGGGGCGATCACTGAACAGGGCGAGCAGGATGCGGCGGAATTCCGCGCCCGCTTCCAGCAGCTGACCGGGCCGCTGATGGCGAAATCGGTCGAAGACACGCTGTTTTTCCGCAATCACGTGGCGCTGGCGATCAACGAAGTGGGTGCCGAACCGCTGCCGCATGCGTTTTCGCTTGAACGCTTTCATCGCGAAATGCAAATCCGACTGCAGCACCAGCCGGATGGGCTGTCGGGCACCTCCACGCACGATACCAAACGCGGCGAGGATGCACGCGCGCGGCTGTATACCCTGAGTGAAGCGCCGGCGCTGTGGGCGGAGAACGTGACGCGCTGGCGCCAGATGAATCAGCCGCACGAGGTTGCGCTGGCGGACGGACCGGCGCCCGAACCGCCGGTTGAGTGGATGTTGTACCAGGCGCTGGCCGGCGTCTGGCCCACCACGCTGCAGCCGGAGGACACGGCGGCACTGGACGCGCTGCGCGATCGCTTTTTGCCGTTTGTGGAAAAAGCCCTGCGCGAAGCGAAGTTACGCACCGACTGGGCGGACAGCAACGAAGCTTATGAAAATGCCGTGCTGGAGTATGCCCGCCAGCTGCTGTCACCCACCAATCCGGCGTTCCTGCAGGACTTCAGCCACGCACTACAGCCGTTTATCCGTGCCGGACTGGTTAACAGCCTGAGCCAGACGGTGATCAAACTGACCGCGCCGGGCGTGCCGGATATCTATCAGGGCTGCGAAGCGCTGGATTTCAGTCTGGTCGATCCGGACAACCGGCGCGAGCCGGATTTTGCTCAGCTGACAGCGCAGCTGGATGTCCACGCCGCGCCGGATTTCGCCAGCCAGCAGGACTGGCTGAGCGGCCGGCTGAAGCAGCAGATGGTTGCGCGCCTGCTGCATCTGCGCCGCGACCATGCGCAGCTGTTCCGCTTCGGTGATTATCAACCGCTCAGTGCATCGGGCGAACATGCGGAAAAAGTGATCGCCTTTGCCCGTCAGGACAGCGACTACGCGCTGCTGGTGATTACGCCACGACTGATTTTCAATGGTGCACAGTGGAGTCATACCCGACTGGCACTGCCGGAATCGCTGGCGCATCGCCACTATCGCAATGTGCTGACAGGTGAAACCGCAGTGATTAATGACGATATTACGCTGGACAATGTGAGCTATAGCGCGCCGCTGGTGCTGATTAGCCAGTAGCGTCCCCGATAAACCTGTTGTTTTACATGACTATCTATTCACTGGATGGAGAGGATTGAATGTCTAACGGTAAACCTATGGAAATCACCGCCGGATCGGGGCACCAGCTTGGCGCCAATTATGATGGCGCAGGCGTCAACTTTGCGCTGTTCTCAGCACACGCGGAACGGGTCGAACTCTGTCTGTACGATGAGAGCGGTCAGCATGAAATCGCCCGCTTCGATCTGCCGGAATATACCCACGAAATCTGGCACGGCTACGTGCCCGGGCTGAAACCCGGCGCGCTGTATGGTTATCGCGTTCACGGACCGTTCGATCCGGAAAACGGTCACCGTTTTAACCCGAGCAAATTACTGATTGATCCCTACGCCCGCGAGCTGCAGGGCAACATCGACTGGAATGAAGCGCACTTCGCTTACGATTTACTGCACGAAGATAAAGATCTGACGCTGGATACCCGTGACAGCGCGCCGTTTACCCCCAAGTGCCGGGTAATTGATACCAATGAGTTTGACTGGCAGGACCACAACCGGCCCAGCATTCCGTGGTCCAGCACGGTGATTTATGAAACCCACGTCAAAGGTTTCACCCAGCTTAATCCGGCGATTCCGGCAGAGATGCGCGGCACCTATGACGGCATGAGCCACAAATCTACCGTCGATTACATCAAAAGCCTTGGCGTGACCTCAGTGGAATTGCTGCCGGTGCACTGGTTCCCGGACGATCAGCATCTGCTGGATCGCGGACTGAAAAACTTCTGGGGCTACAACTCGCTGGCCTTTTTCGCGCCTGCCAGCCGCTATTTTGGCCCGCGCGGTATTCAGGGCTTTCGCGACATGGTGCGCGCTTTCCACGATGCCGGCATCGAAGTGATTCTCGACGTGGTGTATAACCACACCGCGGAAGGCAACGAACTGGGGCCGACGCTGTCGTTTAAAGGGATTGATAACTTCTCCTACTACCGCACGCTGCCGGATCAGCACCGTTATTACATCAACGATACCGGCACTGGCAACACGGTGAATACCTCCCATCCGCGCGTGCTGCAGCTGGTGACGGATTCGCTGCGCTACTGGGCAGAATCGATGCATATCGACGGTTTTCGCTTCGACCTCGGCACTATTCTCGGCCGCGAGCCGGAAGGGTTCGATCAGCGCGGCGGCTTCTTTGATGCCATGACGCAGGATCCGGTGTTGTCAAAGCTGAAGCTGATCGGCGAACCCTGGGACATCGGCCCTGGTGGCTATCAGGTGGGTGGTTTCCCGCCCGGCTGGGCTGAGTGGAACGACAAATATCGCGACACGGTGCGTGAGTACTGGAAAGGCGACAACGTCTCAACCGACTTTGCCGCGCGCCTGCTTGGTTCCGGCGATCTGTACGATCAACGCGGCCGCCGCCCGTGGGCCAGCGTCAATTTTATCACCGCGCACGATGGCTTTACGCTGAACGATCTGGTCTCGTACAACGACAAACACAACGATGCCAACGGGGAAGATAACAACGACGGCCATAATGATAACCGTTCATACAACTACGGTGCCGAAGGCCCCACCGACGACGAAGGCATCAACGCGGTGCGCGAGCGGCAGAAGCGTAACTTCCTCGCCACGCTGTTTTTCTCTCACGGCACACCGATGCTGCTGGCGGGCGATGAGTTTGGCCGCAGCCAGATGGGCAACAACAACGGCTATTGCCAGGACAGCGAGATTTCCTGGCTGCACTGGGAAGATCTGCCGGCTTCCGCTGATGCGTTACGCGATTTCACCCGTCAAATCATCGCACTGCGCGCGCAGCAGCCGCTGCTGCGACGTGAAAGCTGGCGCGACGGCATGGAGATCAAATGGTTTAACGCCGGCGGCGGTTTTCAGCAGGCGGAACAGTGGGACGAGGGCTCGACGCTCGGCGTGTACATCGGGCGTCCGGACCTGCAAACCGAAGAGGGTATCTGGCACGATGTGCTGATGCTGTTCAATCCGTTTGAAGGCAATGTGCCGTTCCGCATCCCGCAGTTTGGTGAAGGCGGCTGGGTGCTGGAGCTGACCACCTCCGACAGCGCCAGTAAGGGATTGGTGATTACTAAAGAGAAGGATTTTGAGCTGGAGGGCCGCAGCCTGGCGCTATTCCGCCGGCCGTGAGTGGAACGCGGGGTGCCGGTTTCCAGGTGCGCATGAATGCGAACCCTACGGAAATAACGGGACATGCACCGTAGGGTCGCCGTTCACGGCGACCGGCTCCACTGTTAACCCACCAGCCTCTTCCGCTACCCGGCGCTAAAATTTCATTAACTAAAAACCACAATCTGCCGATGTTCTTTAATCTGCCCTTGTACCCGCCGCGTCAGGCGTCGGGGTGCGTTTAGATTAAGGATAATAAGATGAACATCTCCCAACGATTGTTACTGACCTTTTCCATGCTGTTTGGCGCCATCATTCTGCAAGCCGTGCTCGCCATCTCACTGCTTTCCGGCTTCCAGGAGCGCTTTGAATATGTGCAAACCAACGCCATCCCCTCGATTAAAGACCTCAACACGTTAATTGATCGCAGCAATCAGCTGGCGCTGACGCTCTACAAACATCAGACCCAGCTGCAGGACAGCAACATGCCTGCGGTTGAAGCGGACATTGATAAACAGATCGGCGGCCTGAAATCGCTCACCGATTACTACCTGACTCACAACCTCTCCAGTGACGAAGATAAGCGCCTGACCGAGCTGGCCTTTGCCAATATTCAGCGCGTGAGCGAGCGGCTGCCGGCGTTTCTCACTGCCTCGCGCGCGCATCAGAACGCCATCAGCCTTGATCTGATCGAGGGGCAGAACGGTATTGGTGCCGCCATTCGCCAGCTGGTCACCAATTACCAGCAGCAGCTGATGCTGAATATTTCTATCGGCGATGAGTTACGCGCCACCAACCTCAGCACCTTCCATGAAGTGCTGTGGACCACCATTACCGGCGTGATAGCCACAGTGATTATTTTTGGCCTGTTCGCCCTGTTCACCGTGCTGCGCATTCGTCGCAGTCTGTCCGATGTCGGCAAAGTCATGATGCGCGCCAGCGAAAATCTCGACCTGACGCTGAGCGCCGACGAAAGCCGTCGCGATGAGGTGGGCACCATGGCGCACTCTTTCAATCAGCTGATGCGCAGCGTCGCCAGTTCGTTAAGCGCCGTGCGCAGCGCCTCACATTCGGTGGGCAGCGCGTCAGTGGAGATCGCCGCCGGTAACGAAGACCTCTCTGCGCGTACCGAGCAGCAGGCTGCTTCGCTGGAGCAGACCGCGGCCAGCATGACTGAACTGAGTGAAACCGTACGTCAGACCGCCGATAACACGCGTCAGGCCAGCCAGCTGGCGGCTAACGCCAGTTCACTGTCGGAAAAAAGTGGTACCTCGCTCAGCACCATGCTCTCGACCATGGATGATATTCGTGGCAGCTCGCGCAAGGTCACGGACATTGTTTCGATGATCGAAGGTATCGCTTTCCAGACCAATATTCTGGCGCTCAACGCGGCAGTCGAAGCGGCACGCGCCGGTGAGCACGGCAAGGGCTTTGCGGTGGTGGCGGGTGAAGTACGCAGCCTGTCGCAGCGCTCAACCTCGGCCGCACGCGAAATCAAAGGTTTGATCGAAGAGTCACACCGCCTGACTGAAGCCGGGGCCGCCCAGGCCAGCGACGTCAGCAGCAATATGCAGGTGATGAATGACGCTATCCATCAGGTCAGCGAACTGATGAGCGAAATCGCCGCGGCCGCGGTTGAGCAGAGTCAGGGCATCAGCCAGGTGCAGCAGGCGGTGAATCAGATGGATGATGTGACGCAGCAGAACGCCGCGCTGGTGGAACAGGCCTCAGCCGCGTCGCAATCGCTGCAGGAGCAGGCCGAAACCCTCAACCAGCTGGTCGCCAGATTCGTGCTGGCGGAATCCGGCGCAACGCCGGCGATCAGGCCTGCGGCAGTCAGCCACAAAGCGCCACAGCCTGCGCGCCTGGCAGTGGCCAGCGATGCCGACTGGCAGAGTTTCTAATTCCCTCCTCCTCCGCGTCGTCGCGCGGAGGGGCTTTCTCCCACTGACGAATTCCCCCCGGCGCGCTGGTGCAAGCGACATCGCCTCAACGAGCGCCAGCAAAACTGCTATTCTGTGAACCATGCTAACGGCCATCAGCAACGAAAGCGTTTCACCCCCGCTTGCCCACCGCTCCCTAAAGGAACCTTATGCACCCTCAGCAACAGACACGCGGTAAATGGGCCATCTTTGGCCTGATGTTTATTCCTGGCTTTACCTGGGCTTCCTGGGTTAGCCGCACGCCCTTTATGCGCGATGTGCTGCACGCCTCGACGGAAATGATGGGCCTGATTCTGTTTGGCTTCTCCTGTGGCTCCATGCTGGGCGTGCTGCTTGCCGGTAAGCTGGTCGCGCACTTTGGCACCAGCCGGGTGATGCGCACGGGTTACCTGATCCTGCTCGGTGGCCTGGTGCTGATGACCGTTGCGTTAACGCTCGCCAGTAGCGGGCTGGTGTTTACCAGTCTGGTGTTGCTGGGCGGCGGAACCGCGCTGATGGATGTGGTGGTTAATGTCGAAGGGGCGGCGTTTGAGCGGCGCATCGGCAAGTCAATCATGACCATCATTCACGGCTTCTTCAGTTTCGGCACGCTGATCGGCGCACTGGCGGGGCTGGCCATGACCGCAGCCGATATCAGCACCCACTGGCACTTTAGCGTGGTGCTGCTGGTTAACCTGCTGATTGCCGCCCTGGCGCTGCGCCATCTGCCCGCCACCAGCGACAGCGAACGCAGTGAACAGCCGCATCACGGCGGCTTTCTGGCCCAGGTAGGATGTGAATTGCGTGACCGCCAGCTGCTGGTGCTCGGCGTGGTGATTCTGGCGATGGCGCTGGCGGAAGGCTCGGCTAACGACTGGCTGCCGTTACTGATGATCGACGGCCATAACCTCAATCATACCCAAAGCACGCTGGTATACGCGGGCTTCACCGCTGGCATGACGCTGGGGCGCTTTCTCGGCGGGCTGGTGGTTGATCGTCTGGGCCGTGTCTGGGTACTGCGCGCCAGCGCATTCTCCGCCGCGCTGGGACTGACGCTGGTGATTTTCTCCGATAACCCATGGCTGGCGGCGGCGGCCGTGCTGTTCTGGGGCGTCGGCGCGTCGCTCGGCTTCCCGCTAACGGTCTCGGCGGCGGGCGATGGCCATAACAGCGCGGTGCGCGTCACGATTGCCGCCACGCTGGGCTATCTGGCGTTTCTGGTCGGCCCGCCCGGACTGGGCTTTATCGGCGAACATGCCGGATTGCGCATGGCGATGCTGCCGGTACTGATCATGGTACTGCTGGCGCTGGTGTGCGCCGGTGCGGCTGGCCGCCCGCGTCAGGCAAAAACACCGGCGGAACAATAAATCTCAGGGCACGCGCCAGCTGCCCTGCCAGCCATCCGCAGTGGCCTCAAATCGCGCGCGCTGATGGGGCTCGCGGCTGACATCCAGCCACTCCACGCTATGCAAGGTGATCTGCACCAGCGCGAAGTGCTCGTCAGGCCCGGAGCCCGCTTTTTGCGCGCTGGCAGGCAGTGCGTCATCAGGATGGGCAATCACGCTGCCCGGCCTGACCGGTGACTGAAACAACGCGTGCGAATGTGGGCGCAATGCATGCCAGGCTGCGGCACGTTCTTGTGCATCGTCAACGCGCTGAGCCGTGCCTGCCAGCCTGAGCTGAACGCGACTGGCGGCATCATAAGCCAGTAACGCCACCTGCGGCTGGGCTGCAATATCCTGCATTTTGGCGCTGCGCCGATCGGCGGTAAAACGCAGGGCCGGCAGCGCGGGCAAAAACTGCCGTATCACCACGGTGCGCAGGCTGGGCTGGCCGTCAGCGGTCACCGTTGCCAGCTGCATCAGGGTGAAAGCCGAACGCGATGTGGTGGCTGTGCTAAGCAGCTGCCAGATGGCTTGCAGGCGGTCGTCGAGCGAGATCATGATTCCCTTCCTTAGCGGGCGTGAAGCGGGTTGCTGCCAGCACGTTTCAGCGCCGACAGCGCCAGCGCGCTGAGCAGTAACCCAATGACGATCAGCAGCGCGTAGCTTAGCAACTGCAGCAGCAGAATGCCCAGCACGCCGCCAGCGAGAAATGCCAGCACGGTGTAGCAATGCAGTTTTAGCCGCTTAATGTACAGCGGCGCGTCTTTCGGTGACTCTTTGCGACGCAGCACGTCGAACAGCATCGCCAGCTCAATGCCAATATCGGTTGACGTGCCGGAAACGTGCGTCGTGCGCACGCGGGCATTGGAGATGCGCGTTACCACCGCATTTTGCAGGCCCATCAGAAAGCTCAGGCTGAGAATCAGCAACACGCCGCCCTCGCTGAAATGAAAGCCGCTTTCGACAATCCCCAGCACCAGCAATGCAATGCCCTCCAGCAGAATATTGATTGCGTAGATGCCGCGTATCTGCCGCCTGCGGCCGGAATTGATGATCAGCGTGGAGACCGACGAACCGGCGATGAATAACAGCACAATCAGCAGGAAGAACAGCCCGATATGCAGATTGGCTTTCGCCAGATGATCGGACAGTGACGAGACGTTTCCGGTCATGTTGGCGGAGAAGAAACCAACCGTTTCGAACGCTGCAGTGTTCAGTGCGCCCGCCACGGCGGCCAGCGTCGCCGCCAGGCGGATGTCGGTGTTGAAAGTGCGCGTATCCTCAGTGGAGATCAGCATGAAAAGGTCCCGGCCCGGCAAAAGGTTTATCATCCTCCGGCAGTCAAAAATTCTCAACTAGCAGGGCTGAACATTAACGCGGTTCGCTGTCGATCAGCGCACGCCGGGCCAGCCGTTTGGGCAGGATTTGACCCTGTCACCGATAAGCCGGATAATTTGGAAACGATTCATTCTAAATAGCCCGCATTATGACCAGTAAACCCAATCCGGCGCCGGCTGCCAGAGAGCGCGGCAGACCGCGCAATTTTGATATCGACGAAGCGCTCGACAGCGCCATGATCGTGTTTCGCCAGAAGGGTTTTCATGCGGCCTCGATTGCCGATTTAGGTGAAGCGATGAACCTGACGGCGGGCAGTATTTATAAAGCGTTTCAGGATAAACGTTCCCTATTTCTGCGGGTGTTTGAGCGCTACATCCTGCTGCGCAATGTGGACCTGCGCACCCGTTTGCAACAGTACCCGACCGGCCGGGCGCGCATTGCTGAGCTGTTGCAGTTTTATCTCGACTCAGCCAGCGAGATCGAGGGCAGACGCGGCTGCCTGGTGGTTGGCAGTACCGTGGAACTGCAAACGCTGGACGAAGAGTTATCCCAGTTGGTGCGTGAAGCGGTATTACGCAACCGCAACTTCCTGACTTCGCTGGTTGAGCAGGGGCAAGAGGACGGATCGATTTCGCCACGACTGGATGCCGACACCGCTGCCGGATTGCTGCTTTGCGTGGCATTTGGTATGCGCGTGGTAGGCAAAATTCAGGATGTGACTAATGGCAAAGAAACCATTAATATGGTGCTCAGCATTCTGGACTGATTCGTCTGGCCTATTAGGAAATAGGCGTTTTCTAATTAATATTCGCCGCGATAACTTTTTAAACCCTGGAATCGCGCGCTTAATAATATTTATCAGTCAGTAACATATTACTTAGATTTATGTTTATTTGTTCCGGGGGTTGAGTGAAGCACGATGAATTAGAAGATGCCGATGAGATCTATCTTTTATTGGGCAAAGTCGTCACACAGATTGTACAACCGGGTGAAACCTTATCTGTTCAGCAAATAATTGGCGCGCTGTATCGCACGGGCTTGCGCTCGGAGAATCCGGCCATCCAGCAGGCCTGCGATAATGCGATCAGGCTGCTGGCCAAAAAGCTGAATTAACGCACTGCTATCAGGGTAATGATGATGCGATACGATCCTTTTCATAATAATTCTGAAGATGCATTACCATGGACTGGTGGATCGCTGCAGGCAAAGCAGCATGAGTTACTTGGCACGCTGGTGCAGGAAATTTTGTGCAGCGGCAAGTTGCTGAACCGAAAAACCCTGTTTGTCGCGCTAATAGCACGTCTCGACCAGTGCGACGATGTGATATTGAAAACGCATTACGAGGCTATTTTTTCTCTGCTGCTTGGTCGCCTGGCCGCTGAGTAATATCGCAACGCTATCCTGCCTTCCCAATATACGCGGCGAAACACATTAGCCGCGCCTGGTAATTTCCTCCTCATCAATTGCACGTTAAACCGCATTAATTGTGCAAAGAAAGCGGGTCAGGTCAGACCAGAATCCGGATTTTGTTCTACGCTTATAGCTGGACTTCAGACCAATCAGGGAAATTACTATGAAGAAACTGACTGTAGCGGCTGTGTTATTGACATCGATTTTTGCCATCGCCGGCTGTTCATCGAATCAGGCGATTAAAACCACCGACGGACGCACTATCGTCACCGATGGTAAGCCACAGGTGGATAGTGATACTGGCCTGGTCTCTTATAAAGATGCGCAAACCGGTAAAACAGAACAGATTAACCGTGATCAGATCACCAATATGAGTGAACTGAACAACTGATCTACTCGATAGGGAGAGCGACATGAAAAAAGTGATTTTGTTACCACTGGCAGCCATTGTGGCACTGAGCGCCCTGACCGGCTGTACCCGTACCAGCTACGCCATTCATACCAATGATGGCCGTACCATTGTCAGCGATGGTAAACCGCAGGAAGCGGAAAGCGGACTGCTGGGCTACGTTGATGCCAATGGTGTCAAACAGCAGATCAACAAAGCGGATGTCAAAGAGGTCTCTGAGATTCCGCATTAATCGGTTCTTATCAAGCCCGCGCAGCGGGCTTTTTTGTGCCAGAATTTTGTGATTGAACCCATACGCAGGGCCGTCGTAGGAGAGCAATCCGGCCCAACGCGGCGCCTTTGGTCAGGGACGCACGACGGTGAGTTTAAACGGCCCGCTGTTTTTCGCAGCATGCGCGACTGAATCATTCACTCTCTCAAGCGGAAACTCGGTTACGTCATAGTGGCTCAGATCAAGCAGTCCCGCGCGTATAAGTCCGCAGAGCGTAGGGACTGCCGAAGGTTCATACATCCACTGCCCTTTTACGGTAATGAGGTTACGCATTATCCAGGGATAAGGTAGTGAAAGATCGTCCCCACCCAGCATGCCAACACCGCCCATAAGGACTGCACGACCATAAGGTCTGACTGACATAATCGCATTCCGGGCGACAGAGGCCTGCGCAGACGGCGGAAGGAAATCAAGGACCGCATCAATGGGTCCCCCGGCCATGTGCTTCATGGCAGCAATATCGATCTCTGCTGTGCCTGTGAGCTTTACTGTTTCCACACGCGATCCAAAACGTTTTTTCAAATCGTTCAGCACCCGTTCACTACGGCCCGGTGCGATGACTTTTTGGGCTCCCATGGCCAGGGCAGCAAGCACAGCGGAGCTGCCGAAATTACCGGTTGCACCACTGACCAGCAGGCGCTCTCCCGCTTTCAAATCCATAGATAACAATCCGCCATAGGCTATAAGCAGAGTATTGATGGCACACCACCGCCCCGCTTCTGCAGGCGATATGTCGCCAATGGGCACTGCGTTTTCAGTCGGAATGCGTATTTGTTCAGCAAGACTGCCATTCAGGTGATATTGCTGGATTTTTTGTCCTCCTTCACCACGGGCACTCCAGCCCTGAAGGACAATTTCTGGCGACAGCGCGTTGTCACGGGAACGCACCGTGGGATCGCAAAATACCCAGTCTCCTGGTTTCAGCCAGGCTGAGTCAGGGCCGGTCTGGCGAACCTTTCCGATGGCACCACAGCCCGGGATGACCGGCACAGGTAAAAGATATTTTCTTTCCCCACTCAGTACTTCATTCGTGTAGGAAAGAACGGGCGCCGCAACCACATCGACAATGACTTCCCCGGTTCCCATCACCGGTGCAGGCACATTCTTAACGTCTAGCGGACGGCCAAAGGCAGTAAGCACAGCAGCTTTCATGGTCATATTCTCCTGAGGGCATAGAACAATATGAAACCATCATAGGGCGACCCAAAACGGGGTAAAATACACTAGTTTTATACAGGTATAATTTACTACCAGGTTCAAAAAATGGCTAAGAATACTGAGCTCAGTCAGTTTTTACGTTCACGACGTGCAAGGGTTAATCCTGAGCGTCCCCCCTCTGCCGGGCCAGAAAGACGGCGAACGCCCGGGCTAAGGCGTGAGGAAGTTGCGGCGATGCTGGGAATAAGTACGGAATGGTATACCAAAATCGAACAGGGACGGGTCAGCACGCTTTCCGAACGGATAGTTAACGCCCTGGGTAAAGCTCTGCAGCTGAACGAGGCAGAATTTCTGCACCTGAAAACACTGACAGGCCGGAAAAAAAGTGCAGATATCGAACATGAAGTTCCGGCTAGCTTATCGCATCTGGTCAGGGCGCTGAGTGAGCCTGCCTACGTCACCAATGACAGATGGGATGTATTGGTGTGGAATTCTGCAGCAGAACAGGTCGTCACGGACTTCAGCCTGTTGGCTGCAGATGAGCGAAATATCATGGTTTTCATGTTCACTACAGAGCAGGCCAGATACCTTTTTGGCGACACCTGGCCTGCAGAGGCACAGAGAATGCTTGGCCTGTTTCATTCCAGTTATTCACGAAATGCAGACGATGAGACCTTCACTGCGCTGGTAGAACGCTTAAGCCGTGAATGCCCGGAGTTTGATACATGGTGGAGCGAGCATGTGATAACGGCGCCGGTGTCCGGAGAGAAAAAACTCACAGGAAAAGACGGGATAACTCGGACATACTGCTATTCAACGTTTACGTCAAATGACTCCCCTGCACTCAAGCTGGCAATTTATGTCCCCGCCGCTATCTGCTGACGTCCGCATGTCAGCAGAGCAATCGATATAATCTCAGGCCGCTCTACGCTGTGAGTTCAACGGGTCGATGCAACGCTATCTTCATCAGGGGGCGTTGCCATGAAACGAAAAACACGCATTAACTTTACGCCAGGCGTTCACGGAAGTAATTATGCATTTCTTCAGGCTGCTGCCGCTCCATTTCACCTGGAATCTGGTGTTAGATCCGGTCTATTGGGGGCTAAGGTCTGGAGTGATGAGATAAGGCGCCATTCATTAACGCCCGCGGTGAAACCGCTGCGTCAGGGCGCATTTTAAGCCGCTGTGGGACCACGAAAGCGCCCTGACGGGAAGTTTTCCTGCGATATGTGCGGGCTTGAATGGAAGCCTGAGCAGGATAAACGTGACAGAGATAAACAATGAAACCCCGTTTTTGCGGGGTTTTTTAATGGACCGAAATCTGGAAGTTAATCATGGCTAAGCTGCTCACCCTGACCGAGTGGGCGAGCGAAACCTATTCTCAGCCGCCTTCCCTGTCCGCTATGCGCCGCTGGGCACGCGAAGGGCGAATCTACCCATGCCCGGAGCTACACGGCAAAGAGTGCCGGCTTCATCCGGAAGCGATTTATCTCAATTCCCATAAACACGCCAGGAATCCAAACGTTCATTCGCATAGTGTTGTCGGGGGTAATTTGCTGATGGAAAAAGTAAAATATGATCAAAAGGCCTGAAACTTATGATGCTAACCTCCACCGTAACCAGACCTGCCGCCGCGCCCGGAAAATCTGACGCAGGCATTTACCCAGGCGCGAATCCGCTGCGCTTTGGAGAGGCGGAAAACCCGCCCACATTTCATGAGATCCGCAGTTTATCGGGAAGGTTATTTGAAGCGCATTAGGGTGAGGTGTTTACACAGCGGTTGCTGGGTCATAAGAATCTTTCCATGACACAGAAGTATCCCGACCTCCGTGGTGATGAGTACGTACTGGTATGAGGTATAGGCAATTTCGGACAAATTTCGGACATTTTCGTACAGGCGAAAATCTGACCTTGCAAATCAAGCTGTTATGGATATGCTATATACGTATCATATTTGTTAGAAAAATCATAATTAATTCGGAAAATTCAACGAGATATGGGCACGCTGCCTGCATATAAATGGTAGCAATACTTACTAATTCATAACTTTATAATCAAACAGTTAGATTTTTCTTAGGTCTTTTTCTTAGGGATTTCGGCCCGCCCTTACCAGTCAGAATAAAGTTTACCTGGACTGAGAAGAAAAAGCATGGCGCGACTGGCAGTGGTAAATATCAGGTTGTGGTGAAGCGTTCTGGATACCATGCAAACGGGCCTCAGTGTCCAACAGATTGCCGGTTGTGTAATGCAGCGATAGCGTTTATTTAGGGTAAAATCTTAAGAAAAATGTCTGAGTGAGGTAACTGTCAGGCATCAGTTTCATGTGAAAGGCGCTTAAGATAGGGCTCTCACTAACATATTCGCCGATAATGCTTTTGCGACCGTCTCATCCCCCAGCCGTAAAAACCGTGTCCCTTCCTTCGGCACGTTAAGCATCACTGCACTGCACTATCACTTAACGCCAACTCCTCCCCATGCGCTGCGACTCGATCAGCCCGGTAATAGCGCACCACATCGCCCACAATCAGTAACGACGGCGACACCGGTTTTTGCTGTTCAACAGTTTCAGGCAACCCGGCCAGCGTGGTGATCAGCACCCGCTGGTTCTGACGCGTACCGTTTTCAATGATCGCCACCGGCGTCGCCTCGCTGCGGCCATATTCCCGTAACCGGGCGCTAATCACGCTGCTCCAGCTTAATCCCATGTAAAACACCAGCGTCTGATTGGTCGCGGTCAGCGCCGCCGCATCCAGCTGCGGTTCGCCGCTGCGCCCGTGTCCGGTGATAAAGCGCAATGACTGGGCACAGTCACGGTGCGTCAGCGGAATGCCGCTGGCAGCCGCACAGCCCACTGCGGCGGTAATACCGGGCACCACTTCGCAGACAATATTCGCCTGCTGCAGGCTGACCATCTCTTCACCGCCACGGCCAAAGATAAAGGGATCGCCGCCTTTTAAACGTACGACATTGCGCCCGCTGGCAGCCAGGTCCACCAGCAGTTGATTAATTTGTGCCTGCTTCAGGCCGTGATGACCCAGCTGTTTACCTACGTCGATACAGAGTGCGCTGCTGGCGACTTCCGCCATCACCGCTTCGCTGACCAGGCGATCATAGACCACGACATCCGCACGTTGCAGCAGGCGCAGCGCCTTGACTGTCAGTAGATCCACATCCCCCGGTCCGGCCCCTACCAGCCAGACTTTGCCAGGGCTGGACGCGTTGTCCGGCGCCAGCAGTTTATCTAAAGGGTTGATCGCAATCATCATTCTTCCTCCGGTACAGCAACGGAAAGCAAAAGGTGTTTTAGCTCCGGCAGGCAGGAGCCGCAGTTGGTACCACAGTTGAGTGCGTTACCCAGTGCCTGAGTGCTGTGACAGCCCTGTTTAATCGCCTGTAAGATGGTGTTTTCCCCAACGCCAAAGCAGCTACAGATCGTCCGGCCAGCCACGGCACGTTGTGCCGATTGTCCCGCCAGCAGAGCATGCCGGTCCGCCGCATTCACAGGTGCCTGGCGAAAAGCCTGAGCAACCCAGTCATGGTTGATCTCGGGTAAAGACGCGCCTGCATAAAAGACCAGGTGCAGCTCACCGTTACGCCAGGCCAGCAGGCGGTAATGCGGTTCCGCCGCATGAGCGGTTTGCAGTTGCAGCCCGGCCAGCGGGATCGTTGCCATGAGCCACTGTTCTGGCGAACCGTCTCCAGCCACGCTAAAGCGTTGCACGCCCTCATAGGGTGTTCGCGCCCAGTAGCGCAGCGCATCAGGCGGGCTTGCGTCGCGCTGCCAGAGCCAGCCCTGCCAGCTGACGTTGAGCGGGTGGATACGCACAGCGGTTTGTTTAAATGCGGGCTGTGCCGAGACTGGACAGCGGGTTGAAGCCACCAGTCCGCCAACCGTGCCCTGCAGGCTGAACTGTCGGTTCCAGTGCATAGGGACAAAGATCTCACCGCGCCGCAGACCGCTGTCCAGCGTCACACGCACCGTCACCCAGCCCGCGTCGGACTGCACCCGTGCCAGTGCGCCCGCGCACAGGCCATAGCGTTGTGCGTCCTGCGGATGCAGGGCTGCAAATGGCTCATCACAATGCTGCATGAGCCGGGGAACCAGGCCGGTACGCGTCATGGTGTGCCACTGATCGCGGATCCGTCCGCTGTTCATTAATAACGGGTAAGCCGTTTCGCACACCACTGGCTGCGGCGTGGCCGGTGGCAACAGGCGGGCTTTACCATCAGGATGGTAAAAGTGCCGGTCGCTAAACAGCCGGGCGCAGCCCTCGGGATAACGAGCGTTGATTGGCCACTGTACCGGCTTCATCGCATCCCACTGTGCGTCGCTCATACCGGCCAGACCGCTGATATCAAAGGCGCGCTGGCCGTTGTTCTCAAACCCCGACAACGCCGCATGTTCGCGGAAGATGGCTGCCGGATGCGTCCAGGTAAAGCCTTCATGAAAGCCCAGACGCTGGGCGACCTGCGCGAGTAACCACCAGTCCGGTTTAGCTTCTCCGGCCGGAGGCATAAACGCGCGCTGACGGGAAATCCGGCGTTCAGAATTGGTCACGGTGCCGTTCTTTTCCCCCCAGCCCTGCGCGGGTAGCAAAATATGCGCAAAGGCGGTGGTATCCGTTTGCGCCAGCACGTCTGACACAATTACCAGCGGACAGGCAGCCAGCGCCCGGGCAATGCGATTGCCTTCTGGCATCGAAACCGCCGGATTGGTGCCCATAATCCACACAGCTTTGATTGCTCCACGGTCAATGGCGTCAAACAGATCAACCGCCGTCAGGCCGGGCTCACGCGCCATACGCGGACTGCGCCAGAAACGCTGTAAACGGTCGCAATCTTCTGCGGTGAAACTCATATGCGCCGCCAGTTGGTTGGCCAGCCCCCCTACTTCCCGCCCGCCCATCGCATTCGGCTGTCCGGTCAGCGAAAACGGGCCGCAGCCGGGTCGGCCAATCTTGCCGCTCAGCAGGTGCGCATTGAGAATAGCATTGTTGTTGTCACTGCCGCTTTGTGACTGATTAATGCCCATGCACCATAAGGTCAGTACGCGCTCATGCCGGGCGAACAACTGGTAGAACGCAGCGATCACTTCCTGGCTGATATCACAATGGGCTGCCACCGCCGCACCATCCCACTGCCGCGCGGCCCGTAAGGTTGTGTCTACACCGTCCAGATGCGGCAGCATCGTGGCGTCAATGCCGTCATGCTGTTCCAGCCAGTGCAGCAGGCCCGAGAACAGGGCCGGATCGCTGCCCGGCCGGAGCGGTAAATGCAGATCGGCGAATTCACAACTGGCGGTGCGGCGCGGATCGATAACCACAACCTGCATCTCAGGGCGCTGCGCTTTTGCCTGTTTCAGGCGCTGAAACAGCACCGGATGGGCCCAGGCGGCGTTCGAGCCGACAAGAATGACTACCTCGGCCTCATCCAGATCCTCGTAACAGCACGGTACGGCATCCGCCCCAAATGCCCGTTTATAGCCTGTCACCGCGGAGGCCATACACAGGCGTGAATTGGTATCGATGTTGGCGACGCCGAGAAAGCCTTTCATCAGCTTGTTAGCCACATAGTAATCTTCCGTGAGCAACTGGCCGGAACCGTAGAAAGCCACTGCCTCCGGGCCATGCGCATCGATAATCCTGCGCAAACCATCAGCCGCGGCATCCAGTGCCGTCTCCATGCTGACCCGCTGGTGATGAAGCTGAGGATGCAGCAACCGTCCGGCCTGTGTCAGGGTTTCGCCCAGTGCCGCGCCCTTTACGCATAGCCGCCCGGCATTCGCCGGATGACGGGTATCGCCACTGACCTGAGGCGACGCGCTCTGCGGCTGCGTGACCTCGACGCCGCAGCCCACCCCGCAATAAGCGCAGGTAGTTTTCATGATGCCTGCGCCATCAGGTTAAGCGGACGGTTTGCGACCCAGACCTGGCCGTCCTCCAGTTTAACCGGCCAGCAACGCAGCTGATGCTGGGGATTATCAAGGCTCTGTCCGTCACGCAGGCGTACACGCTGTTTGTAAAGCGGCGAGATCACCACCGGCTCCCCCGCAACATCACCAAGGATACCGCGTGACAGTACGCTGGCTTCGCTGCCCGGCTCACGATCCTCCAGCGCATAACAGTCATCACCCATGCGGAATAAGGCAATACGGACGCTGCCAAGACGGGCTCCGATGCCGGCCTCTGGCGGAATGGCCTCCAGTGGGCAGATTTCGCTCCAGGGTTCGGCGGGCAGATGCATCAGGGGAATACCACTGGCCTTGTGTGGCTGGCGCTGTCCGCGCACGCGTGCATAGTGCAGCGTTTCATCCGGCTGATCGCTGTTCACTGTGGCGGTAAACAGCGCACGTCGCGAGGGATCGGCCAGCGTGGTCTGCCATTCGCATTGCCAGGTGTCCACCACCTGTTGCATTTCCTGTTCCAGCGTGGCGGCGATCCCCAGGCTGTCATGAATCACCACCTCACGCAGGTAGTCCAGCCCGCCCTCCATGTTATCCATCCAGACGCTGGTACGCTGCAGGCGATCCGCCGTGCGCACGTAGAACATCAGAATCCGGTCGACGTACTGGATTAGCGTGTCATCGTCCAGATCGCTGGCAAACAGTTCCGCATGGCGCGGCTTCATGCCGCCATTGCCGCAGACGTACAGGTTCCAGCCGTTTTCCGTGGCGATGACCCCGATATCTTTACTTTGTGCTTCCGCACATTCGCGGGTGCAGCCGGACACCGCCATCTTGATCTTATGCGGTGCGCGCAGACCCTTATACCGGTTCTCCAGCGCGATGGCGAAGGCGGTAGAATCCTGCACGCCATAGCGGCACCAGGTCGAGCCGACGCAGGATTTCACCGTACGCAGGGATTTTCCGTAGGCATGACCGGTTTCAAAACCGGCTTCCAGCAGGGTTTCCCAGATAGCAGGCAGCTGGTCCAGCCGCGCACCAAACAGATCGATACGCTGGCCGCCGGTAATTTTGGTATAGAGATCGTAACGCACGGCCACTTCGCCGATGGCAATCAGGCCCTGTGGCGTGATCTCGCCCCCCGGCACGCGCGGTACGACCGAATAGGTGCCATCTTTCTGGATATTGGCAAAGTAACGGTCATTCGTGTCCTGTAACGGTAAATGTGCCGTTTTCAGCAGGTAATCGTTCCAGCACGAGGCCAGTAGCGACCCCACCAGCGGTTTGCATACCTCGCAACCACAACCCCGTCCGTGGCTGGCCAGCAGATCGTCAAAGGTTTTGATGCCATTAATACGGATCAGGTGATACAGCTCCTGACGGGAATAGGCGAAGTGCTCACAGATGTCTTTTTTAACAGCGACGCCCAGGTTTTCCAGCTGAAGCTCCATCACCTGTTTTACCAGCGCGGCGCAGCCGCCACAGCCTGTTGCGGCTTTAGTGCAGCTTTTTATACTGGCCATGTCGCCACAGCCACTCTGCACCGCATGGCAGATATCGCCTTTACTGACGTTATGGCAGGAACACACCTGGGCACTGTCCGGCAGCGCAGCGACGCCCAACCCTTTGGCCGGCGCGCCATTCAACGCAGGCAAAATCAGCGCTTCCGCTGCCGTCGGCAGCGGCATGGCGTTTAACATCATTTGCAGGAGCGTGGCATAGTCGCTGCTGTCTCCCACCAGCACGCCGCCCAGCAGTCGTGCATTGTCGGCGCTAACCACGATCTTCTTGTAAATGCCTTTTGGCCCGTTGGCCCAGTGGTAGCTCAAGCTGCCCGGCGTTTTGCCGTGCGCATCGCCAAAGGAGGCGACTTCTACGCCCAGCAGCTTCAGTTTAGTGCTCATGTCGGCACCGGTGAACTGCGCCGGTTCGGCCGCCAGATGCCCGGCCAGCACACGCGCCATCTGGTAGCCAGGCGCTACCAGGCCAAAAATCTGCCCGTTCCACAACGCGCATTCGCCTATAGCATAAATGTCGCTGTCACTCGTCTGGCATTGATCATTGATGGTAATGCCGCCGCGCGGCCCCACGCTGATGTCGGCGCTCCGGGCCAGCTCATCACGCGGGCGGATACCGGCAGAGAACAGCACCAGATCGGTGGCCAGCTCGCCGCCATCGGCAAAGTGCAGCACCAGACTGCCGTCAGGCTGGGTGGCAATCTGTTCGGTCTGCTTCGAGGTATGCACCGTCACGCCCAGCGAGTCGATCTTTTGCCGCAGCATCAGCGCCCCGCCGTCATCCAGTTGCACGGCCATCAGGCGCGGCGCAAACTCAACCACGTGCGTCTCCAGCCCCAGCTGCTTCAGCGCATTGGCGGCTTCCAGCCCCAGCAGCCCGCCGCCGATCACCACGCCGCGCTGACTCTGGCGGGCACAGGCTGCGATGGCATCCAGATCGTCCAGCGTGCGGTAGACAAAGCAGCGCCCGGCGTCATGGCCGGGTACCGGTGGTACAAAGGCGCGGGAGCCGGTGGCCAACACCAGCTTATCCCAGGCCAGCTCACGTCCCGCGCTGTCACGCAGGCTGCGCTGCTGGCGATCGATCGCCTCTACCCGGCAACCGCTGCGCAGTTCAATTGCGTTCCGTGCAAAAAAATCCTCGCTCACCAGCGACAACTCTGTTGCCGTTTTACCGGTGAAATACTCAGAAAGGTGAACCCGATCGTAAGCCTGATAGCGCTCTTCGCCGTAGACCACAATGTGATAATGCTGATGCAGGTTACGGGCGACCAGCTGCTCCAGAAAATGGTGGCTGACCATGCCGTGACCCACCACGGCTAATACAGGTTTCGTTTGGCTCATCACAGGGTTTCCTGCAGCCAGCGGCTGCGTTTCAGGTTCATCAAGGCCGAACAGCGTATTCACAGAAACCGGTCCGGCATTATGGAGTTGGTTCAGCAGCGCGCCACTTTGCTGGCAGTCGCCATACAGCAGCACGCCGTTCAGTCGGCCGTCTTTGAGGAACAGGCGGCGATAGTGCCCGGCGATCGGGTCAAAACTGGTGACAGACGGGGCTTCGCGAACGTCACCAGCGCTAAACAGGGAAATGCCGCTGACTTTGAGACGGGTGCCCGTGGCCGCACTGTAGAAATCTCCCTGAGGCCGATCGGCCAGTTGCGCCGCCAGAATCTTTGCCTGGGCCAGACAGGGCGCGACCAGACCGAAGGTCTCGCCGCTGATTTCACAACATTCGCCTGCGGCATAAATTCCGGCGTGCGCAGTGCGCAACTGGCGATCCACCAGAATGCCGCGCTGACAGGGAATACCGGCGGCCTGCGCCAGGGCGATCGCCGGCTGGACACCAATGGCCATCACCACCTGCTGCGCCGCCAGCACACGGCCATCGTGGAGGATCACGCTATCCGTGCGGATCGCCGCAAGGCTGGCATTCAGTTCACAGCGAATGCCGCGCGCCCGGAGCTGAGCCAGCAGTAATTCCCCTGCCCTGATATCCAGCTGTCTGTCCAGCAAACGTGACTGACGATGAATCAGCGTGACCTGACGTCCCTGCGCCTGAAGTCCGGCGGCGGCTTCAATACCCAGATAGCCCCCACCGACCACCACTACCGGACCGTGCCCGGCCAGCAAAGTGTTCACATCCTGCAGCGTGCGAAACGTGCTGACATGCGGCAGGTCGCTGCCTGGAACAGACGGCCTGCAGGGCTGCGATCCGGTCGCCAGTACCAGGCGGTCCCAGTGCAGCACGCGCTGGTCGGTGCGTAAGGTCCGCTCAGCGATATTCACCTGTTTCACCGTCTCTCCCGCCAGCAAGGTTATGCCGTGACGGTGATACCAGTCAGGGTCGTGGATCAGCGTTTGCTCAACGGTGGTTTCTCCGGCCAGCAGCGGCGACAACAGCACACGGTTATAGTTGCCGTGCGGCTCACGGCCAATCACAGTGATGTCGTAACGCATCGGCGCCAGCTGCAACAGAGTTTCTACCATGTGCATACCCGCCATCCCGTTACCCGCAACCAGCAGCCGTTGTCTCATGGTGTCGTCCTTATGCCGCCGAAGTCTGTTTTTCGTAGAGAAAATGCAGCACTTTCTGGCGCAGCTGGTGATAACGCACGTCATCCGCCAGCGCCACGCGTGAACGCGGCCGGACCAGGTCGATCGTCAGGATATCGCCCACCTGCGCCGCCGGACCGTTGGTCATCATCAGTACCCGATCGGACAGCAACACGGCTTCATCCACATCATGGGTAATCAGGACGATGGTGGTGTTCAGCGCCTGCTGGATGCGCATGACGCTGTCCTGCAGATGCGCGCGCGTTAAGGCATCCAGCGCACCGAAGGGTTCGTCGAGCAGCAGCACGCGAGGTTTCATTGCCAGCGCGCGGGCGATACCGACACGCTGCTTCATGCCGCCGGAGATCTCGCCGGGGCGTTTATGCATGGCATGACTCATTTGCACCTGGTTCAGGTTGTGCTCGATCCAGTCACGCATTTCCGCCTTGTTCATCTTGCCTTTAAACACCTGCTCTACCGCCAGCTCAACGTTCTGATACGCCGTCAGCCAGGGCAACAGCGAGTGGTTTTGAAACACAACGGCGCGCTCAGGGCCGGGGCCGGTGACTTCGCGGTTATCGCATAACAGGACGCCGCTGGTAGGTCGGGTTAAACCGGCGATCAGGTTGAGCAGCGTGGATTTACCACAGCCGGAGTGGCCGATCAGGCTCAGGGTTTCCCCCTGATGAATATCAAAGCTGACATTATCGAGCGCCAGAAAATCGCCGCCGGAAGTGGTAAAACGCTGGCTGACCTGCTGTACACGAATGATAGGTTGCATAGTGTTCCCCTTATTTATCCCAGCTAAAGCGACGCGCCAGCAGCATCAGTCCCTGCTCCAGTAGCAGGCCGACGACGCCAATCAGCAAAATGGCAATCAGGATGTTTTCAACATTGAGGTTGTTCCACTCGTTCCAGATCCAGAAGCCGATCCCCAGGCCTCCCGTCAGCATTTCGGCAGCCACGATCACCAGCCAGGCGATACCAATCGACAGGCGGACCCCGGTCAGCACCGCAGGCAGAACGGCGGGAAACAGGATGCGGCGCAGGATGGTCCATTCCGACAGTTGCAGCACGCGCGCCACATTGAGGTAATCCTGTGGAATGCGCTGTACACCTTCGGCGGTATTAATAATCATCGGCCAGATAGAACAGATAAAAATGGTCCAGCTGGAGGCCGGTTCGGCGCGCTGGAACAGCAGCAGGCCGATAGGCAGCCAGGCCAGCGGGCTGACCGGACGCAGTAGCGCGATAACCGGATTGAACATGCGTGCCACAAAGGCAAAACGCCCCAGCAGAAAGCCTGCGGGAATCCCCACCAGCGCGGCCAGGCCAAAGCCGATAGCGACGCGCTGCAGCGAGGCCAGCACATTCCAGCCGATGCCCTGATCGTTAGGGCCGTTGTTATAGAACGGATCGGCGAACAGGATTTTCGCCGCTTCCCAGGTGGCGTACGGGCCGGGAAAGCCTTTGCTGGAAAGGGCCGCGATCTGCCAGATCAGAAGCAGAAGCATCACACCGCACAGCGCGGGAATGGCACGCTGCAAAAACGGACGCAGGCGCGCAGGCGAGCGCATCTTTTTTGGCGTGACCTGAAGGGGCACCACCGTGGCCCGGGTGGGCAGCGTCTCAGGCTGCGTCAGGGAGCGAGTCTGGCTTTTCATCACGACCTCTCTTTGTGGTTAATGGCAAAGCTGGCGGCGTAAACGGCAGGATTCGTGCCATCCCACACCTTGCCGTCGATCAGGGTGCTGCTGCGCATCTCACTGCCGGGCAACGTGATGTTGCCGACGGCGCTCGCTGCCTGTTTGTAGATATCAATTCGGTTGATCTGCTTTGCGACGCCCAGATAGTCCGGATCCTCGGTCAGCATTCCCCAGCGCTTAAGCTGGGTGAGGAACCACATGCCATCGGACAGATACGGGAAACTGACGCTGCCGTCATGGAAGAAGCGCATCGCATGCGGGTCCTGCCATTTCTGTCCCAGCCCGTTTTCGTACTGGCCGAGCATGCGACCCTGCAGAATCTCAGGTTTGGTGTTGATCCAGGCGCGTCCGGCCAGCACCTGCGCCGTTTCGCGGCGGTTATCATCGGAGGCATCGATCCAGCGTGCCGCCTCCAGGACAGCCGCCGTCAGCGCGCGCGCCGTATTGGGGTTCTCTTTCACCCACGCGGCGCGGGTGCCAAGAATTTTTTCGGGGTGATCGGGCCAAATCTGCTGACTGGTAGCGACGGTAAAACCAATATCATCACTGATAGCGCGCTGATTCCACGGCTCGCCCACACAGAAGCCGCTCATATTGCCAATCTTCATATTCATCACCATCTGCGGCGGCGGCACGACGACAGTGCGCACGTCATCAAATGGATTGATACCGGCATTCGCCAGCCAGTAGTAGAGCCACATCGCGTGGGTACTGGTCGGAAAGGTATGCGCAAAGGTGAGACTGCCTTTGGCCTTGCTGTCGATGGTCTTTTTCAGGCTGGCGGCATCGGTGACCTTTTGCGCTTTAAGCTGGTTCGACAGGGAGATTGCCTGGCCATTGTTATTGAGCGTCATCAGGTTCGCCATCGCATGCTGAGGGCCGGCAACGCCCAGTTGCAGGCCATAGATCATGCTGTACAGGACGTGTGCCGCATCGAGCTCACCGGAGATCAGTTTGTCGCGGACGGCTGCCCAACTGGCTTCTTTACTGGGCTGTAGCGTCAGACCATATTTTTTGTCGAAGCCTTTCACCGAGGCCATGACGACCGGCGCACAGTCGGTCAGTGGAATAAATCCCACCCGCACGGTGGCTTTTTCTGGCGCATCGGAACCCGCCGCCCATACGGCGTTGCGCAATCCCGGCAACAGCCACAGCCCGCCAGCGGCGGCGCTGGATAACAGCAGTTGACGTCGAGACAGTGAAACTGGCGATTTGCTCATTTTTTGCCACCCTCAGGAAATAAAAAAAGGCGTCCTCTCCACTGCTTTCACAGGGAGATGGACGCCTTTATCCAAAAGCACTCGCTTTACCGCCGTTGGCAAAGCAAATGCATACACTTAATAGGGTAAAGCAAACTGCATGCCAGCTTTGAAACGGCCCTGCGCGTGGCGATCAGGGCTTTCGCCGGGCTGGTTTTTTAACCGATTTTGCACGTTTGTGACGCAGACCACGCACAAGCATTGTGCAGCTAACGCTTTAGAGTTATCTCTTCATTGTGGCTGCCACCGTGACGATCGCCTGGGCGATTTCCGGTAGCCGTTTATTCTGATCCATCGCGCTTTTACGCAGCCGTTGCCAGGCGTGCTCTTCACTCAGCCCATGCTGCTGCATCAGCCAGGTTTTGGCCTGGTCGAGCAGTTTCCGCTCTTCCAGCGTGGCGCGCAGGGTGGCCAGCTCATTGGCCTGATGCTGTAAACGCTGAGACTGCTCCGTGATCAACGACAGCAGTGAACGACCCAGCTGGGGTGCCAGCCCGTCGCTGTTCAGCGCACCGGACTCGGTGGGCAGCCAGTCCACACCGGAGACATATAAAGTAAAATCGCAGCCCGACTGCGCCACATTCAGGGGTTCAGTCGCCTGATGCTGTGCCAGTGCGATCGCCTCGCGGCAGCGCAACATCAGCGTGGCTGACAGCCGATCCTCCAGCAATTTCATTTGGTCAATGCGCTGTGACAGCAGCGAAAACCAGTGCAGCGCGCCACTGTCGTCCCGCCGACCGTCGGTACAGGCAATGCGTCGCAGTCGTTCAATTTCACGACTGGCCTGCGCCAGCGGCTGCCAGTGGTGTAAAACTGCCTCATCGGCAAACTGCTGGAAGGTCGAAAAGCTTTGTTCCTGTGCTTCAATTAAGGCCACCATGGCGCTGCGCTGCTCCGCGCTGAATTGTTCGGCAGCAAAGCCGGCCGCTCCCAGGGCGCGTTCCTGTCCCGTCAGCTCTTTGCCCTGCATAAAGCTGAACAGCGCAATGAGCGCGCGGGTAATGTCAGGATGGCTGGCGGTGTCGGCGGCCTCAAAAACCAGGTTCAGTAAGCTACGGATAATGGTACTGAACGCCGCAACGGCCTGCGCGTGCGCGATCTGCTGTTGCGTAATCTGCTGGCGCAACGCCGGTAATCCGGCCAGGGCCTGCAGCGCGGCGGCGATCAGGTTGCAGAAGCGGCTGTATCCCGGCTGGGCTTCAACCCTGGGTAAGGCCTGGCAAAAATCCCGTTGGCAGCGCGTCACATCCTGCTCACTGGCGAGCCGCTGCTCGCTGTAAAGCCTGCCTTCAGAACATAACCACAGATTGCTCGCCCCCCGCTCGCGCTGAAGCTGATGCACCAGTTCGCTGACGGTGGTAATGAGTTTGCCGGTCTGGCGAAGGCGTTGCAGGCTGGCAATATCGCTTTGCCTTGAGGCCTGTAACCAACTCAGTGCGTCATCCATTGCTCCCCCACCCTTTGATGCCAAAAAATTAGTCAAGCAAAAGCCGTGCCGTTTTCGTATCACCTCATTTCTCTTCACGAGAATCGCAGCGGCTGCCCGGTCATAAAAATCTTTCTATGACCAAAAAGTATCACGGTCCGCGTGGAGACGAGAACGTAGTGGTCTAAACAATGTATTTGATTTTCTGACAAATTCCGCAAATTTTCGCACAGCTGAAAATCTGACCTTGCAAATCATGCCGTTGTGGATATGCTATATACATAGCATATACGTTTCATATAAAGGCCAGCCATGGGTATCGTCAAAATTTCGGATTTAATGCATGAGAATCTGCGCATCGCCAGCACGGCGCTCAGTCGTTCGATCAACGCGCAGGCGGAGCACTGGATGAAAATCGGCATGCTGGCCGAACTTTATCCGCAGCTCAGCCATCAGGAACTGACGCGTCTGCTGATGCGGGTCGAACGTGATGGCGGCGCTGAACTGGCGCAGCTGCTTGACCAACCTTCCTTTATTCGGCAGGGAATCGCGCAATGAGTATCAAACTGCATACCGCTGAAGAGATTGAACGGGCGCGTGTCGCCGGTCACGCCGCCGCCAAAGTCCTGGAGATGATCGCGCCCTGGGTGAAACCCGGCGTCACCACCGATGAACTGGATCGCCGCTGTCACGACTATATTGTCAATGAGCTAAAGGTCATTCCGGCTAACATTGGCTATCAGGGTTATACCCGTACCGTTTGCACCTCGGTTAATCACGTGGTGTGCCACGGGATTCCGGGCGAGAAAAAGCTCAAAGACGGCGACATCGTCAATATCGACGTGGCGGTCATCAAAGACGGCTGGTACGGCGACACCAGCCGCATGTATTTCGTCGGTCAGCCTTCGGTACGCGCTAAGCGCCTGGTTGACGTGACGTATGAATCAATGGTGGCAGGCATTCGGGTGGTGAAACCCGGTGCAACGCTGGGCGATATCGGTGCGGCTATTCAGCAGGTCGCTGAAAAGGCCGGTTTTTCCGTGGTACGCGAGTATTGCGGTCACGGCGTCGGCGAGATCTACCACGGCGATCCGCAAATTTTGCATTACGGCACGCCGGGCCAGGGGCTGGCGCTGCAGGCTGGCATGATTTTTACCATTGAGCCCATGATTAACGCCGGCAAAGCGGGCACCAGCGTGCTGTCTGATGGCTGGACGGTGGTGACCAAAGATCGCTCCCTGTCCGCGCAGTGGGAGCACACTGTCGCCGTCACGGATACCGGCTTCGACCTGCTCACGCCCTGGCCGGAGGGTACCGGTGATTACGCCGCGATCGTTTAACGCCTGCCAATCGTCCAATCTGTGATCTCTATTGTAGTACAATCAAAATAGATTGTACTACACTGCTAACTCATGACGATTTATATCGCTCATGTGCAATATCACTATCGGCATAGTTAATGCTGCCGCGTGGCCGAAATAAAATGATTTTTATTTTCGGCTGTACTTCATTTATTGCTTAGCAAGCGAAACAGATCATTCATGACATCGCTACCCTTGCGCCTGTCTGCCGGCGCGGAGTGGCGTAATGCTGCGTGACGAGGTGGATATGATAAGTTCCGATGTTTCTGGTTCTACGTTGAGTCAATTAAATAAGCGCATCATCCCGTTTATCGTAATCTGTTATTTTGTCGCTAATCTCGATAAAACCAATATCTCTATCGCTGCGCTGCAAATGAATGCCGATCTCGGGCTTACCACCAGCATGTACGGCCTCGGTGTCGGCATGTTCTATATTTCCTACATTCTTTTCGAAATTCCCAGTAATGTCATTATGACCAAAGTCGGCGCCCGGCGCTGGATAGCGCGCATTATGATTACCTGGGGCATTGTCAGTACCGGCATGGCGCTGGTTCATAGCGCCAATCAGTTATATGTAATGCGTTTTTTACTCGGTATGGCCGAAGCCGGTTTTGCGCCGGGTATTATCTATTATATTTCCTGCTGGTTCCCTAAAAGTAACCGCGCACGTGCAATGTCTTTCTTTTATATGGGATCGGTGGGCGCGTCGATTATTGGTCTGCCCATTTCCGGTGCCATTCTCAATATGCATGGCATTGCCGATATCGCAGGCTGGCGCTGGCTTTTCGCGCTGGAAGGCATTCCCGCAGTGGTGCTTGGTTGTCTGGTGCTGTGGCGCTTACCCGATAAGCCCGACGATGCTGTCTGGTTAACTACACCGCAAAAACACTGGCTGCGTCAGCGCCTCGAACAGGACAATCTGGGTGTTACCCTGAATAAGAACCACTCCTGGCTGCAGGCATTAAAAGATCGTACGGTGTTATTGCTCAGTCTGGTGTGGTTTTTACAGGCGTTCGGTTCCATCGGCATTACGCTGTTCATGCCGTTGATTATTAAAAGCATGGCCGCAGAGCAGAGCAATTTTATTATCAGCCTGTTATCCGCCCTGCCCTTTGTGATGGCCTGCGTATTTATGTATTTAAACGGACGCCATTCCGATCGTAGCGGTGAACGCGCCTGGCATATGGGTTTGCCATTAATTTTATCGGGCCTGGCATTAACCGGCGCGATTTATTCGGGCAGCCTGCTGCTCGCCTATATTTTGCTGGTCTTGACCGTCGGGCTTAACTTTGCCCTGACGCCAATATTCTGGGCCGTGACCACAGAAAAATTAGCTGGCGTAGCCGCTGCGGCATCGATTGCCTTTATCAATACGGTGGCAAACTTTGTCGGACTGGGTTTACCGCCGCTGCTGGGAAAAATGAAAGATGCGACGCAAAGTTATCACTCAGGATTGCTGATTGTGGCGATGGCGCTGATTGCCGGCGGTATTCTCGGTATTATTATCGCCCGTCCATCGGGCGGTGCCGGTGCCAGCAAAACCCGCGCACCGCATGCCGAAACCGGGCACTGAACGTGATTACGGCCCGCCTGCGGGCCTGACACTGGCCATCGCCTCTATCACCTCAGTCATGCGCTGAATCACCATCTGCGCCGCCCGCGATAGCTGGCGCGACGGCGCAGTACACAGCGCCAGGGTCAGCGGTCGCATCACGCTGTGCCTGAGCGGTACAAAGCAGAGCTGGTTCTCCTGCACCTCGGTCATTACGTCCAGCAGGCTCAGCACGCTGATGCCGGTGCCCTGCGCGATCAGGCTGCGAATCAGGCGGATGTCGTTACAGGCGATAATGTTTTCCGGCGCCAGGCCCTGCTTGCGGTACAGCGCATCGACACGTTCGTGGACTACCAGCGCGGCGCCAGGCACAATATGTCGCTCATGACTGAGCTCACTGAGCGACAGTAGCGGCCTCGTGCTAAGCGGATGGTCAGCGGCCATCACCACGCCCATCTCCAGTTCGGCAAACGCCAGCACTTCCAGTCCGCTCTGCCCGGCGGGATCGAGAATCAGGCCAAAATCGATTTCCGACTGGCGAATCATCTGGCTGATGCGGTGGCTGTTGTCCACCGTCAGCTCCAGCCGCAGCCACTGATGCTGGCGTGCGATATCGGCGATGGCGTCTGCCACGCTGCCTTTGGTCAGCGACTGCACCAGCCCGGCCGTGACGTTACCGCGCTTCAGTCCCTGTATATCATCGAAACGCTGCCGCGTGACGCGAAACTCACGCTGCCAGCGCATCACATCGTCATACAGCAATTCTCCGGCGGTCGTCATGCGCAGCCCTTCCGGCAAACGTTCGAACAACGGCGTACCAAAACTCTCTTCCGCCTGCAGAATCTGCCGGTTAATGGCAGAAGCGGAAACGTGCAGTTGCTCAGCGGCTTTGCGCAAACTGCCGCTGCGCGCCACTTCGGCAAAATAGACGGCAAAGCGGGAAAACGGGCTCATTGCTCACCTGTACGGTTTTTTGCAACACCTGGCTGCATTCTTGCTGATGGATTTGCACAGGCAAGCATATTAACAATGTCCTGACAAAAATGAAGCCTTCTATTACGCCTTGTGTGAGCACCTGACAGGACAACAGCATGAATAACATTACGCCTCCCGCACACTGCACGTTTGAACCTGATGACTGGCTGCGTCTGGCGCGACAGTGGCATCCGGTTGCCCGTTCCTGTGATATCGCCGGCGCACCGACCAAAGCGGTGCTGCTTGACGAGCAGCTGGTGCTGTATCGTCTGCAGGGTCAGGTGGTAGCGGCACGCGACGTTTGCCCGCATCGTGGCGTCCCGCTGACGCTCGGTTTTCATGATGAAGAGGGTATCGTCTGCCCTTATCACGGCTTGCGCTTCGGTGCCGGTGGACGCTGCAATCGCATCCCGTCCAGCCCCGATCAGCCGATTCCGGCCAAGCTCAATCTGATCAGTTACGCGGTGGAAGAGCGCTTTGGTCTGATTTGGGTGTGCCTCGCGCCGGACGCTGACCAGCCCGCGCCGCTGCCCTCCATGCCGCACTGGGATGATGCCGGTTTTCAACAGATCAACTGCCCCGGTTTTGACGTCAACGGCTTTGCCGGACGCCAGGTGGAAGGTTTTCTGGATGTGGCGCACTTCGCCTGGGTGCACACGGAAACCTTCGCCGATCCCAACAACCAGGTAGTACCTGCCTATAACCCGGTCGAAACCGAGACCGGTTTTGCCGTGGATTACTGGAGCTCAGTGAGTAACTTTGCCGCTGACAGTCCGCAGCAGGCGCCGGAAGGATTTAGCTGGCTGCGTCATTTCGAGATGCATCTGCCGTTTACCGCCACGCTGACCATTCATTTCCCCGGCGAATCGCGCCTGGTGATCATGAATGCCGCGTCGCCAGTATCGGCGCGCAAAACGCGCATGTTTGCGCCCATCGCGCGTAATTTTGACCTGCACATCCCGGTCGAAGAGGTGCACGCCTTCAATCAGCGCGTGTTCGAAGAAGATCGCCTGATGGTGGAAACCCAGCAGCCGGAGCGTTTGCCGCTCGACCTGGCTCTGGAAGCGCATATTCCGGCCGATCGCAGCTCCATTGCTTATCGCCGCGGCCTGAAGCGCATGGGCTTCGGCGAATTTTTCCTGGTGTAAGGAGGCAACGATGAGTGATCTGCTGAATGTGGTGGTGGATGGCCTGTACCGTCAGGGACGTCACAATCTCAGCGTCACGCTGGTGGCGGAAAATGGCCAGCCGCTGCCGGACTGGCAACCGGGTGCGCACATTGATGTCCATCTGCGTGATGGTCTGATACGTCAGTACTCACTGACCGGACGCTGCGATGACGCGCGCGGCTATCAAATCTGTATTGCCCGCGACGGGCAATCACGCGGGGGATCACGCTACGTGCACGACACGCTGCGCCCCGGCCAGACGATTGCGATTTCGCCACCGCGCAACCTGTTTCCTCTGCAACCGGCCACTAAAGTCATTTTGCTGGCGGCCGGAATTGGCATTACGCCGCTGTACGCCATGGCGCTGGCGCTGGAGGCCGCTGCCGTGCCTTTTGTGCTGCATTATTTTGTGCGCCAGCGCGGTGATGAAGCTTTTGCCGCCGAACTGGCGCAGCGTTTTCAGCATGGATTTTGTGAAATCTGGTACAGCAGCGAAGGCCGCAGCGCCCGTGATTATCCACCGGCGGAACTGCTTGATGCTGCCGCCGACACGCATCTGTACCTGTGCGGGCCGGAAGGGTTTATGACGCACATGCAGCAGCAGGCGCTGGCGCGCGGCTGGGATAGCGCCAATATTCACGCTGAAGCGTTCAAACCTGTCGCCCGCACGGCTGGCGCGGAAGAGGGCTTTACCGTGACGCTGGCACGCAGTGGGCAGCAATGTACCATTCCGCCTGACAAAACCATTGCCACGGTGCTGCTGGAGCATGGCGTCGACGTTCCGCTCTCCTGCGAGATGGGCATGTGCGGCGCCTGCCTGACCCGGGTCACCGCCGGAGAGATCGATCACCGCGATACCGTGCAGTCTGACAGCGAAAAAAGCGCCCCGGAGCAGTACATCGCCTTGTGCTGCTCGCGCAGCAAATCGGCGGAACTGGTGATTGATCTCTAGGGCGCGCCGCAGGATGACTTAATCCGTGCCGGAAAGCTCAGGTTCCGTGCGCAGCACAATGGCTTCTTCTGCCGCCTGTGGCAACAGCTGCAGCAGCCTGCTGGCCATCTGGCTTTCCTGCTGCAGGATGGTCCGCACGATCCTGACATCCTCCCCCTCTTCCGCCTGCTCTGCGGCCACCAGCAACGTTGAGTAGGTGGCGATTTTATAGTTACAGAACACGTAGCTGCTGACGGCCACACGGATGCCCTCTTCATCCTGCAGCATGTCGCTGGCGGCCTGACCGACCGCCGACATCCGGCCTAACGACTCCTTCAGCACCGACCAGCTGCTGTCATACTGGCGCAGCAGCGTTTTCACCTGCTGCTGCTGTTCACGACTTTGCTCAAGATACTGCTCAAGGCGCGTCTGCAATGCGGGATGCTCCGTCAGGCGTAACACCGCCGCTTTCAACAAGCTTTCCGCGTGTTTTTCCATAGCATGCGCATCGCGCAGCCAGTCCAGATACACAGATTCCTTCGTCATGTTTCGCTCCAAAGTAAAGTGACACCGGCCAGGCACATCAGCCGCGTTGGATGCTCGTCACTGAGCCGGCAGCACGCTCTTACCTCATCGCTTTCAGGCTGTTTATCTGAAAATAAGCGAAGCGCTAATTAAGTCCAGGCGAACAACTTAATTAAACGTAGCAAGTAAGCGCAGCTGTGCAAGAAAGGTTTTTAAGAATTGCGACAGCGGATAATTGTCATAACCTCATCGAATCACATTAGCGGCGCTAAAAGAATGCTTCCCTTTATGAAAGTAAAATGTTAACAATTCCACCCCGGATGTTTTGCCGGAATAAATCAGCTGGAATTGACTCATAGTTAAACAACCAACGTGCTGTAAATTAAAAGTTAAGATTATTCCTGGCTTGATTATGGTAAAAACATCGCTACATTTATTTTTGCTTCATGCGGGTATGAACTGAGAGGAAAAAAATGAAGGATCCAAAGAAGAAACCTGAAGAGGAAGAAAAAGTGACGCAACGTCGTGGGGGTTCAGGCAACTTCGCAGCCGATAAGGAGCGCGCGGCTGAAGCAGGCCGCAAGGGTGGTCAGGTCAGTGGCGGTAACTTTAAGAACGATCCACAGCGTGCCATTGAAGCCGGCAGGAAGGGAGGAAAGATCAGTCGTCGTAAATAAGACTTTCCCCTCTTAATACTGATTTAACCTCGATAACCTTTGGCACCACACTCTCCTGACATTGTGTTTACGCTTCGCTTAAATGCGTGATAAACCTTGTCAGGAGAGTAATTTTCTCGCTGGAAAACAATTAATCGATCAAATCTTCAGCGATCCGGCAGCATTTACCGCTTCGCTTATAATGCCTCAATTGCATCGTTTATTTACCACGAATTTAAACCATTGCTTATTTAACTAACAAATCCGCAGCGGCTATATTTGTACAAGCCACACAGACTTGTACACTTTTATTTAAGCGGTTTTTATTATCGGCGCTGATATATACACAAGCTTACAATTAGCTAACTCCGCATTATTAAAGGGATAATTGCATCTGCGATGCACCTTACCGGGGTTAATCCTCCGCTATCCACTTGATATCACCTCTGTTTTAGCTAAATTCTCCCTTCAGGCTCACATACGCGTTGTTTACCCTGACGCTAAGGAAACTCATGAACGCTGAACTCAATGACTGTATCGCGCTGTGCTATCGCTGCGCGACCGCCTGCGACCACTGTGCGGCGGCTTGTCTGCTGGACGCTGACGCCAGTGAGATGAGCGTCTGCATTAGCCTGAATCAGCAGTGCGCGGCGCTGTGTTGCGTAACCGCCCAACTGCTGGCTGCCCAGAGTGAACTGAGCGAGCAGCTCTGTACCATCACGTCGATGGCCTGTCAGCTGGCTGGTTGGGAGTGCCAGAAGCACCAGCATCCGCACTGTCAGACCTGTGCTGAAATTTGCCTGCAGTGCGCAGATAGCTGCATGACGGTGGGCATGGCGGAATAACGGATTGAGGTACCGGGCGGGCGGTGGCAGGTCGCCAGTGCGGCGACTGGCGACCTGGCTTAATGATCCTGCATCACCAAACCGCCATCGACATACAGCGTCTGGCCGGTGACAAATTCGCTCCACGCTGATGCCAGAAACAGCACTGGCCCGGCGACATCCGCGGCGCGCGCCAGTCGTCCGAGCGGCGTTTGCGCCGTCAGCGCGTGGCGGACCGCTTCTGGCGTATGCTGACTGGCATCGGTGGGATACACCAGTCCCGGCGCCACGCAGTTCACCCGAATGCCCAGCGCCCCCAGTTCGGCCGCCAGCGTCCGGCTAAAGCCCGTCAGCGCGGCTTTTGCGGTGATATAGTCGTGATAAGCCACCGCTGGCCGGGCGATCAAATCACTCACCAGATTGATGATGCTGCCGCGCGCGCGGCGGCGCATCAGCGGCAAGGCCGCCTGACACACGTTGTAGCAGGCGTTCACTGCGCCATCAAACTGCGTCTGGTAAGCAGACCAGGACGTTTCCCAGAAGCGCTGGCGCCGGTCGGGATCGAAGCGATAAGGTGCGAAGGCATTGTTCACCACCACATCCAGTCGCCCGGTAGCGGCCTCGATCTGCTGCATCATATCGGCTACCTGTGCGGCGCAGGTTACATCGGCGGCAATCGCCAGTGCCCCCCCGCCCTGTGCTTCACAGGCCGCGACTACCTGCGCAGCGGCGTCGTGATTACGTAAATAGTTGACCACGACAAACGCGCCTTCGGCGGCAAAGGCCTGGGCAATGGCGGCGCCAATACCGCGACTGGCGCCGGTCACCAGCACGGTGTGATTGCTGAATTTCATTGCGTTTCTCCACGCCCGCTCAGTCAAGATAGGGCGCATAGTGTTCAGCGGCGGTTTCCGCCGCCTGTTCGATTTCGCACAGGGTAACCAGATCCAGCAGGCTAAAGCGGCCATCGTGATGCCAGCCCGCCTCCGGTGAAGTCATGTTACCCAGCGCCGTGATGCGCGTGACGCCCGCCGCCCCGAGTTGCGCCGCCAGCCGAAACAGCACCTCGGGCGCGGCCGCGAGGCCAACGCTTTGCAGATACGCGCGCTGCGCGGCTACCCAGCTTACCGTCTCCTCCAGCGTATCCACGGCAATCACCTTCAGCGTGCGCCCGAGCGCGCCCGGTTGTAACGGCTCCGGCTTATCGACGTACACCACCGCCCAGGCATCGTGCTCATCACCGTACAGCGTGCGGTCACCGCTCAGCGCACGCATTTCCTCCACGTTGCGCCACGCGGCCACAGCCTGACTTTCACCCAGCGTCAGCGTCGCGCGCGGATAGCGCTGTGCCAGCGCGGCAAGTTCATGGGCGAGGTAAGCAGCAAACTCCTGCGGCGACACCCGGCCACCGCGCTCAATAAACAGCGCCTGCGGCGAGTAACAGCCGGCCTGGTCATAGCGCATCACATCGTAAGCCACCTGACGCGCCAGCGCCGGACCGCGCCGCACGTCCAGCGCCGAGCGCGCCACCATGCCAAAACTGATTTTGTGGCCATGCGGCAGAAAGCGCGTGGCTGGCGGCAGACGCCGCTGCATCGCCGTCAGCGCGGCTTCTCCGCCATAAGCCATCACCACGTCTGCCTGGCGGAACCACTGCTGCTCAGTGCGTTCATCACCGCCCTGCCACCATACGACGGCCAGACAGTCGCCCAGCTGCGGATCGATCTCCGCCAGCAGCTGGGCGAACCAGCCCGCCATCAGCGGCTCAGCGCTCGCCACCTTGCCCACGCTTCCCGCCTTCACCAGCAGGCCGGCAATCAGGCTCCACAGCGGCAAACCCGGCACATTGCCGGCCCAGATCTGCAGCAACAGCTGCGGACCAAACGCGCGGACAAAGCCGCCTTTTGGCCGCGGCTGAAAATCGTCCAGCATCTGCACGTTGCCGAATTCCTCCGCCAGAAAACGCCGCAGCTGCGGTTCACGAAAGGTTTTGAGATAGCCGGTTAAACCGAGCCGCAGCATGTCGGCGTCATAGCCGGTAACCAGCGGCAGCAACCGCTCCGCCTGCTGGCGCACCGGGTGCGAACGGTCAAGCAGGCGCGCGATGGCTTCATCAATCAACGCGGTGATGCGCGCTACGCTCAGGGTGTGCAGGTAGCGGCGCGCGTTATCGCGTACGCTGGCCGCCAGCGTGGCAATCTGCGCCTCGGACAGCACCGGCACACACACTTCCAGCGCGCTGCCCTGCTGGCCAAAGTGCAGGCTGTGCCACGCCACCTCGCTGTGGCGGATGCCCGGCAGATGTCCGGCATACACTTTCATGCCCGTGCCTGCGCGGCAGCGAGAAACGATTCCATCGCCAGCGAGCAGCCTTTGGCATCCGCGCCCGCGACGCGCCCCAGCAGCTGAAACCCGCCGGGCACCATCACGCCGGCATCTTCGGTCAGAATGGCGGAAACAGAATTGAAATGGGCGAGATCGTGATGCACCAGTACGCCTGTCTCACCTTCCGGCACCTCCGCACCGGTCAGCGGGTTGACCACGCGCGTGCGGATCCAGTGCGGTCCGGATTTCACCGGCGGGCAGATTTCATTGCCGGAATCGTAAAACTGCGTGCTGAGTTCAGTCATGCCGTACATATTGATGCAGTGCGAACGCGGAACGCCGAGCGTCTGCTGCAGCACGCTATAAAACGCCTCCGCCGCCACTTCACGCGACTGGCCCTTAAAACCCCCGGTGTCGAGGATGCGGCTGCCCGGCGGCAGCCTGAAACGCCGCTGCTGACGCGCCAGTTCGTCCAGCAGGTGGACAAAACTGTAGCTGGCACCCAGCAGGGCATAGGGTTGGCCGCTGGCCTGCGCCTGCTCCAGCGCGGCGATCAGACGAGGCAGTTTCAGCCCCTGCGCATCCACCATCACTTCGCTGTCTTGCGTGCCACATTCTTGCATCGCCAGCGTCAGATAATGGGCCAGCGAAGAGTTGGGCAGCTCGCTGCTGTGCGGAAACAGGATCGCCATCGGCAGGCGCGGATATCCGGCCATAAAGCGCTGGCGGAAATTGATCAGCATCGAGCGATCGTAAACCGCCAGCGTCGGGTGATAGCTGCGCCCCCGGCCGGTCCCCGTGGTGCCGCTGGTCATAAAGATGTGGGGAATCTCCGCCACCGGACGGCAGCTCAGCGTCAGATCTTTAAACGCCGTAATCGGCACCGCCGGAATCTGCCGCCACTGTTTGACCGTCAGCGGCGTGCGGCCGCGCTGGCGGGCGAAGCGGGCGTAAGGAAGATTGTGTTCGAATTGCCACGCGAACAGCTGCAGCGCCAGCTGGTTGAAATCCGCTTCCGTGGTTTCTTCGCGCTGCATAAACGCCAGCAGCGCGGCGATGATTGACGCTTCGGTCATGAAGGTGCCCTCTTTGGACTGCGGCATAACGGCCAGCCAGGGCCTGAGAAATGCGCAGGATTCGCAGAAAGGCGCAAAGAGGGAATGAGGGCGTGCAGTGACCCTGGTTCCACATCCCTACGCCGGTATTAGCCGGATCAGGTTCAGAGGGTCACTACGTTGCCGGCCGTGACAGCCGCGCGGGTAGAATCTCAGCCCTCTAACAGGGCACCCCTTGGAACAAGCTGCATTCTGGGGTCGGAACGGAGGGCGTGTCAAGGCGGGAAGGCGCAGAACCCCCCGCTTCAGCAACGCGATTATTAACGCGCAATATCACTCACAGGAACGCGATCAGCCCGGCTGACGCAGGCAAAGCGATCGCTGAGCAGCGGATAGTTTTGCGCATCCGGCAGTTCAAAGTGCCACCATTCGGTGGGCATGCCGACAAAACCGCCGCCGAGCATGATGGCGTTCAGCAACAGGCGATGGCGCTGCGCCTGCTGCGGCACGTTGGGATGGAACGGGTGCGACTCAGCAGACATGTCGTCAAACCCGGTCCCCATCTCCAGAATGTTGCCCGACTCATCCACCAGCGTCACATCGATCGCCACGCCACGGCTGTGATTCGAGCCCCGCGTCGGTGGCACCACATAATCCGCGTCGGGACAGGCATCCCACAAGTGCCACTGCGCCTGCTGCGGACGATACGCGTCCAGCACCAGCAGGCGAAATTCCGCCAGCTGGGCGATATCGCAGCTGCGGCGCAGCGCGGCGGCGGCATCCGGATGCAGCAGCGCCTGCGCGTCGCGATAAATGGCATACCCGGCGATGTTATCGGCGGTGGCGTATTTTAGATCAAACATCAGGCCCGGCAAGGTGGCAGCCAAATCGATTAATTCAACGTCCTGCACTGTACATCATCCTGTTTATTGTTAGCCGGCAGCGTAAACGGCTGGCGCGGCAGCGTGGTGAGTCGCTCTGCGCCCTGTGCCGTGACGCGCACGGTTTCACTGAAGGCGAGGCCCTGCGCTGAAATATACATGTGAAATACCATGTTTTCCTCCAGTAACCACGGCGCCTGAGGATGAAAACAGCAGCTGAAATCGCTCGGACGCGGGGTGCGCGTATACAGACCCAGCGCATAACCAGTGATGTTGCTGTAATCCTCACGCAGCCCGGCGCTAAGCACCGCCTCGCGCGCGACGGCATCCACCGTGCAGGCCGCAACGCCCGGCTTCATCGCCCGTAGCTGGCGATCCTGAATGGCGATCAGCTGTTGTGCCAGCGCCGCGCGCGCCGCAGAGCTTTCACCGACAATCAGCGGACGCATCAGCCGCGCGCTGTAGTGCCGCACTTTTGGGATCAGCTCAACGTGCAGCACATCGCCCGCTTGCAGACGCTGCTCATGGCCGCTGGCATGCAAAAATCCGTTGTCGCCGCTGGCGATAACAATCGGTCCGGTTTCACCGCTGTCAGCACCGAGCCGCAGAAATTGTGCCGCCGCCAGCGCGGCGACATCTCGCACACGCCAGCCGCCCTGCACCTGCGCACTCAGCTGGGCCAGCGTGGCATCGGCAATGCTGGCGGCCTGGCGTAAGCTGGCGATTTCAGCCTGAAATTTAACGCTGCGCAACCGGTCGCTGATGCCGCTGACATCACACCAGCGCACCCCGGGCAGATGGCGCGCCAGCTGCTGCCAGCTGTGTACCGTCATGCCGTAGGATGCATAATCCGCGCCCAGCCGCGCCCGCTGATAGCCGCGCCGCGTCAGGCTCTGCGCCACCGCCAGCCACGGATCGTCTTCATCACGGTACGCGTCAATCGCCAGCTGCGGTGACTGCGCGCGGCACGGCGCGGCATCCAGCTGGCGCAGCACCATCCACGGTTCGTCCTGCAACGGCACCAGACAGGCACGATAACGCGTTTCCGACACGGTATAACCGGTTAACCATGCCAGCAGTTCGCCATGATCGATCAGCATCACCTCAATGTCGGCGGCGAGCATGGCGCTGCGCAGCCGTGACAGCGCGTCGGCGATCATGACGCCGGTTCAACCGGCTGGCAGATGTCGAGGATCGCCAGCAAATAGATACGCACCATATCGAGAAATTCACTGATCTCAACGCGCTCGTCCGGCATGGTGTTGTACTTGCCGCCGGGCCCGCACACGATGCCCTCCATACCCGCATGCTGATACAGGTGCGCCGCATCGGTACCGTAGAAGGCGGGCGGCGTGATCACCCCGGTGGGCTGCGGCGTACCGCGCACAGTCTGCCAGCCGCGATTGACCGCTTTAACGATTGGTGATTCCGGCGACACCTCAAACGGCAGCATGGTGGGTTTATCGCGCAGGCCGTCATCGAACAGCTGTGCCTGCAGGCCCGGATAGCGCTGGCACAGTGCATCCAGCAGGGCCTGCAGATCGGCCAGCACGCCGTCCACCGTTTGCCCCGGCGCAAAGCGGGCGGAGCCTTTCAGGCGGACAAAATCCGCGACCTGCGGCGGCCGCCACTCCTGCAAATCACGCCCCAGCGCACCGTGTACGGTGCCAATATGGCCACGGTTAATTTTGCGGTGTTCTGCGCTTTTCGCTCCGCTGAAGGTGATGTTATTGATCTGCGGAATCAGTTCGACCGCCGCCGCAATCGCGTCTACCGCCTCCTCACGCTTTGACAGATGGCGCGTATCGCCGGTCAGTTCAATGGTGAACATCAGCGAGCCGGCATGCATGGTCAGCGCCTGTAAATCCGTGGGTTCGGCATTGATGAAATAGTCGGCGCGTACACCCTGCTCAATGGCGGCCAGCGTACCGATGCCGCCCTGTAACTCGCCGACCACATAAGTGAGGATCACGTCACCCCTGAGCTTCACGCCGGCATCAATCAACGTCTTTAGCGCGCAGAAATAGGCGGCATCGCCCGCTTTCATGTTAGAAACGCCGATGCCGTAAATAAACTGATCGTCGATTTTCCCCGCCCACGGATCGACGGTCCAGCCTTCGGTGACCGGGTTAGTATCAAGATGACCGTTGAACAGCAGGCTGTGGCCGCCTCCGCTGCCGGCCAGCCGCCCAATAGCGTTCAGCCGATCGCCGGCCACCGGCTGCAGTTCCGTCTCCAGCCCGAGCTGCGCCATCTGTTCTGCCATATAGCGGGCTAATTCGCGTTCGCCCTCGGTGGCACTGTAACTTTTGTGCTGCACCATTTTTGCCAGGAAAGCGAGGCAGTATTCACGATCGATGTGATGAATTAACTGTTCAGGGTTCATGCGTTTCTCGTTATGCCACGGATTGGGTCAGATCAGGGATGTGCACGGCATCAAGCAGTGCACGGGTGTAAGGATGCTGTGCCTGCGCCCGCATATTCTCGCCGGGCAGCACTTCCACCACATCACCGCGATACATCACCGCCACGCGATGCGCGATCTGGCGGATGAGATTGAGATCGTGGGTGATGAACAGATACGCCGTGCCGTAGCGACGGCGCAGCTCCAGCAGCAGCTCGATAATGGTGGCCTGCACCGACACATCGAGCGCCGCCGTGATTTCATCGCAAATCACCAGGTCCGGCGGGTTAGCGAAGGCGCGCGCAATCGCCACGCGCTGCTTTTGCCCCCCCGACAGCGCGTGCGGATAGCGGCTGGCAAATTCCGCGGGCAGCCGCACTTCCTGCAGCAGACGCGCCACCGCCTGCGCCTCGCTTTCTCCCGGTGGCAGTCCATACAGCCGCAGCGGACGGGCGATAATTTCGCCGACGGTCATGCGCGGATTGAGTGACGCATCCGGATGCTGAAAAATCATCTGCACGCGGCGGCGATACGCCGGGTCCATTTGCGCGCGGCCATATAACGTCGCGCCGCAGAAGTCGATGCTGCCAGTGAACGGCACCAGACCCGTTATCGCCTTGCCGAGTGAAGATTTACCCGAACCGGACTCGCCGACCACGCCGAGAATTTCGCCCTGATGCACCGTCAGCGAAACCGCATTGGCGGCCCGCGTCGTGTTCGCCTCCCGTTTCAACAGCCGATCGAGCACGCCGTGCTGGCCATAATCAATCGTTATCGCCTGCAGGCTGAGCAGCGGCTGACTGCCGGCCGCATCCGCGACCAGCCGATGCTGCGGATCCGGCACCGCGGCAATCAGTTTGCGCGTATACGGATGCGCGGGCGCGCTGAACAGCGTGCGCGTCGCGGCCTGCTCGACGATGCGGCCCTGCTCCAGCACGCACACGCGGTCGGCCACTTTCGCCACCAGCGCCAGATCGTGTGAGATATACAGCGATGCGACGCCGGTCTCGGCGCGCAGTCGCTCGTAAAGATCGAGGATTTGCGCCGAGCTGATGACGTCCAGCGCCGTGGTCGGCTCATCAAAAATCAGGCAGTCCGGCTGGCAGGCGAAGGCGGTAGCGATCAGGATGCGCTGCTTCTCACCGCCGGAAACCTGATGCGGATAGCGCTGCATCATGCGTGCCGGGTGCTTCAGCTCGACATCGCGCAGCAGAGATTCCCCCAGCTGCTGCGCTTCGCGCGCTGACAGCCCACGATGACGGCGCAGCACTTCGGTGACCTGTTCACCCAGCGTCAGTGTCGGGTTCAGCGACGCGCTGGGATCCTGAAAAATCATGCCAAGCTTTTTACCGCGCAGCGCCATCAGTTGGTGCGCTGGCAACTGCAGCAGGCTCTCGCCGTTCAGCCGGATATCACCCGCCTGCTCGCGTGCGTTACTGGCCAGCCAGCGCATGATCGCCCAGCCGAGGGTGGTCTTGCCGGAGCCGGACTCCCCTACCAGCCCCAGCACTTCGCCCGGCATCACCTGCAGGGTGATATCGCGCAGTACCGGCAGCGAATGGCCGCGCGCTAACGCATAATCGAGGCTGTAATTGTCCACCGACAGCACCGGGTTGTGCGGACTCTTCATTTGTGGCTCCCTGGATTTAACACATCACGCAGGCCATCGCCCAGCAGGTTGAAGCCAATCGCCACCAGCGCGATAGCCAGACCGGGGATCATCATCATCCACGGTGCTTTAAAGAAATAGCTGCGCGCCTCGGACACCATCAGCCCCCACTCCGGCTCGGGCGGCTGCGCGCCGAGACCGAGAAAGCTCAGCGTGGCAAATAGCATGATGGCGAATGCCACGCGAATGGTGGCTTCCACGATGATCGGCGCGAGAATGTTCGGCAGCATTTCGCGCAGAATGATGTAGTAACCCGCTTCGCCGCGCGCGATGGCAGCGCTGATGTAGTCCTGCTGACGCGCCGCCAGCGCCACGCTGCGCGCAATGCGCACCATGCCCGGCACGAAGGCGATAGTGATAGCCAGCACGGCGTTCATGCTGCTCTGCCCCAGGGTGCTGACAATCAGCAGCGCAAACAGCAGGCTGGGAATCGCCATCACCGCATCCATGGTGCGCATCAGGAATTCATCCACTTTGCCGCCAAGGTAGGCGCTGGCGGTGCCCAGCACCGAGCCAATAACCATCGCCAGCACGGTCGCCAGCAGCGACAGCAAAATGGTGGATCGCGCGCCGACCAGCACCCGGCTGAAAATGTCGCGCCCCAGCTGATCGGTGCCGAACCAGTGTTCTGCGCTGGGCGGGAGGTAACGCGTCAGGATGGAGATCGCTTCCGGATCAAACGGTGCCACGTGCGCGCCGCCCGCCACCATCAGCAGCGCCAGCAGCAGAATCAGCACACCCGCCGCACCCTGCGGCGAGCGCAGTAATCGTTTCAGTATTTCAGGCATAGGAAATCCGCTTATCGAGCATGACGTAGGCCAAATCCGCGAGGAAATTCACCACGGCATAGGTTGCCGCGAGGATCATCACGCCGGCCTGAATGGTGGGCAAATCGCGCGCCTGCACCGCGACGATCAGCTCCCGGCCAATACCGGGAATAGCAAAAATCTCCTCCACTACCACAATCCCGCCCAGCAGATAGCCGACGTCAAGCGCCACAATGGTGATGGTGGGCAGCAGGCCATTACGCAGCGCATGGCGCCACAGGATGCGCCGGCGCGACAGGCCTTTCAGCCACGCGGCGCGAACGTAGTCGGTGTGCAGCACGTCAACCATTTCTGAGCGCACCATGCGCGAAACGTGTGCCACCAGAATCAGCGCAACGGTGATCGACGGCAGAATCAGGTGCTGAATACCGCTGATAAAATTTTCGCTGAGCGGCACATAGCCGGTGGCGGGCAGAATCTGCCAGACATCGGCAAACAGCAGCAGCACCAGCGTGGCGGTGACGAATTCCGGAAACGAGATGCCCATGTACGAGATCACGCTGACCAGCACATCGGCGGTCTTACCGCGCCGCACGGCCGCCCAGATGCCGAGCGGAATGGCGATTACCAGCATCAGTAACAGGGCGCACAGCGCCAGCAGCAGCGAGCGCGACAGCGCCGTCAGCAGCGTTGGCCCGACGGCCAGGCCATTGCGCATCGACACGCCAAAGTTGCCCTGCAACGCCTGTGTCAGCCAGTGCCAGTATTGCAGCCAGGCGGGCGCATCCAGCCCAAGCCGCGCCCGCACCGCCGCCAGCGCTTCCGGCGTGGCGTTTTGTCCCAGCAGCGTAACCGCGGCATCGGCGGGCAGCAGCTGAGTGATGCCAAACACCAGCAGCGACACCACCAGCAGCGTGTAAATCATCAGCAGCAGGCGTTTAAGCAGGTAACTTGCTGTCACGGTCGCTCCTTACAGGCTGCGCTTTGGCGCGTTAGCGGTCAGCCAGACATGATCGAGGCGGAACACCGCACCGCGCGGATGCAGATGATAGCCCGCCACGTGCTCACGGCTGGCAGCCAGCAAATCAAAGAAGGTCGGGATCAACGAGGGCACCTCGTCGTGCATCAGCTGCTGGGCTTTGCCGTACAGCTGGGTGCGCAGCGTTTCGTCATTGGTTTCGCGCGCCGCCATCACCGCACCGTCGAAAGCCGCATTGTTCCAGCGCGTTTCGTTCCACGCCGCCGTTGAGGTATAGAGCAGAGAAAACACCGCATCCGGCGTCGGCTGCATGTTGTAAAAGCCGACGTAGAAATTGCCCTTCTTCCACACCTGATCGAGATAGGTGCTGTGCGCCATGGTCTGCACATTGATACGGAAACCGCCCGGTTTCGCCATCTCCCGCAGGGCAATCCCCAGCTGGGTGCGGGTTGACGGCTTGTCTGAGGCGATAAGCGTTAAATCCAGCCCATTGGGATAACCGGCCTCCGCCAGCAGCGCTTTGGCCTTGCTGTAGTCCAGCGCTTTTTGCGTCAGCTGCGCGTAATACGGATAAGCGGCGTTGATCGGCGTGTCGTTACCCGGCGACCCCAGACCGTCTGCGACAAAATCCACTGATGCCTGGCGGTCCACGCATAACGCCAGCGCCTGGCGGACGCGCACATCATTAAACGGCTTTTGATCGCAGCCCATGTTGACGTTAAGAAACTGGCCGGACGCCACGCGCAGCGGCAGCACGCCCGCCGATTTGGCTAAGCGGGCAAACTCGCTCGACTGCGCACTCAGCATCAGATCGGTATCGCCGGCAATCAGCGCGGAGCTTTCAGCGATAGCGTCGGGATACACCACCACTTCCACGCCATCCAGATATGGCCGCGTGGCGTCGTAATAGTGCGGGTTACGTTTCACCACGATTTTGCGTTCCGGATCGTAAGACACCAGCTGAAACGGCCCGGCCCCCAGCGAGGCGCTGCTCAGCTTGTCGTATTGCCCCTGCGCGATGTGTGCCGGGATGATTTTGGCATCCGGATAGGCCAGCATCACCGGCAGATCGGCATAAGGCGCCTCGGTCTCAATCAGGATGGTGTTGTTGTCTTTGGCGCTTACCGTTTTAATCGGGCCGATGTTGTGCAGCGCCGGTGAGGCGTTTTTCGGGTCCAGCAGTGCCTGCAGGCTGGCGACCACGTCCGCTGCGGTGAGCGGCGAACCGTCGCTGAAGCGCAGATCGGGCCGCAGCGTGAAGGTCCACTGGGTTAAGTCGTCGTTCGGCTGCCAGGACTGCGCCAGATCGCCTTCCGCTTTCATCGCCTGCGTCAGGCGGGTTAAGCCGCTATACAACAGCTCTGCCACCAGATATTCCGGATTAACCCGCACCTGATGGGGATTGAGCACGCTGACCGCCTGGTCAACGCTGATGCGCAATACGCCACCTTTACGCGGCGTGCCGCCCGGGGTCGCGCTGGCAACGGCGGCAGCCGAGGCACTGAATGACCAGGGCAGCAGCGCCGCTCCGGTCAGGGCGGTTGAACTGGCGATAAACTGTCTGCGGTTTAACCCTTTCATGGCGCACATCTTCTGTTCCTCGTTGGTTTATTAATTACCCTGGGTTGGCTGAAAATCATTGGCGAGATACGCCAGAATCGACTGCGAAAGTGCAATAACATCTGCCATCGTGGTGTATTCATCGGCGGCATGAATGCGGTTATCAGGACGGGCAAGTCCGCCCAGCAGAATTTCCTGAATGCCGGCCTGCTGTACCCAGCCCATATCCGAGCTGGTGGCGGATCCCCAGGCTTTGAATTCTGCTGGCGGGAAGCCGAAGCCCTGGCTGAGCGCCGCCTGCCAGCGCGGCCAGTGCGGACCGGTGGGATCGGCGACTGGCGCCAGATGGCCAATCAGTTGCAGCGTGACGTCGCTGGCGGCGCTGCCCTGCATCGCCTTATCCACGCACTGCGTCAGCTCCTGCCACACGTCGGCAAACGGCTCTTCCGGTGCATAACGGCGATTAACCAGCAGCTCGAAACGTTCCGGAATGGTGGAGCCTTTACTGCCACCGTGCGCGGCGGCCAGCGTCAGTAAGGCGGTGAGCGGCTGGCCCTGATAGTGCGGCGGCGCGGGCATTGCCGAAACCCGCTGTTCCACCTCGCCTTTCAGCTGATACAGCGCATTCATCAGCGGAAGCGCGGCCTCAATGGCGTTAATACCCTGCAGCGGATCGCCGGAGTGCGCCGAGCGGCCGCTGACGATAATTTTGATATCGACACTGCCAAAGCAGCCGGCCCAGATGCGCGGCACCGCGCCGCCGTTGAAGCTGAGCAGGTGACCGTGAAATAACTGCTGCTCCGCCAGATAACGAATACCGGGATAAAGGCCGCCCTCTTCATCGGTACAGAGTAAAAACACCGGGTTATAGCGCAGGCTGAGCTGATAGCGCTGCGCGGCCCGTACCGCAGCCAGCGCGGCCACGATGGTGCCTTTCATATCCGCGGTGCCGCGTCCAAACAGCTTGTTTTCCGCCACGCTGAGCGCCAGCGGCGGAAAGCGCCAGCCATCGCCGGCCGGAACCGTATCGGTGTGAAAGTAGAGATTGCAGTTTTCAGCCGCGCCGGCATCCAGCGCGGCCAGCAGATTCACCCGCTCGCCCTGCGCGCTGCCGTCCGGCGTCTGCCACAGCGCGTCGGGCACCGAAACGCGCTGCAAATCAAAATGCATCGGCTGCAGCATCGTGCTCAGCAGGTCGGCGAATGCTGCGTAACCCAGTCCGGGCGGGAAGCAGGTATCCACCGCCAGCATGCGTTGCAGATCGTCAAGAATCTGCGCCTGATCGTCGGCGATATAGGTCAGAGCGCGCTGTAGTGATGAATTTTCCTGCATAAACTGTTCACTTATTGTATTTCTATATAGTTTATAGATAATGCAAATGAACAGCTGGGGTCAATCGGTAATCGGAAACATGCAAAAAAACTATGACGCGCACGACGTTCCTCAATTCAGTCGCCTGAACGAAGGCGAAGGCGCTCCGCTGTACGAAGTAGTGAAGCGCTATATCAGTGAATCCATCCTGCAGGGCGAACTGCCGGCGGGCACCATTCTGCCCAGCGAAAACAGTCTGGCGGCGAAGTTCGGTGTCTCGGTCGGTACGGTGCGCAAGGCGCTGGCGGCGCTCACGACGGAAGGGATGCTGATGCGCCGGCGCAAAACCGGCACGGTGGTGACCGGCTGGGCGCCGCTGCATAACCTCAGCCATTTCTTTCACTATTTTCGTCTGCATGACAAATCGGGCGGTTTGCTGCAGTCGGAAACGCGACTGCTGGAGTATCAGCACAGTCGCGCCAGCGCCGACGAGGCCGATAAGCTGCAGATCGCAGCAGGTGACGCAGTGATTCGCCTGAAACGCCTGCGCCGGGTGAAGGGCATTGCGGCCATGCATGAAACGCTGGTGCTGCCCGCCGCGCGTCTGCCCGACTTTCCACCGGCGGAACAGCTACCGCAGTTGCTGTATCGTTACCTGTTTGAGCAGTACGATGTGCGTGTTGCGGCAGTGCGCGAGCAGATCAGCGCCACGCTCGCTACGGAAGAAGATGCCAGCCTGCTGGAACTTACTCTGCCGCACGCGGTGATGGTGATCGATGAGGTCTCATTTGATCAAAGCGCTACGCCGGTGATTCTTGCGCATCACCGTTTCAGCACTGAACATTTCATGTATGTCAATGAGATACGCTGATTATGTAGACGTTTTACTGTAAGGTGTTTCAGATACGCATCGACGCGCACCTGATTAATTTGCACCAAAACGCAGCGAACGTTGTGAATAACAACCGCTGAGATGACCTCACTGAACAGGACATTTCCCATGGCAGCACGGCAGCACCATTACCAGATTCACCTTCGCTGGAGCGGCAATCGCGGCGATGGCACAGCGTCTTATACCGCTTACGATCGTGACAGCGAATTACAGGCACCCGGTAAACCGCCCATTTTGCTGAGTGCCGATCCGGCATTTCGTGGGGATAAAACGCGCTGGAATCCTGAGGAATTGCTGCTGGCGTCTGCGGCGGCCTGCCATAAGCTGTGGTATTTACACCTGTGCGCCGATGCCGGCATTGTGGTGGAGGAGTATGAAGATGCTGCCGAAGGGAACATGGTCGAGGGGGCGCGTGGCCACTTCACCGATATCACGCTGAAGCCGCGCATCAAACTGCGCGACCCAGCGGATGCCGATCGCGCGCGGGCATTGCATCATCAGGCACACGAAGCCTGCTTCATCGCCAACTCGCTGAATTTTCCGGTAAACTGCGATCCTGAGTTTTTCTGATTATGATGCGCGGGCCAGCGGCGTTTGCCACAGCCGCACGCCGTTGCGCCCGGCGCGCTTCACTTCATACAGCGCTTCATCCGCATGGCGCAGCCAGTCGCTTAACGATTCGGCACTGACCGCAGGCGCAATACCGATACTGACCGAGCAGCGAAACTCTGCCGAGGCCGGTAAGCGCAGTTGGGCAATATTCTCTTTTAGCCTTTCGGCCAGCTCCACTACCGATTCATCGCTGGCCTGATGCACGATAACGCCCAGCTCATCGCCGCCAAAGCGCGCCGGAATGTCCTGCAGCCCGACATAGTTGCGCAGCAGCGCCGAGATCTCGGCCAGCAGAAAATCGCCCGCCTCATGACCCCAGCTATCATTGACCACTTTGAAGTGATCGACATCCAGCAACAGCAGATAGCCGCTGCTATCGCCGCGCCGCGTGCTAAGAAATTCACTCTCCAGCCGCCGCTCAAACAGGCGACGGTTAGGAATTTTCAGGCCGGGATCCATCAGCGCGATGCGCTCCAGTTCACGGTTGCGGGTGCGTAAATGCCAGGTGAGATTGTAGGAAGCCACGCTGAGTACCAGCATGTAACAGGTGGCCAGCGGCAGCGTCAGCCAGACGGTTTGCGTGCTGAACGCCAGATGTACGCTGGTGCCATCCAGCAGCCACACCATAATAAACCCGCACAAAAATGCCTGTATGGCGGCAATCAGCTGCGCGCCGCCGCCAGCGGCATAGCGATCCGATGCCAGCACCGCCATGATGACAAAAGAGGGCATCGGGCTTAACGCCATCAGCGCTACCCAGATTCCGCCAAAGGCGGCATCCAGCGTCAGATTCTGGCGTTCGGTACCGGTTGAGTCTTCGGCACGAAGCGCACGCTGATACGCCAGCCATGGCCAGAAAAAGGCGTTCACAAACAGCAGTGCACTGAATGCCAGTCCGCGCTGCATTTCCAGCAACACCGAGAGAATCGGAAAGAAACAGAGGATCGTGCCGAGCTGACGCATGATGAACATACGACGAACGAAGCGTTTTGACCGGCGCTTCAAATGGTTTTCATCAGGCGAGTAGTAATTCATTCACGGAAAATTCAGGTCGACAAAAATGGCAGTGTATCGGGAAAAAGTCGACCTGCGGCGACTTTTTTTAAGAATTTTCGCCTTGCACATTGGCGACACGTAAGTAGGAAGCGCTTAGCCGCCAATAGCAGCAGCGGCCAGCGGGTGAAGTTCGCTGCCGCTGTGCGTATAGTTAGCTTGCAGCTCCCTGCAAACGAAACTGGCTGACCAGCCGCTGCAGCATGAATGCCTGCTCTTCCAGCGCCTGTGCTGAATGGGATGACGCGCTGACCAGCGACGCATTTTGCTGGGTGGTACCGTCCAGCTCACCTACCGCGCGCGCGATTTGCTCAATGCCGCGGCTCTGCTCATCAGAAGCAGCCGCGATCTCCGCCATGATTTCATTCACGCGTGCGATGCTACTGACAATCTGCTCCATCGTTTCACCCGCGCGCGCTACCTGCTGATGGCCGTTACTGATACGCCCTACCGATTCGCCAATCAGTCGCTCAATATCTTTCGCGGCTCCGGCACTGCGCTGTGCCAGATTACGCACTTCGCTGGCGACCACGGCAAAGCCTCGCCCCTGCTCGCCGGCGCGGGCGGCTTCAACCGCCGCGTTGAGCGCCAGGATATTGGTCTGGAAGGCGATGCTGTTGATCACCGCAGTAATCTCGGCAATTTTCTTTGAACTATCAGAAATCTCGCCCATGGTGCTGACGACGTCATGCACCGCGATACCGCCCTGACTGGCGTTATGCGTCGCTTCCGCCGCGATCTGGCTGGCGAGACGCGCATTGCTGGCATTATTTTTCACCGTGGCGGTGAGCTGCTCCATGCTGGCGGCGGTTTCCACCACCGCAGCCGATTGCTGGGCGGTGCGCGACGACAACTCGAGGTTGCCCTGATGTATGGTGCTTGCTGCCTGCGACACATTGCTGACGCTGTGCAGCACCTCGCCAATCATGCCGCGCAGCCGCGCATTCATGCGTCCCATGGCAGAGGTGAGCTGGCCGAGCTCGTCCTGGCGATTAGTGACAAACTGCGAGCTGAGGTCGCCGCTGGCAATGCGTTCCGCCAGCGCGAGGTTGTGGAACACCGGGCGCGTAATCTGCCGGATGATGGTCCAGGCCACCAGCACACCCAGCACTATTGCCAGGCTGCCCATCAGCAGCGAGAGCGCCGCTGACCCGTTAGCCAGTTCATCGTTACGCGCCTTAACCAGGGCGATGATCTGTTTGATCGCCGCGCTGCTGTTATCGCCCGCCACTTTGACGGTGTTTTCCGCGACACGCAGCTGGCCGTAAATCGCTGCCGCCTGCAGGCTCAGATCTTTAAAACGTTCGGTATCCTGCCATAGCGCGTTAAATCCGCCCTGCTGCTCCGCTGGCAGCTGAGTCAATAGCGTGTTCATGTCCTGCCCGGCGCGCTGAAAATCATGTTCCAGTTTATTGCGCAGTGCCTCGCTGACGTTGAAGCGCAGCGCCCAGGCCTCTTCGCGCACATTACTGATGGCAAACAGCAGCTGATATATCTGGTTGGTGACTTCGGGTGTGCTGACGGGGGTCCGGATTAGCCCGGTATAGCGCGACGTCATGTCCTGCTGGCTCAGCGCATCCAGCTGGCTGCGCAGCTCGTTGAGCTGTCGGGTTGCCTGGGTCATGGCGGTGATGCTGTGCTGAAAACGGGCAAGATGGCTGGCGACATCGTTGAGCAACCCTCTGGCGTCCGCCGTCCACGGCAGCTGCTGGGCCTGCTGCGTCAGTTGCTGAGCGTGCGTGACGTAATCCGTCATGGTGTCACCCGCTTTGTCCTCGCCATACAGATATTTAAGACGATTGATTTTGGCCTGAAAGACTTCAATGTTGATGTCATAAATCAGATTGGTTTTCTGATAGATGTCGTGAATCTGATTGAATCGTTGCACGCTGAGCGCTGTGGCCAGCGCCACCAGCAGCAGGACGATGCCGAAGCCCGCCGCCAGCTTGCACGTAATGCGCACATTCCGTAATCGGGAGACCAGTCCCATGTCTCGCTCCTGTCATTGTTGTTTTTGTTGAGTTTGCAGAAGGAGTTATCGGACCGTAACGGGAATTGTTTACTGTCGCGGGGCGAAAATGTGCTGTGTCATAAAAGCGGTATAGTATTTAGCCAAAATACTCTTTTAAAGCACTTCTTAAAGCGCTAATATCAGCACCATAAAGTGTTAATATACTTCACCTGTTTTCATTATCTAAGTCCGGATACCTCACCATGCCATTTCAGATCCTGTCAAACACCGCTGCCAGCATCACCGATTTAAAGCGTGATCCCATGGGAACAGTGCGTTCAGCGGAAGGGGAAACCATTGCTATCTTAAACCGCAACGAGCCCGCTTTTTACTGCGTTCCACCGGCTGTTTACCAATATCTGATGGAATTAGCAGAAGATGCAGAATTGGGTCGTATCGCTGATGAACGCATTTCTGAATTAGCGGATGCGAAAGAGATTTCGCTGGATGACTTATAAATTAAAGTTCGTTCCTTCCGCTGAAAAGGAGTGGAAGAAACTGGGTCATCCGGTGCGTGAGCAGTTTAAGAAAAAGCTGGTACAACGGCTGGAAAATCCCCGTGTCCCCTCAGCACAACTTCACGGACGAAAAGATCAGTACAAAATAAAACTACGTGCTTCAGGCTATCGCCTGGTGTACCTGGTGCAGGATGAAACCATAACTGTCATGGTATTAGGTGTGGGTAAACGCGAAGGCAGTCAGGTCTATGCGGATACGGAATACAGATTGCCTGAGTAATCTGTTGATAGAAAAGCCGGCGATTTCAGCCTGAAATCGCCGGCCATAGCCGGGCAATTACCAGCGAGTTGCCAGCATATCAATGACGAAACGGTACTTCACCTCGCCCTTCAGCATACGCGCGAAGGCCGTTTCGATCTCTTCACCGGCGATCAGCTCAATATCTGCCGTGATGTTATGCTCGCCGCAGAAATCCAGCATCTCCTGAGTCTCTTCAATGCTACCGATGGATGAACCGCTGATGCTCAGACGGCGAAACACCAGCGGCGTGACGTTCGGCGACTGATGCGGTTGGTCAGGAATGCCGACCAGCACCAGACGGCCATTGGTCTTCAGCGTCGCGAGGTAAGGATCGAGATCGTGCGGTGCCGCCACGCAGTCAATGATGAAATCAAGCGAGGTCTGGCATGCCGCCATCTGCGCGGCATCACGCGACACCACCACGCGCGTCGCACCAAGACGACGTGCGTCAGCACCTTTTTCCGGCGAGGTAGTAAACAGGGTAACCTCAGCGCCCAGCGCGCTGGCCAGTTTTACCGCCATGTGGCCCAAACCACCCAGCCCCACTACCCCGACGTTATCGCCGGCTTTGACGCCAAAATGGCGCAGCGGTGACCACACCGTCACGCCCGCACACAGCAGCGGTGCCACGCCCGCCAGCGCCAGATTTTGCGGGATCGACACGACAAAATGCTGATCGACCACCACATTCTGCGCGTAGCCGCCCCAGGTGCTGTCGCCGGTGTATTTATCGATGCCGTTGTAAGTGGCGGTGAAGCCCGCTTCGCAGTACTGCTCTTCCTGCTGCTGGCAGAAGTGGCAGGCACGGCAGGAATCCACCATCACGCCCACGCCAACCACATCACCGGCTTTGAAACGCGTAACCTGAGTTCCGGTCTCCAGCACGCGTCCAACGATCTCGTGGCCCGGCACCAGCGGATAACGACTGACCGCCCACTCATTGCGTGCCATGTGCAAATCGGAATGGCATACGCCGCAGTAAAGAATTTCAATTTTTACGTCCTGCTGCTGCAGCGGACGCAAGGTAATCTGGCCGGTAGCCAGCGGTTGCGCTGCATCCTGCGCCACCAGTGCGTTAATTTTCATGATGCCTTCCTCAAATTCTGATGTGGGCTGAATGAAGGCGGCTGACTATAATCAACGCGGTGCAGAATTGATAGTAGTCACCATTTGGTGACCATAAAGGAGAGTGCGATGCCAGCCTGGGTTGATGGCAAACTGGTTTTCTATGCGGATTCGCCACCGCGCCGTCTGATGGATCTGTTTTCGGTGAAATGGAGCACGATGGTGCTGCACGCGTTGTATCACTGGCCGGGACAGCGCGCCCGAACCGGTGAACTGCAGCGTAGCCTGCAGGGGATTTCGAAAAAAATGCTGTTTCAGACACTGAAAGAGCTGGAGCAGCGCGGCTTAATTGCGCGTCAGGTTTACGAAGTGATTCCACCGAAAGTGGATTACCGGCTGACCGCGCTGGGGATGACCTTCGCCCGGCCGATTGAGCAGATGTATCAGTGGGGATTAGAAAACCAGGCGGCACTGGATGAGATGGAAGCTAACCTTCGCGCAGCAGGCGGCACGCCGGCGGAAAACGCCCGCCCTGCAGCGTCATCCGCCAGTGAATAACCACGCGCGGGTCGCATACTGTTCGTCGCGGCGCGATTTATCACACATTAAATAGCGCCGCAGTTCGTGGATCGATCCAGTGACCGTTAACCAAACGGCGTTTCGCGTGCCAGCAGACGGGCGATGACGTTGAGAGCGCCCTCGTCGTTATTACTTTCCGTCCGATAACGCGCGACGGCTGCCACCGGTGCAGCGGCGTTGGCCATGGCAAAGCTGTAACAGGCCTGGCGCAGCATTTCGATATCGTTGGCGCTGTCGCCAATCGCCAGCACTTCACAATCATCAATGCCCCACTTCTCCTGCAGCAGCGCGATGCCGTGCGCCTTATGACAGCCGGGAATGATTAAATCGACAAATCCAAATCCGCTGGAGACCGGATGCATGATGTTTTCAATCGCGTTCAGTTCGCTATGCAGACGCGCCAGCAGCGCCTCAACACCTTCGTGTGCCAGATTCAGCGAAAACTTGAAAATGGTATCGTCGATATCGTACAGGCTGTCGCGCTTCTCCAGCCGGCGATAGTGATTGGCCAGCATGGCGACCACCTTATCCGGCATTGACTTGTGCACATAAGCGCCGTTGCGACCGCACACCACGGTGCTGATCTCCGGCTCTTTGGCGAGGATATCCAGCACCTGATGAACACGTTCCGGCGCCAGTTCACCGCAGAAAATTTCTTCGTTGCTGTCGGACACCCAGGCACCGTTTTCAGCCACGAAGGCGATCTCATCTTTGATAGCGGGAAAATAGTGCTGCAACTGATAATACTGATTGCCGCTGGCGACCACGAAACGGATGCCTTTCTCCTTCAGCAGCGCGTACTGGCGCGCAAAACGCTGCGCGTTGTACTGCTTATTGTCATCGAGAAATGTCCCATCCATATCCACCGCAATCATTTTTACTGCCATCATGCTCTCCCGTCTCTGTGTGCCGTCAATCCATCCGGCTTTACCAAGGTTTTATCAAGCTTACTCGCGGTGTGGATTAATGAGAATGTGAATAATGAGTTTGTTAACCGCTTTCAGAGATTTCCAGCCCATTTTTTACTGCAATTCGGCCCCTTTTTCTCTGATCCAGGCACAGAACATGTCTGCCATATCGCGTGCGTAAGCCTGAATTTCTGCTGCGCTGCGCGGCGATTCGGAAAAATGCTTGCCGACGTCCCCCAGCGTACTGTTGATTAAATCCGCCGCCCGCGCCACCTCAGCCGCGTCCCGCTGCGGCAGCAGCTGTTGCAGAAATTCGCACATCACATTCTCGCCATTGGCGCGCGCGGCCTGCACTTCCGGCGCATCCCGGTAAAGCGGCGCGGCATCATTCAGTGCGGTGCGCATCGCCGCCTCTTCACACTCCGAGTTGAGGAACGCCCAGGTCAGCTGATGCAAGCGCTGACGCGGCGTAGATTCGCTGTCGCGCAGAATCGAACCCAGCAGATCGCCGGTTCGCTGCCACTCTTCGCTCTGCAGACGGAAAAGGATAGCGGCCTTGTTGGGAAAATACTGGTACAGCGATCCAATACTGACGCCCGCCCGTTCGGCCACGCGGGCAGTGGTAAAGCGCGTGGCACCTTCCTGCTCCAGAACCTGAGTCGCCGCCTGCAAAATGGCTGCCACCAGCTCACTGGATCGCGCCTGCTGCGGCTTTTTTCTTTCAGAAATCTTAGCGTTACGTTGTGCGGCCATCGTCTGCTCCTGAACGCGAATAGTGAAATGCGAGTAATTCATCGTATTCTGTTCCTGACGCAAAATCCACCTTCTGATGCAGGAACCCCGATGATGAACACCCTGACTTCCGCGCCGCTGGCGCCGCTGCTTAACTATTTATTTGAGCTGGCGGATAACATGGCGCATCCCACCAATGAAGCGTTTCGCGTGATGTCCGATGAGGAGCAAACGCGTCTGTTGCAGAGCAAAACCGATTACCGCGAACTTTACGGTCATTTAAAAGATGTGCCGCTGGCGGTCTCGCGGGAAACCGGCAAATTGCTGTATATGCTGGCGCGTAGCAGCCGGGCCCAGCATATCGTTGAGTTTGGCACTTCGTTTGGTCTCTCCACCCTGCACCTGGCGGCGGCGGTGCGCGATAACGGCGGCGGTCGCATCATCACCAGCGAGTTTGAACCGGGCAAAGTGGCGCTGGCGCGCAATCATTTTGCCGATGCTGGCGTCAGTGATCTGATTGAAATTCGCGTGGGCGATGCGCTGGACACGCTCAGTCAGGACCTGCCAGCCAGCGTTGATATGCTGGTGCTGGATGGCGCGAAGGCGATCTATCCGGAGATTTTGCAGCTGGTGCAGCCCTGGTTGCGTCCGGGTGCCCTGATTGTGGCCGATGATGCCGATTTCAGCCCGGAATATCTGGAAATGGTCCACGGCAGCCGCCTCTATACCTCGCTGCCGTTTGCTGATGGCGTCGAAGTTTCAATGTGGCTGGGATCGCCACATAAAGGCGCTTAACAGCGTCACGTTTATGTTATATCGTTACAATCCCGTGCTCTGATTGAGGTTGCTGCGATGAAGTTTACCGTTCCACTGTTAGTGATTGCTTTTGCTTCGGCGAAAGCGGGGGCATTTCAGGCGAAAATCGATCCGTTAAAGCTGGCGCTGAAACCGGCTAACGCACTTGCCAGCACCGATCAGGCGCAGCCGCTGGCGATTGCCGAAGCGCATGCGCGCCTGGCGGCGGCGGTGAGCGGCTGTCAGTGTCCGTTCTGCACCCAGATGCGGCTGATGAATACCGGATTATGATGATAGGTTCGTCGCCGCACAGCCCGCTGCGCGGCGACGCATCAGTCAAACCATGGCTGAAACGGATCCGGCAACTGTGCCCAGCCGTCTGGTCCCAGCGCCATCTCCTCATCGGTCAGTAACGCATGGTGCAGCTGCTGACGCAGCACGGTTTCATCCATATCAATCCCGATGATCACCATCTCCTGCCGCGCATCCCCCGTGCCCTCATGCCAGTTTTCGCGGATGTAATGCAGCGTGTCTGCGTCCTGCGGCCAGCGATCTTCAGGCACGCAGGCCCACCACATCCCGGCCAGCCCCTGCCGCGTGACGCCGCCGGCCTGCGACCAGGATCCGGCGTGACGCGGGCGGGTTGCCAGCCAGAAATACCCTTTCGACCGCACCACGCCCTGCATGTGCTGCGTAATCACCTGATAAAAACGCTGCGGATGGAAGGGACGACGCGCGCGGAAAACAAAGCTGCGGATGCCGTACTCTTCAGTTTCAGGCGTGTGCTCGCCGCGCAACTCTTTCAGCCAGCCGGGGGCCTGTGCCGCAGCATCGAAGTCAAACAGGCCGGTATTCAGCACCTGATCAAGCGCCACCTGACCAAACTGCGCGCGAATAATCCGCGCACGGGGATTGAGCGAGTGCAGAATCGCGGTCAACCGTGCCTGTTCCGCCGCATCAATCAGGTCGGTTTTGTTGAGAATCAGCACATCGCAGAATTCAATCTGATCGATCAGCAAATCGACCACCGTGCGCTCATCCTCCTCGCCAAGCGATTCGCCGCGCGAGCGGACGCTTTCACTGGAATCATAGTCACGCAGGAAATTGTAGCCATCCACCACGGTCACCATCGTATCCAGCGCCGCGACGGCGGACAGGCTTTGCCCCTCTTCATCGGCAAACGTAAAGGTTTCCGCCACCGGCAGCGGCTCAGAGATGCCGGTCGATTCAATCACCAGATGATCAAAACGCCCCTCTTTTGCCAGCCGGTTGACCTCCAGCAGCAGATCTTCGCGCAGCGTGCAGCAGATGCAGCCGTTGCTCATTTCCACCAGCTTCTCGTCGGTACGTGACAACGCCGCCCCGCCCTCGCGCACCAGCGCGGCATCAATATTCACTTCCGACATATCGTTGACGATCACCGCCACGCGGCGGCCTTCGCGGTTGTTGAGAATATGGTTAAGCAAAGTGGTTTTTCCGGCGCCGAGAAAGCCAGAGAGTACGGTGACCGGCAGCCGCCTGAAGCCGCCGTTTGTGGATAAAGCTGACATAATCACTCCTGAATAATGACATCACGCGCACCTGAAAGGGTGCTGATATTGATATGTTATAACATAACAATATGCAGTGTCATGATCGTCGTGCACTTTTTGTGGGGTTTTGCTTTGGGCAGGATGGGAACAGCGGGCCGGGCGCCCGCTGCGGGCAATTACTGGTTGTCCGGATAGCTCAGTTCGATGGCATCGTCCGGCAGTTGAGTGAAGGTCTTCACGAGGGTATGGAAATCCGCCACCGGTTTGAGATCGGCAAACTGCTGCGGATAGAGATCCTTCGCCAGGATTTCCATGCCGATAATGTTGTACGGGTGATTGTAGAAGTGATGATATACCCCATACACGCGCCCCTGCTTCACCGGCGCGATTTGCGCCAGGCCGGTACGCTGCAATAACGTCTGAAACGTGGCACGTACTTCCTGCGGCTGCACGCCGTAACCAAACGGCATCACATTGCTGTTTGGCCGCTTTGAACCGGTCATGATGTAAACATCCGGTTTCATGGCGATGATTTTTTCCAGCGCGACAAAGCCGGCATTATCTGGCAGCAGTGCCGAACCAATATTTTTGCCGCCAACCGCTTCTACCAGGCCACCCCAGCCATTATGGCTGTGGGTAAAGCAGCAGTTATCGCTGTTACCGGCAATGGGTTCGATAAATACCGTGGGTTTGTTTTTGACCTTCGCAACGGCTTGCGTGATGCGGTCGAAGCGCTGCTGGTAAAAATCGGTGTAGGCTTTGGCTTCGCTTTCGCGGTTCAGCACTTTGCCCAGCAGCGTGACGCTCGGGGCGGTGTTTTGTGCCGGATGCAGTTCATAATCGACGAACAGCACCGGGATGTGCAGGTTGTTCAGCGTGCTCAGCACGCCGGATTGTTCCAGCGCCGGCTTAGCGCGCAGCTGCGCAATCATCAGATCTGGTTTCTGCGCCAGCACGCTTTCCAGATTAACCTGGCCCTGATCGCTGAAGCCCATATCGACAATTTTTGTCGCTTCAGGCCAGCGGCGCTTTAGCATATCCCAGGTTTGCGTATCCTGCTTTTTCGGCAGATTGTTCCAGGCCACGACACGTTTAAACGGATTGTCGCGATCGAGCAGCGCCAGCGTCAACACATCGCGCCCATCCTGCAGAATGATGTGCTGCGGTTCTTTGCTGATTGTTTGCGTGTGACCATCCATGTCGGTGACGGTGAGCGGATAGTCAGTCGCGCAGGCTGCGGTTGAGACCAGAATCCCCATTGCCAGTAACAGGCGCGTTTTCATGCCAAAACTCCGTGGTAAAAGAAATAGTTATTATTATCAATTACCTTAACACAACCTTAATCACGGCAAAATAAACCCGACGGCACGCGGTTGTAAGCGAATAATACGGCGCCCGTTGCCCGCCGCATTACGCTGTAGCGAAGCAACGGCTCAGGTGAAATCAGACAATTTTTGCCCGGACGCGATCAGCTCCTGCAACAGCATCTGTCGGCGTTCCGCCGGGGTATCACGACTGACCATAAAGCAGATCGCCGCGACCGCCTGGCCGCTGCGCGAGCGAATCGGTGCAGCCATACAGCAGGTAAAGCTTTCGGACAGACCTTCGGTCATGCAGTAGCCCAGCTGGCCGGCTCGGTGAATCTCTTCAAGGAAGGTCTGCTTATCGAGAATCTGACCGCTGGCCAGCCGATAATCCTCCTCCGGAATCAGGTCGAGGATGGCGCTGTCCGACCAGTTACTCAGCAGCAAACGACCGGTCGCCGTCCAGGTGATCGGCACGCGCACACCGATATCAGAGGTGATTTTAAACGGATGGGCGTTGCTCTCCGACAGCACCACGGTGTATTTATTACCTTCCAGCATACACAGCTGGACGGTTTCGCCATGACGCGCCACGATCTCAACCATAAGCTGATGTGCACGACGGATTAGATCGTTGTGGGCCATGTAGTCCGCACCGTAATAGTGCATTTCACGACCGAAAAATACGGCACCTTCCGCATCAAGCTCAACCAGACCCGCTTCACTCAGCAAACTGACCAGTTCATAAATACTGGAGCGCGGTGCACCGGTCGCTTCGATTAAATCCCGCATCGCCATAGGCTGACGCGCGATATGCAGCTGGCGAAAAATATCAATAACCCGGTCAACACCGCGTGCCCGGGACGTTTTTTCATCCGGCATACGCTCACTCCCCTGTCGTTATGGTGCTACTCATCTGCGTTTAAAAAGAGCTGCATGATACACCCGGCAAACGGAATTACCCATCCCCACAATAATAAAAATCTTTCCGGCGAATTTATTTATCATGCGCTATTTTCGGGCCCCATTGTGGCGCATAAAAAGGATGAGCCTCACTGTTAATTTCGATAGCGGTCACATTTCCATTCAAAAAAATCAGGCACTGGATTTTATTTTGCGATCGCACCAGCACGGCAAAAAATTAATTGCCGATTGGCATATTGCAAAAAAGCAACAGCTGTGCAAATCTCGTCCTATCCGGTATTGCAGATAGCAGTCTGGTATATCAGACAGAAACAGAAGTGTGCAAAGGAGCAGAAAGACATGACGATCAAACGTTATGGCATTGAGGGCGGTACCGGTACCGGCGGGCAAAAATTGCCGTTCGCCCGCGCCGTTGAGGCCGATGGCTGGCTGTATATCTCAGGCCAGACGCCGATGCGCGACGGCGAAGTAGTAGAGGGCGGCATCATCGAACAGACACAGTTAGCGTTCGACAACTGCCTCACCATCATGCGCGAAGCGGGTTATCGCGTGGAGGATGTGGTCCATGTGACGGCAGTGTTGACCGACGCGCGTTATTTCAGTTCTTTCAACAAAGTATTCAGTGAGATATTCAGTGGTCATCCACCGGCGCGTATTTGTAGCGTGCAGGATCTAGTGGTCGACTGCAAAGTCGAAGTGGACATGAAATGTTTCCGCGCCGACCGTAAATAAGTAATACCGTTCAACCAGGCTGCGATGTTCATTTTCTTCGCCAACACCAGGCCAGCCTGATATTAATTAGTACATTTGCTTTTTCAATAAAATAACCCGAAATACGCGGTGCGGCCGCTGCGCTGGCGATCGTCTATTAAACGGGTGATGCGGAATAACGCCGTCTCGTCAAACATTTAAAGAGAGCATAAAGATGAATGCAACATCGCTGAAATTAAGTGCCAAAACCGTGGCCGGTGCGCTGGTCTTGCTGGCGATAGCAGGCTGTACGCCGACCGAAGAGAAAAAAGAGGCTGGCGCCGCGCCACAGTCGGCGCTGCAAACCGTGCTGCAGCGCGGCACATTGCGCGTCGGTGACTGCCTGAGCTTCGCACCGTTCGGTTTTTATGACAAAGACGGCAACCCGGATGGTTACGACGTTGACCTGGCGAAAGCGCTGGCCAAAGAGATGGGCGTGAAGCTGGAAATGGTCAACACCACCAGCGCCAACCGCATCCCTAATCTGCAAACCAACAAAGTCGATGTGGTGTTTTGTAACTTCACCCGCAATCTGGAACGCGCCAAAGAGATTGGCTTCACCCATCCGTACGTAGTGGCCAGTGAGGCAATGCTGGTGCGCAAAAACAGCGGCATTCAGTCTGCGCATGACATGGCCGGCAAAACCATTGCCACGGTGAAAGGCTCGACCAATGGCGACGAAGTGCGCAACCTCGGCATCGACGTGAAAATTCAGGAGTACGACTCATCACAGGCGGCGATTCTGGCCGTCAAACAGGGCCAGGCCGATGCGATGATCGAGGATAACAACTTCCTCGCTTACCAGGCGAAGCTCGATCCGTCACTGGCCGTAACTAACGAAGCGCTGGTACCACTGGAGTACAACGCCTTTGGGGTGAAACAGGGCGACCAGGTATGGACCAATTACCTCAACGAATTCCTGTTTGAAATCAACGCATCCGGTGAGAACGCCCAGCTGTATGAGAAATGGTTCGGCAGCAAACCGCGTTATCCGCTGAATCCGCAATACTGATTGTCCGCCCACGGCGCAGTCGCACAGGCTGCGCCGCCTGAAGGAGTCATACCATGAGTTATCAATGGCTAACCCTGTGGCGTTACGCCGACACCTTTCTGGAGGCCGCGTGGCTCACGCTGCAGGTTACCCTGCTGGCGTTCGCGCTGGCGGTAGCGCTCGGTCTGCTGGCCGCGCTGGCGAAATCTTCACCGCTGGCGCCGCTGCGCTGGATCAGCCACTGTTATGTTGAGTTCATCCGCAATACGCCGGTGCTGCTGCAAATTTTCATCATCTTTTTTGGCCTGCCGTCGCTCGGGATCACCATGAGCGCCTTTACCGCCGGGGTGCTGGCACTGGGGATTAACGTGGGTGCCTATTTGTCGGAAACCTTTCGCGCCGGTATTCAGTCCGTGGCGAAGGGCCAGCTGGAGGCGGCATATATCCTCGGCATTCCGCGCCACCAGATTTTCCTCAGCGTGGTGCTGCCCCAGGCTGCTCGCGCCGTTTGGCCAGCGATCATCAATAACCTAATTCAGCTGCTGCTCGGTACGTCGCTGCTCTCGGCGATCGCCCTGCCGGAGCTGACCGGTACCGCCACGGTAATTAACGCGCGCACCCTGCTTTATATCCAGACTTTCAGCGTCGTTGCCCTGGTGTATCTGGTGCTGAGTAACCTGTTTTCATGGCTTGGCACCGTGGCCGGACGCCGGCTGTTCCACCCGCCGCTGGTGACGCCGGTAAAAAAGTCCGGCTGGCGGTGGGCAAAAAAATGGCTGATTAATCCAGTGAAACGGGAGAATGCGTTATGAGCGAACTTATCATTAGCTCGCTGCCAATCCTGCTGAAAGGGCTGGTCATCACCTTACTGCTGTCCATCGCCGCTATCGCCGGCAGCACCCTGCTCGGTTTACTCGCCGCGGTGCTTCGCACCAGCCGTCTGCCGATCGCCAGAGAGATTGCCGTGCTGTACACCGAGCTGTTTCGCGGCACGCCGGTGCTGATCACCCTGATGTTCGTTTACTTCGGCGTGGCCTATTTTGGCTATGAAATCAATCTGTTCGCCGCCGGCATTCTGGGCCTGAGCATTTATCAGGGCGCTTACATCGCGGAAGTGTTCCGTGCCGGCATTGAAGCCGTGCCGAAAGGGCAGTGGGAAGTGTCGTGGATCCTCGGATTATCAAAACGCCAGACGTTTCTCAGCGTAGTGCTGCCACAAACGCGCGGCATCGTACTGCCGCCGCTGGTGGGCCAGTATCTTTCGCTAATCAAAGATACGTCGATTGTCAGCATGATCGGCATGTCGGAGCTGATGCACCAGGGGCAGGCGATTGTTGATCGCATTGGCCAGCCGGTGGTGGTTTACGGCCTGGTCGCCCTGCTCTACTTCGCTGTCTGCTTTCCGCTTTCCCGTTGGGTTCAACATCATCAAACCAGGAGCCAGTTATCATGAGCAAATCCGCCATTACGCTGAGCCGTATTACCAAATCCTTTGGCGCAACCCAGGTACTAAAAGAGATCAGCCTGGACGTGTCGCCGGGCGAAGTGCTGGTGCTGATTGGCGCCTCCGGCTCGGGAAAAAGTACCGTGCTGCGCATTATGAGTGGTCTGGAAACCGCCGACGGTGGCGAAATCTGGGTCAATGAAGTACCGCTGCATGACCGTAAACGCAGCAGTGAAATTTGCGGCCACGTCGGTATGGTGTTTCAGCAGTTCAACCTGTTCCCGCATAAAACCGCACTCGGCAACGTGACGCTGGCGCTGATCAAAGCGCAGAAGTTGTCCGAAGCGGAAGCGAACAAACGCGGCATGGCGGCGCTGACGCGCGTTGGCCTGGCGGAGCGCGCGCATCACTATCCGGCTCAGCTGTCCGGCGGGCAGCAACAGCGGGTGGCGATTGCCCGCGCGCTGGCGGTCGAGCCGAAAATCATGTTCTTCGATGAAGCCACCTCCGCGCTCGATCCCGAACTGGTTGGTGAAGTGATGGAAGTGATGCGCAGTCTGGCACGGGAAGGCATGACCATGGTGGTGGTGACGCATGAAATGGGCTTTGCGCGTAAAACCGCCGATCGCGTGGTGTTTATGGACCAGGGGGTGATCGCCGAACAGGGTTCGCCGGAGCAGATTTTTGTTAATCCGCAGAATCCGCGCACCCAGCAGTTTTTGTCGCGCGTGCTTGAGCACTAACAGGAGGCAGGATGTCGATTCACTTCCCTTTGCAGGCCGACGGCGCGCTGGATGCGCTGCAGCCTGCGCCGCGGTTTAAATCGGTGGCCGGAACGGGCAATCAGCCGCTGGCTAACGGCACGCCGGTGTTTAACAGCCCTGAAGTTTTTTCACCGCTGATGCTGATGAAACAATCGGCGCTGGAGAATAACCTGCGGCAACTGGCGGCGTTCTGCCAGGAAAACGGCGTGATGCTGGCCGCGCACGGCAAAACCTCGATGTCGCCGGCAATTCTGCGCCGTGCCGTCAGTGAAGGCGGCGCCTGGGGCCTGAGCGCAGCGACGCCGGCCCAGGTGCGCGCGCTGCGCCAGTTTGGCATCCGCAACGTGTTTCTCGCCAATGAACTGGTCGATCCCGCCGGGATCCGCTGGATTGGCCAGTGGCAACAGCAGCATCCCGACCACGGCTTTCTCTGTTATGTGGATTCGCTGCAGGGCGTAAAACTGCTTGAGCAGCATCTCGGCGGCGCGCAGATCGCCGTGCTGCTGGAGATGTCGGTCAGCGGCGGCCGCACCGGCTGTCGCTCGCCGCAGGCCGCGCTGGAAATCGCCCAGGCAATCCATGACAGCCGCTCGCTGCAGCTGGTGGGGGTGGCCGGTTATGAAGGTGCGCTGGGTGCCGGACGCGATGCCGCAGGCGTGCAGCGCGTGAAAGATTACTGCGAGATGATGATCGCGACCGCCGCGCTGCTGGCTGAACACCAGCTGTTTGCCAGCGGGGAAATGATTCTCAGCGCCGGCGGTGGCGCGTGGTTCGATGTGGTCGCGGCCTGCTTCAGCGCGGCACAGTTGCCGCTGCCGGTCACGCCGCTGATTCGATCCGGTGCGTACATGGCACATGACAGCGGCTTGTATGCACGCATTGCCCCCTTTGCGCAGCCGGGTGCAACGCACCATTTCAGCGCCGCACTGGAGATCTGGGGCCGCGTGTTATCGCGTCCGGAGCCGGGGCTGGCCTTTGTCGATTTCGGCCGGCGCGATGTGCCGTTCGATCAGGATCTGCCCAATCCGCTGTGGATCCGTCAGGCGGACGGCAGCGCACCGCGCGCGGCCACGCATTTGCGCATCACCGACGTCAACGATCAGCACGCTTATTTGCAGTTACCGGCGGACGATCCGCTGCAACCGGGCGACTGGATTGGCTGCGGCATTTCCCATCCCTGTACCGCATTTGATAAGTGGCGCTATTTACCGTTGGTGGATGATGACTATTGCGTCGCCGATTCACTGGAAACAGCGTTCTGACGCTTTTTCAGCCACAAAAAAGGCTGCCAGTGCTGGCAGCCAGTTCTGGCACATCCCTGTGCGACCATGCGGGTCGGCGTTGTGCCTTCAATGAACACATAATAACACAGCTTATAATTAGCAGACTAGTTATTTGTTGCCAGCGCCAGCTTCACCGCGTCCTGCGCATGGATTAATGTGGTATCGAACAGCGGCACCGCCGCATCCTCCGCTTTAACCAGCAGCGTGATTTCGGTACAGCCAAGGATAATGGCTTCAGCCCCTTGTGCCACCAGCTGAGCAATGATGTCACGGTACTGCGCGCGTGATTCTTCACGGATCACGCCAAGGCACAGCTCCTGATAAATAATGTTGTGCACCGTTTTACGTCCGGTAGCGTCCGGTACCAGCACCTCGATGTCATATTGCTGCTCAAGGCGCCCTTTATAGAATTCCTGCTCCATGGTGAACGCGGTCGCCAGCAGACCGACGCGTTTCACGCCGGCCTGACGAATGCGTTGTGCCGTGGCGTCAGCGATATGCAGCAGCGGAATGCGGGTGGCCATGGTGATCTGATCGGCGACTTTGTGCATGGTGTTGGTGCACAGCACAATGAAATCCGCCCCGCCCTTCTCCAGGCTACGGGCGGCTTCGGCCAAAATTTCACCGGCCTGCTGCCATTCACCGGCGACCTGCAATTTCTCAATCTGCTGAAAATCGACGCTGTACATCAGGCTGCGCGCCGAGTGCAGTCCGCCCAGCTGCTGCTTTACCTGTTCATTGATGATGCGGTAATAGAGCGCGGTGGATTCCCAGCTCATGCCGCCAATCAGGCCAATCATTTTCATCAGTTACCGTTCCCCACGGAAATTAGCTCGTCTGGCACTGTACGGTATTCAATGAAGGCATGAAAGCGTCGCGGCGCTGAACCGCATCGCAGGCACAAAAAAGCCCGGGATAACCCGGGCTAAGCACGTTAACGGAGAAAGGGATTGTTATTATTTGTACAGCTCAGCAGTCATGTCCACGCCGTTGTCTGCGCGGGCGCTGGTGATTTTGTAGCTGTCTGCACCACTCGCTTTAGCCTGAGCGGCAACCTGGGCTTCAGCGCTATCCAGGGTGCTGCCGTGGACGGAGATGCTTTCAGCGGCGAAGCTACCGAAAGAGATCATAGAAAGAGCAGCAACAGCAGCGATGGTCAGAGTTTTTACGTTTTTCATGGTCATATTCCTTCAATGTTTGGGTCAGAGCTGAATGCTCTGCATGGGAGTTATAGTAACCACTGTTATTATTACCGACCTAACAAAAAGTGCGATCTTAATCACACTATGTGCGGTTTTGCTCTGCCAGCGGCTGCGGCCAGCGCGCGCCAGGAAAGAGCGACAGACGGATATTGAACAGATGAAACAGCGGCGCAAACAGCGCATTTTCCTGCTGCGCCGCCGCCTCCAGCCGTAGCAGCAACACATCAAGCTCATGCAAAAGCGCCGGCGATGGCGTGCTGTCCAGCGTTTTCAGCCGCTGCTTAAGAAACTGGCTCAGCTCGTGAAACATGGCTGCGCTTTCTATCTGGTTCGCCAGCAGCAGGTGCCGATGACGGGTGTAATAGTCATAGCAGTTAGCCCCGAGCCAGGCTTCCGCAATCAGGTTACCGCCCGCCACCAGTTCCGGTGCCGGATCGACGCGTTTACGCGGCAGAATCACGTTTACCCTGTCCAGCGTGCGTGCGACAAATTGCTGCCGCGCCGTCAGCGTGGCGGTGTTCATGCGCAGCGCGGTAATAAACTGCAGCAGATCGCGAATGCCTTTGCGCAGCGCACGCGTGGCCGTCCACGCCGGGCGTTTGTTGCGAATCAGCAGCGTCAGTACCAGCGCAACGGCAATGCCCACCAGCGTGGAGATCATGGCATTCACTATGAGCTGCAAATCGGGTTTGAAATGGTGGCTCATGCCGATCAAACCGGGGATCTGCGTGGCGACGATGAGACCAATCAGGTTGGTTGACGGATTGGCGATCACCAGCCCTAAAGCAAACAATCCCGGCGCGAGGCAAATCACCAGTGCTTCAAACGTCACCGCCTGCGGAATCAGCAGCGTGACGTAAATCAGGCTGATCGCCATGGAGATCAGTACGCCCTTCAGAAACAACTTCATCGGCGCGATGGGGCTATCCAGCCCGGCGAAGAACGAACACAGCACCGCCGCCATCATCGGCGCGGTTGAACCATCACGCCAGCCGCTGCCGATCCAGAACAGGCAGGTGGCAAAAGTGGCGATGAAGGCAGTAAAGCACGACAGCAGCAGCAGACCTTTATCGACATGCTTGTGCGCGCGTGAGGCCTTGCCCGGTTTCACCGCTGGCGTCCAGTCACTGACGCGCTCGCTGACGCTGTGGTAAGCATCGGCAATACGGACAAAATTGAGTAACCGTTCCAGCAGGCCGATGAGCAAAATGCTCTCTTCACTGTTAAGCCGCCCTGCGCGCCAGGCCTGCTGCAGCTGCTCCTGAGCGTCGGTGAGGCGATCGCGCACCGGCTGCTGCGCGTCGCCGTTCAGCCATTGTAAAAATTGCTGAAAGGCCGTCGCGACATAATCGGGAAAGCGGATCTGCTGCTGTGCCAGCAGATTCAGCCGCGATTCAATGGCGGTGAGCGTCGGGATTAGGTACGACAAATGCTGATACTGCACGCTGACCAGCCGCACCAGCCGCCGCGCGGCATCACCTTCATAGACGCAGTGAGTGATCAGCGTTTCGACGTTAAGCGGATAGTTGGCCATCTGCACCAGAATATCCTCGCGCTCCAGTGATTTTGCCGCGGGCATCGCCGTCATCAGCTCGCTACACAATTTACGCGCGTTCTGATACCACAGCCCGACGCTCTGTTCGAGCAGATGACGCATCGAAACCGGGAAGATCAGCCGATGCACCAGGCTGCTGCAGACAATCGCCACAGTGATTTCCTCAATGCGGGAAATCACCGTATAGGTAATGGCGCCGGGCGAGGTCACATCGGGAAAGCCCATAATGGCGGCGCTGTAGCCGGCCAGCATAAAGACGTAACTTTTTGGCGTGCGGTCGTGCAGCGAGAGATACAGGCAGATGGCAACCCAGAGTGAAATACACAGGCTGAACAGCATCGGCGACTGGACCGTAGCCGGATAGATCAACAGAGTAAACAGCCCGCCCAGCACGGTGCCAAAAAAGCGAAACACCGATTTGGACACCGTCGAAGCGGAATACAGCTGCGAGGCAACATACACGGTGGTCAGTGACCAGGCGGGTTTGTCCAGGTTGAGTTCCAGCGCAAGATAAAAAGCCAGAAAGGCGGCCAGACAGGTTTTGGCAGAGAATAGTACGGCGCTTCGGGAAAACCACTTCATAGAACGGGAGCAACCTATAGCAGGCAACGTTATCGCTTATCCTGACAGAAGCCTGCGGCGTTGACATTTTGATTTGTTATACAAATTATTACCGTGCTAATTATCCGGTTCTCTATGCAACTTGCCCATTACAGTGAATGCTGTTGCAGGCTGGAATTAGAGTTATAAGCGATATTAAAAAGTTATTTATTGGTTATATAACAACTTTGCCAGGATGGAGGAAAAACCACGAGAGACGTCCCATGAAAGCACAACGTTTTGCCCTGAGCGCACTGGCACTCAGCTTCGGCCTGCTCGCCACGCACGCCTTTGCCGCCAACCCGGAAACCGTCACCATCGGCTATCAGAAAGCCAACATTTTTGCGCTGCTGAAATATCGCGGCACGCTGGATGAGACCTTCAAAAAAGAGGGTATTGCGGTGCGCTGGGTGGAATTCCCCGCCGGCCCGCAAATGCTGGAGGGGTTGAACGTGGGCAGTATCGATCTGGCCGCCACCGGCGATGCGCCACCCGCCTTCGCGCAGGCGGCAAAAGCCGATCTGATTTATCTCGGACATTCCCCCGCCAACCCTAAAACCGAAGCTATCGTAGTACCGAAAGACTCACCCATCAAAAGCGTGGCCGATCTCAAAGGCAAACGCGTTGGCCTGAACAAGGGTTCAGACGTCAATTATCTTTTGGTGAAAGCGCTGGAAGATGCCGGGCTGAACTATAAAGATGTCACGCCGGTTTACCTGCCGCCGGCCGATGCGCGCGCCGCCTTCCAGAAAGGCGCAATTGATGCCTGGGTGATCTGGGATCCCTATCTGGCTGAGGTCGAAGCCAACGCCGGCGCGCGTGAAGTGCGCAACGCCGAAGGTCTGGTGCCGCACTACACCTTCTACCTTGCCAGCCGCCCGTTTGCCGAAAACCACCCGCAAACGGCTAAGCAGGTGGTTGACGAGTTGAGCAAGCTGAGCGACTGGGCCAATCAGCATCAGGATGAAGCCGCCGCGATTCTGGCGAAATCCACCGGTCTGGATAAATCCATCTGGCAGACCACGCTGCAACGCCTGCCTTATGGCGCGTCACGCATGTCACCGCAGGTGTTTGCGGAACAGCAGGCGCTGGCGGACACCTTCACCCGCGTCGGCCTGCTGCCGGTGAAAGTCGATGTGCGCAGCGCGACCTGGTCGCTGGATAAAAAATAAGCTTTTTGTTAAATCTGAAAGGTCGGGCGATCTGGCGCCTGACGTTAATTCAACTGATTTTCAGTTTAAACAGCCGATACATTGCAACCCGGCCTGAATCGGTTACGTTGACTTCACGGTAGCCCTGTATACGCCTGACCCATTCTTTTTGAAGGAAAAGCGTAAACAGGGCTGAGCCCGCATCACCGCCGAGGTGGAAACGCCTTTCACTCCAGTCCAGACAGGGGCAACAGGGCTTGCGCCGTGTGCGGGAATTCAGCATAACGCCCATGTTCTCAAAATGGATTTTGCCGGCTGATGTCAGTCCCGTTCCCGCTGCTTCCAGCCAATTTTCCCTAAGCATAAAGTCATAAATATTGACAGCAAGCTCGCCGGCCAGATGGTCATAGCAGGTGCGTGCGTAACGCAGATGAACCGGCGTACTGGAAACGGGGGCCTTAGTTGTCCACATGGAAACCCCCATCAGGTTTTCGAGCAATCCGGCGATATGATGACCGGCCAGACTGTAATAGCGATGACGCCCCTGCATCAGGCAAATGACCAGACCGCTGCTAAGGAGTCGGTTCAGATGCCCGCTGGTTGTCGACGCTGCTATGCCAGCCACTACGCTAAGTTCGGTCGCTGTCCATGCGCGCCCATCCATCAGAGCGCAAAGAATACTCACCCTTGACGGGTCCGCCAGCGCAGACGCCACCATTGCCATCGATGTTTCAGGCACATTATCCGGCTCACTTGCGCGCGTTGTATTAAGGAGGTTCATTCAGAAGGTATTGCCCATTTTTGGGTTACTTCACCTGCCCTGACATCATCATCCGTGATAAGAATGAGCCGGTTACTGTGGTCGCTGTACTGTACCAGAATATTGATGCCGTTCCGGGCAAGAGTATCAGCTATTTCGCCCAGCTCGCCGGGACGTTCCTGCGCTAATTTTCTGACAAGAGGACGACATACGTTGCAGACGTCAAAACCGGTTTCAGTTAATACCGTGCGCGCTTTATAACCGTCTTCAACGAGGAAGTGTGCATGCCCGCCTTCAGGCGTTGTAAACACGCCACCCCCTTCAAGACCCACACCGCTTTTCCCCAATACACTCCCCAGTAAACCCAGTGAGCCCGGGCTATTTTTGAGAATAACGTGAATGTCATGCATGCGGATTGGTTCCCTTATCAGAAGAGTACTCACGGAATACGCTGGCTACCCGTATTCTGTAGAATGAAAAAATCGACTGCCTGCCTTCTTGCTGCGCGGCCTGATGCATCACATTGCGTTTCCACCCGGCGACAGCATCCTCATCTTCCCACCAGGACAAAGAGAGGATCTTGCCGGGCGTGGTCAGGCTCTGGAAGCGTTCTATGGAAATAAATCCGGGCGTGTCGGATAAGAGAGGCTTCAGCTCAGAAGCTAGTTGAAGATATCGCTCCTGAGCTGCTGGCAGGGCTTCTGCCTCAAAAAGTACTGCAATCATGGTCCGCTCCTTCGTTAATTTTCAGACAGCTTAATGAAGACGAAGCCATATTGCTTCGGCCGATACCGAAGTGTGTGTGTCAGCGAAGCCACCGGCATGGATAAGCGATAATCAGCATGCTCAGGAGTTAAACGGCGGGAATGTGGAACCACTGGCTATGGCCGCTTCTGATACAAAGCGGATTCATATACACTTCGATATCTGGTACAAGCGAAAAAAGACATTACGAGCAGCTTTGGACTCAAACCCTGATGACTTTATAAAAATGGCATCAATACTAAAATTTATGCTTATCCTGGAATGGAGTTATACCTCTGAACATAAATATAAGAACTGCCCAGGCAGCTGATATCGATGGCATGTTTCATGTCAGAATCTCAGTTATCGAGAATCATTTGAGTCGTGAGGAAATGCGGCGAATCGGGATTACCGAAAACGTAGTAGCTGATTTGATTGAAAAGAGTCGCTGTGCATGGGTTGCGACTGATGACGAGAAAATTATTGGTTTCTCTATGATTTTACCTGATGAAGGCTACCTTTTTGCTGCCTTTGTTCTCCCGGAGTACGAAGGCAGGGGTATAGGCCGCAGGCTTGTTGAACTCGCGGAGAATGAATTATTCAGGCATCATGAGATTGCCTGGCTTGAAACTGACAAACAAAGTCGTGCAGCAAAATTTTATATACAGCTCGGCTGGGGCAATAAAATTGACATCAATGACACTGATATCAGATTAGAGAAACATCGCTGAGTGAAATCCACAGCAATATTCATTGATGTCGGCTCCTGGCACAGAGCGCACCGTCTGGTCGGTCAGAAACTATTTTGCCCGGGCAATGCTGACATATAGGCATCACCCCAAAGCCGGCATTCCAGGCTGGACTTGTCTACTTCAAGGCAGAGATCGATATCCCCGGCGAATCCACGTTGCATCAGCTCTATTGCAGACGAACACTCCCGTAAAAGCACCAGGTTTTGCTTCTGGTAATGCTGCCAGACAGCCACCGCAGCCTCTGCTTCTGGTGAGCAATTTTGACGCCCCATTGCAGCAATAATTCCGCCAGCAGCCACATAATCCTCAATACTGGGTCGAAGGCTACCATCGGGCCAGCGTTCTCCACAGGGAATTACCAGAACACGGCTGAAGGAACGGCAGGCATTCGCGGTCGCAGATATGTTTCTGAAACAGCCGCTCAACACTGCTATTCCTGCATCCCTTGCTTTGAATGAAACAGCTGAACCGTTAGGCGATGGGAGGACCAGTTTTTCACCCTCGCTTATGTTTCTTAGCGAAGCCGGCGATAGGCTGTAACCTTCACCGCTGAATCGCCTGTCCGGACTCGCTGTGCTGGCTCCCATTTTCAAACCATATTCAATAGCAGAAGCATCTTTCCAGGGGTACGGATAGACACAGGCACCATTATTGACAGCCATACTGACGCAAGTTGAGAACGACATAACGTCAACAATGACAGCGCAGTCGACTTCCCCGGCAAGATGCTCTACCGCAGGCAGTCCCCACTCAAGACGAACCGCAAATTTTTCCTGACTGAACCATTGCACGAGGCTTTCTCCGTTATTCCCACGTCCTGTTTTGCATCACCACCCGGTACCCGTCGGGATCGACGAAGGTTTGCCCATTCACATCCCAGTAAGGATTAAAAGAATTCGTCCGTTTAAAACCCGCTTCAATCATGGTTGCACATGCCAGCTTCCATGCATTTTCATCCGGATAATAGAGGACGAGGAGATCGTCTTCGGTTGGCGCGGGTTGAACGGGATGTCCCGGGCAGCAGGTGAATTCGAGGTGCCAGTCGAGGTCTTTTCGCCCCAGCATCACGCCATTGAAACCGTCGTGATCGTGGAATTCGGCAATTTTTTGCAGACCCAGTCCCTGACTAAACATCAGCACCGATCGTTCAAGCTGGGAGACGGGTCTGGCAATGCGCATGTGCGTAAACATCTGGCTTGACTCCTGAAAACGTTTTTCTGGGTGTTGTTAACCAGGTAGAGTTTACACATGATCGGGCTGGTCATTTGTCGATGAGAGCCTGCGCAACCTGCCTACCCGCGTTGTGCATGTCATGCTACAGCACCGCGGCGGTATAACCGGAGCAGCGGCATCCGTTATTCAGGTTTTCCCGATCGGCGCACTGCGCAGCGGGCGACAAATCAGGGTCATGGCAACGGCGCTGCACAGGGGAAACAGCGCCAGCAGCAGCCAGGGATAAACAGCCTGCGTTGAGGGAATAAGCGCGTTATCCAGCAGCGGTCCAGACATTAAATTTCCGGCCAGCACCGCGAAGCCGCCGGCAGTGGCCAGGGCGCCATAATGTGCACCCAGCGTCGCGGGGTCGGCAAAGCGGGGAATCAAATCTTTGGCCGACGGCACCAGCAGCATCTGGCCGAATGTCAGAAACGTCACCAGACACACCGCAGGGATTAACCGCAGCCAGCCGTCAGGCGGCGTGGTTGACGCGAACAGGGCCACGCTGGCAAACGCGGCGGAGAGCAGCAAAAAACCCACCGGTAAAACTTTTACCGTCCCCACGCGTCGTGCAAAGCGCGCCAGCGGCAGCTGAAAAGCGATGATCAACACCGAGGCCAGCATAAAGAGCGGGCCGAGATCTTTCTCGTTGCCGCCTGCTCGCCGAATCTCCACTGGCAACGCCAGATACAGCTGGTTGTAGCTCAAAAGCCACGAGCTGTAAGCCACGATGAAAGCGACAAAACGCGGCTGGCGGAAGGTCATCCACCAGGGGACAATTTTCAGCGCCTGTTTGCTGTTACCTGTAGCAGGGAGAAAAAAGTACAGCACCATCAGCGCGATGACAAAGACCGCGGCCCCTGCCAGCGCCACCTGGCGGAAACCGAATCCGGTCAGCAGTGCGCCAGCCACCGGGCCCAGTACGGCACCGAGTTCGCCGCACACCGCAAACAGCGCAAACCACTCCGCGCGGCCGCGCTTGCCTTTGGCCTCGCTTTGCGTTCCCGCTTTGGCCAGCAGCGCTTCAATTGACGGAGAAAACAGCGCACCGCCGATGCCCGTCAGACAGGCACCCAGAATGATCGGCCACAGCGATTGCCCCAGTGCCAGCAACAGATAACCCGCAATCCGGACCAGACAGCCACACAGGATAATGATCTTTGCGCCGTAACGGTCAGAGAGCGCACCGCCCAGCAGAAACATCCCTTGCTGGGAGAACGTGCGTAATCCCAGAATCAGCCCGATAACGCCGCCGGAGAGCAACATATCATCGCGTAAGAATATCGCCAGAAAGGGAACGACCGCGTAAAAGCCAATGTTGAAAACAAACTGGCTGCCCAGCAAAACGCCCGGGCGCAGGGTAGAGACAGGACGCAGCGAGAACGGAAGCATGCTACCTGACCCTAAAGAATGAAATGAATGTGCTTCTTGCCATGAAAGCGGGAGATCTCAATTTTGGTTTCCACCCGGAATACCTGCCAAAGCAGCGCCTCGGTCAGGATATCCTGCGGCGTGCCGGTTGCGATGATTTGACCGTTCTGCATCACGATCAGCGAATCACAGAACATCGATGCGTGGTTAAGATCGTGGATGGCGACAATGCTGGTAACAGGTAACTCGCTGATCAGCTGCATTAATTGCATCTGGTGATGGATATCCAGATGGTTGGTCGGTTCGTCCAGCAGAATTTCGCTCGGCGTTTGCGCCAGTGCGCGGGCAATGTGCACACGCTGACGTTCGCCACCGGAGAGACTCAGCCATCCCTGCTCACTTTTCTCCAGCATGTCCACGCGCTGCAGAGCAGCCGTCACGGTCTCGTCATCGTGCGCGCTCCAGTTGGAGAATGGCGAATGATGCGGAATGCGCCCCAGTTTCACCACATCGCGCACACGCATATTGGCGTCGGTCATGCCATGCTGCTCGACGAATGCCACCCGGCGGCCAAGCTGTTTGCGGGCGATGCGGGCGATATTTTGCCCGTCCAGCATCACACAGCCGGCATCCGGGCGCCGCAGGCCGGCAAGGATGCGCAGGAGGGAAGATTTACCGCAGCCGTTTGGACCGATCAGCCCTACCGTTTCACCACGGGAAATGTGCAGCGATACGTTATCGACGATGACCTTTTTTCCGACCTTCCAGCTAATGTTGTCAGCGGAGATACTCATTATTTATTCCCCGAACGCCAGATAATCACCGCAAAGAATGGTACGCCAACCAGCGCGGTCACCACGCCCACCGGCAGGCTTTGCGGGGCAATCAGCAGGCGTGAAGCAATATCTGCCAGCACCATCAGAATGGCACCGGCCAGTGCGCTGGCAATCAGCAATGTGCGATGCAGCGGACCAAAGAAGAAACGCATGACATGCGGCACCACCAGGCCAATAAAACCAATCGAACCGGCCATGCTGACGATGGTGGCGGTGATAAGCGCGGTGGTGATAAAGAGCGCAAGGCGCACCTGAGGCACCGCAATACCCAGCGAGGCAGCCGCATCGTCACCAAAGGTGAACGCATCCAGCGCCCGGGAATAGTAGAGGCAAATGGCCAGTCCGATGGTCACCACCACCAGAACCAGCTGGAGTTCCGGCCAGCGCACGCCACTGAAGCTGCCCAGCAACCAGAACATCACATCGCGTGCCTGCTGCGCACTGGCAGAGGTGCTGATGGTGTAAGCGGTGATGGCATTAAACAGCTGGGAAGCCGCAACGCCAGCCAGGATGGTGCGTTCATTACCGCCGCGTGCCCCTTTCGTCAGAAAAGCGACAAAGGCAAAGGCAGTGAAGGCGCCGGCGAAGGCTCCCGCCGACAACGAGACGGCCCCGCTGCCGATGCCCAACACCACGACAGAAACCGCCCCGGTGGAGGCACCGGCAGAGACACCGAGCACATAAGGCTCAGCCAGCGCATTCTTCAGCAGGCTCTGCAAAACGGCACCGCAAATCGCTAACCCGGCGCCACAGCACGCCGCCACCAGCGCCCGGCTGAGGCGAAAGTCCCAAATCACACTTTCGTAGATGCGGCTCAGGGGAACGTGCGTGAGCCCCATTTTATTACTGATGGCATAAAAGACGCTTTTTAGCGGGATCGACAGCTCTCCGACGCTGACACCGGTCGCAATCACCAGCAATAATAACGCCACGGCAGCCACCAGCGAGGCGGTCAGGAACAGCCCCTGTCGCGCCTGAACAACGGCGATGGTCATCAGTTCAGTTCCAGTTTTCTCAGCTGCTCACCCACTTGTTCGGCCCCGTAGATCGTGCGGATGGTCGGGTTCATCGCCTGGCCGTCCATCACCACGATGTGGGCTTTTTTCACCGCATCAAGTTGGCTGACAGCGGGATCGCTTTTCAGGAATTTGATTTTCTCTTCGGCTTTATCCAGCGCCCAGCGATTACGATCCAGGCTGGAAACCACGATCACATCCGGATTGGCAGCAATGATGCTCTCCCAGCTGACCGTCGGCCATTCGGTTTCTGACGTGATGGCGTTGTGCCCGCCCAGTACGTTAGCGATGAATCCGGATGGACTGTTTTTACCGCCCACATAGGCATCTGCAGACGGTGACGAGCTTGAGAACCAAAACACAAACGAGAGATCTTTCTTGCTGCTACCAAACTCCTGACGCAGTGCCGCTTCACGCTTTTTGAAATCGGCAATCACCGCCTGGCCACGATCTTCCACGTTGAAAATTTTGGCGAAGTCCTGAATCTCCTGATACAGGTACGTCATATCCCACAACTGCTGGCGACTGCCATACATATCCCCTGCGGCTTTTTTGGTGGCGCACATTCCTGGCGACACATAACTGTTTACGCCAAGGGTGATTAAATCTTCGCGTTTTGCCACCTTGCTCTCGGGTCCCAGCAGCAGCGGCGTCTGGGCAGGAACGAAGTCCGGGTTTTGCGCCAGCACGGATTCAAGGGTGGGGATTTCAACCGTCAGCGTTTTGATTTTTGCATTCTGTTCGGCCAGCTGTGGCAACACTTTGGTTGGCCAGAACGCACTGGCGATGACCTTATCCTGCAGGCCGAGCAGCAGCAAAATTTCTGCGGTATTTTGCCCCAGCGCCACCACGCGCTCAGGCGGTTTGGTGAAGGTCTCTTTATAGCCGCAGTTTTCAATCGTGAGAGGATAGGTGGTCGCTAGCGCAGAACTAACCGATGCAAACACCAAACATAACGTGCAGATGACCTTTTTCATTAACCCCTATCCCCATTGATATTGTTTTGAGAAGCCCGCGCCGCTTTAATGCAAATGAAACTCATTAACGAAGCGGGCTTTTATACAATGGGCACTTTAAGGTGTCAACGGGAGATTGTTTCCCTGAGTTATCATCGTCATGGCCCTGCCAGGATCGCATACCGGACGTTCTGTAAAAGCCTGCCCGCAGCCAGCCGGTCCCCTTCCCTGCTGGCGTCACGTATTTAATACGCAGAGCATGCCAGGCCAGGATTCGCTTCGCGGCACCGGGTTAGAGGCGTCCACCGATTCAGGCCTGACGCTGACCGCACTCAGCGATGTTTACCGGTTGCCTGCGCTTTTCTGACAGCTGCAGACTGAGCATCGCCAGCAGAATAAAGGCCACCGACATGCCGATCAGCCCGTAAAAGCCAGCCAGTGGATATATCCATGATGCGACCGCCGAGCCAAAGCCGATACCACCAAACATGAAGGCACTGGTCAGCGCTAGCGCAATGCCGCGATGGCGGACTGATGCCAGCTCGACGATCCGGCGCTGCTGGCTGGGCCAGAGCAGATCGGTGGCAAACGCCCAGACCACCAGTGCCGCCAGCAGCACGCCCAGCGCTTTCGGCAGCACGGCGATAAGCGCCGTATCGACGATGAGCAGCGTCATGCCGCTCAGCAGCAGCTTCTCAGCGGTAAAGCGTGTCGCCGCGCGGGTGACCCAGAGATTGCCCAGCACGCCGGCAACGCCCAGCACGGCCAGCGCTGCGGAGACCGCATGCGTGCCCCCAGTGTAAGTGTCGCGAATGAGCGGCGCGATAAAAGCGTAGAAGCTGTAAACGCCGGAAGTAATAAAAAACACCACCAGGAAAGCCGTCAGGTATTTGCCATCGGCCAGCACGCCGGCCATCTCACGCCGGCGGATGCGCGTCCCGGCACTGTCATCCGGCACCGTCAGCAAAATGTTCAGCCCGCTCAGCAGACTCAGCAATCCGACCAGCACAAACAGGGCTTTCGCACCCCACAGGCTGGCTACCCAGGCGGCGAGCGGAATACCGGCAAGGCTTGCCATCGATACCCCGAGCAGCACCATGCCGATGGCCCGACCGCGCTGCTGCTCCTGGACCAGCTCAGAGCCCAGCGCAACCAGCACCGGACCGATGAACCCGGCGCCGGCGCCCATCAGGATGCGCGAGGCGAGCAGTGCGCTGTAGCCCGGCGACAGCACAAACGCGAAGGCGCCCAGGCTAAACAGTGCAATGCCGGTGAGCACCAGCCGGCGACGGCGCAGGTGACCAAACAGCACCTGTACCAGCGGAGCCGCCAGCGCGAAGGTCAGTCCGAAAACACTCAGTAAGCGCGCACTCTGCGCATCAGTCAGCTGCCAGGCAGCGGATATGGCGGGCAGACTACCAGCCACAGAGAGCGCGCCGGTAGCCTGTACGAAGTAGGCAATGCTCAGCGCACGCAGCGCGCGGCGCTGGGAAGAGGTGATGACAGCGTTCATTATTTCTCTCCGGCATAAACTTCAGGGGCGCTGCCCCTGAAATGTTTACTGAACAGGAATCGGGTTATCCGCCACGGACTGGTTGAACTGATTCACCAGCGTATGCTCGTTCGCGCCCGGGTTATCGCGCACCGGCAGCACGCGGTCGACAATGGCTTCGATGGTGTCGGTACCCAGCTTTTCAAACGTCTCGCTGATGAAGGCGTCCAGCGGCATGGCGCGCGGGTCGCCGCTTTTATAAATCAGATCGGTATCCACCCACGGCGGTGAAATTTCGATGACCTGCACGCCGGTATCACGCAGCAGGAAGCGCTGCGACAGGGTATAGGAGTGAATCGCGGCCTTGGTGGCCGAGTAAAGTGCGTTGGTCGCCAGCGGCAGGAAGGCCAGCACCGAGCTGTTGTTAATCAGCACCGCGTCCGGCTGCTGCTTCAGGTGTTCGATGAAAGCTGCACTGACGCGCACCGGGCCCAGAATGTTGGTGTTGAGCAGCGTCACCGCCTGCGCGTCATCCAGTTCGCCCGCCGCATTATCAAACGGCATGATGCCAGCATTATTGATGACCACGTTCAGGGCCGGATAGCGTTCCAGCACGCTCTGTGCGGCGGCCTGAATGCTGTCGGCGCGCGTGACGTCCAGCACCACATAGTCCATGCCCGGACTGGCGGCGGTGACTTCCTGCAGCAGCGCCTCGCGGCGTCCGGAGATAATCACCTGGTTGCCCAGCTGATGAAATTTTTCTGCCATTGCGCGGCCGATGCCAGAAGTGCCGCCCGTGATGAAGATGGTGTTATCGGTCAGTTTCATGATCTGATTCCTTAATGGGACAGTTATTAGGATTGCGATTCTGAATAAGGGGGCGTTCAGTGCACAGAGACGGGCCGATAGCGTTCAGCCGGCGCGTCGCTGCCGAGGTGCGGCATCATGGCCTGACGCGCCTGCTCATAGCGGGTCCAGAGCGCTTCGTCCTGCAGGGACGGAATGGTAATGAGCTCGCCGCGGGCGAAGCCGGTGAGCGCCGCATCAACCATCTCCTGCGCGCTCATGACGATGTTCGGGTCAAGCTGGTCAACCGGCAGACCGCCGTTATCCCAGAACGGCGTCGCGGTAGCGCCAGGCAGTACGGCCTGCACCTGAATCCCCTTACCGGCCAGTTCATGGTGCAGCGACTGACTGAACGCCAGCACGTAAGCCTTGCTGCCGCCGTAAACACCGTTCAGCAGCTCAGGCGCAATGCTGACGATCGAGGCGATGTTGATGATGGCGCCGCGTCCGCGCGCCACCATGCCTGGCACCAGCGCATAGGTCAGGCGGGTCAGCGCGATGACGTTGAGATTTATCATGGCGTTCATCTGCGCCACGTCGCTGTCCAGCAATGGGGTATGGGTGCCGATGCCGGCGTTATTCACCAGCAGCGTAATGCTCGCGTCCTGACGCAGCTTCGCTTCCAGCGCGTTCAGCTGTGCGGCATCGGCCAGGTCCGCGGTGATGACTTCCACGCTGCGGCCGCTGTCGGTAGTGATGTGTTCAGCCAGCTGGTTCAGGCGGTTGTGATTGCGGGCCACGATGATCAGGTCATAGCCCATGCGTGCCAGGCGGCCGGCGTACAGTGCGCCCATACCGGTAGAGGCACCGGTGACAACGGCAGTGCCGCGGTTGGTGTGTGTTTGCTGCGTCATGATATTCACCTTGTCAGTTATCGGGTTGGTGAATTCATAGTACGCAGTCGCGCACCGGCGCGGCTGACGAGAAAGGTCGTGATTTCGGACATCATGATGGACGGAAATCCGGACACCATGATCGGGAAGAGAAGTAATGGGGGGAAAGGTCGGTCAGGCTTTACCGGTGCGCAGCGACTGCGGCGGAATGCCGTAACCGCGAATGAAGACCTCACGCATGTGGCGGCGGTCGCGGAAGCCGGATTCACGGGCTATCACCTCCATCGGCAACCTGCTCTGCTCGATCAGCAAGCGGGCGTTTTCCAGTCGTAATCCCTCAATGGCTTTGGCCGGCGACTTGCCCGTCTCAGAACGGAACAGGCGGCTGAGCTGCCGCGCGCTGAGGTGAACCGCATCCGCAAGGTCTTCGATGGTCAGCGCTTTGCTGAGATTGTTGCGCGCATATTCCAGCGCCGACTGCAGCCGGTCGCTGCGCGGAGAGAGCATCAGCATCTCAGAGTGCTGCGTCTGTCCGCCGGAGCGGCGGTGATGCATGACCAGCAGGTGTGCCACGCTGCGCGCCACTTCGGCACCGAGATCTTTCTCCACCATTCCCAGTGCCATATCCAGCCCGGCGGTAAGTCCTGCCGAGGTCCAGATGTGATCGTCAATAATAAAGATGCGGTCTTCTTCTATCCGCGTCGTCGGGTGCAGCAGTTGCAGACTCTGGGCATGTACCCAGTGCGTAGTGGCGCGGCGCTCCGATAACAGACCGGCCTGCCCCAGCACGAATGCGCCGGTACAGATCCCGGCCACCCGGCGGGCCCGGGGTGCGTGCACCTGCAGAAAATCAACGATGCCCGCTGTGGCCGGCAGCTCCAGCGGCGTCATTACGCCTGCGACCAGCCAGGTATCCATTTCCATCTCTGCATGAATCGGCTGGCTGTCCACGCCGAAGCCTGAAGAGGACTGCACCGCGCCACCGCGCTCTGAATAAACCGTGCAGTGGTAAAACGGTTCGCCGTTTACCTGATTGGCAAACTCAAAAATGCTCAGCGTGGATAATCCCAGAACCTGGAAATGATCGGAAATCAGTAAACCTACCCGGTGCATCATCGTCTCCTTCAGTCGTCCGGCACCGTCTGCCACACTGTGTCCGGCCTGATGTTAAGCAGGGTGAGCCATGACAATAACCCGTTTTCCCTCAGCGGTATCACCTGCGGAAAAATAAAAAAGGCGATGACACCGACCTGCTGCGGATCTTCTGCGCCGTTTTATGTTAAGAGTACCCGATCGGGCAGTTCGCCAGGCATAGGGTTTTAAACAAGCGGCCATTGCCCAGGTCATCAACCAGAGAAAAAACCATGAAAAAATCGATCGTTCCTGAAGAATTTCAGCACTATTACCATGACTGGCACTTCTCTCCCGTTATCGAAGCCGATGGCACCCTGTATCTTTCCGGGGTAACGGCAGCGCGGAAAGACAAACCGATAAGTACCCATCCTGAAGAACAATTCCATGATGCGTTTTATAAGCTGGGTGTGTATTTAAACGCTGCCGGACTGGGCTATGAACATATACTGGAGATGACCACCTTTCATATCGATCTTAAAAAACATATCGGGATATTTTCTAAGGTCAAAGATGTGTATATCAAAGCCCCCTACCCGGCATGGTCTGCCATCGGCGTATCAGATTTCATTCCGGAAAACGCCCTGGTGGAAATGCGGATTGTGGCGAAAAGGGTGCTTCAGGCGGATGGGCAAAAATAACCGCAACCGCCGCTTCCGTAACAGGGCTGTGATTACAGCCCTGCTTCTTCAGCATTTATTCAGTTTTTCCCTGCATCAGCTGCCGGTATTTCATGCTGTCGTGGTACATCTCATGGAATACGCGGTATTTACGGTCGTAATACTCTTTGATTTTGTTGGTCTGCGGCGTGATGGTCTTACCGATGCGGCTCATGGCGGCCATCGCTTCGGGCAAAGAGTCGTACGCGCCCGCCGCCACGGTGCCCATCATGGCGCTGCCGAGCAACATGGCTTCACTCTCTTCCGGCAACAGCATCGCGCAGCCCGTCGCGTTGGAGTGCTCCTGTACAAAGATGGGATTTTTGGTGCCGCCCCCGCTGGCCATAATGGTATCAATGCAGTAACCACTCTGGTTCATGGTTTCAATAATGTGGCGAGTGCCAAGCGCCAGCGCCTGGATGGTGGCGAGATAATGCAGCGCCATATCTTCCGGTGTGCGTGACAGTTTCAGGCCAGTCAGCGTGCCGGTCAGGGTCGGATTGGCACGCGGTGAGCGGTTGCCGTGGAAATACGGCAGCATATGAATGTCTTTGGTCAGGAAGGCAATATTCTCGGGTTCACCCGCCATCTTGCGCAGAATGCCGTTGAGTACCTCATAGATGGTTTTGCCGCTGTCTTTACCCTGCTTAAGCAGATCCTGATAACACGGATGCGACTGAATCACATGGTCAATCAGCGCGCCGGTGGTAGATTGCCCGCCTTCGTTCAGCCAGTAATCCGGCAAAATCGCCGAATAGTACGGCCCCCAGATGCCGCCGATATAGCGCGCGCTGCGCGACATCGCCATATGGGCCGTGGACGTGCCGCCAATCAGCGCAATGCGGTTGTCAAAATCCGCTGATTCGCCAGATGCGCCGCTGGCACCGAGAATACCGAGGCTGCCGGCGTGCGCATCAATAATCGAAACGCTGACCGCCGTGCCCGCCATTAACCCCATCTCTGCGGCAGCGCGCTGCGTCAGGCCATGCCCCAGCGGCTCACCCATGGTTTTCACTTCGCTGCCGATCTTTGCCGCGTTGTTTTCCAGTAAATCCTCCAGGCCAATCTGGCGGAAATAGCTCGGATCCCAGCGGTCTTCATGGCCGATATAGGTCCATTTGCAGACGGTTGAGCACAGCGATCGCGTAGTATCCTGGGTGGCGCGCCAGGTGAGAAAATCCGGCAGGTCGAACAGATGTCCGACGTTGCTCCAGGTGGTCGGCATGTGCTGTTTCAGCCACAGCAGTTTGGGGGTCTGCATTTCCGGCGAGATAATCCCGCCAACAAACTCCAGCACGCGATGGCCGGTGGCATTGATGCGTTCTGCCTGCGTGATCGCGCGGTGATCCATCCAGACAATAATGTTCTGCTCGCTGCGCCCGGTCGGGCTGACGGTCAGCGGTTTGCCTTCTTTATCCAGCACCACCAGCGAACAGGTGGCGTCAAAACCGATGCCTTTCACCTGAATCGGGTTGATATCCGCCTGACTGACCACGTCTTTAATCGCGTTACACACGGACTGCCAGATCTCATCAGAGGATTGCTCAACAAAATCAGCTTTCGGGCGGTAGAGCGTGATCTCCCGGCTGGCCTGGCCGAGCATACGGCCAGTCATGTCGAAGACGCCCGCGCGGGCGCTGCCGGTTCCTACGTCGACGCCAATAAAATAACTCGCCATGTTCTTTCCTTTCTTGAAAAGCTTTCGCTTATGATTTTCTGTTTTGCAGAGCGATAAACAGGATCAGGACACAACCCCACAGCGCCATGGTCAGGTAACTACTGACGCCCATCAGGTTCAGGCCGCTTTCCAGCATTTGCAGTACGATGAGCGCCAGCACCAGCCCGATCACCCGGCCAAAACCGCCGTCAGGGTTAATGCCGCCAAGCACCGAGGCCAGAATGGTCACCAGCAAATAGGAGTCGCCGTAGCCAGCCTGTGCCGAGTTAAATTTGGACATCATCAGCAGTGCCGCGCCCCACCCCAGCAGAGCAGAAAGCACATATACTGCGATGGTGACTTTATGCGTGTTGACCCCACTGAACCGCGTCGCCTGCTCGCTGGACCCCATCAGATACAAGCTGCGGCCGAGCGTAGTGTGTTCCAGAAACACCCACAGCAGCAGCGCCACCAGCAGGAATAACACCAGGGCGACCGGGATACCCAGCAGGCTGCCGTTGCTGAGGTACTGAATTACCGGCGGGAAGCCGGAAATGACCGCGCCGTTGGTCAGCAGAATATTCAGTCCGGCGATCAGTGTCATGGTGCCGAGGGTCGCCAGAATCGGTGAAACCCCGATAAAGGCGATCAGCGCGCCATTGAGCACCCCAATCACCAGCGCCACACCCAGACCCGCAAGCAGCGCCAGTGCGACATATTCCGGCTGGTTCGGATGCGCCACCAGAATCGCCGCCATCACCAGCGAACACGCGTTGGCACCGGCAATGATCGAAAGGTTGATCCCGCCGGTCAGCATGGTAATGCCCATCCCCAGCGCCAGCATGCCCAGAATCGGTAACTGCGAGGAGATCGACTGGAAATTGCCGACGCTGTAAAAACGGCCACCCAGCGTAAAGGAGAACAGCACGGCAACGGCCACAATGATCAGCAACTGCAAACGGATGATGCGGTCGCCGGGGAAGAATCGGTTTAACGTCGTCATGTCACATCCCCTTCGCCAGTTTGCGTTTTTCGTTCCACGCGGTGCTGCTAATGCTGACCAGAATGATCGCGCCGCTGAACACCTGATGCCAGTAAGATGAAATGCTCAGCAGGGTCATGCCATTTTGCAGGAAGGCCAGCAGCATCACGCCCAGAATGGTGCCGGTTAGCGAGCCGCGCCCGCCGGTCATGCTGGTGCCGCCTAATACCACCGCCGCCAGCACCGTCAGTTCATAACCGAGCAGGGAATTAGGTGCCACCGACTGGGTAATTTGCGCCTGTACCACGGCAGCAATACCCGCCAGCAATCCCATAAAACCGTAAACGTAAAAATGCAGTCGCAGGATGTTCAGACCGAGACGCGATGCGGCGTCACGGTTGCTGCCCATGGCGTAAATCTGGCGGCCCACGCGGGTGCGATTCATCAGGACGCCGGTAACGATGATCACCCCCAGCAGGCAAAGCAGCGGCAGGGTCAGGCCATAGTCGTAACCGTCGGCGGCGGTGAAGGAGAACCAGCTGATCCCGTTCATAAACCAGTCGGGGAAACCGTACAACCAGGTACCGTTAGTCAGATACACCAGCAAACCGTAAAACAGGTTGAGCGTCGCGATGGTGATAATGATGGCCGGCACGCGCAGCCAGTACACCAGAAAACCGTTGACCAGGCCGAGCAGCAACCCGATCCCCATCGACATGGCAAACGCCAGCGGAAAGCTGCCACCGTGATGAATGATGTAGCTCGCCATCACGTACTGACCGATGGAGGTGACGGCGGGAAAGGAGATGTCGATGCCGCCGGCTATCAGCACCACAAACAGACCACAGGCCAGAATGCCCAGAATGGCATAGCTGGTGGCGACGTCAGTCAGGTTACCCAGCGTCATAAATTCACTGCTGCTGGCGCTCAGACCCACCACCAGCAGCAGCACCAGTAATCCCAGCCAGAATTCGTGCTGGGTAAACAGTTTCGATAGCAATTTGTTACCCATTAATTACCTCCGCAATCTGCGCTTCGCTGCTCTGGTGCGGCGCGAACTCCGCTACCAGTTCGCCTTTGCGCATTACCAGCACGCGATGGCTGTTGTAATACGCTTCCGGGATTTCATCGCAAATCATCAGCACCGCCATGCCGGATTCCGCCAGATCGCGGGCAATGCGGTAAATGCCTTCTTTATTGGCAATATCCACCCCTACCGTTGGTGAATCGAGGATCAGGATATGGGGCCGCGTCGCCACCCATTTGGCGATGGCGATACGTTGTGCATTACCGCCGGAGAGCGTTTTAACCGGTAAACTGCTGTCCGGAACTTTAATGTTCAGGTCACGGATCAGATCTTTAACCACCGCCGCGGCTTTGCGGTGATCCATCAATCCGGCGCCGGTATGCAGCTTGTCGAAAATTGATACCAGCGTGTTGTCATAAATGGATTGATCCATGATGAGCCCCTGCGTCAGCCGGTCTTCCGACACATAGGCGATGCCGTGACGAATGGCGTCGCGGTTAGAGTGGAATTTCACCACCTTGCCGTTAATGCGGATCTCTCCGCTGTCCGGCTGGCTCATGCCAAACAGGCTCAGACAGAGTTCCGTGCGGCCCGAACCGAGCAGGCCGATAATCGACGTAATTTCTCCCTGGCGCAGCGACAGCGAAATATTCTGATACTGCCCTTTGCGGCTCAGCTGGCTGATTTCCAGCAGTGGCGTCACATCGGCCGGCGCCCGGTGCGGTAGATGGCTATAGGTGAAGCGCTGCCCGGTCATCAGGAACGCCAGTTCATGGCTGTCGAGTTCACTGGCCGGATAGGTGCCGACCAGTTTGCCGTCGCGCATCACGCTGATACGATCGGCCACTTCCATCACTTCATCGAGACGGTGACTGACGAACACCACGCAGATACCGGCGGCTTTGAGTTCATTCACCACCCGCAGCAAACCATTCACCTCGCTGCGGGTCAGTGACGCCGTCGGTTCATCCATAATCACCAGGCTGGCGTCAGCAGCGATGGCACGGCATATTGCCACTAACTGGCGGTCGGCGATCGACAGCTTTTCAACTTTACGATCCGGATCCAGAGCAACGCCGACCCGTTGCATCGCCGCCAGTGCTTTTTTGCGCATTGACTCGCGATGTACCCAGAAATCACCGCCCGGTAAATAGCGGTGAATAACGATATTTTCGGCGACTGACAGATTGGGAAATAACGACAAATCCTGATAAATAACCTGAATGCCGTAATAAGAAGACAGCTGTGGCGTCAGGGTATGAAAAAGTTTTCCGTCCAGCGTAATGGCCGCGCCCTTTTCCGGTTGATAAACCCCGGAAATGACTTTAATTATGGTGCTTTTGCCGCAGCCATTCTGCCCGGCCAGACAATGCACCTCACCTTTATTCAGCGTCAGGCTGACATTATCCAGTGCTAATACGCCGGGGAACTTTTTACTGATTTTTTCGAGGCTGATAAAGGCCTCAGCATTGGCGGGGGACGTGCTGAGCGTATTCATCATAGATCCTTAAGCCTGCCCATCCTATTTCCAGCCGGGTGTTGGCGATGCTCGCTTATCCGAATCATTTATTTATATCTCATCGAATTTCACTGACTTTCGCCGCGCCTGACGCGAATTATTCAGGGTATATGTTTTCAATCTCTGAGTAGAAGTTCAGATACAGCACAACATACAACGCCGTATCTGTTTCTATTTGCCTGGTGTGGCGCTGGAGATAAACTATCTCCGTTAAATTAAGGTGTTAAACATTCTGATCAGAAGCCAAGTGATTTCGCATTCTCTGGCGTTACTTCGAGAATTTTATTAAAGCGAATCACTTTCTTATCCATATCGACGTCGGCTTTGCCCAGACCTTCAATGCTCAGGTCTTTAGTGACTTCTTTACCCTGCAGCAGCTGATCGGCAACCGAAACCAGAGCGTAACCGGCATCTTTTGGATCCCACAGCAGGACTTTTTTGATGTCACCGCGCATCAGATATGGCGCAGCCTGAGCCGGCATAGCGATACCGACAACCGCGATCTTATTTTTCGCGCGCTTCTGCTGAACCGCCTGACCGGCACCGATCGGACCGAGCGAGCCGAAGCCGATAATCCCTTTCAGATCAGGATAGGTTTTCATTAAATCCAGCGTGGTGGAGTATGATTTATCAATATTTTCTGCCACCGGCAGGCGTGACGTGACTTCATGCATGTCCGGGTATTTTTCTTTCTGATATTTGATCGCCGCATTGGCCCACGCATTATGTAATGGCACGGTCAAAGAGCCGACATAAATGGCATAACCGCCTTTGCCACCCATATCTTTTGCCAGCTCGTCCATATTGGCTTCCGCATATTTCTGGCTGTCGATGGTTTCGACATCCCACTGACCAATTTGCTGGTCCGGCGATTCATGGGTTAATACCACGATGCCCTGGTCGCGCGCTTTTTTCAGTACCGGCTCCAGTACTTTGGCATCGTTTGGCACCACAATGATGGCGTCAACTTTTTTGGCAATCAGATCTTCAATCACCTTGACCTGCTGCGCCGGATCGGGCGTCGAGGCGCCAACCTGATAGGCGTTGACATCCAGTTTCTGCGCGGCTTCTTTTACGCCGACTTCCATGCGGGTGAACCACGGAATACCGGTAACTTTGGCCACCACGGCGATATCGTAAGGTTTGGCAGCGAATGAGGGTGTTGTGAATAACATGCACGCTGAAACCACACATGCACTGACTAATGCGAGGTTAAATTTCATTTTGGTACCTTTCTGATGAGGTTCTGATATTAGGGAACAGGCGGTTGCTATTTAATTCACGCTCAGAGATTAACTTACCGGTACATAGGTTTTCGCGCAGATGTGAAGGAAATGTGAGAAAAGCCCAAAAATGTTAAATTTTATAATAATATATGTTAAATAATGGTTAATTTAGAGAAGATTGTGGCACGATTTTGAGCTTTATGATAGCTTCTGCTGCCATTTTACAACATTAAAAGATCTATTAATTAACAATAATGATACATTTAAAACACTCCGCAACGGGTTTTATGACTGCAAAGTCACCGCGATGTCTTTTAAATTGCACGGATTGTGAACAGCGTCACGGGAGCAGGCGAAGAGGTTTTGCACTGCCTGTACAGATGCCCGGGCACGATGAAACCACCTCCGCACCAGAGGCAGTTCGGACATGCACGCAGCTATAATTCCTTATGAGCGAGGAGCGGACAGCGCTCAAAGATCAATCTCATACTCAATAGCCTCTTTAATTTTCGCCAGGGCCTCGCTCAGCTGACTCATCGTGACTGAGCCAAGAGCCAGACGAATAGCATGCGGCACACAGTTTGAGGTGCTGAAGGGCTCTGCTGTGGAAACAGAGATATTTTGCTGCATCAATCGATGGACAAGCCTGTCAGCCCTCACTTCCTGAGGCAGTGATAACCAGATAAAGTAAGCGTTGGCATGGCTTACCCATTCACTGTTAACAAGTATTTTGCGCGCCAGCGCCTGCCGGTGACGCGCGTCCCGTCTTTTCAGCGCCTCAAAGCGTTTAAGTGTGCCATCTTTAATCCAGTCGCAGACAATCGAAACCATGAGGGAGGGAGTATTCCAGGTCATTGCCCTGATGGCTCGCTCCAGGGCGATTCGCATTTCAGCGGGACACACCACGGCACCGACGCGCAGTCCAGTAGCAACACTTTTAGCAAAACCGGTAACATAAACGGTTCTTTCGGGCGCATAAGTGGCAAGCGGCGGCGGTGGACGACGGACAAGAAATGCATAGGCCGCGTCTTCGATGATAAGAAGATCGAACGTTCTGGCAATCCGGGCCAGCTCCCTGCGCTGGGCATCATTCATAACCCAGCCAAGCGGGTTATGCAGTGTTGGCATGGTATACACCGCGCGCAGGCGCCGGCGTTGGCAGATTTGCCTGAATGCCGCCAGGTCCGGTCCACTGGCATCAGTGGGTATCGCCACCAGTTCCAGATGATAGAGGCTGGCCAGGGCTTTGAAGCCAGGATAGGTCAGAGCATCTACAGCCACCACATCCCCGGGTTTCAGCAGCCCCATAACAGCAACGCTAAGACCGTGCTGCGCGCCATTTACAATCAAAACCTCATCAGCAGACGCGGTCATGCCGGAGGCATTGAGCCATAACGCGATTGTCTCCCTGTCACTTTGCCTGCCAGCGTGCGGCTGGTAACGCAACAGTGAAGCCAGATCGCCAGATGTGGCCAGCTGTCGCATTGCCTGGCGTAACCGTTCCGCCTGGTCCGGTAGCGTAGGATAGTTGAAGTTCAGATCGAGCACGTCAGACGCCACTGCGTACTGATCCAGACCCAGCCCGGCGGGCAGCGAAATTTCCCTGACAAATGTTCCTCTTCCGGTTTCTCCGCTCACCAGCCCCATGGCTTCCAGCTCAGCGTAAACGCGGGTAGCCGTTGCCAGTGACACGTGCTTTTCAGCCGACAGCGCTCTGTGGGTAGGCAGGCGGGCGCCCGGCAGGAGCCCTCCTGTTCGTATCGCGGAAGCGAATTCATCCAAGATGACTTTGTATCGAGCTTTCATGAATTGTATCTATGACAATTATTTGATTGTCATAGATGCTGGTACTTAGCATGGGGGCTGTCAACGTTATCTGTTAAATCATTTATCGAACTTAATGAGGTCTGTTGTGACAGTTACCAGGGTAAAAAATACACATTCTGGCCTGAAATCAGGTTGGCTGAACGGGCTGACCGGCGTGATCATCTTCAGTGGCTCTTTGCCCGCAACACGCATAGCCGTGCGGGAAATGGATCCCTTTTTTCTGACTTTTTCACGCGCTTCAATTGCCGGTGTACTGGCCATTATGCTGATTCTCTTTTTTAGTCAGGCTCGTCCTCAGCGGCATCAGCTGATTTCTCTGGTTGTCGTTGCTGCAGGTGTAGTGGTTGGTTTTCCTCTTCTGACAGCCATGGCGCTGCAGCACGTTACCTCGGCTCACTCTATTGTCTTCCTCGGTCTGCTACCCATGGCGACGGCTATTTTCGGCGTTGTCAGAGGAGGCGAAAGGCCCAGGCTGGCTTTCTGGATTTTTTCAGTCGCCGGCAGCCTGCTGGTGATGGGATTTGCCCTACTCCAGAAAGGTTCTGTATCAGTAACCGGCGATCTTCTGATGCTGGCTTCCGTGATTGTGTGTGGCCTCGGCTATGCCGAAGGTGCGAAGCTTTCGCGTGAATTGGGTGGATGGCAGGTTATCTGCTGGGCACTGATTATTTCCCTGCCGCTGATGCTTGTTGCCACCCTGGAGACCTTGCCTGAGAACATAGGCGAAATAAGCCTGCAGGCGTGGCTTTCACTGGGATATGTATCGCTGTTCAGTATGCTGATTGGTTTCATTTTCTGGTACAGGGGACTGGCTGCGGGCGGCATCGCCGCTGTGGGACAATTACAGTTGCTGCAGCCATTCTTTGGTCTCGGACTTTCAGCAACGTTACTGTCTGAAACGGTAAGCCCGATGATGATTCTCATAACGCTCGGCGTGATCCTGTGTGTCGTTGGCTCGCGCAGGTTTGCAGATTAGTCCTTAGCCTCCTGTCGTCTGGATTTACGTAAGTGTCCGCGTTGGGCAAAAAGTGAACCACAATATGCGACGATCAGCCTGATTCTTAATACCGGTACAGTTCATGCTATAAACGATGAAACTTTTCATTCACCGACGATTGAGGGAATTTTCATGTTTGCGGTTGAGGAAATAAAAAAGAAGTATCCTGGCGCAGATGCCTGGCAAATGGGTGACAGTGCGGAACTGGCCAGCAAGCTGGCGGAACTGGTAAAAAAAGGCATCAAAACAGCTTCCTGCGGATCGTTTACCGCTTACCAGCAGGAGGAGTCTGCTCCGAAGATTGGGAGCTATAACATTATTCTTGATGGTCAGAATACCCCGGTCTGTGTGATCAGATTGATTTCACTGCGGCTGGTGCGTTTTTGTGATGTTACAGAAGAGTTTGCCCGCAAAGAAGGTGAAGGCGATTTAAGTCTTGAATTCTGGCAGAAAGAACACCAGCGCTTTTTTAGCCGTGAAGGTCATTTTTCAGAAGATATGGAGTTGATTGCTGAAGAATTTGAAGTGGTGGAAGTGCTGTAAGATCAGGCAAAAGGTCAGCATTTTATCGGCGGCCATCAATAATAATGTCCGCTTTTAGCCTACAGAGGACTTAGCACAAGTCCATGTCTGCTATGAGCGCGAAGCGGTCATCAGCTATTATCGACAAAAAATGCAGGCTTATAGCATAATGCTTATCAATTGAGAGTAAACAGCAGGCACATTTTTGTAGCGGCGCAATTTATTGCGCGAAGCATTGATGGGCACGGTGCTGCTATTAGTAGGCGCGATTAATCGCGCCGCTACGAAATGTGCGGTAAGTGAATTTGGGACTTAACTGAACGGCATTAAGGCTTATAGCATGGTTGCTTATTTATCAACGGGAGCTGGTTTCTATCCATCTGATGCTGTGTATCCATCATAAATGCATAGTTAAACCGATTTCAGTAATGCTTTTTCCTGGAAAAAATCCCATCGCATATAGTGTGTAGCAATAAAGCAGGCTTATCATATAGTTGAATGGTCAACTTTCGAAACTCAGCAGGTAATCGAATGATCTTAAGTGTTAATCACGTTGGTTTTTCAGTTAAAAACATTGAAGACTCCGTGTTCTTCTGGACTCATATCCTTGGAGGTGAATTAATACGCGAAGGAAAAATGTCTGGACCCATAATCGATGAAGTCACAGGTGCAAGGGGAGCTGATGTACGGATGGCTTTGCTTGAACTGGCTGGTATCAAAATTGAATTACTACAATATAGTAATATAGAGCAGCCAGCAGAACCTTCAGCACCTTATATCCCAGGCTACGCTCACCTTGCTTTTACAGTTGAAGATCTTGATACACTGTTGAGCAAAGCATCGGACTATGGCTGGAAGACGCCGGGTAAACCTCAGACAGTGTTGTCAGGCCCCATGAAGGGAACCAGAGTAATATATTTACAAAGCCCTGATGGTCAGACGCTAGAGTTGATGGAGCACAGTCAATGAAGTCCACATGGCATAGCCCGTTATCTGCTTATTGAAACAGTGATGTTTGCAAAGTCCGCTTCTGGCACAAAGCGGACAGACGCGGAGCATGGTCCGCTATGAGCGAAAAGCGGACACTTAAAACTGATATTTGTTAGATTGATTACAGGGAACTAAATGATTAACATCTGCTCTTTCGGACAAAGAAAATGACTGTTAACGATTCTCTCTTCGCATTCTCTCTCGCAGCATTGTTACTTACCCTGACCCCCGGCCTTGATACGGCACTTATTTTGCGCACTGCTTGTGCAGAGGGCGGCAAAAAGGCTTTTCACGCTGCGCTTGGCATTGATGCTGGCTGTTTTTTATGGGGGGCGTTGGTCGCATTAGGCCTTGGTGCACTTCTGGTGGTTTCAGAAATGGCTTATACGGTGCTTAAAGTTTGTGGCGCGGTCTACCTGAGCTGGCTGGGTTTACAACTGCTGATACGTCCCCGATCATCTTTCAGTGATGGCGATGATGACAATGGTTTTCAGGGGAACTGGTTTATCAGAGGAATGTTGGGAAATGTGCTAAACCCTAAAATGGGCATTTTCTATGTCTCCTTTTTGCCGCAGTTCATACCTGCCGGTCACTCTCCTTTGATATGGACTTTTATCCTGGTCAGCATCCACGTGGCGATTGGGACTATATGGTCAGTCACACTCATTTTAAGCACGCATTTTGCGTCAGCTATTTTGAAGAAAAATCGCGTTGTCCAGATGATGGACAGAGCAACAGGGGGCTTATTTTTATGCTTCGCGGCTAAACTTGCTATGAGCACAAGATAGCTGGCAGGACTGGCTGAAAACGTCCGCTTCTGGCACAAAGCGGACGTCAGCAACCGCATCATACGGTCCCTACAGAGAAACCGGGTAGACAGCTTTTGATATCAGTGCTGAAAGGTTTCAAAGAAATGCTTCTCAGCCTATGTCTCACATATTAATGTGTTTAAACAAATCACTTACATGGAATGAAGAGAGTAATGTACTGGGAGTCAGAAAGGCTGCTTTACAGACCAGTAGTAATGTCCGATCTGGATGCGCTGTTTGAATCGCCACGGATAATCTAGACACTTTCGAGCCGTTGATAATATTTGTTTTCGTATTCAGTTGGTGGCATCTGATCGCTCGAGCCATGCCGACGCTTACTGTTATAAAACATTTCGATGTAATCAAAAATATCACTGCGGGCTTCTTCCCGTGTTCCGTAGATCTTTTCCTTAATCCGTTCGCGTTTCAGTAGCTGGAAAAAGCTTTCCGCAACCGCGTTGTCGTGACAGTTACCGCGACGACTCATGCTGCCTTCCAGACCGTGTGATTTCAGGAACGATTGCCACTCATGGCTCGTGTATTGACTGCCCTGATCAGAATGAACCAGTACCTGTTTTTGAGGATTACGCCTCCACACCGCCATTAATAATGCGTTCAGGACAATCTCTTTTGTCATGCGGGGTTGCATTGACCAGCCGACAACTTTCCGGGAGAACAGGTCAACCACCACGGCCAGATACAGCCAGCCTTCGTGAGTTCGGATGTAGGTTATGTCCGTCACCCAACGCTCATCTGGTGAGTCCGGATTGAACTGCCGCTGGAGCCTGTTCGGTACCACGATGCTGGCTTCGCCTTTACGTGCCCGTGGGCTACGGTACCCAACCTGAGCTTTTATACCGGCACGCTTCATCAGCCGCCAGACCCGGTTCACTCCGCACTGCTGCCCGCTATCCCGCAGGTCCAGATGGATCTTGCGATAACCATAGACGCAGCCAGACGCAAGCCAGAACTGTTTGATCTGCCCGGTCAGCATCTGGTCTGCCTGGTGACGCTGTGAATGTGGCTGCTGAAGCCAGACATAAAATCCACTCGGATGGACGTCCAGAACCCGACAGAGCAAACGAACAGGCCAGCAACGGCGGTTGTCGCGGATAAAGGCGTACCTCAGTCGGACAGTTTTGCGAAGTACGCCGCGGCTTTTTTTAGTATGTCTCTCTCGTCGGTAACCCGCTTCAGCTCTTTCTGGAGTCGGCGGATCTCGGCCTGAGCATCTGACTGTTCTTTATTAGTGGATGAGTCCGGGCCGTACTTCTTTATCCAGGCGTAAAGACTGTGGGTGGTGATATCGAGACGTGTTGCAACGCTGGAAACAGAATGACCGCGATCAACAACCTGTTTGACTGCTTCGATTTTAAACTCTTCGGGATAACGCTTACCGCTCATGGGCACCTCTCTTTAAGCCATCTTAAATGACTCCGAGGTGTCTGTTAAAGCCGTGGCGATTCAGTTTGGCATTTACGGTGACATCAGAACTCACGCGTTTAACCCGAGGGGTCCACATCGGGACATTGAGCATAGTCGTAATGTTATCCTGCAGCGAACCGCAGATCGTGAGCGTTATGGGTTTGACGACTGGGCTGTTTCTGAAAAGGCGGATCCAGAAAGGATCATTGGCTTTGGAGGTGTATTTGTCAGTCAGTTCAATGGCCGACAAACGAATAATTTGGGCTACCGGTTTGAACCAGAATCATGGGGGAAAGGTTATGCAACCGAGCTTGCCTGTCGCGCTTTAATATATGCATTCGACGAGCTAAAACTTCCTGAAATTGTCGGAGTTACACGCGAAAATCATATCGCCTCTCGCCGCGTTCTTGAAAAAGCAGGTCTGTTGTTTAACCAAAGGATAGACAATCCTGAGGACCCACCGGCTAACCTGATGTTCACTCTGACTCTCGAGCAATGGAAAAGGTTAAAACGACAGCCTTGATGCATGGTTACATCTTTTGACTACATAATGTTAAGTCCACTATGAGCTAAGAACGTACATCGATTTTTGAGAAGGATAACTGTTATGATAAATTCTGACGTAAAGACATTCAATTGATAGAAATCGGTGAAGGTAATAAAAGGGAGGTGTAATGTTCGTCCCGGATTTTATTAATGAAGTTCATGGAGAGTTTATACTTGTAGCCAGCCACAGCCTGGCATCTCCGGAATCAATAAAACTCAGTATTGCGTATAATATTGCCAGAATATCCTATGGACTATCGCAACTTCCATCGCACATTCAAACTTGTCGGGTCGTCTATGATATCAGAGGACAATCGATCTCCGACCTGGTCCTGGCCCAGATTAAAGAAGCATTCGAGCAGGTAGCAATTGTGGAGTTTAAATTCTGATGGGACTTCAGTTAATTGTAAAAGCTGATCTTAAGAAGATAGAAAAATCTTTGGGCTCACTGACATCAGGTTGTGAAATATTCGCTATTGCTGAAGGCCTTTTCGGCATTTCAATTCCAGAGCGAACTCTCTCATCCGTAGGTGAAGATGTCGTTCTACACAAACTTGAACAACTCAAGCGTTTTGACCTTTGGCAGGGGGCCTGGCAAGAGCCAAAACGGCGTTGGCTCTGGTGAGTTTCAGCTTTGAGCGATCTGCGGATATTACTGACAACGCGGTGTATCAATCTTTTGGGGCAGGTCACGGACATTCACAGCTTTGCCATGCAGGTCATGCACAATCACGAACCGATCTGTTTCGCAGATGCGTCAAAAAGGCAGCGTAGAACACTACAACAGCGAGACATGCTTCTGCTTTAAAGCCATGCGCAGCTCTTTATCAGGTTCGCCATCGACAATCAGCGCACTGGCCAGATCCAGATCCCCAATCGCGAAGGCGGAGGCGGAATTGAGTTTCTCTTTTGACACCATGACAACGGTCTCGGCGGCTCTCCCCGCCAGCGCGCGCTTTATGCCGGCCTCTTCATAGTTGCCGGTCGTGAGGCCGGCGGTTTTATGCACGCCGGTAACGCCCATGAAAAACAGATCAGCATTAATACGCGCAGCCGCCTCATGGACAGCCGATCCCACCGCGACCACCGAGTGGCGATAGAGCAGCCCGCCCAGGGTTATCACTTCTACCCGCGGAAAATCCACCAGCGCAACCGCAATACCGGGGCTGTGGGTGATCGCCGTGAAAGCCAGGTCTGCTGGCAGCAACTGCACCAGTTCTGCGGTGGTGGTTCCGCCGTCAATAATCACTACCTGACCGGGTTGAATCAGCTTCACCGCCTTTTGCGCCACACACTGCTTGGAACTCATTTGCACGTTTTTGCGTTTTTCGAAGGATGCCAGCGCGGCTGACACCGGCAGCGCGCCGCCGTGCACGCGCTGTAACAGTCCTTCAGCGGCCAGCTCGCGCAAATCGCGGCGTATTGAGTCCTCGGATATGCCGAAACGCTGACTGAGCTCACCTGACATCACCTGATTTTCAGCCGCCAGAATCTTCAGAATCTGTTGTTTTCGCTGGCTTGATAGCATAATTACCCGCTCACGTTTTTTCTTGAATTTGCACGATTATGCATGATAGCGTCTGTTTTGTCATCTTCAGGAGGCAAGCTATGCAGCAGAAAATACGCAATATCCGTGAGCAGCTGTTGTCCGACAACTGGTACACCCTGAAAAAATACACCTTTGAATTGCAGCGCCGTGACGGCTCGTGGCAGAAGCAGCAACGTGAAGCGTATGACCGCGGTAATGGTGCCGTCGTGCTTCTCTATAATCGCCAAAAGCGCAGCGTGGTGCTGACCCGCCAGTTTCGCTTGCCGGTTTTCATTAATGGTCACCAAGGTTTTTTGATTGAAGCGGCTGCCGGGCTGCTCGATAACGCTTCGCCGGAAACCCGCATTGTCGCGGAGGCAGAAGAAGAAACCGGTTACCGGGTGCAGCATATTGAAAAAGTCATGGAAGCCTTTATGAGTCCGGGTTCGGTTACCGAGAAACTCTATTTCTTTATCGCCGAATATGCTGATGACGATCGCCAGAGCAAAGGCGGTGGCCTTGCCGATGAGGGCGAGGATATTGAAGTACTGGAATGGCCTTTGACTCAGGCCCTGAGCGCAATTCGCAGCGGGGAGATTATGGATGCGAAAACCATCATGTTACTGCAATACGTTGCCATGAATGTCCATTTTGAGGAGCCAATACCATGCTGATCCTGATTGCCGGCCCTGTGCGCAGCGGCACCGAAGGAGACCCGGCCTTAATTCACGCCAATATACAAAAATTAGATGAAGCCGCTCTGCAGGTTTATCACAGAGGGCATACGCCGGTGATTGGAGAATGGCTGGCATTACCTCTTGCCGCCGCCGCAGGTTCAAAGGCAATCGGTGATGAAATCAGTGAGGCTTATCTTTATCCGGTTGCACATCGGCTTATTCAACATTGCGACGCGATCTTACGTATGCCGGGCGCGTCGCACGGCGCCGATAACGATATACGGATTGGCAGAGAACGCGGGTTAAAAATTTATACTGACATAGATGAGATTCCGATTGGGTGATTATGCTTTCACTGGATGGCGACGATGCCAGCGCGGCCATTCAGGCTTATGGACATTTGGCTTGTCGCCGTCATTCAAACACGAGTATTTTTCGCGAATAAAACAAACTCATTGATGCTGGGGAAATATGCCACTATTGCTGATGGCGGTTTCTCTGCATCGTCTGTTGCAGTGATTCATAACTTACCGCAGCGATGTCGGCTGCTGGCACACAATGAAGGCATTATTTATGCGTGATTCTGCATCTACATCCATCGGTCTGCTGCTGTTCCCTGCGCTTACGCAGCTTGACCTGACCGGTCCGTTTGAAGTCTTTGCGCGGGCACCAGACACGAAAGTGCATCTCATCTGGAAAAATCTGGACCTTGTGGTGTCAGACCGGGGGATGGCGATTCAGCCAACCACCACGTTCGACGCGTGTCCCGCGCTGGATATAATATGTATTCCCGGCGGGCCGGGGCAGATAAACCTGATGGAGGATGAAGAAGTCCTGTCGTTTATCCGGGCTAAAAGTAAACAGGCGAAGCTGGTAACGTCAGTATGCACCGGATCGCTTGTGCTGGGCGCGGCCGGGCTTCTTGAGGGATATAAAGCGACGACGCACTGGGCTTCGCTGGATCAGCTGGCGCTATTGGGCGCAGAGCCAGTAAATGAGCGTGTTGTACGCGACCGCAACCGTATAACGGGCGCCGGTGTGACTTCAGGTATCGATTTTGCCCTCAGCGTCGTATCAGAGATGTTCGGACCGGATATCGCGCAAAACATTCAGCTGCATATGGAATATGACCCTGCCCCGCCCTTTGACTGTGGCTCGCCCCGCTCCGCATCTGAAGAACAGCTGAAAAAAGCTCAGCAACAGGTTGCGCCATTTATTGAAAAGCGGCGGCAGGCGACGCTGAAAGCCGCAGCCAGACTACAGAAATAACGGGCCGGCACGGAGCGGACTTCCCCACCGACGAATGCCTCGATGAGCGAAAAACGGACATACAGGTAAGAGTAAATAGGCTTCGGTCGTCATAAATTTATTTTGTATTAAACAACTCGTCCTTCAGAAATTACACCGTTAAGTGGATTGCGATGATAGGGTTACCTCCTTGCCACATTAAGAGGAAAGGCGAATGATTGTAAGAACCTGGCACGGTTGTGTTCCGCTTAAACACGCTGAAGATTTTGCGAAACACCTTGAGAAGACAGGTGTGGAACATTCACGAAGCATTGCCGGGAATATAGGCGCTTATGTGCGCAGAGAAACACAGGGTGACTGGGAGCATTTCTTTCTGGCAACTTACTGGAAGGATCTGCAGTCAGTAAAGACCTTCGCGGGAGAAAACTATCACGTGGCAGTGACGTATCCGGATGACGAACAATTTGAGTTACTTTCAGATCCATACGTTTTTCAGCACACCGTGGAAACCGTTTTACCGCTTTAGCCCCCTTTTCAGGGCGACTTAACGGTTGTCCTGATTCGTCTCTAAGTTGATTCGAAGCGTCAATGTCCGCTTTGCGCGACGAGCGGACATTTCTCTCAATAGTCACGAGCCGGCAGGTACCCCCCTGGATTCAGAGGCTAAGCAGTGGAATGCCCGCGTTCAGAGTGAGTCCCAGACATGTCCGGCTTATTACATTACTGATATTTCAGAAATGAGGTGATGGTTAAGATTGCCGCCTCGTTCTATATTTCAATCAGGCAACACATACTATTAAGGACATCAGTCATGCTCACGCAACGCACGCTCAAAACAACCTTTGCTCTGTTGATTGGTTTCGCCGTTTTTGTTGCACCGGCTTATGCAAACCCTGGCAATGGCAATGGCAATGGCAATGGCAATGGCAATGGCAATGGCAATGGCAATGGCAATCACGGTAATAATGGCGCGCACGGAAATAAAGAGCAGGGTTACGCATCGTCGAAAAACGAACATGGACATCGCAAGAACGCCCGGCACCCCGATCATGTTCAATCTGATATCAGCTTCTCTCAGGCACGAGCGCTCGCCGTCAACTATGGTTTGGTAGGCTATCAATCTCTGCCACCGGGAATCGCTAAGAAAGTGGCGCGTGGGAAAGCATTGCCACCGGGTATTGCTAAGAAAAATTTGCCAGCATCCATGATAAATGCGCTGCCTTACTACCCGGCTACGAGTGGCGCGCGGTTGGAGATGATTTAGTGCTTATTGCGTTGAGCACAGCAGTTGTGACCGCCGTGATTAACGGTGTGTTCAACTAACCACAGACTGCAAGCCCGGCTAAAAGAGATCGCCGGCAAAGTCATGTATACGCAAACAACCTGTTTCCCGAATTGCTTGCAAACCAAACGGATGATGTCCGCTTTTCGCTCAAAGCGGACATCGGTCTGTTCGTCAATTCGTTCTATGGCAAAAGCCGATGTTTACGATTATCCGACTCAAATGCCCCCAGACGAAACTCACATACTGCTGTATTTAGCGGCTATTTACTGAGTGGGAAAAGGTGAATCAAATTAGCGGCCAGGGGATAAATACCTAATGATCGCGTTGAAGCCCTGAGGTCGTCAATGGAGGCGCCTTCTTTCGGCATGCTTCCTCCCCACACCGTAATTCCTTCCGAAAGATGTGACGGACGCTGCTGGCTTTCGTCACTAATTTCAACAGTTTCACCATTACTTAATGTGATAATCAAAGACGCAACATCCTGTGTTTCGGATGTTCCATTTTCTTTTTTAAGTGTAATTTTCATTAGCCTTTTCTCCGTCATGATCATTTATATGGCTATAATACCAGGCGTTTGGCTCCCTCGCACGATTATTACTTAAATGTTGTGTTCCCTTCTCGCTCATCGCGGATATTTGCGAATTATAAAAATGATAATTAAAAAAATTTGGTTATTACAAAGTTGAATAATCCGTTATCTCTTTCATGCCTGATAAATAACTTTAGCTGAGGAGGAATGTTGTCAGACGATGGCCAAAATGCCTCGAAGCTTGATATCGCCCTGTTGTGTCAGGTGATCTTTGTGCGGCTTCGTGCCTTGCGAAAGAGATGCTGCGCATGTGCATCAAACTGGATGAGCAGTGGGCAAATCTCTGCCGGATTTACGCTGATATGTCATTAATGTGGTCATGCAAGAGATAGCCAGCCACAGACAGGCAGTTTTCGTTCTCCCTCTTCCCACCGCCTGAATGTGTCTTAGCTCTTCTGAGTTACCTGGCTTTCAGGGTTTCAGAATAACTTTCGTCCAGCCATTGTCACGATCATCAAAATGCTTATAGCCTTCGGCAGCATCTGCCAGAGCGAGACGATGCGAGATGATCTGCGCCGGATTGGCTCTGCCCTGATGGATAAGCCTTGCGAGCTGGCGGTTGTACGCTTTGACATTACACTGACCGGTCTTGATTGACTGACCTTTAAACCAGAAATTCCCAAAATCGAATGGCACTTTACCCTCTTTGGCCAGGTCGGTCGCGCCTCCGGGATCCTGCGGAACAAAAACGCCGACCGCACCGATGCCGCCCGTGGCCTTAGTTGACGCGACAAGACTGTTAAGCGTGGCAGAGTTATCCTCGTGGCCATGCTTATTGCAACATTGATACCCCACACACTCACAACCGCAATCCGTGCCGCGCCCGTCGGTTAACTCGAGAATTTTGTTTACAGCCTCATCGCCCACCCCATTGATCGCTACTGCGCCCAGCTGTTCGGCCAGCGCCAGTCTGTCCGGATGGGTATCAACCACAAACACCTGCGATGCGCCTTTAATCATGGCCGAGTGAGCCGCCATCAGGCCGACCGGGCCTGCACCATAAATCGCCACATTTTCTCCGGGGCGCAATCCTGCCAGTTCAGTGGCATGCCAGCCGGTGGGGAAGATGTCGGAAAGTAAAACGTAGTCCTCCTCTTTTTCTACCGCATCCGGCGGCAGCACCAGACAGTTAAAGTCAGCATAGGGCACACGCAGTAACTCCGCCTGGCCGCCATCCCACTCGCCCATTTCAGCAAAGCCATAGGCGGCCCCGGCCGTACCCGGATTTGCCGTCAGGCAGTAGCCGGTTAACCCTTTCTCGCAATTTTCACAGAATCCGCAGCCGACATTAAAGGGCAGGCAGACATAATCGCCAACTTTGACCCGCTCAACCGCGCTGCCGATTTCAATGACTTGCCCCAGATTTTCATGGCCAAAGATGCGACCCTGTTCGAAGCTGGTGCGTCCTTCGTACATATGCAGATCTGAACCGCAGATATTGGTGGTGGTAATACGGACAAGCACATCGGTAGGGCGAACGATTTTGGGATCCGGAACCTCTTTGACTGAAACGTCAAAAGGTCCGTTATAGACAACTGCTTTCATGGTGTTCTCCTCACGTGCATGATCAGTTATGAAGGCTGCGGCTGCGTGACGCTTTGCTGTCGCCGCCCTCTCAGTGATGCTGCTTTTTCAATCAAACGGCTTGGTTGAATGTGTAAGTGTAGAACAGCGCATGAAGTCACCCGGGAGTATTAATATTATGTAACTCTATGAATTGTAAGCACCGTTTCGCTAAACGTCTTTTGTCTCCGCCTTCTTCCAGACCCCTGGCGCACCACACCGCTACGCTGACTTAGCCTTGCGCTGAATCCCGTAACAGCTATTGTCCTCAACCTCTGCCTGGTTTGAGTACCACATGAAAAAGCCCACTCCAGGGTGGGCTTAAGCGTACACACGGTGACCAGCGTCATGCAATTAATCAAATATACCGGAGGGGCAGTAATTACCTTCCCAGCCAACTATCTTAGCGCCTGGATCCAGATCTCTCACCGATACGCTATCCCCGCCAAATTCGGAGCCAGTGACGACGATATCGTAATCATGATTTGGCTGAGGAATGAATCTGGTGGAGACAGATCGTTCTGTATTTTGGTAGTAGCCCGGCTGAGTCCAGTAATGAATTATACTTATCAGTTGCCCCGGCTTGATCGTAAATTCATTTATGAAAGCCCCCTTATTGTTACTTGATTCTGGCATTCCGATTTTTTTATTTCCTGACACAGGAATACCGAGAATAGCCAGACCAGCTGTAACCCGGCGCTCTAAAACTTTTTTATAACAGCCACTCGGCTGTTTTTCGTAAAATTGCAGGGCTGTATTGCCCTCAGATGCAGCACGAACCCTGGCTGAATCTGAACCTTTATAGTCTTCCAGAGAAGGCCTAAACCCAGCCGAACATCCACTTAACAACGTTACTATTATTCCCGTAATGACCAGTTTTCCATACATGCGCATCTCCTTACGTTTCTGTCGCTCCTGTTTTTATCGGCCTGTGGGTGTGAAATCTTTAACAGATATTAAGCCAGCCATCCGGGGATAATCTGTCCCTGATATACCTGCCTGACACCTGCACAGTGTCGGCTCCCGGCACCAAACGGCCCTACCCCTGCGAACTCCGTTATCAACAACACGCTGCCATCACAGCTAAAGCAAAGCATCAGGTGATTATTGAGACTTAACCTGTTAGTTTAAAACGATGAAAACTTGCTCAGCCCTGTCTTCCGCAATCATTATTATCACCTTGCACGTTCAGGTGGGATAACGTTTGCCATTTTCCCGCCGGTAAGGCGGGCCTTACCGGTAATCAACCAGTGAGGTCAGCCATGAACACCACCGATGTCGCATCACCTGAAAAAGCCACGCTTCACCTGTTATGTGGAAAAATTGCGTCGGGTAAATCTACGTTATGCGCAAAATTAGGCGCTGCACCGCGCACTATCATTATCAGTGAAGATCGCTGGCTTGCAGCGCTCTATGCCGATGAAATGCACTCGGTCGCGGATTACTTGCAGTATTCTTCTAAGCTCAGATATGCCATGAAACCGCATCTGGTATCATTACTTAACGCGGGGATGTCGGTAGTCCTGGATTTTCCGGCTAATACACCCGCCAGTCGTGAATGGATGCTGAGTATCATTAAAGCATCAGGTGCTGCTAACCACCTGCATTTCCTTAACGTCCCTGATGAGGTGTGTAAGAGCCGATTACGTGCCCGTAACGCAGCCGGCACCCACGATTTTGCCGCTTCAGATGATCAGTTTGAAATCATAAGCCGTCATTTCTCAGCACCAGCGGCTGATGAAGGTTTCAATATTATTGAATACCGCTCTTAAGCCGCCGGGTTGCGGCTTATGAGGTGCTAATTCCATGACGCAGCCGGATTCTGCGCCATTAAACGGCGCCGTTTGCTCATCAAGGCTGGTTACCCCTCTCCCCTGCCGATTTGCCAGATGCCGGTTGGCGGGGTGCCGTTGACTTTCCAGTCACCGATGTCGCGCGCTTTGTAGATCACCGGGTTATGCGACGAGACGGTGCGCGCATTGCGCCAGTGACGATCCAGCGCTTTGCTGACGCGCGTATCCGACGCGCCAAGCGCATTAAACAATTCAGTGGCAGCACGCGGCACCAGCTCGCTGGCGATCACCTGCGCCTGTCCGGCCTCGGCTTCCGCCAGGTTGTTGATGGCGGCGATGGCCGCTTCATCGGCACTGACGTGCGCTTCATACGCTGATTGCAGTGAATGGGTTGCGCGAATCACCGTGGCTTCGACGGCAAATGCCAGACTGGTGATCTCGCCTACCACCTGCAGCACCTGCGCATCCTGCCGCGAGGCAGCTCCGTTGCCGTGACTGTAAACGCGGTTGCGTGCGGCAACGGCTGCCGCGCCGTCCCGCGCCACCGCGCGCGCAATGCCCGCCAGCGTTGCCAGCAACACGTGCTGGTAATACGCGGTCTGATAACGGAAGCGCGTGGCAAAATCATATACGTGCTGCGTCTCCACATGCGCGTGCTCGAAGCGCGTCGTGCCGCTGCCAGTCAGGCGCTGGCCAAATCCGTCCCAGTCATCTTCACGCGTGACGCCCGGCTGATGCGTATTCACCAGCGCGATCACGTCACCCTGATTGTCATCGCGACGCGCGTAAACATCTATCCAGTCGGCGAACAGCGCACCGGTGCTGTAAAACTTCTCGCCATTCAGCGTCCAGCCATTGGCGGCAGGCGTGACGCGGGTGATCACGTCGCCCAGCCTGACGTTGCCAATCTCCGTCCAGCCGCTGCCCACCAACTCGCCATCTACAAAACGGCGAAACCACGCATCGCGCTCCACATTGTCCGGCTGGTTGAGCCGGTCCTCGACAAACGCAAAGTGCGCGCGCAGCGCCTGCGGCAGGTTGGAATCCGCTTCCGCCAGCTCAATTAACAGCTGAAACAGCTGCGGCAGCGAGGCGCCCCAGCCACCTTTTTGCTGTGGAATACGCACCGTGCCAAAGCCGGCCTCCTTCAGCCACTGCAGTGGTTCATAAGGCAAGGTACGCGTACGCTCGCGTTCCGCTGCGCCCGCCGCGATGCGGGCAAACAGCGGTCGGAAGTGCGCCGCCAGCGTGTCATAGTCAGTACCGGTAGAGAGAATGCTCATGTTTTACTCCTGAGGGGAAAGATCGTCGATGTCGTGGCGGGTCGGTTCGTGACGCACCGCCAGCAGGAAAAAGATCGGAATGATGGCGGCCAGCGATACCACCCAGAACATGTTGGTGCCGAGCGCCGCCTGCAGAATCGGCAGAATGAACAGCGCCAGCGCACTGCCGATGCCCGACAGCGCACGACTAAAGCCGACACCGGTCGCGCGAATCGAGGTAGGATACGAGAGCGCCGGATAGACCATCAGCTGCGCGCCCGGGCCAAAGCCTTCAGCGAACAGCCACAGCCCGAGCATCAGCACCGCGAATACGATGCCCACTAGCGCCTGCGGGTGGCCAATCAACGCCAGCGCTACCAGCGCCAAAAACTGCAGCGCAAAGCCAGCGATCGCCACGTGGCGTGACGGATATTTCCACGCCAGGCGCATCCCCAGCAGCCCGCCGGTAAAGGCAAACAGCGCGTTCAGCCCCAGCGAAGCTGAGATAGTCTCGAACACACCGGCACCAAGAAATTGCGCCAGTATCGACGGCAGGAAGAAGGCGATGGCGGTGTACTCAAACGAAATACAGATATTCATTACGCCGGCAACGATGGTGCGTTCACGCCACGGCTTCTGGAACAGTACGCGAAAACTCACCTTCGGCGCCGCCGCCGCGGGTGGCGTTTCTGGTTCTGCTTCGTGTGCATGAATACCGTACGAATCACGCAGGATACGCACCGCCGAGGTCAGATCGCCCTGATTCGCGGCCCACAACGGTGATTCATTCATGAACTTACTGCGCACCGCGATGATCAACAGCGCAGGTACCGCGCCAAACAGCAGCGAGGCGCGCCACAGCCAGTCGAGATGATCTTTAGGCAGCAGAAAATAGAGGCCAAAAATCAGCAGGAAACACACAGTGGAAGCCGCATACCACATCGGGCACCAGGCCGCGAGCCGTGCGGCTTTGTTGCCTTTGCCGGCAAATTTAGAAAATTCCGCCAGATAAGACATCGCCACCGGCAGATCGATGCCTACGCCAATGCCCATCAGGAAGCGCGCGCCAATCAGCACCCAGACGTTGGGTGCTAAGCCCGCCGCAATCGCCGATACGACAAAAAACAGCATGTCGGCCATGAACACCGAATAGCGGCCGTACTTATCCGTCAGCCAGCCACCAATCAGGTTGCCGACGATGGTGCCGACCATGATGGATGAAGTGACCAGCCCGGTGGTGAACGGCGATAGCTGGAACTCGCGCACCACGTCATCGATGCCGTACGACAGTGTGGTCAGGTCGTAGGCGTCGAGGAACACGCCACCCAACGCGAGAAACACAATCATGCGCGCATAGTTGTTTTTGCTACTGCGGGTGTTGATCAGCCTTGCCACATCACTGACCGAACGTACCGGTTGCGAAGCCGGCAAGGTGTTTTCTAAAGGAAGAGTACTCATAACGCCTCACGTCTGTTTTTGTTGTGCAGGTGAGGTGGTTATAAGCGCTTTATGCAGGGAACCAAAGCAACAATATTTGCTATTAATTACAATATAATCAATAAGATAACAAAGACACCAACACTAAAACCCGGACGCGCAATGCGGGTCCGGGTAGCGTATTCGGCAGTAAAGTTATTCAGCAGAAACCGGCACCAGTACGCCTTTGACCAGCGGGTCATCGGTGGTTTTTAGCCACTGCTGCACGCGCGGATCGGCAAAAGCCTGCCTGAGTTTGACGATGTTCTCCTGCTCCAGGTAAGGCGTACCAATCACCAGCTGCGAGGCAAAGGTGCGCGGCGCGGGCGGGAACAGAATACCTTTGTCACGCGGGACTTTACCGGCGTCAAACTGCGACACATAACCAATCGCCGCATCGACCGAATTGAGCGCCCGCGGCATGGTCAGCAGATCCAGCTCTTTGAACACGAAACCGTGCGGATTACCGACAATGTTTTTCAGTTTGGCGGTGCGCGGTTCTACCGTTGGATCGAGGGTGATCAATCCCTGACGCGCCAGCAGCCAGAGCGCCTGGCCCTGATTCGCCCCATCGTCGGGCACCACAATGGTTGCGCCCTGCGGCAGATCCGCCACCGAGTGGTAGCGATCGGAGTAAATACCAAAGGCCCACTGGAACAGAGGCAGGCTGGAAGTGAGCTGGAAGCCGTTAGCATCGACCACCTGCTTCAGCCACCACTGATGCTGATAGACCGTCGCAGCATACTGCCCTTCTGCTACCGCACGGTCCGCCTGCACCGGATCCTGCACACCGACCGCCTCCAGCTTCAGGCCGTAGTCCGGCGCGATATGCTCACCCACATAGTCAATCAGCTTCTGTTCCCCGGCCATTGCCGGCTCATAATGCACTTTCAGCGTGGTGCCAAACACCACCGCCTGCGGCTGCTGGCTGCGCCACAACCAGCCAGCGACGGCCAGCAAAATGACCACTATAATCAGCAGCAGCCACGGCCAGCGGCGTGTTTTACGTAACTCAAATTCTTGTGTTGTCATAACGATGTCCCCTGAGGATGGCGCAAGGCCGCAACCAGCCGGTCGCCGAAAAATTGAATGGTCTGAATCAGTGCAATCAACACCACGATGGTGGCGATCATGATGTGGTTATCGAACCGCTGATAGCCATACACCACCGCCAGGTAGCCAATGCCGCCAGCGCCAATGGTGCCGGCGATGGCCGAGTACTCAATCATGGAGATCAGGTTGAGCGTGATGGCTGCGACAATCGCCGGCAGCGCTTCACTCAGCTGGGCGGAGCGGATGATCTGCCAGCGCGAACCGCCGCACACCAGCCCCACGGCGGTAACTTCTCCGGGCAGCTCGCGTAATGCGTTGTCGACCAGGCGGCCAAAGAAAGGAATCCCGGCGGCGATCATCGGTACCACCGCCGCCGGAATGCCGATGGTGGTGCCGGTGAGCCAGAAGGTAAACGGAATGATGGCCGCCATCAGCACCAGAAACGGTAACGAGCGCCCCATATTGACGATCCAGCTCAGCACCCGATGCACACCGCGCTGCGGAAACAGTCCGCGCGGCGAGGTGTTAAACAGCACCACGCCAACCACGCCACCGAGGCTCACCACAAACAGCATCACGATGCCGACCATCAACGCGGTTTCACCCAGCGCCGGCAACATCAGTGCCGGAATTTCAGGCCAGGGCGTGTCCTGGCTTATCACGGATACGCTCATACCGCCTCCCGTAACGGCGGCACGTTGACAGCAACGCTGGCCGCCAGGCCATACTGCTCCAGCTGCGTCAGCAACCGTGCCAGCGGCACCTGCTCCTGCTGAAAATGAATGCCCACCTGCAACCGTCCGGCCTGGATGCCATTGACCCGCTCGACATGCGCACCCAGCAGATCCACTTTTAAAGCGAACTGCTGGCTGATGCGCGAAATCCAGTCGCTGGCCACCGCGACATCAGTACGGTAGCTAAGCTGCAGCACCAGTCCGGCATCACTGACTTGTGCCGTCAGCGGCAGCAGCCGCTGGCCGAGCGCGCTGTCCGGCTGTGCCAGCAGCGCACTGACGGTGCCATACTGCACTATCTCTCCATTGCGAATCTCGGCAACCGCATCCGCCGCCTGACGTACGGCATCCATCTCATGGGTGATCAGCACGATTGCCAGCCGGTAGTCGTCACGCAGTTTTTTCAGCAGCTCAAGGATGGTGACCGTCGCTTCCGGATCGAGGCCGGAGGTGGCTTCGTCGGCCAGCAGTACAGAGGGACGTAGCGCCAGCGCGCGGGCAATACCAATGCGCTGCCGCTGCCCACCGGAGAGCTGGGCGGGAAAGGCGCTGGCTTTGTGGCTTAGCCCGACACTCTCCAGCAGCTCGCCGACGCGGGCGCGGATATCGCGCTCGACCACGCCGAGATAGCGCAGCGGCAGCGCGATATTTTCCCAGGCACTTTTACGCTGCAGCAGCGCGGAAGACTGAAATACCGTGCCGATAGCGCGACGCGCGCGGCGCAGCGCTTCGCCATCCAGCCGGGATAAATCGCTGCCGTTAACCCGGATGCTGCCGCCGCTCGGCTGCTCCAGCAGGCTGATGCATTTCGCCAGGGTAGATTTGCCGGCACCGCTCGGTCCGACCACCGCGGTGATGCTGGCTTCCGGCACCTGCAGCGTGATGTTTTTCAGCACGTCGGTGACGCGACCGTCCGGCGCACGGTAGTGTTTACTCAGGCGCTCGATTTCGATCATATGACCTCCTGCTGCTGCGCGCTGCGTACGCGATAGCCAGCACCCGGATGCGGCGCACTGAGCTGCGGCCCGGCGGCAAACAGCTTCTCGCGTAGCGTGCCCGCGGCGTAATCCTGTTTGTAAACGCCGCGTTTTTGCAGCTCCGGAATCAGCAGCTCGACCACATCCTCAAAGGTTTCATGGGTCAGCGCATACGCCAGGTTGAAACCATCCACGTCGGTCTCCTCTACCCAGCTCTGCAGCTCATCCGCCACCGTTGCCGCACTGCCTACCAGCAGCGGGCCAAAACCGCCGATACCCACCCAGTCAGCCAGCGCTTTCACCGTCCATTGACGATCGGGATCGGCAGTAGAGAAAGTTTCAACCGCTGACTGAATGGCGTTGGTGTGCAGGTATTTCAGCACCTGGTCCGGCTGATATTGTCCAAAGTCGATGCCGGTCCAGCCAGAAACCAGCGCCAGCGCGCCTTCGTAGCTGACCCAGTTTTTATACTCCTGCCACTTCGCCTGTGCCGCCCGATCGGTTTCACCGACAATCACCGTCTGCAGGTTAAAGATCAAAATACTGCGCGGATCGCGACCGGCTTCGGCTGCACGACGCCGGATGTCGGCCACGGTTTTCTTCAACAGCACTTTGGACGGCGCGGCGACAAACACACATTCTGCGTGCTCAGCGGCAAACTGTTTGCCGCGGCTCGATGCACCGGCCTGATACAGCACCGGCGTGCGCTGCGGCGAGGGTTCACACAGGTGGATGCCCGGTACGTTGAAGAACGTACCCTGATGGTTAATCGGATGGATTTTGCTGGGATCGCTGAAAATGCGACGCTGACGATCGCGCAGCACCGCATCCTGCTCCCAACTGCCTTCCAGCAGTTTATAGACCACCTGCAGGTACTCATCGGCATAGTCATAGCGGCTGTCATGATCGGTTTGCGCTTTATGACCAATGTTGCGCGCGCCGCTCTCCAGATAGGAGGTAACGATGTTCCAGCCAATGCGGCCTTTGGTCAGATGGTCCAGCGTCGACAAACGGCGCGCGAACGGATAAGGATGCTCAAACGACAGCGAGGCGGTTAAACCGAAACCAAGGTGCTCTGTGACCAGCGCCATCGGCGTAATCAACGCCAGCGGATCGTTCACCGGCACCTGAGTGGCCTGGCGTATCGCCGCGTCACCGTTGCCGTTCAGCACATCGTAAATGCCGAGCACATCGGCAATGAACAGGCCGTCAAACTTGCCGCGCTCGAGCAGGCGCGCCAAATCAACCCAGTATTCCAGATCTTTATACTGCCATGAGCGGTCACGGGGATGGGCCCAAAGTCCGGGCGACTGGTGACCAACACAGTTCATATCAAAGGCATTCAGGCGTATTTCGCGTTGCGATGGCATAGCAATCTCCATAGCGAGGCCGTGATCGTGCAGCGACCCGGCGTTCGTCAGTTAATTTTCAGGATGTTGAGTATTCAGGAGGCGGAAGGGGGACATCGCTCAGCGTGAGCGACAGGCAATACTTTAAGAATTTCATCCGCTACGGCGGCCGCGTGATCGGCCACCTGCGGCAATCCCATCAGCTCGCCAAATCGGGCGCGCGCCGCCGGGCCCACGACAAACAGGCGTGCATTGGGCTGGCCGTGCCGGTTGAGGGTGCGCGAGTGGTGATCCACATCAATGCCGAAGCCGAGCGCATCGGCGCGGATCAGGCCCTGCTCACTGAGCGATTGCAGCAGCGGCTGGCTGGTCGTCAGCGCTTCATGTCCCGGTCCGGTCGTGACAATCAGTTTATCCAGCACATGGTTTTGCCGGGTGCCATCGCGCTGACGCAGGGTGATTTCCAGCTGCTGCGGGTGAGCGTGAATCGCCACGAGGCGAGCGGCCAATACCTGCAGGCTACCCTGCTGCTGTCGCCGGGCGATGACGGCGGCGACCTGCGGGGCAATGCGATAGCGATGCACATCCCACCATGAACGCAGATGACGCGCAAAGCGTCGCTGTTCAGGCAGCGGAAGTGACTGCCAGATGGCTTGCCCCTGCACACGCACCTCATCAAGCACACGCTGCCACGGCAGCTGCTGCGCGGCAGCGCGAGCGACTTCATCACGAATATGCCGCAGCCAGCGACGCGCGCTGGGCTGAGGTTGCGCGCCCAGTGTCCACTCCGGCCATTCGCCGCTGAGATTGGCGCGTGACAGTTGTCCCCGCCGTGAGAACGCCAGCAGCGGCCCCTGATGCTGACGCGTCGCCAGCGAAGCCACCACGTCAGCCATGCTCAGGCCGGTGCCGACAATCGCCACCGATGCATCAGGCTCAACGCTATCCAGCACGCCTGGCTGCCACGGGTTGGCAATCAGCGCCGGATGGTCGGCAAACGGCTGTAGCATGCGTGGCAGCGACGGCGGTGGATGGCTGATGGCCAGTGCCAGGATGTCGCCAGTCAGGGTTTCACCGTTACTCAACAGCAGTTGTTGCCCTTCCCATGCCAGCGCACGCGCCTGAACGTGACGCAGAGTGACATGCGGATGCGCCTCAGCGGCGGCGGCAAACTGCTGCGCCAGATAGCGACCAAACAGCGCACGCTGCGGATACACCGCGCCATCGGCGCAGTGTGCTGCTGAGTCCAGTGAACATTCCGGCTGCTGACGATACCAGCGATCAAAGGCGCCCTGCTCTTCTCCACTGAGCTGCATACGCGCAGCCGGCACGTTGATGCGGTGTGCCGGTTCCGGCGTGGAATAGGCAACACCGGCGCCAAGGCTGGCGCGCGGTTCGACCACTGTAATCAGTAGCGGCGCGAGCGACGTGCGGGCAAGGTGAATCGCCAGCGCTGTGCCGCTGAAGCCCCCGCCGACAATAATGATGTGCGCTGCTGCCATCGCCTTCTCCTGCATCAGCTGGCGCTCGTCTGTTTCGCCGATGGGCGCTTATCGCCGCCGATGGTTTCACCAAACGGGCCAGTGTTAATGGTACGGGCGCGCTGCTGCTGACCGTGGGCCAGCGGTAACAGCGGCAGCAGCAATTCAGCCACGCGATGGGCCTCTTCCAGATGCGGATAGCCCGAAAGAATGAAGTTAGTCACCCCGAGCGCCTGGTATTCCCGGATGCGTTCAGCGACCTGCTGCGGGCTGCCCACCAGCGCGGTGCCGGCACCGCCGCGCACCAGTCCGACGCCTGCCCACAGATTCGGCGCAATGTAGAGATTATCGCGCGAACCGTTGTGCAGCGCACTCATGCGCGCCTGACCGGCGGAATCCATGCGGGCAAAAATCTTCTGCGCCTGAGCGATAGTGTCGTCATCCAGATGGGCAATCAGTTTATCCGCCGCCGCTCTGGCTTCTTCTTCGGTTTCACGCACAATCACATGCAGGCGGATACCGTACTCGAGTTTCCGGCCGCGTGACTCAGCGCGCTCACGCACGACCGTCAGTTTTTCTGCTACCTGCGCCGGTGGCTCACCCCAGGTGAGATAGGTGTCAATCTGCTGCGCCGCCACGTCGATCGCTGCCTCCGATGAGCCACCAAAGTAGAGCGGTGGACCGTTTTCCTGCACCGGTGGAAACAGCACCTCAGCGCCTTCAACCTGAATATGCTCGCCCTGATAATCCACTTTTTCGCCACGCATCAGCCGGCTATACACATCCAGAAACTCGCGAGTCACTTCATAACGTTCACTGTGGTTGAGGAAGATGCCGTCGCCTTTGTTCTCCACCGGATCGCCGCCGGTGACCACGTTAATCAGCAGACGGCCTTCCGACAGACGATCCAGTGTGGTAGCCATGCGCGCTGCCAGCGTGGGTGGCTGTAACCCTGGCCGTACGGCGACCAGATAGCGCAGCCGGCGCGTCATGGGTGCCAGCGCGGAAGCCACCAGCCAGGAATCCTCACAGCTTTTGCCTGTCGGAATGAGGACGCCGTAAAAGCCCAGATTGTCGGCGGCCAGCGCGACCTGCTGTAAATAGGCTAAATCAACCGGGCGTCCGCCTTCTGTGGTACCCAGGTAACGGCCATCGCCGTGCGTCGGCAGGAACCAGAAGACATTTATGCTCTCGTGCGCAGAATCGGCCATTATGCTTATCCTATATAACTTTATGAGAAAACGTTCATTCTTAACTTTCTATTTGGTTATATAGGCTTAAGCGAAAAGCATGCCAGCTTTTAACGAAACAGAGATTGTGCATTTTCAGTCAGTTAGGTCATCAGAGCGCGTAATATCTGTTGCAATTGCAACGCAACGCCAACAGCATTTGCTGCATATGCAACTGCTTATGCTTTTTTCCTGCTGTTCATTGCCACTTGCCGGGTTTAGCGTGATGGCAGACCTTTACAGGAGCCATCTCATGCTGACACCTTACAATCAACCGGATTCACCTCGCCTGGTCGACCCGGCATCGCTGGCTTTCCAGTCGCTGCTGGATAAATTCGCACCCACCGACGCCACGGTGCTGATTGTGGGCGAAACCGGCACCGGCAAAGAAGTGGTCGCCCGGTATCTGCATCACCACAGTCCACGCCGGCATGCCCCGTTTCTGGCCGTCAACTGCGGCGCCCTGACGGAAAGTCTGGCAGAAGCTGAATTGTTTGGACATGAGAAAGGTGCCTTCACCGGCGCGACTCAGGCGCACCCTGGCTGGTTTGAAGCGGCGCAGCGCGGCACGCTGCTGCTGGATGAGATCGGCGAACTGAGCCTGCCGCTGCAGGTTAAACTGCTACGCGTCCTTCAGGAGCGTGAAATTACGCGCGTCGGTTCGCGCAAGGCCATTAAAATAGACGTGCGCGTTATCGCCGCAACCCATGTCGATCTGGCGCAGGCAATTCGCGAACGGCGTTTTCGTGAAGATCTGTTCTATCGCCTGAACATCGCCGTTGTTCCCCTGCCACCGCTGCGCCAGCGTCGCGAGGACATCCCGCTGCTGGCACAGCATTTCCTCTCCCTGTACGCACGCCGCCTTGGCCGTCCGGCGCGTCGCCTGTCGCCTGACGCGCTGGAAGCGCTGCGCGATTACAGCTGGCCCGGCAATATTCGTGAACTGGAGAATACGCTGCACAATGCGGTGCTGCTCAGTCGCGATGAGACATTGACGCCGACGCAGCTGCGGCTGGCAGGTTACAGTGAACGTGGATACAGCGAAACAGACGATTCGACGCTGGATAGTTTTCTGCGCCAGCAGATTACACGCGAACCGCAACAGCTGTTTGATCGGGTGATTCAGAGTCTGATCAGTAACGCACTGGAAATAGCGGACAACAATCAGACGCAGGCCGCCACGCTGCTGGGCATTAGCCGGCACACGCTGCGCACGCATCTGGCACAGATGGGCGTTATAAAAGGGCGGCGCAAGTCTGCCGTCATGGCCTTCGCGCACGTTAGTGGGGCCGCGCGCCCTGAACGCGAGTTGCGCATCGGCTATCAGAAATTTGGCAATCTTGGCGTGTTGAAAGCGCGCCAGACGCTGGAACAGTGCTTCAATCAGCAGGGTATCAGCGTGGTGTGGAGCGAGTTTCCTGCCGGTCCGCAACTGTTGTATGCGCTGCAGAATAATGAGATTGATTTTGGTACCACCGGTGAAGTGCCGCCCATCTTCGCTCAGGCCAGCGGTAACACCGTGACTTATATCGCCTGGGAGCCACCGGCACCGGGCAGCGTCGGGATTGTGGTGCCACGCGACAGTACTATCCACAGCCTGGCAGATTTGCGAGGAAAGCGTATCTCGGTCAATAAAGGATCGAATGTTCACTGGCTGCTGTTGCAGCTGCTGGAGGAAGCCGGCATCGGTCTGGATGAAATTAAAGTGGTGTACACGCCGCCGAAATATCCGCTCACAGCCAGCGATTATCTGGCCGTTGATGCCTGGATGATGTGGGATCCGCTGCTGAGTGCCGCAGAAAGCAACGCCGATTTGCGCGTGCTGGAGAAGGGCGAAGGCCGGGTGCGCAACCACCAGTTTTATCTGGCGCGCCATGATTATGTGCAGCAGCATGACGATATCGTGCAGCAGCTGGTAACGAGCCTGCAGCAAACCGGGACCTTTATTGATCATCATCGCCATGAGGCCGCCACTATGCTGGCGCAGGAACTGGGGCTGGAGTTCGCAGCCGTGGAACGCGCCTTATCCCGTCGCAGCCACCAGACCCGGGCCATGGTTTTTCACGTCATCAAAGAACAGCAAACTATCGCTGACCGCTTTTATGCGCTCGGTTTGATTCATAAACCGGTGCGCGTGCGTGATGCGGTGTGGCAGTCGCCCAGCCAGACGGCGCTTATGGCATAGCGCCTACAGTAAAAGTTATCCACGTTTTCTGTGGATAACACATTGAATATCGTCTGGCTAAATCCCCGTTTTTCTCACGGCAGCATGAGGGTTTACTGTGAAATTCGGGCGATTTCAGCCTGAAATCCTGCTGATAAAAACACTGTTTTCAAACAGTTAGAGGTGAAATCGCCATGGCGAATATCGCCTGATTATGGCAGATTTGGTTAAGGATTCCTCCTGCTGCTTTCACTGTTGCTTTCGCATGCAGCAAAGCTGGCCATCATCAAAGCTTCAACCAGCGATGGCGCGGTTTCACCGTATAATATTGAGGGCTTGGCGATTTCAGCCTGAAATTCCGGCTAAGGTTGATTTGATTTCATGCGCTTAGCGCTGAAATCAGGCTGGCGAAGGATGAAATTACGGGGGAGAAATCAGGTGGGTGAGGTAACAATCTGTAGCGGCACGGTTCAGGTTGTACGGGATTGTGCTGCTACAGATTGCTGGTCATCGGAGGTAAAGCGCTACTACTGATTGAGATACTTATTCAGCGTCTCGGTGATAACCCGATCCAGCTCTTCCTGTAACTCTCTGGACTGGCGGTTAAACTCATAGCTAAACATGCGTCCGCGCATTTTCTTACGGGCGTAACGGTCTTTATCTGCGAAGGTCCACAACGGTGTCGCCACCACTTTATCTTTTGCCGGCGCCTGCACCAGCGTCTGGCTACCGTTACGGACCAGCCGCAGGATGCCATTCTTGACTTCATCTTCCGCCAGGCCTTCACGCGCACAGACGCTGTCCACATCCATGCCGATGGTTTCAATCAGAGCGTCTACCGTCTGACCGGTTTCCTGCAGTTTTTCGTAGGCCTGCAGCAGTGTTTTGTAGTCAGGATAGGTCAACTCTGAATGGTTCGGGAACAGGGTGACCAGCTCCAGCGGCACACTGGCAGCCTGCAGCGCGCGAGTCACTTTTGCCTGAGACAGCCCTTCACTCTGCGCAATCTCTTTTTGCGACAGACCGCTTTCTTTCAGTGACATCAAACGCATGCCGACTTCACGCAGATTATGCTCACGCGCGGTCTGGATATCCTGCGCCAGACGACGGGCTTCTTCGGCAGAGATGGCAACGTCGGTAACCAGCACATCCAGCCCGGTTTTACAGTGCAGCGCGGCCGCCCGACGACGCGAACCATCGAGGATTTCAATCCGATCGCCACGCTTCACGCCGATGGCCGGGAAGAACTGCTGCAGTTTAATGGTACGGATGATATCGCGCAGTGACTCTGGCGTGAGACCGGACTGGTCACGGCCGTTGGTTTCCATCACCACGTACGTACGTTCTTCTATCTCTTTAGCCGTGATGTGTTCCAGCGTGAACAGGGCGCGTTTACCGGTGGAAAGGATAAACGTCTGGGAATGACCATCCTCGCTGGGTTCATTTTGTAACGGGCTCTGGCTGAAGGTGCGGCCAATAGTGATTCTTTTTGCGCTCATAATAACCTCAGTTCAGGCGGATAAATTCAATACGATCAAAGACGGCTTTGGCAAAGTCTTCTGCCGCCGAACGCGCGTTTTTCAGGGCTTCGCTGCTGCCGACATAAGTGGAAGGATTAGCGGAGATAACCGTATCGAACGATTCACCGCAGCGTTCAAAGCCATCCAGCCGAGGCAGCGCCGCATCTAGCATATCGCCGCCAAATATCTCTTTCGCCAGGCTGTGACACATCTTGTGGTCCGCTTTATTCGACAGCTTGGACATAAAGCCAATGTTACCCTGCAACCGGCAGGTGGCTCCCGACTCTTCGATGATGTCGATAAGCTCGGGCAGGCGCGTCAGATACTTCAGCGTGGAGTGGAAATCAACCTGTGCCGGCGGCACCGGCGTCATCAGCAAATCGGAAGCGGCAATGGCGTTTTTCAGGAAGGCATCCAGATGTGGGCCGCTGTCAATAAAGATGAAGTCGTAATCTTTTTTCAGCTTAGCCACCACGTTTTCATACAGCACCGCATGCACGTTTTGCTGCGGCAGATGCTCCGCACACAGCTCTTCCCAGCGTGAGGCAATGAAAGCGTCATCGATAGAGGCAGGCAGTACGTCAACGCCTGGAATAATCGACGGCACAATAAATTCGCTTTTCAGCTCTTCACGGCTGACGTTTTGCAGCATCGCCTGAGCTGCGGTGGCTTCAACCAAACCGACCGAACGTTCATGATTCAGGAACATGGTGGCCGAAGACTGAGGATCGAGATCGATAACCAGGATACGTAAATCTTCGAACAGCAGGTGCGGATGCGCGCGCAGCGCGTGCGCCAGCGATACCGTGGAAACGGTTTTAGACACGCCGCCTTTCAGGTTACCGACAAACAGCGTAAACGCTTCAGGATGGCGATCGCGGTATTTCGGGACGCCGCGATGATGGTAAATGTCGATAATATTTTGGATCGACATCGCGTATTTGGTAGAACTACCGGCCGCGCGCTTATCAAACGGATAGCCGTTTTCTTCCATCTCGTTCACCGCGTAATCGACACTGGCGCGCGTCAGCTTAGGCAACTTGGCTAACGCCGCTTTGGCATAAACCTGGTAAAAAGTATTCTCGTGCAACTCTTCTTTTTGCGCCTGAATCTGCTCCGTCAGGCTCATCAGCATTCTTTCTGAGCGTTGAGCGACTTTCAGAACCTGCTTCTCATCGTTAGCCATACTTGCTCCACACATGTAGGATTTATGACTTTATACCGAAATCCTGCACATGAGGCAAATCTATCTCATCTGTTCATCATCAGCTCGCGTTACAAAAAGGCCTTTTGCGTGAGGGGCTTAATGCAGAGATTCACTGCATTCAGTAAGTCGCATTGTCTGATTGATAATCAACTGGTGAAAATGTGATCGGCGTTACGTCTGCGAAAGCGCGACATTCACTGTAATCAGTGGTCGTGTCCTGCAGGTAAATGGAAAGGTTGCGCTCACAGTTTGCGCATAGTAATCCTCAGGTCGCGCTGCTGGTGTTCACTGTAATCAGCAATTCGACGTTGTTAATGATCACTGTTCACTGTATTCAGCGTAACATTCACTGTAATCAGCAGCGTTGAACAAGGATTCACTGTAATCAGTAAACCTATGGGTCAGCCAGACAACGCGTCAGAGCAGGGCAGGGAAGGGAAGGAGCGGTTGAAAGATTCACTGTAGTCAGTAAACGCATGAGTTTTGCAGCGCAACACGACTAACGTTCACTGTAGTCAGTAGTCGTTCTTCTGGTTAACGTTGCGTAGCTTAACGTCGCCGTGGCGGATTAGGGCTTTGCAGCCATCCGTTCTGTCGGACAAACCGTTAGCGCAGAGCATTGCTATAGTTTGCGGTATGGCACTACAAAGCAATGCGTATAGCAGCAGTGGTATCAGTGGTCATGAGTGGCCGCAACGCGGTAAACGCCTGCCAGCCAACGGTCAGCAGCCCGCATAAGATTCACTGTAATCAGTAAGCCTGCACCTCGTCACACCTGCCATTCACTGTAGTCAGTAAACCACGTCCCCCTTTTCGTCAATGTTTACTGTAATCAGTAATGTGATCGCTGTCAGGTAATGGTAATAACAACATCCGGCTGTTCACTGAGCAACATTCACTGTAATCAGTACTAAAAACGACCTGGTTGCACAGTGATTGAGCTGCCCGGCAAAGCATTCACTGTAATCAGCAAAGACGCGATTCGCTTCTGCGCGGGTAATCATAATCGAAGGTTCAGGGCAGGGAAGGGCGATGGATTAAAACATTCACTGCAATCAGTAACCGATACCGCTCTATACCATCTGGTAAAGCCGGATCATCACAGGCTCGTTCACTGTAATCAGCACCCACCGGCTGCGCTTTATGACCTATGGTGTTCACTGTAGTCAGCATTCGTCATCCAAAGATCACTCCGTCATCCTTTGCACTGCAGGCGGAGAAGCACTCTTGATGTTCACTGTAATCAGCAGTTGCATTGGTGTAAGCGCAGCCAAAGAACAGGGCCGCCGGCGTTCACTACAATCAGTAAATCATGGCCGGCATTCACTGTAATCAGTGGGCGTGACCAACCCTGTCACTTTTACTGGTTGTTTTCACAGCATAATTACTGATTACAGTGGGCACTTACCCGTTTAACTATTATTAATATTATTAATCATGAACTTAGGTAACAGCGTTCACTATAATCAGCTCTGTTAGGCCATCTGATATTCACTATAGTCAGCAAGACCACCTGGCAGACAGAACATTCACTGTAAACAGCCAGCCGCGGCTCTGGCGGGGATTTAAAGACGATTTATACCCACCTGGTAAGTACCCACTATCGTTACAGGCGGCATATACTGCGAAAACGGGTAGCGTAGCGATACAGGGCGCAAAGCGAGAGCGTCAGCCTTTACTGATTGCAGTGAACGTTACCGATTACAGTGAACAACAGCGGCTGTGCTGATTACAGTGAACGGGGGAGAATGCTGCCGTGTCACTTTTGCAGCTCAGTGACACGGCGGGCGGAGGGCTTACTGATTACAGTGAATGGGGGAAATCAGTCTTCAAAATCGAGGTCTTCCAGCGAATCGATACTTTCGAGATTGCTGATTCCATCGAGTTTCGGCGTGCGACTGTGGATGATGAAAAACACCGAACGGCCGCGTTTCACTTCGGAATAGTCGAGGTAGCCGATCTCTTTCAGTTGCTCCATGGCGCGTCGCACCACATGGTTTTGCGTGGTGGTTTTTGAACCGAGATTGAGGCGCATCCGCAAGCGCGCCAGTGAAATCGGCGCCGGGTTAGTCGGCAGACTTTCCAGATACGTATACAGCGCCTGCGCCGACTCCTTACGCTTGAGGCGCGAAATAGCCCGCAGTTGCAACAGCACCTTGTGGTCGAAGTTATACAGCTCAAACAGCTTAGGATCGGCCTGAATGCGCACCAGATCTTTCTCACGATCGTAGTAAGCCGACTGCACCAGATGCGTGTGGTAGGCTTTACCATTCCCTTCAAACGACAGGGTATTGGTCGCGATGCGTCGCAGCGAGGCGTCAAGACGCTTACGCAGTGCTGCGGACGAGTTGGCTGAAGGAATACCGCACATCTTAACGAAGTCGATAAACGGCAGCGTGACGGTGTCGCCCTTCGATGGATAACGCGAGAAAGACTGAATGATGCCGGCCCAGGTTTTGAAATCATTATCCATATCCAGCCGTGCGCCGGTGATGGTAATCTTTTCATAGCCTTCCGCTTTCACCAGCGACAGGTTCTTGAGTTCTTTGGTGGCATCAGTTGAAGCCATGGCGCCGGATTTGCCGCGAGCCGTCGACTTCAGGGTAGGAACAAACAGACCCAGGCGCATCAACGCGACCGGTTGTACGGTGTTATTTTTATTGGGATGAAGCTGAATAACTTCACCGCTGTTTTTTGTCACCGACAGAAAAGGTTCAAGTAACGCCTTGTTTTCACTCTCTTTATCTGCCATAGCCTGAGATCTTCATTCTGTGGATGAAAAGGATCGGTATCTGATTACAGTGAACATTAACACTGTTTATAGTGAACATTCTACTGTCTATAGTGAATAAAGTACTGACTATAGTGGACACTTTACTGATTATAGTGAACACGATCACCTTCTCAGCCCTTGTCTGGTGCGGCCTGCCGCGATCGGGGATCTCTTAGGATCTCTTTTAGATCTCTTTATGATCTTTCTTTAAGATCTAATCACTGTATAAGTGAATAACCCGTTGAGACGACTCACGCTGATAAGCGTAACCTGCAGAAAATTCGCTTACGTCGACGAATCCTCATGTGACGCTAGAAACTGAAAATCTTCAGGCCAGTTCACTCCCTCAATTCATTCCAGGTGAACAACTTGCTCTCATCTATTCATTTTTCATCACCTGATAGCTGGCGTAAGGTAGATCCCAATCTGATCAACCCGATTATCTGACGAAGGCATCTTATGACTGAGCACGTTATTTCACGTAATCCCACCAGCGGCGAAATCATTGGTACGTATCCACTGCAAAATGCCGCTGAACTGGAAACAGCTTTACAGCAGAGCGCCAGCGCCTTTGCGCAGTGGCGTAACACAGAGATGGCACAGCGCGTAAAGGTGCTGCGTCAGCTGGGTGAACAGCTGCGCCAGCGTCAGGATCAACTGGCCACGCTCGCTACGCTGGAAATGGGTAAGCCGATTGCCCAGGCGCGCGCCGAAGTCCTGAAATGCGCCAGCCTGTGTGACTGGTACGCTGAACACGGACCGGCGATGCTGGCGGATCAGCCCACGCTGGTGGAAAACCAGCAGGCATGGCAATCCTTCCGTCCACTCGGTGTGATCCTGGCGATGATGCCATGGAATTTTCCTTACTGGCAGGTGCTGCGCGGCGCGGTCAGCATGCTGCTGGCTGGCAACACCTACCTGCTGAAGCACGCTCCGAGCGTCATGGGCTGCGCTTACCTGATGGAAGAGCTATTTGCCGCAACCGATCTGCCGCGCCGCGCATTTAACGTGATCAACGTGGATAACGACGGTGTTTCTGCCGCTATCAACGATCCACGCGTTGCGGCCATCGCGGTTACCGGCAGCGTGCGCGCAGGTGGCGCAATCGCGGCACAGGCCGGTGCGGTATTGAAAAAAACCGTGCTGGAACTGGGCGGCGCCGATCCTTTTATCGTGCTGGCCGATGCCGATCTGGATGCAGCTGTGGCCTCAGCGGTCGCAGGACGCTACCAGAACAGCGGACAGGTGTGTATGGCGGCCAAGCGCTTCATCATTGAAGAAAGCATCGCAGACGCGTTTGAGGCGCGTTTCAGCGCAGCCGTGCAGGCGCTGAAAGTCGGCGATCCATTGCTGGAAGAGACCTATATCGGTCCAATGGCACGCTACGACCTGCGCGATGAACTGGATCATCAGGTGCAGGAAACACTGCAGCAGGGTGCTCGTCTGGTACTGGGCGGCTACAAGATCGACGGAGTTGGCAACTATTATGCGCCGACCATCCTCGCGGACATCACGCCAGCGATGACGGCCTTTCGCCAGGAGATCTTTGGACCGGTTGCGGCGATCAGCGTGGCTCGCGATGCGCAACATGCGCTGCAGCTGGCAAATGACAGCGAGTTTGGCTTGAGCGCCACCGTGTGGAGCGGTAATGAAGCGCTGGCCCAGCAACTGGCGGAGCAACTGGAAACCGGCGCGGTGTTTATCAACGGCAACGGTGCCTCGGATCCGCGCGTCGCTATCGGTGGCGTGAAGAAAAGCGGCTATGGCCGCGAACTCTCCAGCTTCGGTGTTCACGAGTTCTGTAACATCCAGACGGTGTGGAAAAACCGTCGCTAACCACACCGGGGCGCGCGATACTGTGCGCCCCGATTTCCGGAAGCCATCTTTTATGCAGACGCCAGGCATTCTCATCCTTGCTGCCGGTCTTGGCAGCCGTTTTCGTCAGGCCGGCGGTACCGGGCACAAACTGCTGGCACCGTATCCTGATGATAATGGCGTGCCTCAGCCGCTGCTGAAGCTGACGCTGCAGCAGGCGCAGCGCAGCGGTTTGCCGCTTCTGCTTGTGCACCGACCGGACGATCATCCCCTTCAGCAGCTGGCACAGCAGTGCGGTGTGGCGAGCTGCTCTATTGCCAGCGCCGGCAGCGGTGAAAGCATTGCCGCTGGCGTGCGGGCCACCGCGCACTGGCATGGCTGGCTGATACTGCCGGGCGATATGGCATGGGTGAGGGCGGAGGATCATCAGCGTGTGGCACAGGCGCTGCGCCAGGGCGCGCCACAGGTGCGGCTCAGCTGGCAAAACCAGCCGGGCCACCCGGTGGGTTTTGCCGCGCACTATGGCGCGGCGCTCGCTCAACTGCAGGGCGACAGCGGTGCCCGCGCGCTGCTTGACCCGGCTATTCTCATCACTCTGCCGGCCCATCAGGGCACGATCCGCGACGCGGATCTGCCGCGATCCGATGCAAGCCGCTGACCGGCAGCACGCCTGACTGGGTCAGTGGCTGCCGGGATTAGCGCGTACCTGCGCCACCTTTTCAGTCAGATCTTGCCACACCGGTTCATCAGGCGCGTAGCGCTGGCGCAGCCAGGCAGCAATATCCGCAACCTGCTTATCCGACAAACTGGCGGCAAAGCCGGGCATATAACCGAGCGCATCGGTTGCCGGTTTGTCGATACCGTGCAATACCACCTGTAACAGATTATCCGGCGTCGCGCTGGTTATGCTGCTGCTGTTGGCCATCGATGGGCTGACGCCAAACAACTGCGGTCCGCCCTCGCTGGCGCTGTGGCAGGCCTGACAGGCGCCTTTAAACAGCCGTTCCCCTGCGGCAGTGTTCCATGCCGGTTTTGCCGCCGGTGCAGCGACAGGGCGCGCTGCCTGACCATTGATATCCGCCAGATAGCTGGCCATGGCGCGCACATCGGCTTCCGGCAGGGTGGCGAGATGGCTTACCACCGGTGCCATCGGTCCGGCGGCAACGCCGTGCTGCGCATCGTAACCACTGCGCAGGTAGTTATACAGCGACTGCGCCGTCCACGGCTGCGGGGCTTTATTCAGCTGATTGAGAGCGGGCGCTTCCCAGCCGTCCACCCAGCCACCGGCGAGGAAATTGTCCCCGCGTTTTTCCGCGCCCAGCAGATTACGCGGCGAGTGGCAGGCACCGCAGTGTCCGGCCCCGTTCACCAGATAGGCACCGCGATTCCATTCGGCGCTTTTGCGGGGGTCAGGCTGGTATTCGCCGCGCCCGAGGTAGAGCGCGTTCCAGCCCGCCATCAGGAAGCGCAGGTTATAGGGGAAGCGCATCTGGTTTTCTGCTGGTGCCTGCTGTACCGCCGGCTGTGACATCAGCCAGGCGTACAGCGCCTGCATATCGCCTTCGCTCAGCTGGCGAAAGCTGGTGTAAGGAAACGCCGGATAGAGATGATGACCGTCGCGGCTGATACCCTGGCGCATGGCGCGATCGAAGGCGTTAAATGACCAGCTGCCGATGCCGGTCTGTTTATCCGGCGTGATGTTGGTGGTGTACAGCGTGCCAAACGGCGTCTCCATCTTCAGGCCGCCGGCATTGGTCGCACCGCCTTCCGTGGTATGGCATACCGCGCAGTCACCGGCGGCGGCCACCTGACGGCCACGTTCCAGCATCTCTGCCGACCAGCTTCCGGCGGCCGGGGGTGTCACGGGCGCAATCGGTGCGCGCCACGGCAGCGCGTTAATCGCCACGCCAGCGGCGAGGCCGAGCAATCCTGTTACGCCACCCAGCGCCCATTTTCGGCTGCGGCGGCGGACGGCTTGGGCCGGTGCCGCCAGCTGTGGCTCCGGCTGCGGATCGGGGCCGTTCAGCGCCTGACGCAGTTTGTCAGCGGTAATGGGCAATTCGCGAAAACGGATACCGGTGGCATCAAATACCGCATTGGCGATGGCCGCGGCGCTGGGCACCGACGCGGATTCCCCCGCGCCGAGCGGCGGTTCGTGCGGGCGCGGCACCATCATCACGTCGATATCCGGCACTTCCGGAAACGTCAGGATCGGGTAGCTGCCCCATTCCTGGCTGGTGATCAGGTTGCTTTCAATCGTCACCTGTTCTTTGAGCACCCGGCTGGTGGACTGAATGACATTGCCGTGAATCTGATGCTTTACCCCTTCCGGGTTGATCATCATGCCGGCATCATGGCCCACGGTGATGCGCGTAACGGCGATCTCGCCGCTCTGCTTATCAATCGCGACATCCGCGACCCAGGCAGCCCAGGCGGCGCCGAAGCCGGGAAATTTGCTGTGAATATAGCGTGCGTAGGCAAAACCGCGTCCGCGCAAAATGCCGGGTTCGCTGGCGGTCTGCTGAATGGCGGTGCGCGGCGTCCAGTCTGCACGTGCAGCGGTGGAGCGCATTAGCTCGGCGGCGCGATCGTCCTGAATGTAGCGCAGCCGGTACTCCACCGGATCGACGCCTGCCGCGTGGGCCAGCTCATCCATATAGGATTCATGGGCAAAGGTGTTGGGCAGGGCCGAAACGCCGCGCATCCACGAGGCGCGTACAATCGGCGCCATGTCCTCAATGGTGACGCGCAGATGGGGAAAATCGTAAGGTGGAATGGAGGTGCGATCGCCCATTTCATACGCCAGCGCCACCGGATCGACGCGGCCGGTCAGCAGCAGCGCCAGGGTGGGTGCGCCGTTGGACGGATAAGACGTAGTGAAATCATACACCTGCGGATTGCCCTGCGCGTCCAGCCCGCCGTCCACCTCCATCAGCTGCGCAGTGCCTTTCGGCTCCCACACGTGTTCCTGGGCGCGCGTCAGCTGGACCCGCACCGGCTGGCCTACTGCGCGTGACAGCAGCGCCGCATCGGCGGCCACGTCATCGGCGCAGTTGCGACCGTAGCAACCGGCGGCTTCCATGCGGTTCACTTCAATGGTCTCTTCCGGCCTCTCCAGCAGCCATGCCAGATCGGCGCGCAGCAGGTGCGGGTTCTGCGTGCCGCTCCACACCTGCAGCGAATCAGGCTGATAGTCGGCCACCGCGCAGGAAGGGCCAATCGACGCATGCAGCTGATAAGGCCAGACATAGCTGCGGGTAAAACGCTGCGCGACATTCGCCAGCGCGGCATCCACTTCACCGCTGTCATGCACCACGCGCGAGGTGCGGGGATTATCACGAATAGCCTGTTCGATATCGCGCAGGTCCGGCAGGCTGTGTTCCCACGGCTTCCAGCGCACCTGTAATGCGTCCATCGCGGCGATAGCCTGCTCCTCGCGCTCGGCCACCACGCCGACAAAATCCGCGATCTGCACCACTTTCACGATGCCTTCGAGATGCGCGATCGAGCTTTCGTCAATGCTGAGCAATGAGGTACCGACAAAGCTGCCGGTGTCATAGCCCGCATACGGTGGACGAATGACCCGGCCGTGCAGCATACCGGGCACGCGCAGGTCATGCACCCATGTCAGTTCACCGGTGGCTTTGGCGGGAATATCCACCCGCGCCGAGCTGGTACCAACCAGGCGATATTCACTGGCGGGCTTGAGTGTTACCTGATGATCAATCGGCACGATGCTGCGCTGCTGCTGCACCAGTTCGGCAAATGACAGGTGCTCACCGCCGGGGTGCTGCAGGAAACCGCTGTCCAGCGTGATGCTCTCCACCGGCAGCTGCCAGCGCGCGGCGGCCTGCTGTAACAGCCACTTGCGCGCCGTTGCAGCCGCTTTACGCAGCGGTACGGCAGAAATTTGCAAGGTGGCGCTGGCGATGGTGGCGCCCTGGTTGGGCACGCGCAGCGTATCGCCCAGCACCATTTGCACCTGATCCATGCGCAGATTGAGCTCTTCGGCGACGATTTGCGTCAGCGCGGTTTTCACCCCGGTGCCGAGATCAACATGGCCATTGAAGGCCCAGACGCGGCCAGAACCGTCAATAGCCAGAAACAGTGCGCGCTCTTTGGCTTTCAGCGTCGGCGTCTGACCTTTGGGCACCAGCCCTGGCGGCGGCTGAATCTCATCGACAATCAACAGGATGTCGCTGGCTGCCAGCAACTGCTGCTGCGTGGGGACGTTAGCCGCACTCATGATGCCGCCTCCGCCTGCTGCAGGCATAAGGTGATGGCGCGCTTCACCGCGCACAGGATCTCCTGATGGGTGCCACAGCGGCACAAGTTACCGCTTAGCGCTGCACGTATCTGCCGGTCATCAGGGCAGGGCTGAGCGCGCAGCAGCGCGGCGGTGGTCATGATCATGCCGTTAAGGCAGTAACCGCATTGTGCGGCCTGCGCCTCAATAAACGCCTGCTGCACCGGGTGCAGTGCTTCGCGATTGCCCAGGCCTTCCAGTGTGGTGATAGCGCGCTGACGCACGCCATACGCCGGGATGACGCAGGCACGCGCGGCAACGCCATCGATCAGCACGGTGCAGGCACCGCATTCACCCAGGCCGCAGCCATATTTGGGTCCGTTAAGCTGGAGTTGATTACGCAGCACCAGCAGCAGCGAGGTATCGCGATAGCTGCTGATGGGGTGAGTCGCACCGTTCACCTCAAGGGCGTAATGGCACGTGGATGCAGGTGAAACCGGTGTGGCAGTCTGATGTGCCAGCATTTTCATTATTAACCGCCTTAGCGAGGCGGCTAAGCGCCCCGGGTTAGGGCTGGCTCGTATCGTCCAGCATTTTCTTCAGCAGATAAATCAGCGCGACCCGTTCGGCCGGATTTAGCTGCCCGTAAGTCATTTCGGTGATGCGCATCGCGTTGTCTGTCGTGCTGTCAATCAGGCGGTGGCCTGCATCGGTCAGCATGACAATCACTTTGCGTTTGTCGGTGGGATCGGGCCCCAGACTGACCAGATCGCGCGCCTTAAGACGCTCAACCACACCGCGAATGGTGGCCTGATCGACGGCGGTATAGCGCACTAAATCGTTCTGTGCGCTCGGACCGCGATCGCGCAGCGCACAGAGGGTAATAAATTGCACGGCGGTGATCTGTGAATCACCGACGTGTTGCTGAAAAATCGCCGCATGGCGTTGATACACCTTGCGCAACAGATGGCCAACCTGCTCGGTATAGTCATAGCGCTGGTCTGCGCGCGGATCCTGCTGGTGCGACATGCCTTTATCCTTTTTCCCGGAAACTGTCAGGCAGTGTAATGCATTGTCACTGCGCTGACAGCCGTTCCCTGCGCACGATTAACGCGCGCGTGAGGCCTCCGGTGCCACCACTTCACCTTCCGCCACCACCAGCAAATCGTCCACTTTGATGTCGCAGCGGCGCAGAGCAATGTCCATATGGCACGGCGTTTTGCGCTTACCGCCCACTTCGGTGTTCGGTCCGGTCGAAAACAGGAAGTTGCCGTAAAAGGCGCGCGCGTCCATACACATGCCGTCGTTTTTGTCGTGTAATCCCATCGCCGTCCACTGTGCGCGCGGCTGCAGCCCCCAGCCGATGTGGGAAATACCGTACACTTCCGGATCGTTGAAGTAGCGCATGTAATCGCGCAGATACTCGGCTTCAAAGCCACCGTGAATGCGGGTGACAAAACCTTTCTCGATCTCCAGCGTGATGCGTTCACGCGCGTAAGATTTAAACGGCAGCAGGATGTCGCCGACGTCCAGCACCAGCACGCCTTCAGCCTGATCTTCATTCGGCCAGGTAAACAGGAAGCCGCTCGGCCAGTGATCCCAGCGGCCTGGCTCATCCGCGTAGCCATATTCCGTTACCGTGGGGTACTGGCCGAGCGGGGCACGAAAATCACTGCCGGCCGGCGACTTCACCGTCATCATGCGCGCTTTTTCCAGCACTGCCGCCGCGGCCAGCACGCGCGACTTGTCCTCTTCGTTTGGCAACATTCGTGCCAATACTTCCGGCGGCTCGACGGCCAGCAAAATTCGCGTCCCGGTTTTCAGGATTTGCTCCTGCTCCGGCGAATGCAGCAGCATCATGGTATCGACGATCAGGTCCGCCGCTTCCAGCGCGCGCTGTGCGGCAATGTTGCCGGTAAGCGCGGTATCACCACAGTAGGCGGTCATGTCGTTACCCATTGCCGTCGGGTGATTGAAGGCCGGCAGCTCAATGCAGTACACCTTCGCGCCCAATCGTAGTGCAGCATCAGTGGCGGCCTGCACGGTGCGTGCATCGGAATAGTGACTTTTCAGGATGGCGACACTCTGGCTGGCGTCGACTTTCGACAGCCGTAAAACCTGCTCGAACATCTGGCCTAACTGGCTCTGATTTACTGCCATAGCGGTTTCCTCTCAGGGTTAGATGTCAGACAATTTGCTGCGCAAAACTTCAGCTATTTATAGCGAACACGCTTTATGTGTTTGTTATAGACGTGTTGCGAAGAACAGTGCAAGCATTTCTTTTTGACATAAGAAAAGCCTATTTAACCTTATCATCAGGCTGTGATTAACATCATGTTATCGAGTTTTCACTGTAAATACGGTTGCTTTTAACAGTGTCATAACCTCAATAATTAAAGCGTATGCACTATAAATTCAGCGTCGGGTTTGATCGTTTATCCGCGTGCATACCTTCAAATCAGCGTCAGTGTGAGAGGAAAATATGAGCAATATGAAACGCATCGCGGTGATCGGCGCCGGGCTGGGCGGGCTTGCCGCCGGCTCGCTGTTACAGAAAGCGGGATTTCATGTCACGGTTTATGAACAAAGCCCGGCTTTCTCCCGTCTGGGTGCCGGCATCCACATGGGGCCGAACGTGCTCAAGGTGTTTCGCCGCATGGGCATCGAACAGCAGCTGGAGGATCTGGCTTCGCACCCCGATTTCTGGTTCAGCCGCGACGGCGAGACCGGGGAGTATTTGTCACGTATTCCGCTGGGCGCTTATGCGCGCAAAGAGTACGGTGCGGCTTATGTCACGGTGCACCGGGGCGATTTGCAGGCCATGCAGATGACCAGTCTGCAGCCGGGCAGTGTCCAGTTCGGCAAGTGCCTGAGCAGCGTCGAGGACAGCGGCAGCGATGTGGTGCTGCGTTTTCAGGACGGCAGCGAAGCGCGCGCGGATATCGTGATTGGCGCGGATGGCATCAACTCAAAACTGCGTGAGCATCTGCTGGGGGTGGAAGCGCCCACTTACAGCGGCTGGGTGGCGCACCGTGCGCTAATCCGTGGCGAACAACTGCGCAAATACAACCTTAGCTTTGAAGATTGCGTCAAGTGGTGGTCTGAAGATCGTCATCTGATGGTTTATTACACCACCAAAGCGCGCGACGAATATTATTACGTCTCCGGGGTGCCGCACCCGGCGTGGGATATCAAAGGCAGCTTCGTTGAAAGTAGTCAGCAGGAGATGCTGGAAACCTTTGGTCACTACCATCCGGTGGTACAGGCGCTGATCGAGTGCAGCGAATCGGTCACCAAATGGCCGCTGCTCAACCGTCAGCCATTGCCGGTATGGAGCGAAGGGCGCATTGTGCTGCTGGGTGATGCCTGCCATCCGATGAAACCGCACATGGCGCAGGGCGCTGCGATGGCCATCGAAGATGCCGCCATGCTGTCGCGCTGCCTGACGGAGACCGGTCTTGATGATTATCGCACCGCGTTCCGCCTGTATGAAGCCAACCGCAAAGAACGCGCGTCGCGCGTGCAGGCCGTCTCTAACGCCAATACTTTCCTGCGTACCCAGGAAGATCCGGCCTGGGTTTACGGCTACGACGTGTTTGCCGCGCCGCTGAAAAGCGAGGTGACCTCATGAGCCGTTTTATGCACGGCGGTCAGGTACAGGCCAACGGCATTCGCCAGCACTATCTGCGCTACGGCGGCAGCGGGCCCGCGCTGATCCTCGTACCGGGTATCACCAGCCCGGCGATCACCTGGGGTTTTGTGGCGGAAGTTTTTGCGCAGCATTTTGATACCTGGGTACTGGACGTGCGCGGTCGCGGGCTCTCCAGCAGCGGTGAAGGACTGGATTACGGCATGGAGAGCTGCGCCGATGACATCAACGCCTTCGCGGATGCGCTGGGGCTGACGCGCTATCACCTGGTTGGCCATTCGATGGGCGCGCGCTTCATCATGCGTGCGGCGGTGAAACAGCCAGCCGGCGTGCTGTCGCTGTCGCTGATCGATCCGCCGGTTTCCGGACCGGGCCGGCGTCTCTATCCGGGTCAGTGGCCGTGGTATGAAGATTCCATTCGCGACGCGCAGCGCGGCATGGATGCTGAAGCCATGAAGCAATACTGCCCGGCCTGGAGCGATGACCAGCGTCAGCTGCGCGCCGAGTGGCTGCATACCTGCTATACGCCGGCCATCCGTCGCGCCTATGACGATTTTCACCAGCTCGATATCCATCAATATTTCCCTCAGCTGCCGGCAAAAACCTTGCTGATGGTGGCAGGCAAGGGCGGCGTCATTCAGGCGGAAGATGAAGCCGAAATCCGCGAGCTGCTGCCGACCATTGAGATCAGCCGGGTAGCCGGCGCCGGTCACATGATCCCGTGGGATGATTTTCACGGCTTCTTCAACGCCTTTGGCACCTTCCTTGGCCCCTCACTGACTCCGGAGACGCAGCCATGACGCGTTCGTATCGTATCGGCCAGATTGTGCCGAGTTCCAACATCACCATGGAAACCGAAATTCCCGCCATGCTGCAGGCGCGCCAGCTAATTCGCCCGGAGCGGTTTACCTTCCACTCCAGCCGTATGCGCATGAAGCACGTCAATAAAGATGAACTGGCGGCGATGGATAAAGAGTCCGACCGCTGTGCGCTGGAGTTGTCCGACGCGCGCGTTGACGTGCTTGGCTATGCCTGTCTGGTGGCGATCATGGCAATGGGCCCGGGCTATCATCGCCAGTCGCAGCAGCGTCTGACGCAGGTCACGCGCGACAACGAGGCGCTGGCACCGGTGATCACCAGTGCCGGCGCGCTGGTCGATGCGCTGCATATTATGGGCGCGAAGAAGATCGCGCTGGTGGCGCCCTACATGAAGCCGCTGACCGAGCTGGTGGTGGATTACATCCAGCGCGAGGGGATTGAGGTAAAGCAGTGGCGCGCACTGGAAATTGCCGATAACCTCGCCGTCGCCCGCCACGACCCGGCCAATTTACCCGGCATCGTGGCGGACATGACGCTGACGGAAGTTGATGTGGTGGTGCTGTCGGCCTGCGTGCAGATGCCATCGCTGCCGGCGGTGGCAAAAGTGGAGGCGCAGACCGGCAAGCCGGTAATTACGGCCGCCATTGCCACCACGTACGCTCTGCTGAAGGCGCTGGAGCTGGAGCCGGTGGTGCCGGGCGCGGGCGCACTGCTGTCCGGTGCGTGGTAAGGAGAAACCATGAGCCAGAGTGTCAGTGATAACTACGCCGGTGTCTGGGGTAACCGCATCGGTTTTGGTCAGCGTCCGGCGCTGCTGCTGATCGACTTTCTGCAGGGTTACACCACCCCGGGCGCCGCGCTATTTGCCCCGGGCGTGGTGGAGGCGGTGGCCGCTGCACAGGGCCTGCTGGCGGCGGCGCGCCAGTGCGCGATTCCGGTGATCCATACGCAGATTCGCTACCACCCGCAGCATCAGCAGGACGGCGGGATCTGGGTGCAGAAAGCCCCGGTGATGCGTGACATGGTGGAGGGCAATCCGCTCGCCGCGTTTTGTCCGGCGGTGCAGCCGCTTGCCGCAGAAGTGGTGATCACAAAACAGTATGCCAGCGCGTTTTTTGGCACGTCTCTGGCATCGATGCTGGTGGCGCAGGGCATCGATACGCTGCTGATCGCCGGCTGCTCCACCAGCGGCTGCATCCGCGCCAGCGCAGTGGATGCGTTGCAATACGGTTTTCGCGCCATGGTGGTGCGCGAATGCGTGGGCGATCGCCATGATGCGCCGCATCAGGCCAATTTGTTTGATATCGACAGTAAATATGGCGACGTGGTAAGTAAAGCCGCGGCGCTGGAGTATCTCGGGAAGTTCAGCGCCCGTTAAGGGCGCGTTTCACCTGCACGGAGTGCGCACAAACAGTCCGTTTCGGCTGCGGCTGAGACGCATAACAACATCTCCCCGACGACGGGGTTATTGCGCCCGGAGAACACCATGACTGACGTTTCAACCCGTCCTGCTGCGCTGGCAGGCGAAGACACCGCTTCGATTTATCGCAAAATCACCTGGAAGCTGATTCCGTTTCTCTGCCTGTGTTATCTCGCGGCCTACCTAGATCGCATCAATATCGGCCTGGCCAAACTACAGATGGCGAGCGATCTGGCGCTGAGCGAGACCGCGTTTGGTCTGGGTGCCGGGCTGTTTTTTGTCGGCTATATCCTGTTTGAAGTGCCGAGCAACCTGATCCTGCAGCGGGTCGGCGCAAAGATCTGGATCGCGCGCATTATGATTACCTGGGGTTTGCTCTCGACCGCCACGCTGCTGGTGCAAACGCCGACCCAGTTCTACATCATCCGCTTTTTCCTCGGCGCGGCCGAAGCCGGTTTTCTGCCTGGCGTGCTGTTCTATCTCACCAAATGGTTTCCCTCGTGGCGCCGCAGCCGCATCATTGCGCTGTTTATGATTGGCCTGCCGCTCTCCAGCCTGATTGGCGGACCGCTTTCCGGCTGGATCATGGGGCATTTTCATGAGGTTTACGGCATGCGCGGCTGGCAGTGGCTGTTTCTGCTGGAAGGTCTGCCCAGCGTATTACTGGGTGTGCTGACGTTCTGGCTGCTGCCGAACAGCGTCGAGAGCGCCAGCTGGCTCAGCAGCAGTGAGAAGCAGGCGGTGCTGCGCGAACTGGCGCGCGACGAAGGTGACGCCAAAGGGCTGAAACACAGCCTGCGCGATGGTCTGCTGAATATTCGCGTGGTGATGCTCGGCGGCATCGATTTCTCGATTCTGCTCAGCGCTTACGCCATGGGTTTCTGGATGCCGACCTTTATCAAGAATGCCGGCACCACCGATATCACCACCATTGGCTATCTGACGGCGATCCCCAGCCTGGCGGCGTTGATTGGTATGCTAGCGATTGGTGCCAGCTCAGACCGCCTGCGTGAACGCCGCTGGCATATTATTGTTCCGTTTATTATTGGCGCGGCAGCGATGGGCACCAGCACCTTCTTTGCTCATAACGTGGCGATGACCGTGCTGCTGTTCTCAATTGCACAGGCGATGATTATCGGGGCGGTGCCGGTGTTTTTCAGTCTGCCCGCTACGTTCCTGAAAGGCACGGCAGCGGCAGCGGGTTTTGCTCTGGCCTGTTCGATCGCCAATATCGCCGGACTGGTGAGTAATTCGGTGATGGGTGTGGCGCTGGATCTCACCGGCAGCAGCAACGGCGCGCTGTGGTTCTTCGCCGTGTGTCTGCTGCTCAGCTCGCTGTTGGTGGTCGCGCTGCCAGCGAAGCTGGTGAACCGGTAGAAGATACCTTCGCGTTAGAAGTACTTGTAATTCCCTGGTGCGCATCAATGCGCACCCTACAAAACAGTGCGAATTCGTTGTAATTATTGCCGTAGGGCCGCCATTTATGGCGACCTGGTTGCATAATCTGCACAACCAGGTGCGCGTCAATGCGCACCCTACAAAACAGTGCGAATTCGTTGTAATTATCGCCGTAGGGTCGCCATTCATGGCGACCTGGTTGCATAATCTGCATAACCAGGTGCGCACCCTACAAAACCGTGCGCATTTCGTTGCAATTATCGCCGTAGGGTCGCCATTCATGGCGACCGCCTCACAGCCGCAGAATGCAGCTCCACACCCCGCCAGACCGTCACGCCCACCCGCACCCAATCCTCCTCGCTTATCGGTTATCCATAAGGTAAAAATCTTGTGGGATAGCTCAAACTATCAGCTAAAGGTATTATAAAGGTATCTATTCTGGTGCTAGATTGGTTCTACCAACACCGGGGAGTCTATTTCGATGAAAACTACAATTCCAAAGCTGTCGTTCATGATGTTCTTAGAGTGGTTTATCTGGGGGGCATGGTTCGTGCCGCTGTGGGCATTTCTCAGCAAAAACGGCTTTTCGCCGGTTGAGATCGCCTGGTGCTACGCCTGTACCTCCATCGCTGCCATCCTGTCACCGATTCTGGTCGGCTCGCTGGCTGACCGTTTCTTCCAGGCACAGAAAGTGTTATCGCTGCTGACAATCGCCGGCGCGATTCTGATGTTCTTTGCCGCACAGCAGACGCACTTCAGCAGCTTCTTTCCGCTGCTGCTGCTGTATGCGCTCACCTATATGCCGACCATTGCGCTGACCAACAGTATTGCGTTTTCCCACGTCGGTGACGTGGAGCGCGACTATCCGCGCATCCGCGTGATGGGCACTATCGGCTGGATCGCCTCCGGCATCGCCTGCGGTTTCCTGCCGCCGCTGCTTGGCTTTGGCGATATCTCTGCCAGCAACGTACCGTTGCTGATCACCGCGGCCAGTTCGCTGCTGCTTGGCCTGTTCGCCCTGACCCTGCCGGCCACCGAACCCAAAAGCACCGGCAAGTTCAGCCTGCGCGTAGCGCTCGGCTTGGATGCGCTGCATCTGCTGAAAGATCGCAGCTTCCTCGTATTTTTCGTCTGTTCATTTCTGTTCAGTATGCCGCTGGCGTTCTACTACATCTTCGCTGAGGGATATCTGACCGAAGTCGGTCTGCCCCACGCCACCGGCTGGATGACACTCGGCCAGGTATCAGAAATCTTCTTCCTGCTGGCGCTGCCGTTCTTCATCAAACGCTTTGGCATCGGCAAAGTGCTGCTGCTCGGCCTGGTCACTGCCGCGCTGCGCTACGTGTTCTTTGTGTTCGGCGGCGATCAAAACCTGCTGACCTTCGGCCTGCTGTTTATGGGCATTCTGCTGCACGGCGTCAGCTACGACTTCTACTTCATCACCGCCTACATTTATGTGGATAAGAAAGCGCCGGTGGCGATGCGTAACGCTGCGCAGGGCCTGATCACTCTGGCCTGTCAGGGCATCGGCAGCCTGCTGGGTTACCGCCTCGGCGGCTATCTGATGCAGGAGATGTTCGCGTATGACCAGCCGCGCAACGGTCAGACCTTCAACTGGGCGGGAATGTGGATGTTTGGCAGCGTGATGATTGTCATCATCACCATCGCCTTTATCGTCCTGTTCCGCGACGGCAAAAAACGCAGTGATGAATTAACCGCTTTTGAAAACTCAGCAACCGCTGACAGCCATAAATAAGAGATGTAACCATGACGATGACACACCAGGAAAAACGGATTTTGGGCGCATTTTACGGCCAGGCATTGGGCGATGCGATGGGCATGCCATCGGAACTGTGGCCGCGCAGCCGCGTGAAACAGCACTTCGGCTGGATTGATCGCTTCCTGCCCGGCCCGGCAGAAAACAATGCCGCCTGCTACTTTGGCCGGGCGGCTTTTACTGATGACACCTCAATGGCGCTGGCGCTGGCCGATGCCATTATCAGCCACGACGGCGAAATTGATGCGGAAACCATCGGCGCCAATATTCTGCGCTGGGCGGAAGCGTTTGATGCCTTTAACAAAAATGTGCTCGGGCCGACCTCCAAAATCGCGCTTAACGCGCTGAAAAACGGTACGCCGGTGGCGCAGCTGGAAAATAACGGCCTGACCAACGGCGCGGCGATGCGCGTCTCGCCGCTGGGCTGTCTGCTGCCGGCGCGTGACCTGCCAGCTTTTATTGATGCTGTCGCGCTGGCCTCCAGCCCGACACACAAATCCGACGTGGCGATTGCCGGTGCCACCGCGATCGCCTGGGCAATCTCCCGCGCGATTGACGGTAGCGACTGGGCAACGATTCGTGACGAACTGCCGGCGATTGCCCGTGCGGCGCAGGAGCGGCGCGTCACCACTTTCAGTGCGGCGATGGCGGCCCGCATCGAACTGGCGTTGCAGGTGGTCGCGCAGGGCAGGGGCACCGAATCGACCATGCAGCAGATCTACGATCTGGTCGGTACCGGCACTAGCACCATTGAATCGGTACCGGCGGCGATTGCCATGGTCGAACTGGCGGCGACCGATCCCAATCGCTGCGCCATTCTGTGCGCCAATCTGGGCGGCGATACGGACACCATCGGCGCGATGGCGGTTGCCATTTGCGGCGCGCTGCACGGTATCGACGCGATCGATGCGCAGCTAAAAGCGGAACTGGATGCCGCTAACGCGCTGGATTTCACCCATTACAGCCGCGCGTTTGTCCGTTTCCGCCAGCAGCGCGAGGCCGCCTATGCTGACGCCTGACGATCTGTCCCGACTGGCGGGCCGGTTGCCGGTGTGCGTGGTGGGGGCGGCGGTAGTGGATGTGATTGCCGATGCCTGGACGTTGCCGTATCGCGGCAGCGACATCGAACTGCATCAGCAGGGCGTGAACGTTGGCGGCTGTGCGCTTAACGTCGCCATTGCGCTGCATCGTCTCGGCATTCCATCCATCAACGCGCTGCCGCTGGGGAACGGCATCTGGGCCAGTATCGTGCGACAGAAGCTGGCGGAATACGGTGTGCAGAGCGTACTGGAAAATGCGCACGGTGATAATGGCTGGTGTCTGGCGCTGGTCGAGCCGGATGGCGAGCGCACCTTTCTTTCCGTCAGTGGCGTGGAAAACCAGTGGGACGCCGCGCTGTTGCGCACATTGCCGCAGCCGGCGCAGCGCTGGATCTATCTCTCCGGTTATCAGCTCACCAGCAAAAGCGGCGAGGTGCTGATCGACTGGCTGGAGCAGCAGGCACAGCCGTATCAGCTGCTGGTGGATTTTGGCCCGCGGCTGGCGGACATCGGCGAGGCGCAGTTTGCGCGCATCATGGCGCTGCAGCCACTGATTACAGTGAACAGGCAGGAAGCGGAGCTGCTGTGGCATGAGCGTCTGCGCGCATCTGAACCTTTCGACGCCCATCAGCTGATGGCGCGCTGGCAGCAGCAGTTTGGCGGCGCAATGGTGTTAAGGCTGGACAGCGAAGGTGCCGGATACATCGACGCTGAGGCGCAGGGCTGGGTGCCCGCACTGGCGACTACGGTGGTCGATACTATCGGCGCGGGCGACAGCCATGCTGGCGGATTACTGGCGGGATTAGCGTCCGGCTGGTCACTGGCGGAGAGCGTTGCGCTGGGCAACGCAGTGGCGTCGTATGTGGTTTCCCGGCGCGGCGGCGACTGTGCGCCCGATCGTGCCACACTGCGCGCTTACTGGCAGCAACGCCTTACTCAGCAATAAACACGTACATATCGCTGCGGCAGTAGCTGATGCTGTACTCCAGCGGATTGCCCTGTGCGTCGAGTGCCAGCTGCTTAATCACCAGCACCGGCACATTGGCGGGCAGGGCAATTTGCTGCTGCAGGGCTTCGTCCGGCATACGCGCACTGACCCGGCTCTGGGATTTCACCGGCAGGATCTGCTGGCGATGAAAATAGTCATACAGCGAAATACCAATCTCATCGGCATCGGCGATGTAGCGCGCCGGTACCCACGACTCTTCAACCGAGACCGCCTGGCGGTCGACATAGCGAATACGTTTCAGCAAATAGACATCGCTGCCTGTGCTTAGCCCCAGCTTTTCGGCGATCTCTGCGCTGCAGGCAATTTTGCTTTTGTTGATCCACACGGTGTCCGGCGTTTTACCGCGCAGCACCGCCTGCTGCGACAATCCTTTTGGCTCTTTGAGTGAATATTCAAACTGGCTGCAAATCTGCGTGCCGTAGCCGCGGGAACGGAACACGACGCCCTCTTTTTCCAGCTCGTCCATGGCTTTACGCACGGTGATGCGCGAAATGTTCAGCGACTGGCTAAACTCGCGCTCGCCCGGCAGGATCTCTTCGTGCACCAGCGTGCCATCGCGCACCGCATCCTTAATCGCACTGGCAAAGCGTTTATACAGCGGCGTGCGACTCTCTGTCGCCAGCGTGGTGGTCAACCGCGCCAACAGCGCATTGTGGTCAGTCATAGCGGGCAGGGCACTCACTCGGGTCAGCGGCAGGAACCGCTATAATACTGAATTTTAATGCGGCGCGCAGCCAGCGGCGTTTTGACCAGTCATCATGTTTCTTTATCCTGCTCATAATGAGGCACATCGTCGCGTTCTGTTAGCCACGGCACGGTGTGCGAGCACCAGATATAGGAAACCGGCGTCTGAGCGGGATCGTCGTCCAGCGTGGCCACACGCAGAATCACGTGGCTCTGATGAGGTCTTTCAGCCATCAGATGAGATCCGCAGACTGAACAGAAATAACGCAACTTATCCGGGGAAGAATTAAATGCCGTCAGAAATTTTTCTCCCTGGGTCCACCTGAAATCCTCACGCCGCACGCGCGCTGTGGAGGTATAAGCGGCGGCGTGCGCTTTCCTGCAGGTATGACAGCAGCAATGCGTAATGCTGCCCGCCAGGCGATCGCATTCGTAGCGCACACGTTTACAGAGACAACTTCCGTTCATTTTTTCTCCTGATTCCTGTGCCGGATTATTGCATCAGCTTCAGATGGAGGAGGGGAAACGGTTTCCCCTCACCATCAACGGAAGACCGTCCAGTCACCTGAAAGCCCAGATGCTGATAAAACCCGAGCGCAGCGGTATTTTGTTCGTTAACGTCCACTTTCTTCGCTGAAAGATGACGGATAGCGTAATGGACTAACCGTGCACCGATCCCTTTTTTGTGATGAGCGGGCGAGACGAAAAGCATCTCGATATTCTCATCCTGCACGCCGATGAATCCGACAATGTCATGGTTTTCATCGCTCACTTTTCTTAAAACAACAGCATCAAAATAATTTTCCAGAATAAGCTGTCTAAGCCGCAGGATATCCTGTTCATTCAGGAAATGATGCGTTGCCCGGACGGCAGCCTCCCAGACCTGAATCAGTAAGTGATACTCTTCCTTGCTTACTTCGCTAATTGTCACTATGCCTCCTTAACATGCCAACGCGATGGCTTAACGCAATGCCTGCGCTAATCGCTGGCCAGCCGCGCATAAAGATATTCATCGCCCCACATCCCTTTGAAAAAAATATTCTGCCGGTAGTGCGCTTCACGGCGAAAATTCAGCTTTTCCAGCAGGTTTATGGCGCGAATGTTACGTGTGTCTACCACGGCAGTGAGCCGGTGTTTTGCAAACTGCGTAAAAAGCAGGGTAACGATGGCACTCGTTGCTTCAAGCGCAAAACCCTGTTTCTGAAATCCGGCATCAAATGTCATGCCGAGTTCAGCTTGTCTTCCTTCATCAAAAAAATGAATTCCGATGTCCCCTATCAGCCGTTCGTCTTCCTGGTGTGCTACGGCAAGCTGAAACCAGGTGTTATCGCTGTTGAACGGCAGCGCATCCTGCTGCGTATATAATTTCTCAGCGTCCTGCAGGGTAAATTCTTCCCAGCTCTGATAACGAGCAACGTCTGGCAGATTGCGATAGCGCGACAGATGCGGCAAATCAGCCAATGCCAGCTTGCGTAACACCAGGCGTTGAGTATAAATCGGCAACGTCAGCGCCATATGTTCTCCGCTGCCTGCGTGCAGGCGAGTTAAAGTAAACCGGGAGCGGTGCGTATCGCTTCAAGCCCGACGCGTTGCCCGAAAGACAGCTCCAGCGTATTTCCATCTGGATCGGCAAAAAATACGTAATATCCCACCGGTTCGCCAGCCTCTTCAGGGGCTTTACGTAACACGCCTTCGGCGACGGCCATCGCTGTTTTACGATCGATCTCTTCGCGTGACGCACAGGCAATGCCTAAGTGTCCAAATTTACCCAGTGGCGTATCTGACACGTCATCCGCCTGCACCAGAACCAGCGCGAAAGGGCGGGTATGATCGCTCAGCCATGCCACCTTGCGGGCAGCCGGGACGTCAGGTTCACGGGTGTGTATCACCTTCATTCCTGCATAGCGGCGGTAGAAATCCATGCTCTTCTCCAGATCCCTTACCATAAACGCAACGTGGGTAAATCCAACATCGATATCCTTCATCTGCATCCTGTCTCCATTTATTGCCTCCCTGAAACGACAAAAACTCAAGCCTGGTAAAGGTTAATCGCCATAAAGGGCCTGGTCGCTGATCATTTTTCCGTGTGGAGGCGTGGTGCGTGAAACGGTACTCTCTCTTAAAATTTCAATATAACTCAACAGTTTTGGAATAAAAACGACACAGCATCGCGTGCTATATGCCTATTAATAACGTTGACGGAGCGGAAATAAAAACGATTTAATTTCCGCCTGTTTTTTAGGAAAACTAAACAATGCGAAATAGCCTGCCTTCTCTTAACGCCCTGAAGGCGTTCGAATCCGTTGCCCGGCACCTCAGCATGACCCTTGCAGGCCAGGAGTTGCACGTCACGCCCGGCGCGATCAGCCTGCACATCAGGGAACTGGAACGGCAGCTGGGCCTGCCCCTGTTTCAGCGAAATGGACGCAAGCTGGCGCTGACGGCATCCGGTCAGGGCTATTACTACTCGATTGCTTCGGCTTTCAGCCTGATACGTGAAGCCACTGAAACGCTGGTGCAGGAGACACAAAAAAATACCATCACGCTGGCCTGCACCACCGGATTTGCGACCCACTGGTTACTGCCGCGACTGGCTGATTTTGAACGTGCCTGTCCGGATATTGACCTGCGCATCAGTGCCACTTCCCGCATCCAGTCTTTCGCCACGGATGGTATCGACCTGGCCGTACGGCATGGCAACGGTTTCTGTGAGGGTTGCGTGAGTGAGAAGTTGATCGACGACGACTACCTTGCAGTCTGCATTCCTGCTGTGGCGCAGCAGCTGGGAGAACCGCCGGCACTTGCCGCACTCGGTCGCGTCACGTTACTGCATGATATGCACCGGGAAGACTGGCAGCGCTGGCTCGCTGAAGCCGGTGTCGGGCATATTGATTCCGGTAAAGGGCCCTTGTATAGCGATGGCAGCGGGCGTGGCTGGCGATGCTAGCCGGCATGGGCGTAGCGCTGATGCGCAGGCGATTTGTTCAGGCAAACCTGACATCCGGTGAAGTGGTGGCACCGTTTCCAAATACGCTGAATACCGGACACGCGTACTGGCTTATTACGCCCCACGAAGCGCTGCTGCGTTCTGCCGTGGTAAAAGTAAGAGCCTGGCTCATGCAGCAGTCCACAGAATAGAACAGCGTCCGGCATTTCTTCATATCAACAAGACAGTGTAAATTTCTGAGCAAGCCGATATAACAGGTTCAGGACATTTCACCTGCAGAGGATATCATGGCGCTTTCACACGAATTAATGCTGATTTACACCACTTATTTTGTGGCAACGGCCAGCCCTGGTCCGAGTAATATGGCGATTATGGGAACGGCGATGAATAAAGGGCGCGGTGCCGCCTTAGCGCTTGCGGGCGGGGTAATTGGCGGCTCAATGCTGTGGGCGCTGCTGGCGGCCTGCGGGGTATTAACCGTGCTGGCGACGTTTGCCCAATTGCTGCTGGTGTTGAAAATCGGCGGCGGGTTATATCTGTTGTGGCTGTCATACAAAGCCGGTAAATCTGCGTTAACCCGCACTGCTGCCGATAAAACCGTTATCAGCGATCACCGTGTTGCGTATGGCGCGTTATTTCGTCAGGGAATTTTGATGCACGTCGGTAACCCGAAAGCCATTTTAACCTGGGTCGCGATCATGTCCGTCGCGCTCAAACCGGACGCTGCAGCCTCGACCTTACCGCTGATTATTCTCGGCTGTGCGGCGATTTGCGTTGCGGTATTTTGCGGCTATGCGCTGATATTTTCCACTGCAGCAATGAACGCGTTTTACCGTCGTATCCGCCGGGGATTAGATGCGCTATTAGCCTGCTGTTTTGCCATTGCCGGACTGAAACTGGTGTTGAGTCGTCAATAAAGCAAATTTTTAACCTCAGGTTCGCCCTCCAAAGCAACAGGCCGCTCAGTTAAGTAAACCACCATGAGCAGCCTGATTGTCGCGGCGCGACGCATCGCGCCCTGCTTCAGGCCGTTACTCCGGTGTGATAACCGCGCCTAGAGTCTTGATCTCAAATGTGTTTAGATACCTGAACGTAAAAGCCAGTGAATCGTAGCCATGAATCTAAAGGAAACTATCGTCCGCGAGTTCAGTGAATTATCGCCAGAACTACAGCGGGCTGCCGAATTCTCACTGCAGAATGCCAATCAACTGGTGGTGCAATCCATGCGCACCTTTGCGCAGCAGGCCGGGGTGAAACCGGCAACGCTGCTGCGCCTGGCGAAACGGCTGGGCTATAACGGCTGGAGTGAACTCAAAGACGCATTCATCGATGACATCGGCCTGCGCAATGATACCTATGTCTCGAAAGCGGAAAAGCTGGTGGCCGCCGGCACGCAACCGCAGCTGTATGATGCGATGTTTCAGGCCCATCAGACCAACCTGGCCTTTACGCAGAACGAAAACCGCCAGGCAATGGAACAGGCCGTGACCTTACTCGATGCGGCTGACAATGTTTACATCTGCGGCTTCCGCGCCAGCTTTCCGATCGCCTGGTCATTATTTTATGTGTATCGGCTGTTCAATCGTCAGGTGTCACTGGTGGATGGTCTGGCGAGCAATATCGAAGTTTTCACGCGTGAACTGGCTGCCGCGGATTGCCTGTTACTTACCAGCTTTGCCCCTTATTCACGCGAATCACTTGATGTACTGCGCGCAGCGCAGCAGGCGGGCGCAAAGATCATCGCCATTACCGACTCACCGGTCTCGCCGCTGGCGCAGGCCGCTGATTGCTCGCTCCGGTTTTCACTGGACAGCCCATCGTTCTTCCCGTCAGTCGTCTCTGGCATGGGCCTGGCCGAGTGCCTGCTGGCGATGCTGGTGGCCCGTCATGGACGTGATGCGGTCAGTAAAATTGAAAACGCCGAACGCTATTTAATCGATTCCGGCGCTTACGTGCATGCCGGCAAATCCTGACAGATGATTCATTTGTATCTGTCATAAGAATATTGAATTCGATTGAATCATTATTGCGTTGACGTGATTCAAATGGATCCTGCAAGATACGTTTCAACAACGAAGCGTATTCAGGAGCAGGACCAGCATGAGCCGTATCATTCACCGCAGTCTGCGCAGCGTGCCCGCCGTGGCTACGCGCGCACACGGGGCCTACATTTTTGATGCACAGGGAAAACAGTATCTTGATGCCTGCGGTGGCGCCGCCGTTTCCTGCCTGGGCCACGCCCATCCTGACGTCCTCGCAGCCATGCATCGTCAAATCGATCAACTGGCTTATGCGCATACCAGTTTCTTCACCAGCGATACCGTTGAACAGCTCGCCGAACAGTTAACGCGCACCGCACCGGGCGATCTAAACTATGCCTATTTTGTGTCGGGCGGTTCTGAGGCGGTGGAAACCGCGCTGAAACTGGCCCGGCAATACTTTGTTGAGATCGGACAGCCCGCGCGTACCCGTTTCATCGCCCGCAAACAGAGCTACCACGGCAATACGCTGGGCGCGCTGGCGGTGGGTGGCAACGAATGGCGCCGGCGTCAGTTCGCACCCCTGTTAATCGACGTGATTCGCGTTTCCGCCTGCAATGAGTATCGCGATCGCCGTGCCGATGAAACCCAGCAGCAGTATACCCAGCGGCTATTGAGCGAGCTGGAGCAGGCGATTGTCGATGCGGGCCCGGAAACGATTATTGGCTTCTGCGCGGAGACGGTGGTCGGTGCGACCAGCGGTGCCACGCCGCCGACGCCGGGCTATCTGCAGGGTGTACGTCGCCTGTGCGAAAAGTACGACATTTTGTTTATCGCCGATGAGGTGATGTGCGGAATGGGGCGTACCGGCACACTGCACGCGTTCGAACAGGATGGCGTGGTACCTGATTTGGTCACCATCGCCAAAGGACTGGGTGGCGGTTATCAACCCATCGGCGCGGTGCTGGCCAGTGAGAAGATCGTGTCTGCGCTGCAGGCTGGCAGCGGTCTGTTCCAGCATGGACACACTTATATCTGTCATGCGACAGCCGCTGCGGCGGCGTTAGCAGTTCAGCAGGTGATTGAGCGCGACCATCTGCTGGAGGCGGTTCAGCAGCAGGGCGCTTATCTGCACAAGGCGCTTCGCGACGTGCTGGGGGAGTTACCGCACGTGGGTGATACGCGCGGCCGCGGCCTGTTTGCCGGTGTGGAGCTGGTGCGTGATAAAGCCACAAAAACCCCGTTCGATCCGGCGATGAAACTTCACGCAGCCATCAAGGCCAACTGTATGGCGCGCGGTTTGCTGGTCTATCCGATGGGCGGCACGCTGGACGGGCAATATGGCGACCATATTTTAATTGCCCCACCGTTTATCGTCACCCCGCAACAACTGGATTTTGTCGTGGATACGCTGAACACCGTGATACGTGAAGAGACCGGCAAATTATGATTAACCGATTACCGCCGCTGGCGGAGCAGGACTGGGATGAGCAGCAACGTCCGCTCGCGGAAGAGATTATCAACGGGCCGCGCGGTGCGCTGCTACCTCCGTTTGAGCCGCTGCTGCGCAGCCCAGAGTTAATGGCACATGCACAGCGTATGGGGGAATATCTGCGCTATCGCAGTGCGCTGGGCCAGCGGTTATCGGAACTGGCGATTTTAATGACGGCAAGGCACTGGTCACAGCCGGTAGAGTGGGCAATCCATGCGCCGATAGCGCGCGAAAAGGGGATTTCTGCTGCAGCAGTGCAGGCCATCAATGAAAAACGTCAGCCCGCGGATTTGCAGCCTGATGAGTGGGTGATTTATCAGTTTTGCCAGCAGTTACATCAGCAACAGAAAATCAGTGATGCCACCTGGCAGCAAGCCATCGAATTATGGGGCGAGAAGGGCGTGGTGGATTTGATAGGCATTAACGGCTATTACAGTTTTCTCTCGATGATCATGAACGGCGCACAGACGCCGGTACCCTTTACGCAGGATCACTTGCTTCCTGCATAAGTTGTCGCATTACTCCGGGCGTACCTGATACGCCCATTATATTAACCACCTTCTTTGACCATGTCCGCCGGGTTATTTCGCTGGATGACAATCATTGCACGCTACATTACTGACGCTGAGGGTTATTATGTCTGCATTTTTAAATAAATTAAAAGTTACACTGGCATTGGTGGCCTGTTCCGCCAGTTTTACCGCTGCGGCGCAGGAGAAATTAACCGTCGGGGTTGATACGGCTTTTGTTCCTTTTGAATTTAAGCAAGGTGATAAATACGTCGGCTTTGACATTGATTTATGGGATGCCATCGCGAAGAAAATGCATATCAGCTATGAATTACACCCAATGGACTTTGGTGGCCTGATTCCGGGGCTGCAATCGCGGAATCTGGATGTCGCGATGGCAGGCATTACCATTACCGATGCGCGTAAGCAGGTGGTGGATTTCAGCAACGGTTATTATGATGCCGACTTATTAATGGCTGTCAAAAGCGATGATAACAGCATTAAGAAATTCAGCGATTTAACCGGCAAGAAAGTGGGTCTGAAACAGGGCACGGCCGCAGCCAGCTTTATGAAAAGTAAATACAAGGCAAATTATGTTGAGTTTCCTAATATCGACAACGCCTATCTGGATTTGCAGGCCGGCAACCTTGATGCGGTGGTCCATGACTCGCCCAATGTGCTGTACTACGTGAAAACGGCGGGCGATGGCAAAGTCAAAGCCAGCGGTGAAAACGACACAATTCTGCCGCAGCAGTATGGCTTTGCCATGCAGAAAAACAGCAGCCTGACACCTAAGATCAACGCCGCGCTGCAGGCCCTGCGCGCGGATGGGACTTACAGCAAAATCTACGTGAAATGGTTTGCTAAGCAGCCGAAATAATCCTGCCAGGCCGGAGCCCTCCGGCCTTATTTAGCGTTTACAGGTTAAATTATGAATTTTGACAGTAAATATATTTGGGAATCTCTGCCGCTACTGCTGCAGGGGCTGCAGCTGACCTTGATTATTTCGCTGTCAGGTCTGCTGGGCGGTTTTATTATTGGCTTACTGGCGGGAACCTGCCGTGCTCTGGGCGGAAAAATCGCCAAAACGCTGTCACTTATTTTTGTCGAGCTTATTCGCGGTACGCCCATCATGGTGCAGGTAATGTTTATCTATTTTGCACTACCGATGGTGTTGCCGATAAGAATTGATCCCGTCACCGCCGCGATCGTGACCATTGTGATTAACTCCGGTGCCTACATTGCTGAAATTACCCGGGGCGCGATCCTCTCAATCAATAAAGGCTTTAAAGAAGCGAGTCTGGCGATGGGCTTATCGCAGCGCAGTACGCTATGGTATGTCATTATGCCTTTAGCGTTACGCCGCATGATTCCGGCTTTAGGTAACCAGTGGATTATCAGTATTAAAGATACCTCACTGTTTATTGTGATTGGCGTGGCAGAACTGACGCGTCAGGGGCAGGAGATCATTGCGGGTAATTTCCGTGCGCTGGAAGTGTGGACGGCGGTAGCCATGATTTATCTGCTGGTGACGTTATGCCTGAGCTTTTTACTGAAGCAGCTGGAAAAAAGGATCCATATTTTATGAGCATGGTTGAATTTAACGCAGTGTCGAAAAATTTCGGTGCCACGCAGGTCCTGCATAATATCAATTTAAAAATTGAGGCTGGCGAGGTGGTGGTGATTATTGGCCCTTCAGGCTCGGGTAAATCAACGCTGTTACGCTGCATCAACAAACTGGAAGAGATCTCATCCGGGACGCTGCTGGTCGCCGGAATGCATATCACCGATCCGCATGCGAATGAATGTGATATCCGCCGCGAAGCCGGCATGGTGTTTCAGCAGTTCCACCTGTTCCCGCATCTGACTGCGCTGGAAAACGTGATGTTCGGCCCGATTCGCGTGCGTCATCAAACGAAAGCCGCGGCGCGCGAGCAGGCGCTGGCGCTGCTGGAGCGCGTTGGCTTGCGCGATCGCGCCAGCCACTATCCGTCTGAACTTTCCGGGGGCCAGCAGCAGCGCGTGGCGATTGCCCGGGCACTGGCCGTCAGGCCGAAAATGATGCTGTTCGATGAGCCGACCTCCGCGCTGGATCCGGAGTTACGTCATGAAGTGTTGAAAGTGATGCGCTCGCTGGCTGAAGAGGGCATGACCATGGTGATTGTGACGCATGAGATTGGCTTTGCCCGCGATGTGGCTTCGCGGCTGATCTTTATTGATGGCGGTACCATTGCCGAAGATGGGCCACCTGATATGCTGCTGACTGCCAGCCGTAATCCGCGTCTGAAAGAATTTCTGCAACATGTATCCTGAAATGAAGTGAAATAACGCTATGAAAAAACTCGACTTCCGTGGTTCGGCTTTTGTTATTGGTCAGCAACTCGGTGACTTTGGCCGTGATACCTGGCATAACAAACTCAGGCATACCCGTCTCTGGCAAACGGTCACCGCCATGAAAGATACGCAGCAAATCGGCAATATGCGCGCGCGGGTCCAGCGCCAGTTTCCGCTGATCTGGCAGGAGCTGGAAGGACTGGCTGAAGGATTACAGGTACCGATTGACGAGGTGTTTGCGTGGAACTGCCGGGGCGATCTGGTGCGTTCTACTTCGGATGGCTGCACCACGGTGGCGGGAAAAAGTGCCAGCGGGGAGTTGATCATTGCGCACAACGAAGATGGTTTTCCCCAGCTGCGCGATGACTGTGCGCTGGTCACCGTGACCCCGGACGACGGCCTCGCGTTCACCAGCTTCGCCTATCCGGCATCACTTTGCGGTCACACTTTTGCCGTTAATGAGAAGGGCATCGTTAATACCGTCAATAACATTCGCGCACAGCATCGTCCGGATGGCGTGCCGCGCCAGATCATTGCCCGCGCGTCGCTGAACGCGACCACGCTGGATGAAGCGATCGCCATACTTAGCGCCATACCGCGCGCCGGCGCGTTTCACCACACGCTGGGGCAGCAGGGCGATAGCCGCCTGATCAGTATTGAAGCGACAGGCTCAGGCTGTTCAGTGATCGCACTGACTGCGCCTTTCGGGCACGCTAACCATCTTATTCACCCGCAGCTTGCCGCCGTCGAACAGGTGGTCACCGCCAGTTCCGGCTCGCGCCAGCAGCGTCTGGATACATGGCTGACGACGCAAACGGCGGTAGATGGCGCGGCGGCTAAGGCGATTTTATCGGATCAGCAGGATGCAGCATTGCCGATTTACCGGCTGTCGCCGCAGGATCCGGATGAGGAAAATACCCTCGCCACGGCTGTTTTTACCCTGAGTGATGACGCGGTGACGTGGCAGATCTTCACGCGCGACCGCCAACGCGCCGCTTTGCAATCTGCTGGTCGTCAATGAGGTATTCTTTTTAATCTCCACAGTTCATCTCTGAAGCCGGACAGTGATTGCTGGCAGCGCGCTAACCCGCGCTGCCAGCAATACTGACAATGTTACTCGTGGATACGCGCTTCTTCGGACATCAGACATCCGTCGCTGAAGCTCCAGTCATCGACGGTGTTAAACTGAATAATCACCATCACATCCTGCGGATCGATATCCAGCGATTGCGAGAGTTGCTGACACAATCTGCGACACAGCTTGTGCTTCTGTTCGCGGCTGCGCGGCTTGCCCGCAGTAATCATGAACTGAACAAAATCCTCTGAACGCCCGCGGCTTTTATAGTGGCGATCAAACACCCTTAGCCGCGCCGGCAGTTCTTCAAATACCTGAAAGCGGTCGCCGGGTGGAACGGCAAATTCGTCCTCCAGACTCTGTTGCAGGATGTCGGAAATCTGCGTTAATTGCGCGTCGCTGTAACCCTGACGCAGTATGATGCGGGTAAAAGGCATGAGGGTTACGCCTCTTCCAGACAGCTTAGCGCTGACACCGCCGCCGGCCAGCCGGCATAAAAGGCCAGATGGGTGAACACTTCGACGATCTCTTCTCGTGCCAGGCCATTTTGTTGCGCGAATTCGATATGCCACGGTAGCTGTTGCACTCGCCCCAGCGCCGTCAGTGCGGCCAGCGTAATCAGGCTGCGTTCGCGCGGCGTAAGCGCGTCACGTTGCCAGATGTCATCGAAAAGAACCTGCTGACTGAGTTCGGCCAGCTTTGGCGCGATGCGCGCCAGCGTTTTACTATCAAGTGTTTTTGCCATGATGTTTCTCCGTATTGACTCAGCCGCGATTGTGGCGAAACATAACCATCCTGAAAATCAAATAAAACACCGTCATTCATCCCATAAATCAGGACGATTATGCAAAAGTTAGCTCAGACGCTGGATCTGGATGCGCTACGCAGTTTTGTCACCGGCATGGAGTGTGGCAGTTTTGCGCAGGCCGCCGTGCGGCTCTGTCGATCCACTTCGGCGGTCAGCGCCCAGCTGAAAAAGCTGGAGCAACAATGTGGCAGCAAGCTGGTGGTGAAAAGCGGGCGTCATCTGGCGTTAACCCGTGAGGGGGAAGTGATGATGGGTTATGCCCGTCGTCTGCTGGCATTGAACGACGAAGCACTGTGCACCTTCAGCGGTGTAGGGCTGCAGGGGGAAGTGCGCCTTGGCATGCAGGAAGATTTTGGCGACACCCTGATGCCCGGTATTCTGGGCGAATTTACACGTCACCATCCCGGGCTGCAGATCATCGCCCGCGTGGCGCGTAATCAGGAGCTGCTTGCAGCGCTGGACAGCGATGCTCTTGATATGGCGCTGCTGTGGCAGGCACAACCGCTGCAGCGTAAAGGCGTGTTGATCGGCCAGTTCCCGCTGGAGTGGATCGCCCACCCCGACTGCGACGTCAGCGCGATGATAAGCCAGGGCGAACCGCTGCCGCTGGTGATGTTTGATAATCCATGCCTGATGCGCTCGCGCGCCATCGACAGTCTGGACCGGGCGGGCATTGCATGGCGAATCGTGTTTGTCAGCCTTAGCCTGAGCGGCATCTGGGCGGCGGTGCGGGCCGGTCTGGGGATCACCGTGCGCACGCGGGTCGGCATGCCCGCTAACCTGGTGAGCGCTGGCAATGTTTTGCCGCCGCTGGGCGCGCTGGGCGTTACGCTGGAACAAAAAAGTGGCAGCCAGACTGAGCCGAATGCGCAAAACCTGCTGGCCAGACTGATGGAAAATGCGCTGCGCAGCATAGAGCCGTTACCGGGTCTGCGGCCCGCCTGAATTGCTGCGCTAATCCCTGCGACAGTTACTTCGCAATCAGCAGCGCATCGGCGATATCCAGCATGGCGCGCAGGCGGTCCATGTGCCGCAGATCCTGATGATAGCCTACCCAGACATCGCGCGAAGGCGGCGGCTGTGGGGTTGGAATCCGCTGCAGTCCGGCGGTGGCATCGCCCAGCGGCTGGGGTAACACCGCCACGCCCATGCCGCGCCGGCACATCTGCGCCTGCACCGCCCGGCTGGTGCTGGTAAAAGCCCGCCGTGACTGTGGAAATTGATCGAGCAGCCAGACGACGTCCGGAAAATGCGCTTGCGCGGTATTCATCAGGATCAGCCCCACTGATGCGGGATCGTGTTGCAATGCGCGGGCATTTTCAGGCGTGCCGTATAACGCATAGGGCATGCTCATCAGGCGCCGCTGGACGATATCCGGCTCGGTAAAAGGCACAATGCGAAAAGCCACGTCGGCGTCGCGCCGCGACAGATTGAGCAAACGGTAGCTGGCGATGATTTCCGGCACGATAGCGGGATGGCGCTGTGTCAGCTCGCTCAGTACCGGCGCCAGCACGGCGGTGGCAAACCACTCGGCACAGGAGATGCGTAAAATGCCTTCCAGCCGCGGGTGATTGCCCGCCAGTCGTCTCTCCATCGCCAGCGCAGCATTTTCCATACTTTCTGCCAGGCCCAGCACGGCGTCACCGGCATCGGTTAACACCAGGCCATCCGGCGTGCGGCGAAACAGCGCCTGATGGGCCTGCGCTTCCAGCACCTTAATGCGACGACCCACGGTCGGATGGCTGACGCCGAGCCGGCGCGCGGCCTCGCCATAGGATCCGCTGCGCATCACCGCCAGAAAGATCCGTACATCGCTCCATTCCATTGCGCTTGCTCCCGTTCAAAAATGAACGTCGAATATACAAAAATGGCAGTTCTCAAACAACTTTGTAGCTATCACCATAACGGCACCATCCAGACTGAACTGATTGAGGATTGCAGAACATGAAAAAGCTTCAGGACAAAGTCGCCCTCGTAACCGGCGCATCTAAAGGCATTGGTGCGGCGATTGCCCGCCAGCTGGCCGCCGACGGCGCAAAGATCGTCGTCAACTATGCCGCCGATAAAAACGGGGCGGATAAGGTGGTCGCCGCTATTGAGGCTGCCGGTGGCACGGCGGTGGCGCTGGCAGCGGATGTCACCGATCAGCCGCAGGTTGAGGCACTCATTCAATCTACCCTCGCGCAGTTTGGCCGGCTGGATATTGTGGTGAACAATGCCGGTGTGTATCAGTTTGCGAAGATTGAAGAGAGCAGCGAAGCGCTGTATCGCAAGCAGTTTGACATCAATGTGCTCGGGCCGCTGCTGGTGACAGGCGCCGCCGTGCCACATCTGGGCAAGGGCAGCAGCATTATCAATATCAGCTCATTCGTGACGCGGGTATTTCTGGCGGAGAGCGCTATTTACAGCGGCAGCAAAGGCGCGATTGATGCCATTACCGGCGTGCTGGCGCGCGAACTCGGCCCGCGCGGCATCCGCGTCAACGCGGTCAATCCGGGGTTAATCGAAACCGAAGGCACGCACAGCACCGGCGCGATGGGATCGGAGTTTCAGCGCTGGAACGAAAGCCAGACACCGCTTGGCCGTATTGGCCAGGTGCAGGATATTGCGCCGATTGTGGCTTATCTCGCTTCCGACGATGCCGGATGGGTGACGGGCGAGGTGATGGTGGCGTCAGGCGGCATGCGTTAACGGGAGAAAAGGATGCATCAGATGATGGTGGTATGTGTCGGCGATGAAACCCATCGCTTTGACCGCGACTATTATACCCACACGCACCTGCCGCTGGCGCTGGCATGCTGGCAGGATTATGGGCTCATTTCGGCGGAAGCGTTCTATCCCGCTTCAGACCGCAGCGGCTGGCTCTCCATCGGTGTTTACACGTTTGCCTGTCAGCAGGATGTCAACCGGGCGCTGGAGTCCGAACAAACCAAAAGAGTCATGGCCGATGTGGTGCATTTTACCGACGCCACCACGGTGATTCGCAGCCATTTCATTCCTTTCTGAACGGCAGCAACGCCGCCGCGCAGTTATGCCCTCCGGTCACCGGTTTAATAGTCTGCTTAATGAACGCATTGTGCGTTAAGCAGGCATCCCGGCAGCAAAAACGGGACGCGCTGGTGCCAAATCAGGACAAACCAATCCCTGAATCTGGTACGTGGCGCTGCCTTTTGCTATTTCATGTGTGAGCTATCACCGCAGCAGCACACAGGACGCAAACATGAATTTTTACAGCAGCAGAGAATTTACGGGTTCCAAAGCCTGGGAGTCTCAGCATATTGCCAGCTTCGATAACACCAGCGTTAAACTGCACTGGACCGATCAACCCTATAAATGGCATATCAATGATGGACAAGAGGTGTTTGCCGTTATGGATGGTTGCGTTGACATGTTCTACAAACAAGCGGGCGAAGTGAGAACCCAACGATTAACCACCGGCGATATTTTTTATGCCAGCGAAGGCACTGAACACGTCGCACATCCGCAGGGCGTAGCCCGGGTACTGGTGATTGAACAAGCGGGATCGGTTTGATGCGACGCCTCAGCCCCGGTTATTTCACGATCGACGAAGCCTGCTCGGCGCGATTACCGGCTATGACGCGCCGGCGATGACAGTCGGCGGGATCGAGTCGTTCTCCCCGGGCAGAATACACGGCCAGTTCAGCTAACGGTTCACCGTTGGCGTTATCCAGCAAAACCGAGTGTGTCTCGCCTTTTTCAAACAGATAACGCTCTCCCCACTGGCGCATCGCCACGACGATTGGGAAAACGGCTCGTCCCCGTTCGGTCAGCAAATATTCCTTGTAGGCGCTGCCATCTGACGCCGGACAACTCTCAAGCACGCCGACCTCAACCAGCAGTTTCAGCCGTGACGCCAGGATATTTTTTGCCAGCCCAAGGTTTTTCTGGAAATCACTGAAGCGGCGCACATCATCAAACGCTTCACGGATGATCATCAGACACCAGCGTTCGCCAATCACCTCCACGGTCCGGGCGACCGGGCATTCGCTGGTTCTGAGCGCTTCCTGTTTGGCCATCTTCTCTCTCACTCTGCTGATTTACTGACGGCAGCTTAGCCTTCAGCAAAACAAGTTGCAAAAAAAAACTACCGCTGCTACTTATTGAATAAATCGGTTTCAAAAAAAACCACACAAGGATGCAACATGACTTGCACCAGTGATACCCCTGCAACCTCTGAGGCGCCTCTTTCGCCGGCGACGACCTCAGTGCTGTCGCCTCACATCATTTTTCTGTTCTCACTGACCTGCGCGCTGGCTGTCGGCAATGTCTATTCTGCCCAGCCATTGCTGGAATCCATCTCCGCAACGCTGCAGGTTTCGCCCGGCACCATCGGCCTGGTCATCACGGCAACGCAGGCGGGTTATGCCATAGGATTGTTCTTGCTGGTGCCGCTCGGCGATCGCTTTGATCGCAAAAAGCTGGTAGTCACGCACCTGCTGCTGTCGGTGCTGGCCCTTATCGCGGCGGCGTTAGCAGAGAGTTTGCTGGCGCTGCTGGTGGCGATGCTGCTGGTGGGGGTGATGGCGGTGGTGACGCAAACCGTGGTGGCGTGGGGCGCTATCCTTTCGGCACCGGCTCAGCGTGGCAAGGTGGTAGGCAGCGTCACCAGTGGCATCGTGATGGGCATACTGCTGGCGCGGCTGGTCTCTGGCATCATCGCCGATATCGCCGGCTGGCGGGCGGTGTATATGACCTCATCGGCGCTGATGCTGCTGATTACCGTGCTGCTGATGAAAGTGATACCTGCTGCCGGTCCGCAGAACACAGCCACTTCCGTGGCCGGGCTGCTGTGGTCTGTTCCGCGTCTTTTCGTCACCGAGCCTTTGTTGCGTCAGCGCGGCGCGCTGGCTCTGCTGATTTTTGCCGCGTTCAGCATGTTGTGGAGTTCCATGGTTTTGCCGCTCACGGCCATGTCGCTTTCCCATACGCAAACAGGGCTGTTTGGTCTGGCTGGAATAGCCGGAGCGCTGGCGGCTTCCAGAAGTGGCGCCTGGGCTGACAGGGGAATCGGGCAGCGCGCCAGCGGATGCGCACTGGCTTTATTAACGCTCTCGTGGCTCCCCATCGCCTTCGCGCAGGCCTCTTTATTCTTGCTGGTTATTGGCGTGATCATGCTGGATTTCGCCGTGCAGACGGTGCATGTCATCAACCAGAGCATGCTGATTGCCGGCAAACCCGCTATCACCAGCCGGCTTATCGGAGCCTATATGTGTTTTTATGCGGCAGGCAGCGCGCTAGGCGCTATTGCTGCCACCCAACTCTATGCGCACTGGGGATGGTATGCCGTGTGCGGCGGCGGGGCACTGGTCAGTGCCTGCGCACTTATTCTCTGGTATGGAACACGTCAATCATGAAATTATCACACCTGCTGCTGGCCATCGGTATTACCGCCATCTGGGGCATTAATTTTTCGGTGATTAAATTAGGGCTGCACGCCATCGATCCGTTTATTCTGGCAGGGCTGCGTTTTACGCTGTGTGCCATCCCGGCGCTCTTCTTTATTAAAAAGCCTGACGTCCCGTGGCGCTACCTTATTGGTTACGGACTGGTATTCGGCATTGGCTTGTGGGGCCTGGTCAATCTGGGGATAAAAACCGGCTTGTCGGCGGGGATCGCCTCGCTGGTGCTGCAGTTCAGTGCCTTTTTCACTCTGCTGCTCGGCAGTTATGTGTTTAAAGAACAGCTCAGCCGCTATCAGATCGCTGGCTTTGTGCTGGCGTGCAGCGGATTGATGAGCATTGTGTTTATTACCGACGGCTCGGTGACGTTTGCCGGGTTGCTGCTGGTGCTGGCAGGCGCCATAGCCTGGAGTATTGCCAATATCATCATGAAAAAAGCCGGCACGAAGCAGGTATTCGCGTTTCTGGTCTGGTCGATCGCCTTTTCGCCGCTTCCGCTTTTTCTGCTGGACGGATTAATTAATGGCAGCGCGGGCTATAGCGCATTAATCAGCCATATGGATACCCGTGCGATATTATCCATTCTGTTTCAGGTCTACCCCAATACGTTATTAGGCTACTGGATCTGGAATTCATTGCTCAAACAGTATCCTGTCTCCACCGTCGCGCCATTATCGCTGCTGGTGCCGGTATTCGGCATTCTCGGTTCGATGATGATATTTGGTGAAGTTATTTCTCCGATGAAAATCCTGGCGCTGGTACTGATTATTACCGGGCTGGCGGTTGGGTTGTATGGACAACGCATCAAACGTTATTTCATCCGCAGTCGGATTCGCTGTGATCAGCAGCCCGCTGATGAGCCGTGATCCGACAAGAGCGGGCATCCCGCCCGCTCTCTCTGTCAGTGAAAATCCGCTTACTGCACCACGAAACGCGCGACTGAGCCTTCCAGTGTCGATGCCTGATCGCGCAGTGCGCTGGCGGCGGCCGATGATTCCTGCACCAGCGCGGCGTTCTGCTGCGTCACGCTGTCCATCTGAACGATAGCGACGCCGACCTGCGAAATGCCGCGATTCTGCTCATCGGATGCCTGCGCGATTTCGGCGAGGATGCTGGTTACGTTGCCAACGGAATGTACAATTTCATCCATGGTTTTACCGGCCTGACCCACCAGCTGTGAACCACTGCTGATACGCGCGACCGATTCGCCAATCAGGGTTTCGATCTCTTTGGCCGCCTGAGCGCTGCGCTGCGCCAGACTGCGCACCTCACTGGCGACCACGGCAAAGCCGCGTCCCTGCTCACCGGCGCGCGCTGCTTCTACTGCTGCGTTTAACGCCAGGATATTGGTCTGGAAAGCAATGCTGTTAATGACGGTGGTGATTTCGGCGATTTTGCCGGAGCTGGCACTGATCTGGTCCATGGTTTCAACCACGCCTTTGACCAGCGAGCCGCCCTGATTAGCCTTCTCCGAAGTGGCACGCGCCAGTTCGCTGGAGTGATGAATGTTTTCCACGTTCTGCTTCACGGTAGCGGTTAACTGCTCCATGCTGGCTGCCGTCTGCTCCAGCGCGGCCGCCTGCTCCTCGGTGCGGGCGGAAAGATCGTTATTGCCTGCAGCAATTTCTGCGGAAGCGTGGCTGACCTGCATCACGCCGCTGCGAATGTTACCAATGATGCCGCGCAGATCGTTGCTCATCTCACCGACCGCCTGCATCAGCTCGCCCAGTTCGTCCTTACGCGAAGTTTGCAGCTGTACGCTCAAATCTCCCTGCGCAATCTGCCGCGCGACGTTCAGTGTTACCGCTAAAGGACGGGTAATCTGCCGGGTGATAAACACCGCAATCAGAATGCTGATTACCACAGCCGCCGCCAGGATCAGCGACATCCACAGAATTGCCCGGGCGATATCCTGGTGCGTGGCGGCCAGCTGCTGGGTAAATAATTGATTACTGGTATTGGTCAGATGCAGGCCCGCGATGGCAAGCTGGCGGGTCGCTTCCACTTCTTCTTCCGCGGAGGCGTTGTAGTCCTGCACGCTGTCGCGTCTGGCCGCCAGCGTTACGGCAATTTTATCCAGCGCGTTGCTGTCATCAGCGCTCAGGCGTGGTCGAGCCTGGTCAATGAGTTGAATCGTTTCAGCTATAAAGCCTGACAAAGCCAGACGGTTTTCTTCACTGTTGTCCAGCGCCATCAGCTTTACACGAATACTGATACCATTCAGATATTTAGCGATTTCATTGAGCGCAGCTGCCGTATCCTGCTGTGTGCTGACGTAGTTTCTGGCCAGCGCGGCAACCGCCGTGGTTTCGTCACTGAAGCGCAGCGCCTGCAGAATGCTCTGGCGCTTATGCACTTCGTTCACCGTTTCTGCACGATGCTGACGATAAAGGTTCATCGCAGCTGGCAGAGAGGCAATCAGCGCGGTCTGCGCGCTATCCCATTGCCAGGTTTTCAGCTGGTTGATACTGCCCTCAATCGCCTGCAGTCGCGATTCGTTGTCGGCAATGAATTTTTCATCGTGGGTTTTAACGTATTGCAGGCGGGCATCTTTAGCCTGCGCGAACTGATCGTTAATGCCTTTCAACTGGCTGAGTTTTTCCGCACGTTCCGCGATGTCGTGCAGATTTTTGATGCCACAGGAAGCTACAGCAATGCTGAGGATAAGCAGCACACCAAACCCGAGCATGAGTTTTCTGCTGACTCTGATATCTTCCAAAAAAACACGTATTTTTTTCATTAAGGTGAATCTCCCTGGTTGTTGTTGTCCACGCTTTTGCCTGATGGCAATGGCGTTATCGGCAGGAAGATGATTAATTTCAATTAAAATAATTAAAAAACATATAATCACCTAAATTTATTAGATGAGCTATGCTTGGGGAAGGGCTGCAACGATAGGGCAGGCGTGGAGCTCGGGTTTTCTGTTTTAGACTGGTACTGATTTTGGCGGATAGCGGTGCGGGGGAAAGTATTGACGCAACCTGCCGGTTTGTCAAAGCGCCGGGATTTCAGGCGAAGGGCCCGATAGCCCTCAGGCCAGGCGTTGCGCCTGAGGACATTCCGCTACGCCTGAAATCCTCAGGACTCCGCTGGCTGGTTCGTCAGCCACTGAGCGGCGCTGGTGGTGGCAATGTGCTCGCGGTAGTTAAACGTCTCCTGTTTAGACCATGCCACACCGTCCGGACGGGCAAAGGCCAGCCGGTAGGCCGCGCCAGTATCATGGGGATGACGCTCTGCATCTTCCCTTAGCCTTTCCCGGCTAAGTAATACTCGCCTGACCGCGCTTTGCCAGTGAGATTGCATCAGGTCAGCCAGCTCTGCGTAAGTCAGCGTATCGCCAGCGATATAAACAATGTCGTTCTGAAAAGCGGGCTGATGAAAGAAGATATCGGCTGTCAGCTGCCCGATGTCGTCTGGCGTGGTGAGTGTCAGGGCATAGTTCCAGTCACCGAGGGCATAAACCGTTTTATTCCCGGCATCGATCACGCCAAAATCGGGTTCAAACAGATAGCTGGTAAAAATACCGGTCGAAACAATTACCCAGTCAGTGTTGCTTTGGGCGCGCAGCAGGTGGCGCACTTCAAGCTGCTCATCCCACACCGGTTGCCCACTCTCTTTGCCGATAACGTCATAATCCACGCCAAACTGCCAGGGAAAATAGCGGGCGACACCCGCCTTCAGCACGGCCTGAGTAATTCTGAGCTGCGTTCCCGGCCCGCCGACAAAACCACTGCAATTAATGATGGCATCATAAGTGCGAAATAATGCTGAGAGTTCGCTCAGGCTATTTTTCTGCAGGTCGCCTTCCGCCACGGTGATATTTAGCTTTTGCAGCGCATCCAGCCGGGTTTTAAGTGGGCCGGACGTGGCATGCGCAGCCTCGCTTCTGAGTAATACACTTATTTTGATCAGAGGATGTTGCTGCACTTTTTTAGCCATGGCGTTTAACACCGCCATGCCTAATTCTCCTGCGCCGAGGATAAGAATATTTTCGACATGTTGATCAACGGGTAGCATGCTTGTCTCCTTAGGTTATATCCGTCATCCTGACAGCGGACAAACCCTGATTCAATCAGGTACACCCGTGATACCGGAGGAGAGATGGAACCTAATCGCGAAGCCCTGCTGCAGTTTTCCAGACAATTTTGTGAGGCGTTGAGTCACGATGATGAAACATTAAAGCGTGAAATTCTTTCACACGCCGGCAATCGCTGGTCGCTGGGTATATTGCATATTCTGGTCACCCATGGACCGTTGCGCCATGCAGAAATGGGTCGTTTACTGCATGGTGTCACACAACGAATGCTGACGCGCACACTGCGTACGCTTGAGCGTGACGGCCTTATTTCCCGTTGTGATTATCAGGAAAAAGTACCGCGTGTCGTCTATACGGCCACGGACGCGGGCGAAGAAATGATGATGAAAATGATGCCGCTCTGGGCGTGGATTATTTCGTCGGCCGACTATTTTAAGCAAAGCAGGATCACGTTTGATACTCCTCATCAGTAATGGCATTAAATTGCATGATGACGACCTTGCTGAGAATGCGTGATTATTTCCCTGCTGCCAATAGTGCAATTTTTTTTGCACTATTAATCCTGTCCCGGTTTTGGCAGGTTGTCTCGTGAGAATTCACGCATTGAGAGCAGCACGGGCATCAGATTATGGCCTATATGCGTGAGTGCGTATTCAACACGCGGGGGCTGTTCACCAAAATCAGTGCGGGTTATCAGCCCATCACGTTCAAGCTTGCGCAGATGTTGAGTCAGTACTTTATGCGATATCTCCGACATACTCTTCATGAATTGCGAGTGACGCATCACAGGCTCCGCAAATAATCTGAATAAAATCTGCAGTGTCCATCTGCCGGAAATAATAGTTAAACATTGCGTGACATAAGCGACCGAACCTTCTGGTCCGAGACAACGTGTTTTCTCCTCATCGCCTACAGGCACTTTCAGGTGCGTAATTGATTCATTCATCAGTTTATTTTCCAATAGATTTTTCACGTATTCTGGAGAACAGTAATGGATCTGAAACTCGACGGCAAAAGTGCTCTGATAACGGGTAGCACCAAAGGTATTGGAGAAGCGGTAGCCAGAGGGCACCCGCGTTATTATACATGGCCGGGATCCAGCTAAAGCTGAAAATATCGCCAGCGATATCATAAAGCAAGGTGGACAAGCATACGCAGTAACGGGAGATTTAACCCGTGAGGCAGATATTCAACTGCTTTATCAGCAAGGCTGTTCGCTTGTACAATCCGTTGATATTGTTATTAATAATGCGGGTGGCTCCGGCCCCACAGAGGACTGGACGTCTTCTTTGCCAGAAACCTGGGCGGCTGGGTATGATAAAAATGTCCTTTCAGCCTTACGTGTCATTAATCTTTTTCTTCCTGGGATGCGTGAACAAAAGTGGGGCAGAATCATTAATATTTCGAGCCTGGCAGCGTTGATGCCTCCCGCCAGGCGTCCGGATTATGCTGCTGCTAAAGCAGGGATTATTGCCATGACCTCATCGCTGGCAAAAGCGGTCGCACACGATGGCGTAACCGTAAATACTCTCTCACCGGGTACTATTCATAGTGCAAGCCTGGAAAAAGCGTTTCGTCAAACGGCCAAAGATACAGGGCTTTCAGCTGACGCGCCCTGGGAAGATATTGAACAGGCCGTATTGCCCCTGTATGCCAATGTGCCCATGGCGCGCGTAGGGACGCTCAAAGAAATAGCGGACGCCATCACCTTTCTGGCCAGCCCGTTGTCGGGTTACATAACGGGTTCCAATTTAAGGCTTGATGGCGGTATGTGGCCCGGACTTTAAAACCAGCCGCACAACATCCTGAATAAAATCTCTGTTTCAGCTACTACTTCATTCGATGACATCATCAGAGCCGATTTAATTATCAGAACTGGGCGGGCTGCTGTTGCAGCCCTGCTCATACCCTAACGTCATCCTCTTCATGATGCGCGCAGTCCCGGTCGGTATGCCCAATCCTGTTTATTGACAGTCCACACCTGGTCATGCATATTGTTATGTTATAACGTAACAATGAAAGTACCATAATGAAAAACTCGCTCTCCCTGATTATTGCGGCGCTGCTGTCGCTTCCTGTATTCAATGCTAATGCCAGTAACTATCCGTTCACCGTTGATAACTGCGGTGTCCAGGAGACCTTCGCTCATCCGCCTGCGCGTGTCGTCACCGTTGGCCAGCATGAAACGGAACTGCTGCTGGCGCTCGGTCTGGCAGATAAAATTGCCGCAACCTCGGTGTGGTTTGGCGCGCTGCCCGCCGATTTGCAAGGGCAGGGCAGCCAGCTTAAACGGCTGGCCGATAACGCCCCAGGCTTTGAAGCGGTGGTGGCGCAGCGCCCTGAACTGGTGCTGGCGCAGTACAGCTGGCACGTCGGGCCGCAGGGTGAAGTCGCCACGCGTGAACAGTTTGAACAGCTCGGCATCCGAACCTGGATTTCGCCTGCCGACTGCATCGGCAAAGCCGTCACCACCACGTCCAATAGCGATGGTGCACGTACCACACCGTATGGGATCGAGGTGATCTTTGCGGAAATCAGCGCGCTGGCGCGCATTTTTGATGTGCCGGCGCGTGGCGATGCGCTCAAACAGCAGCTGGCCGCTCGTATAGCACAGGTTCAGCAGCAGCTGCACAAATCGCCGTCAGCGCCGCTGAAGGTGGTTTACTGGTTTTCCAGCCCGCGCCTGAAAGGCGATCCCTGGGTCGCCGGCAATAAAGGGGCGCCGGGCTGGATCAGCCAGACGCTCGGTCTGACTAACATTATCGCTTCAGACGAAGAGTGGCCGGCGGTTACCTGGGAACACATCGTCTCCGCGCAGCCGGACATCATCGTTATTGCCAGCATGGCGCGGCGGCTCTATCCCGCCGATGACGTCGCGGTTAAAAAACACTTTCTGCAAAGCGATCCGGTGACGCGTGAAATGCCAGCGGTGAAAAACGGCCACATTGTGGTGGTACCGGCCATGTCACTGAATCCCTCGTTGCGCAACGTAGAGGCCGTGGAGCTGATCGGTCAGCAGATCGCTGCTTTCGCACCTGCCCGATGAGCGCTCACGCTGTCTGTTACTGGCGCACCGGCCTGCTGATTGCTGCGGGCGCGCTCAGCCTGCCGGTGATGATGATGCTGGCCGCGGCGACCGGTGATGTCGCGATCAGCTTTACCCTGACCGCGCAGGCCATCACCAATGGTCTTGGCATCACGCATTACGACCTGCCGGCGCTGGAAGCCGGCATCGTCTGGCAATACCGCATGAGCCGCGCGCTGATGGCGGCGAGCAGCGGCGGCGGGCTGGCACTGTGTGGGCTGGTGTTGCAGTCGTTGCTGCGCAATTCGCTGGCCGACCCTTATCTGCTGGGGATTTCCGCCGGCGCATCAACCGGCGCGGTGTGCGTGATGCTGCTTGGCATCGGCGGCGGGGCCATCACCACCGGTGCCGGCGCGTTTGGCGGTGCCTGTCTTGCATTTATGCTGATTGTTCTGCTCTCCGGCGGCATGCGGGAAAACACCGCGCGCATCATTCTGGCCGGTATTGCCGGGACGCAATTATTTAATGCGCTGACCGCTTACATTGTCAGCACGGCGGCCAATGCAGAGCAGTCGCGCGGCGTGATGTTCTGGCTGCTCGGCAGCCTGAGCGGTGTACGCTGGGCAGATGCATTACTGTGTTTTGCCGTAACCCTCGCCGGTCTGCTGACTGTGCTCTACCAAGCGCGCGCGCTGGATACCTTCTCATTTGGCGCGGAAGTCTCCGCGACACTCGGCACGCAGGTTTCAGCGGTGCGCATCGTATTACTGCTGACCACTGCGTTAGTGACGGCGGTGATTGTCAGCGCGATTGGTGCGGTCGGTTTTGTCGGGCTGGTGATCCCGCATATCACCCGCATGATTGCCGGGCCGCGTCATCTGGTGACGATTCCGCTCGCATTCCTGGGCGGCTGCCATTTCATGGTGATTGCCGACCTGGTATCGCGCACGTTAATCACCCATCAGGTGCTGCCAATAGGCGTGGTGACGGCGTTAGTCGGCGCCCCGGTGTTCGCCCTGATTCTGTATCGCAACCGGGAGAAATCATGAAGTATGTCGCGGTGGATAAACTGAGCGTGACGCTACAGGCGCGCAGCGTGTTATCTGACATCAGTTTTGCGGCGCAGCGGGGACAAACGGTCGGGTTGCTCGGCCCTAATGGCTCGGGCAAATCGACGCTCATCCGTGCGCTGGCGGGCGTTCAGCCCTGTGCTTATAACGGGCTGGAAATGGGCGGCACGCGGCTGAACCAACTCAGCCGGCGGCAGCGTGCCCGTACGCTGGCCTTCGTGCCGCAGCATGCCGAAATGGAAGCTGAGATGTGCGTCAGCGACATCGTGCGTCTGGGGCGGGCGCCGCATCGCAACGCGTTCAGCCCGTGGCGGACGGCAGATGAAACGGCGGTGCAGCACGCGCTGTCGCTGATGAAACTGGATGCGCTGGCCGGGCGGTCGTGGCAGCGGCTGTCCGGTGGCGAACGCCAGCGCTGCCAGATCGCGCGTGCGCTTGCGCAGCAACCGGATATCCTGTTGCTGGATGAGCCGATTAACCATCTGGATATTCAGTTTCAGCTTGAGCTAATGCGGCTGATTGCCGCACTGCCGGTCACGGTGATTGTGGCCCTGCACGACCTGAATCTGGCGGCAAAATTTTGCCAGCATCTGGTGGTGCTGCAGCACGGGCAAGTAGTGGCGAGCGGTGAGCCCGCCGCCGTGCTGACGCCTGCCCTGATTCAGCGGACGTGGCAGGTCGAGGCCATCGTCAACCGCAGCGAGCGCGGCACCATGAATATTCAGTACGCCTGAACCGGGCTGATCTTAACGTTCGTCGAACGGCACGCCGCCCTTGGATTTATGATGCTTCGGCGTTTCGATAATCGACACGGTGACCACATCAGCATCGATCTCAAACGAATCCACCACCGCCTGGGTGATGGCTTTGAGTAATTTTTTCTTCTGCTCAACGCTACGGCCTTCCGCAGCATAAACGACAATCTCTGGCATAACGGCGTTTCCTCACGGGTTAGAGTTCTTCTCAAGCATACCTCAGCCACGCTGCCGCGCGCAGCGTTAACCTGTCGCGAAGGTTAAAAGGCAACAAGCGGCTGACGAATTCCCTGCAAACGCCGTGTGTTAAAGTGTGAATTGTTATGTTATAACGTAATTTATTCGATGATAGTGTAACGGTTTATTCGGAAAATTTAATGAAATCAATGCAAAATTTGCTGATCGCTGCGGCGCTCGGCCTGGCTTCCTGCGTCGTTGTGGCGGCGACCACCCCCGAAAAACCGGTGCGGATTGCCGCACCGTTTGAAATTAAAGGCAGCGATCCGGCGCTCTCCGGCGACATTCTGTTGCGCATGGATGTGGTTGAAACGCTGGTAGAAGTGAACGAACGCGGTGAACCAGTGGCGGCGCTGGCGCAGCGCTGGCAGGTCTCTGACGATGGGCTGCGCTGGCAGTTCCAGCTGCGCGACGGCGTGCATTTTCACGATGGCTCGCTGCTGGATGCGGTTGCCGTGGTGAAATCACTCAATACCGCACGCGGCAAAGCGGGCTTACTGGACAAAACGCCAATCGCCGACATCAGCGGGGCAGGGCAGCTTGTCACCATCACGCTGCGTGAACCCTTCACGCCGCTGCTGTCAGTCCTGGCGGAAAGCCGCTCGCAAATCCTCGCACTGGCCAGCTGGGATGCGCAGGGCAACATCACGCGCATTATTGGCAGCGGACCGTTTAAGCTTACCTCCTTCCAGCCGCCGCAGTCGCTGACGGTGGCGCGCTTCGCGGATTACTGGGGCGAGAAACCGGCGATTGCCGCCGCCAGCTATCTGGCGACCGGCCGCGCGGAAACCCGAGCGCTGCTGGCAGAGAGCGGTGATGCAGATTACGTGTTTAACCTTGATGCCGCCAGCCGGCAGCGGCTGGCACGCAAAGCGTCGCTGCACATCCCGGCGATTCCGGTGCCGCGCACGTTGATGCTGAAGCTTAATCTGGCCGATCCGCTGCTGGCGGAACAGCCGGTACGTGAGGCGATCAGCATGGCGATCGATCGTAACGCGCTGGCGCAGGCGGTGCTGCGTTATCCGGGCGCAGCCAGCCAGCTGTTTCCCCCTAACATGGCAGAGTGGCACAACCCGGCACTCACGCCGCTGCACTATCAGCCGCAGCAGGCTGCTCAGTTATTACAGTCGGCCGGCTGGCAACGCGGCGCGGATGGCGTACTGACGCGCAACGGCCAGCGCTTCAGCCTGACGCTGCTGACCTATCCCGATCGCCCTGAGCTGCCGCTGATGGCGATGGTGATTCAGCAGCAGCTGCGTCAGGTCGGCATAGACGTGCGAATCAACGCGACCAACGCCAGCGAGATCCCGGCGCAGCACCACAATAACCGTCTGCAGCTGGCGCTGTTTGCGCGCAACTTTGCCCTGACGCCCGATCCGACCGGAACGCTGCTGCAGGATTATGGCACCCACGGCGGTGACTGGGGGGCGATGAACTGGCATGCGGCAGGCTTCGACGCGGCGCTCCACACGCTGACGCAATCCACCGATGGCGCAGCCCGCGCCGGGGCGCGCAGCGTCATCACCCGTGCGCTGCAACAGGATCTGCCGGTGATTCCGCTGGCCTGGTATCAGCAGTCGGCGGCGGTTAACAGCCAGCTGCAGGGCGTCAAACTCGATCCGTTTGAACGCCACTTCGGCCTGCGCCAGATGCACTGGGGGAGCCATGATTAAACAACTCAGCTGGCGCATGGCGCAGGCGCTGTTTGTGGTGCTGGCGGTAGGATTACTGACCTGGCTGCTGGTGCAGGCGCTGCCGGGCGACATGGCGTGGCGCATCGCCTCGGGGCGCTATGGTTACGATCGCGTCGATGCCGAAGCGGTGGCGCGGGTACAGCAGGAGCTGGATGGAGCGCTTAGCGGCGGCAGTGCGCTGCTGCACTGGCTCTTCGATCTTCTGCAGTTTAATTTTGGCCGCTCGCTGGTTTCCGGTGAGCCGGTGATGGATGAGCTGCGCTGGCAGCTGGGCCAGACGCTGGCGCTGGCGGGCGTCTCGCTGCTGCTGGCGTTACTGCTGACGCTGCCGCTCGGCATCTGGGCCGGTTGCCACGCCAACGGCCGGCTTGACCGTGCGCTGTTCTGGCTGACCGCCTTGCTGAAATCGGTGCCGCATTTTGCACTCGGCATGTTGCTGATCCTGCTGTTCGCGCTGCAACTCGACTGGCTGCCGAGCGCCGGTCACGGCGAGCTGCGCCATTTCCTGTTGCCGGCACTGACGCTGGCACTGTCGCTGACGGCCGTCGGCGTGCGCGTGGTGCGCGAAGCCACCTGGCAGGTGGTGTCGTCCGGCTACTATCGCTGGGGAGCGCAAAAAGGACTGGCACCCGCGCGCCTGCTGTTGCGTCACGGCCTGCGTAATCTGAGCGCGCCGGTGCTGACATGGTTTGGCATGCAGTTTGTCTGGCTGGTGGAAGGCGTGGTGGTGGTGGAAACCCTGTTTGCGTGGCCGGGAATCGGTCACGCTCTGGTGCACGCCATTTTTGCGCGTGACGTACCGGTGATTCAGGCCAGCGCCATGACGCTCGGCCTGCTGTTTGTCCTGCTGAACATGCTGGTGGATGCCGGTTGTCATCTGCTCGATCCCCGGGGGCGCGCGCATGAAGATGACGCTTTCACGCTGGGTGGGTCTGCTACTGCTGGCGGCGCTGCTGGCTTACGCGTTTGTGCTGCCGCTGATTCAGCACGGCGATCCGCTACAGCAGGATTTGCTGCAGATGCTGCAGACGCCGAACCGCAGCCATTTGCTCGGTTTCGACCATCTCGGTCGCGATATGTTAACGCGCCTCAGCGCCGCGCTGCGCCTGTCACTCGGGCTGGCAGCCCTGTGCGTGATCAGTGCGCTGATAGCGGGCGTGTTCACCGGTGTGCTCAGTGCACTGTACGGTGGCTGGCCTGAGCGATTGCTGAGCATCGTTGGCGATATGTGCCTCGCGCTGCCGGGATTGCTGCTGGTACTGCTACTGGCCGCCATTGCGCCAGACGCGCCCCAGATGCTGTGGCTGGGCATTTCGCTGGTGCTGTGGGTGGAATTTTTCCGCGTCACGCGTGCCACGCTGCGGCCAATTGTGCAGGCGCCCGGTATGCAGGCCAGCAAACTGCTCGGGTTCTCTGCCTGGTATCGTTTTCGTCATCATCTGTGGCCTGCGCTGGCACCGGTGCTGCTGACGCTAACCTTGTTCTCTTTCAGCAGCGCCATCATGGCGGTGTCGGCGCTCGGTTTTATCAGCGTTGGCGTGCGTCCGCCCACGCCGGAGCTGGGCCTGATGATGACCGAACTGCTGCCGTTTGCGTGGGAAGCGCCGTGGCTGCTGATGCAGCCGGTAGCCGCACTGTTTTTACTGTTGATCAGCCTCAATCTGCTGATGAAAAAGGAGCGATGATGAAGGGATTACAGATCACCGGGCTGAGCGTTGCCACAGCGACTGAAACACTGGTTGAGCCGGTGGATGTGCGGCTACAACCCGGTCAGCCGCTGACGCTGCTCGGCGAAACCGGATCGGGGAAAAGTCTGCTGGCGCAGGCGATCATGGGGATATTGCCGCCATCGCTGCTGGCCAGCGGTGAGGTGATGATCAACGGCAGACGCTATCAGCTGCCGCAGGATACGGCGCAGCTGCGTCGGCTGTGGGGCAATACGCTGGCTTCGCTGCCACAGGAGCCGTGGCTATCGCTCGATCCGACCATGGCGATTCAGCAACAGGTGGCGGAAGGGCATCGCTTCGTGCGCGGTTTGCCAACCGCCGCCAGCGCTGCAGCGGCGCAGCAGGATCTGCAGCAGCTTGGCCTGGCCGCGGCGACACGGCGTTATCCGTGGCAGCTTTCCGGCGGCATGGCACAGCGCGCCGCGTTTGCGGCAGCCCGTGCCGGTGGCGCGCAGGTTCTGATTGCCGATGAGCCAACCAAAGGGCTGGATGTGGCGCGCCGCGATGAAGTCAGCCAGCTGTTACAGCGTGAAGTGGCCGATGGCGGCATGCTGTTAACCATCACCCACGACATCGCCCTGGCACGCCAGCTGGGTGGCGACGTGCTGGTGATACATAAAGGCAGCGTGATTGAACAGGGCCCGGCGCAGCAGGTGTTGCAGTCACCGCAGCAGCCTTACACGCGCGCGCTGCTGGCTGCCGATCCGGCCGTCTGGCCCGCCCGACAACAAACGGTGATCGGTGCCAGGCCGGTGATCAGCGCCCATGACATTGTGCTGGCGCGCGGGGGCAAAAGGCTGGGTGTGCCACGCGATTTCACGCTGCACGCCGGTGAAATCGTTGGCCTGCACGGTGCCAGCGGCAGCGGCAAAAGCAGCTTCGGCGACGTGCTGTTGGGGTTGCTCGCGCCGCAGCAGGGCCGCGTAACGCACCACGCTGATGCGGATGCGCTGAAATATCAGAAAATCTATCAGGATCCTTCCGCGCTGTTTCCGCAACAGCGCACGTTGGGGCAAAGCATCAACGATGTGCTGCGGCGTCACGCTCTCCCGCCGGCACAGCGCGATGCGCTCATGACGCGGCTGGCCTTGCATCCCGCGCTGCTGACGCGGCGACCAGAGGCGCTCTCCGGCGGCGAACTGCAGCGCTTCGCGCTGCTGCGGGTGATGCTGCTGCGGCCGGTATTTCTGTTTGCCGATGAGCCGACGTCACGCCTCGATCCGCTGGTGCAGCAGCAAACATGGCAGTTGATCGTGGAACTGGCGCGTGAGCAGCAGTGCGCGGTGCTGCTGGTGAGTCATGACCGCGATCTGCTGGAGAAAGGCACGCATCGGGTGATCGCCATGGAAGCGGCTTAGCGATCGGGCGGCTGGCTGTCACCCGGCCCGAGACTCCGCTGCATTACCACGGTGTCCAGCCAGCGGCCATGTTTGTAACCCACCGATTTCATCACGCCGGTGTGCTCAAAACCGAGCGCCCGGTGTACTCCCAGCGAGCCCTGGTTGGCGCTGTCACCGATAATCGCGATGATCTGGCGAAAGCCAGCGGCTTCGGCCAGCGCCACCGCTTTTTGCAGCAGCGCCTTACCGATGCCGCGTCCGGTTTGCTGCGGGTCGAGATAGATAGAGTCTTCCAGCGTGAAGCGGTAGGCATAACGCGGACGATACGGCGCGAGATAGCAGTAACCCAGCACCTGATCCTGCTCCTCAGCCACCAGCCAGTAACCGCCGCGCTCATGCACGTCATTAATGCGCCGCAGCATTTCACTCTCCGCCGGCGGTTCCGTTTCGAATGTTGCGGTGCCGTGCAGCACGTGCCAGGCGTAAATCTTCTGTATCGCCGCCGCGTGATGCGGCTGCGCGGGAATAATGTCCATATGTTCCTGCTGTTCTGCCAATGATGCTGACAGCATGCCACCGCGCCGCAGCGCAATCATCCGAATTAGTCATAGGAAATTGTGATAGTCAGGCGCAGCGAAATTTCTTTAATTCTGCTCTGACAACTGTACCGCCATGGTGTTTGCTTCGAGCGCCTCAAAGATGTGCGGTTCATCGGCGGGATAACAAATATAATCGCCCGGGAACAGTTCGACCGGCGCTTCCATCAGGCCAACCCGCGCGCGGCCGCGTGCCAGGATGATGTGTTCGACTGAACCCGGTGGATGCGGTTTAGAGGCGCGCGGTGCGCCGGGCTGGCTGGTGATCAGATACAGATCGCGGCGGCCGCCCGGCGGACAGCTGGCCAGTAGCGCGGCCTGAAAGTCTGCTAACTCTGCTGACACCACCATGCCTTCGCCACGCCGAATCACCTGCATCTTTTTCACTTCCGGCTCCATCAGCCGTGCAAAGGGAATATTCAGCGCCACACACAGTGACCATAACGTCTCAATGCTGGGGTTACCGTTGCCTGCCTCCAGTTGCGACAGCGTTGACTTGGCGATGCCAGCGCGGCGCGCCACTTCTGTCAGCGAAAGTCCGGCACGCTGGCGTTCGCGCACCAGTCCGGCGGCAATGATAGCAATGGGCGGGGTCACAATTACTCCTGTTCTTTATATCGAACGTTTTGTTCATCTTGTAAAACACGTACGGTGCGTTCATTATAACGTCTTTCTTGTTCGTTATGAGATCAAATTGTGATGCGTCTGGGTGCCGTACCGCTTGATCGCGGCGTATTGAAAGCGATCTTCCTTGTTTGTCTGGCCGACGGCATCGTTGGCCTTTCCTATGGTTCTCTCGCCGCTGCCGACGGCTTTCCGCTCTGGGTGCCGATTGCGCTCTCGACGCTGGTGCTGGCGGGGGCATCCGAGTTTTTATTTATCGGCATCGTGGCAGGCGGCGGCAGTCCGCTAACCGCTGCCGCAGCCGGTTTACTGGTCAACGCACGTCATCTGCCGTTTGGCATTGCGGTGAAAGACCTGGTCGGGCAGGGCGGACGCAGTCTGCTGGGCTGCCATATCATGAATGACGAGAGCGTGGTGTTCGGTATTTCACAGCCGAAGCTGGCGCAGCGTCGGGCGGCTTACTGGGTTTGCGGACTGGGTATTTTTGCCATCTGGCCGCTCACGGTGATTGCCGGTGCGGTGATTGGACGCTTTATTCCTGATGTGTCGGCGATTGGCCTGGACGCGGTGTTTCCGGCCATCCTGATCGCGCTGATTTTCCCGGCGCTGCGCCAGCGTCGCACGCGCATTCCGGCCACCCTCGGGGCGCTACTTTCCGTGCTGGCAACGCCTTTTGTGCCAGCCGGTATGCCGGTGCTGTTTTCTTTACTCGGTTTGCTGAGCTGGCGGGAGCGCAAAGATGCAAAATAGTTTAGTGATTGCCGGCATCGCGCTGCTGGCTGCAGGCACGTATGCGATTCGCTTTGCCGGTTACCGGCTGGGCAGCCGGATGCACATGTCGGAACGGGTGCGCAACATGCTGTCCGACGCGGCAACGGTGCTGCTGCTGGCTGTCGCTGTCACCACCGCGCTGTTTGAGGGCACCGATTTCGCCGGCGTTGCGCGACTGACCGGCGTGTTGTTCGCGGTGTTTCTCGCCTGGCGTCGCGCGCCATTGATCCTGGTAATCATCGGTGCGGCGGTGATGACGGCGCTGCTGCGCTATTTTGGCGTACCGTAAGCGGCGGCGAGACGACCGGCGCAAAGATGACGGCGCACTGGCACCTGCTTTGCAGCTATGATTAGGGATAGTGAGTACAACAAGGACAACGCGAAAATGGTGATTAACTGCGTGGTGTATCGCCACGGCAAACGCGAAGAGCATGTCGAAGTCGATCAAATCAGCGAAGTGCTGAAAGAGGAAAAATCGTTCGTCTGGCTTGGCCTGTATCAACCCGATCCGGCGTTCATGCAAACGCTGCAGGAGGAGTTTAGCCTGCATGAGCTGGCGATTGAGGATGCGCTGGTGGCGCATCAGCGGCCTAAGATTGAGCAGTACGGCGAATCGGTATTTATCGTGGTGAAAACCGCACACATGGAAGATCGCCAGCGCATCAGCTTTGGCGAAACCCACTTTTTCCTCGGCAAAAATTTTCTGATTACCGTGCGTCACGGTTCGGTTGAGGGCTATAAAGCGATCCGCGCTAAAGCCGAAAAAAATCATGCCATGCTGTGCCAGGGACCCGGCTATGCGCTCTACTGCATCCTCGATTTTATCGTCGATAACTACAGCAAAATCACCGAATCGCTGAGTGAACGTATTGCTGACCTGGAAGACGGCATGTTCACCACCCGCTTTGACAGCGTCACGCTGGAGAATGTCTACCACTTGCGGCGTCAGCTGCTGTCGTTGCGCAATGCGGCGATGCCGGTGACAGAGATCTGCCCGCAGCTGGTGCGCTTCCATGAAGATATCATCCCGAAAAATCTGCGCGCCTATCTGCGCGATGTGCAGGATCACGCGCACCACGTCATGATTGATGCCGAAGACATGCGTGAAACGCTGGCCAGCGCCATGCAGGTGAATCTGGCGCTGGTCTCGGTACAGCAGAGTGAGGTGAATAAAAAGCTGGCCGGCTGGGGGGCAATCCTGATTGTGCCGACCATCATCTTCAGTATGTACGGTATGAACTTCTCTGACATGCCAGAGCTGCACAGCCACTTTGGCTATCCGGCGGCGCTGGCGGTCACGCTGGTGATCTGTTTCGTTATGTGGTGGCGGCTGAAAAAAGCGGGCTGGCTGTAAGCGTGATGGCCTGCGCGCGCTGTCACCAGACGCGCAGGCCAGGGCGATTTCAGCCTGAAATCGCCACGCTCCATTAGCCTCAATGCGCGCTGGCAGTAGGGCGCACCGTGATCTCATTGACATCAACTTCGCCAGGCTGATTAATGGCCCAGCTCACCGCCTGCGCAATGGCTTCGGGTTTTAACGCAATCTGACGATAGCTCTGCATGGCCACGCGTGCGGTCTCGTCAGTGATGGTGTCCGCCAGTTCCGATTCCACCACGCCGGGATTAATGACCGTCACCCGCAGCTGGCGCGATTCCTGACGCAGGCCATCCGAAATGGCGCGAACGGCGAATTTTGTGGCGCAATACACCGCTGCCGTCGGCGATACCGCCAGCGCACCAATCGAGGCGATATTGATGATATGGCCGCTTTGCTGCGATTCCATGACTGGCAGCACGGCAGCGATGCCGTACAGTACGCCACGCACGTTGACGTCGAGCATACGATCCCATTCATCCACCTTCAGCGAACTGAGCGGCGACAGCGGCATAACGCCGGCATTGTTGATCATTACATCAACCCGACCATATTTATCGCGGGCAAAATCGGCCAGCTGCTGCGTATCGGCTCGCTGCGTTACGTCGGTGGCCAGATAATCCAGTTGCGCGCCGCTGGCACGCAGTTCATCACACAGTATCGCCAGCCGATCGGTACGGCGCGCGCCGAGCACCAGTTTATGCCCCTGACTGGCCAGCAGACGCGCTATCGCTTCGCCGATGCCGCTGCTGGCGCCGGTCAGAATAATCACTTTCGCATTAGAATGAGCCATGATGGTTTCCTCGTGTTGGTTGACGAGGCTATTGTGGAAAACGCCGGCTAAAGCGAACAGACCGGATTGTGGCGTATCATTGCCTGATTCTCTCGTCACCGTTGTGAGCAGGGAAGAAACCTGGCTATGCTTTGCCTGAACCTCTCACCGGAAACCCGTTATGTCGCAAACCGTACAACAGCAGACCTGCGCGCTGCTGCGCCAGCTGGCACCGCAGGAAGGTTATACTGCTTCACTGCTCGACAGCGTGCGCTTTATGCGTGCCGACCGGCAGTGGGCGCGCACGCCGGTTCTTTATGAGCCGAGCATCATCATTATCTGTCAGGGCTCGAAGCGGGCGTTTCTTGCCGACAAAATGTATCGCTACGACGCACAGCACTATCGGGTGTTGTCGGTGCCGCTGCCGTTCTCCGCTGAGACTGAAGCGACCTCCGCCGAACCGTTGCTGGGACTGGCTATCCGTCTGGATGCGGCCACGCTGGCACGGCTGGTGACGCAGGTCGCAGCGGCAGACATTCCGCTGGCGGAGACACCAGCCAGCATTATTTCGACGCCGGTAAATGAGACGCTGGCGGACAGCACGCTGCGCCTGTTGCAGGCGCTGAGCGATCCGCTGGAAGCGCAGGTTTTAGGCCCAGCACGGGTAGAAGAGATTTGCTTTCGTGTGTTGCTGGGTGAGCAGGGCGGTGCGGTGCGCGCAGCGCTGACCTATCAGGGGCATTTTGGCCGCATCGCGCGGGCATTGCAGCGTATTCATGCTGACTGGCAGCAGCCGCTGGATGTGCCGCATCTGGCCAGCGAAGCGGGCATGAGCGTTCCGCGCTTCCATCTGCATTTCAAAAGCGTCACGCAGACCTCGCCGATCCAGTATCTCAAGTCGCTGCGGCTGCATCAGGCGCGTTTGATGATGATTCGCGATAATCTCACCGCCGCCGGTGCCGCCGCACGTGTCGGTTACGAAAGTGATTCACAGTTTAACCGGGAGTTTAAGCGGATGTTTGGTCGCACCCCGGCTGACGAGGCGCGGGTGATGAAACGCGCCTTTGCGCTGCTGCCGCCGGAACAATTATCCGCGCGGCTACAGGCACATTAGGTCAGTACGCGATGAAGATTGCTGCCACTACGCCAATCCAGAACAGCAGGCTGGCAGCCAGTGCCAGCTGGCACAGTAACCGGCGGGAAAAACTCAGCAGCGCACTGAGGCGCGGCGATAACATTAATACCATAATCATCCCTCACAACAGCCAGCAACTGTTCAGCGCAGCCCCATCACGGCAACCACCAGCAGAATCCAGAAAAATGCACAACCTGTTAGCAGGAAACGCCAGATCAGATGGCGTTCGGGAGTCAGCACCGTGTGCAGACGCATACGAAGAAGCAGTGGCATAGCGACCTCAAATCAGAAAGTTTTACAGGGAATATCCGGCAGCTGAGAACAGAAAATTCTGTCAGCGAATAAGCACATTCTGACGTGTTATAAGGCCGCGAAACGACAAGACCAGTCTTGAAAACAGGCTGAGAAATTCCTTAGCAGGCAGGCAATACCCACAGCGGACATCAGATGCCGCTGTGACCATCAGGCACAGCAAAGCCGGTTACACGCTGCGCGTGACGCCGCCGTCCACGCGAATATTTTGCCCGGTGATATAAGCCGCGCCGGGCGAAGCAAGAAACGCAATGGTAGCCGCCACTTCTGCAGCCGTGCCATAGCGCTGCATGGGCACGCTGTCGCGCCGTTCATCCGTTTTCGGCAGGCTATCAATCCAGCCTGGCAGGACGTTATTGATACGAATATTCTCAGCTGCGTAGGTGTCGGCAAAGATTTTACTGAAAGAAGCCAGACCGGCACGGAACACGGCCGAGGTCGGGAACATGTCGGTGGGTTCAAACGTCCATGCCGATGAGATATTAATGATACTGCCGCCACCCTGCTGCTGCATGATCGGCGTGACCAGGCGTACAGCGCGCACCACGTTGAGGAAGTAGGTTTCCATTCCCTGCTGCCACGCATCATCGCTTAATTCAAGGATCGGCGCGCGCGGACCGTGACCGGCACTGTTAACCAGCACGTCGATACGTCCCCAGCGCGCCAGTGTGGCATCAATCAATTGCTGCAAATCGTCTACTGACTGATTCGAACCGGTAATGCCGAGCCCGCCCAGACGATTCGCCAGCAGCTCGCCTTTGCCGGAGGAGGAAAGAATCGCGACCCTGAAACCCTCGCTGGCCAGCTTCTCCGCTGCCGCTGCGCCCATACCGCTGCCACCTGCGACAATCACCGCAACTTTTTCTACTGTCATGTGAGTAACCTCATCAATTAAATATCCTGTCATGCCAGTATAATGGCCGGGAGATGCCGCAGAGAGTCAGCTCAGCTGGCAATTGACGATAGGAAAACTACAGGATGAATCAGGGCTTTCAGGCATTACCGTCGCTGAATGCGCTACGGGTATTTGAAGCCGTGACGCGGCACCTTAATTTTCGCCTCGCCGCTGAAGAGCTCGGCGTGACGCAGGGTGCGGTGGCGCAGCATATTCGCGGCCTGGAGGCCAGCCTTGGCCTGAAACTGTTCGATCGGTTGCCGCGTTCGCTGGCGCTGACCGCTGCCGGTGCAGGCTATGCGGTGCACATTCGCCAGGCATTTGAGCTGATTGATGAGGCGACGCGCACGCTGCGCCCGGAGCCGGATCGCCTGACGCTGAGCGTAACGCCGACCTTTGCCAGCCGCTGGATGCTGCCGCGTTTACCGGCATTTACCGCGGCCTGGCCGGATATCGACCTGCGCGTGCTGGCCTCTGAACGGCTGGTGCAGTTTCACCATGAAGGCGTCGATCTGGCTGTGCGCTATGGCCGGCCGCCGTTTGGTAGCGGGCTGGAGGCCACGCTGCTGTTTAGCCAGACGGTGCTGGCGGTGGTCAGCCCGGCGCTGCTGGCACAACACGGCGATGCGGCGCAGCCAGAAAATTGCCTGCGCTATCCGCTGCTGCACGATGGCCATCACCTGTGGCCAGCGTTCCTGGCGTTTATGTTCCCCGGCCAGTCGCTGCAGCATCAGCATCATCTGCGCTTCAACCAGACCGCGCTGGCGCTGGAAGCGGCGCTGAGTGGTCAGGGTATCGCTCTGACCAGCCCGCATTTTGTGCAGAACGATCTGGCCAGCGGTCGGCTGGTTCCCGCCTGGCATCGTGAGATGCCCGTTGATGCCGGCTGGTATCTGGTGGCTCCGCGTCGTCCGCGTGAGCAGGCAACGGTGAGTGCGGTTCGTGCGTGGCTACTCAGTCAGGCGGAGCAGAGCAAAGATTGATGGCTGAGCAACGCGATGCTTTTATGTTCAATAACAAAATCAGTAAAACTGATGATCGCCTGCGAATTATGAATGTTATAACTGACTGAGCATGCATTTTATAAGGTTTATCCTGCCCAGGCAGGGTTTTAGAAAAATATCACGCAAATTCAGCAATTAAGGGAAGGAATTGTGCGTTGCAATCTGCTGAGGGCTGTGAATAAATAAAACGCTGAATTTCATAAAAATGCCATAACGGCCAGGCGACAGCCTGCATAACCGTATTACCACCATGACCGATCATAAAATTCTTTTAGCCAGGGATATCAGCGCCAGAAGTGAAAGCATGCAGGCGCACCTCATCGCCATCCGGCGCGATATTCACGCACATCCGGAACTTGGTTTCGACACCATCCGCACTGCAGCCATTGTGGAGCAGGAGTTGCTGCGCCTCGGGCTGACGCCGCAAACCGGCGTGGGCCGCACCGGCGTGATGGTGGACATTGCCGGCGCGCAGCCGGGCAAGACCGTGCTGCTGCGCGCCGATATGGATGCGCTGCCGATTCATGAGCAAACCGGCCTGCCGTTTAGCAGCATCTGGCCGGGTAAAATGCACGCCTGCGGCCACGATATCCACACGGCTACGCTGCTCGGCGTTGCAGCGATCCTCACGGACCTGCGCAGCCAGCTGCGCGGTACGGTGCGGCTGATTTTTCAGCCGGCGGAAGAGACGCCAGAGAGCGGCGCGCAAGCCATGATTGCTGCCGGCGCAGCGGACGGCATTGATGTGGCAATCACGCTGCACAATAAGCCAGAGCTGGCCGCAGGGGAAATCGCCCTGACGCGCGGTGCCAGCACCGCGTCCAGCGATGAATTCGACCTGGTGATCCACGGCAAATCCACCCACGCCGCCCGGCCGCACATGGGTACCGATCCGATTATTGCCGCCGCCAGTCTGGTGACTCAGCTGCAGACCATTGTGTCGCGCGAGCTCGATCCGGCGAACTCTGCTGTGCTGACGATTGGCCATATCCACGGCGGCACCACCCATAACATCATCTCCGACAGCTGCCTGATTCAGGGCACCATCCGCGCTAAATCACCGCAGGCGCGCGCTCACATGGAAGACGCTTTCCGCCGCATCTGTGCCGGTGTCGCGCTGTCGCTCAATACGCGGATTGAGGTCAATTATCAGCGAGGCGTACCGCCGCTGATGAATGATGATGCGCTGATTGATGCACTGGAGCCGATCCTCTCGCACCAGTTCGGCAAGCCGGTGGTGGCAAAACCCAGCAGCAGCTTTGGCGCGGAAGATTTCTCGCTGTTTACTGAGCGTGTGCCGGGCTGTCAAATCCATATCGGCTCTGGCGCGCCGGGGCGCGACGACCATCTGCACAACTCCGACTATCAGCCGGACGAACGCAGCATTCACGCTGGCACACAGGCTCTGGCCCGTATAGCGATCGACTTACTCTCCTGATAGTAATGAGGTTTTATGATGATGCGTAAAGGGCTGTTCTCCGCCTCCGCGGGCATGTTGCTGCTGGCTGCTGCCGCTGTGGTTCAGGCCAAAGATTTTGGCACGTTAAAATTCGCCACCGAAGCGGCCTATCCGCCGTTTAACCAGTCCACGCCGAGCGGCAAAATTGTCGGCTACGAGCCCGATATGGTGGCCGAACTGGCGAAACGCGCGGGGTTCAAATATGAAATCGTGGCACAGAAGTGGTCCGGACTGATCCCCGGCCTCGCTGATGGCAAATATGATGCAGTGGTCGATGCCGTCACCGTGACGCCAAAACGTCAAGAAGTGGTGGATTTTACCCATCAGTATACCGTGAGCGTTTCGGGCTTCGTCACGCTGAAGGGCAGCGCAGTGGATACCCTGCCGGGCAACGGTGAAGTGGTACAGGCGACCGATGAAGCCGGTATGAACAAAGCCATCGACGCGCTGAAGGCGAAGTTCAAAGGCAAAACCATTGCGGTGCAGGTCGCTACCATTCAGGCCGATTTCCTCAACAAATACCTCGGTGATGTCGCGACTATCCGTACCTATCAGGCCGGCCCGGAAACCTTCGCCGATCTGCTTAACGGCCGGGTTGATGCGGTCATGGCATCGCGCACCAACCTCAATGCATATGTGAAAAAACACGCGGATACGGTAAACAGCACCGGTTACGGCTTTGTGGGTGGTGTACTGGGCCAGGGCTCGGCGATTGCCATTCGTAAAAACAATCCGGAGCTGAAAGCCGCGCTGGATCAGGCGCTGGTGTCGATGATCAAAGACGGCACGCTGAAGCAACTGTCAGAGAAATGGTTCGGCGAGAACGTCGCGCCTGCGGAATAATGCTGAGCGCTTATGACTATTGACTGGCAACTGTTAGGTTTTGGTGACGAGGGCTGGGGCGGCGTGCTGCTGGACGCCGCCACCGTCACGGTAACGGTCTCGCTGTGTGCGTGGCTGCTGGGCGCGATGCTCGGCAGCCTGCTGTGCTGGATGCAGATTGGTGGCGGCCGCTGGCAGCAGCGTGTTGCCAGCGGCTACATCACGCTGTTTCGCGGCGTGCCGGAGCTGCTGGTGATCTACCTGTTCTACTTTGGCGGCCGACAGGTGGTCGGATTTATCGGTGAAGCTATCGGCCTGCAGGGACCGTTTGACGTTAACGGCTTCGTTGCGGGCGCGATCGCCATCGGGCTGATTTCCGGCGCTTATCAGAGCAGCGTATTTCGCGGCGCGTTTTACGCGATTCCCGCCGGCACGCTGGAAGCCGCTACGGTCACCGGTATGGGCCGTTTTATGCTGTTCCGCCGCATGATTGTGCCGCAGGCGCTGCGCACCGCGCTGCCGGGCATGGGTAATCAGTGGCAATCGGTGATTAAGGAGTCGGCGCTGGTGTCGGTGACCGGGCTGGTGGAAACCATGAACCAGATTTCCACCGCGTCGAATTCCACCCAGATGCCGTTTTTCTTCTACAGCGTAGGCGCGGTGACTTACCTGATTATCACCACCTGTTCAGATTTCTTCTTCCGCTATGTGGAAAAAGTGGCCATGCGCGGGCAACAACGCGCGCGGTTGTAAGGAGCCACGATGGATTTCACCTTTTTACAGCATACGCTGGCGGCACTGCTGCGCGGGCTGCCGCTGACGCTCAATCTGGCGGTCTTGTCTCTGCTGGGCGGCGGGGTACTGGCGCTGCTGCTGAATCTGCTGCGGCAGCATCGCCTCGGCAGTTACGTCACGCGTTTTTACGTCTGGCTGTTTCGCGGTACGCCGCTGCTGATTCAGATCTTCATGATTTACTACGGCCTCGGCAGTCTGCCGGCGGTGCGCGAAAGCGTGCTGTGGCCGCTGCTGCGTGAGCCCTACTGGTGCGGGTTAATTGCGCTGATTCTCAACGACGCCGCCTACACCGCCGAGATCCTGCGCGGCGGACTGAATGCGGTTAGCGTGCAGTCACTGGAAGCGGCGAAAGTGTGCGGCATGTCGCGCTTCACTACGCTGCGGCGCATCACGCTGCCGCTGGCGGTGCGTCAGGCGCTGCCGGCCTACAGCAATGAGATCATCTCAATGATCAAATCCACATCGCTGGTGAGCACCATCAGCCTGATGGAGATGACCGGCATCGCCGATTCCATCGTGTCAGAAACCTTCCGCGCGCTGGAGGTGTTTATCAGCGCGGCGATTATCTATCTGCTGCTGACCGTGCTGGTGAGCAAAGCGGTGGCGCTGCTGGAGCGCCGTTTGTCCCCTTATCACGCTGGAGCACGTTAATGAACAAACCCACTATTGCCCTGAGCCATCTCAGAAAAAGTTATAGCGGGCATGAAGTGCTGCATGACATCAGCCTGACGGCGCAGGATGGCGACGTCATCTCGCTGATCGGTGCCAGCGGCTCCGGTAAAAGTACGCTGCTGCGCTGCATCCCGTTTCTTGAAGTGCCACAGGCCGGTGAGATTGCCGTGGGCGATGAAGTAGTCACCCTCGATAACGCGGACGAAAAGCTGAGCCGTGAACAGCGCCGCCGCATCAAGCTGATGCGCATGCAGCTCGGCTTTGTGTTTCAGGGCTTCAATCTGTGGCCGCACAAAACCGTGCTGCAGAACATCATTGAGGCGCCGATCCATGTGCAGAAGCGCAGTCATCAGGAGGCCGTTGCCGAGGCCGAAGCGCTGCTGCAAAAAGTCGGGTTATACGAAAAGCGCAACGCGTGGCCGTCGCAGCTCTCTGGTGGCCAGCAGCAGCGCGTGGCGATTGCCCGGGCGCTGGCGCAGCAGCCGAAAGCGATACTGTTTGATGAACCCACTTCCGCGCTCGACCCGGAGCTGGTGGGCGAAGTGCTGCGCGTCATTCGCAGCCTGGCGGAAGAGGGGCGCACCATGATTATCGTCACCCACGAAATGGGGTTTGCGCGCGATGTATCAAACAAAGCGGTGTTTCTGCATCAGGGCAAAATCGAAGAGTCCGGATCGCCGCAGCAGGTGTTTAGCGAACCGATCTCGGCGCGCTGTCGCGCTTTTGTCAGCAGCCACCTGCAGCGCAACAGCTAACCAGATTTGTGCCAATGGTGTTCTAAGCCAAATTATGGAAAAATCGCCCTCCCTCAACGGAGGGCTTTTTTATCGGCGCAGGGAAGGTGCACGTCGTCGCGCACTTCACGTCCATCGATAACCAGCTACCGTCAGGTCTGGCTGCTGTTGCGTCACCGCGCGACAGAGAGGGCCGAAATTTTCCTCATTTTTCTACAGGCGGAGTACGTAATGGGCGCGAAGGTGTGGTTAGTGGATGATGATGTATCCGTGCGTGAGTCGCTGGGATTTCTGCTGCGAACCGTGGACTACGAGGTCGCCGACTTTGCCGACCTGGCATCGTTCGAAACCGCCGCCGCCGGTCAGCAAGCCGTATGCGGCTGTCTGCTGCTTGACGTGCGACAGCCAGAGAGTAGCGGCCTGAGCTGGCTGGCCCGGCAGGGTGCACGCCATCCGCTGCTGCCGGTGATCATCATGACCGGGCATGACACGCTGGAGGCCTGCCGGCGCTTGTTTGCTCAGGGCGCCTTTGCCTTTTTCACCCGGCCGCTGGAGATTGAACCGCTGCTGGAGACGGTCCGGCTGGCGATGCGTGAGAGTGAGCAGCGCGCCAGCCTCTAATGATGCCGCGCCGTGTTGCCGCAAAGCGCGCGCCGGGAAGCCAGCGCGCACAGCAGCGGCACCGGCAGGGTAAACAGCAGTAACAGCCACAACAGCACATACACCGCATCCACTCCGTCGTTTTGCAGATTGTTGTACAGCTGCGCCGGCATTCCGTGGGGAAACCAGGCGAAAATCATCACAATGCCGAATTCGCCCATCGCCCGCACCCACGCAAGTGCCGTAGCCGACGCCAGGCCCGGTGCGGCCAGGGGCAGCGCCAGCCGCCAGAAGCGCGGCCATGGCGCGGCGCCCAGCGTCCGGCCCGCTTCAAGGATCTCCTGCGGCACCGCGATAAACGCCGAGCGTGCGCTGGTGACAAAGTAGGGCAGCGCGCCATACCACTGTGCCAGAATAAAGGCGGCGGGATTGTTCACCAGCGTCCAGCCCAGCTTGCTCAGCAGCTGGCCGGGCAAACTGTACGGACCGTACGCGCTGACCAGCAGGATTCCCATCGCCAGCGGCGGCGTCAGCAGCGGGATCATCACCAGCGTTTCCACCAGCCAGCGCATTTTTCCCCGCGCCTGCGACAGCCACCAGGCCAGCGGTAAGCCGGTCAGAAAAATCAGCACCAGCGCGATCGCTCCCAGACTGAGCGAAGTGGTAATCGCCGCGCCGTCACCCCACGCCAGCCGCAGGTGTTGCCAGTGTGTGACGCCCGTCAGGGTGATAAACGGCACGGCCAGCAGCACCAGGGCGGGCAGCGACAGCCACAGCGCGCCAGCATGGCGGATTTTCATGGCGCATAAAGCCCATCGCCCTTCGGTGCGGCGTAGCCTTGCTGTTTAAACAGCGCCTGTCCTGACGGACTCAGCATGAAATCTACAAAGGCTTTGCCAGCGGCCGTACCGTGCGGCGCATTCCTGAGCACCGCCGCGTAGTAGACCAGTGGCTGGGTGTGCAGCACTTTATCTTTACCCTGGCTGTCTTTGACGCTAAAGCTGACCGTGTTGTACCACTTAGTCGCCATCGCCGGATTGCTGAGGTTGATTTCATCGGGCAGCGCGATGTAAGGCAGATGGGCAGAGATCACTTCGCTTTCATAGCCTGCTGCCGCATCCACCTGACCGCTCTCGAGCCGCGTCAGCAAGCCACCTTCCAGATGGGTTTGTGCGGGATTCTGGTAACCGCCGAGAATGTTGTCAGCGATGCCGGGCTGCCGGTAATACTTCTGCGCCAGTAGCAGGGTGAAAATAATGTTCTGGCCTTTTGGATCGTTTACCGGATCGGTCCGGCCAAATTTCAGTCCCGGCGCTGCCAGCAGCTGAAGCCAGCGGCCATCATTGCCTTTGGCTGCGGCAAACTGCGGCGCAAACGGCCCTTTGGGATTGTAGGCAATCACCATGCTGGTGCTGGCCACCGGTACAGCGCGGTCGATCAGCCCGGCGTCTTTCAGGATCTGCATCGGACCGGGAGTAATAGACACGAACACGTCAGCGGTGATTTTTTTGCTCGCCAGCAGACGCGCCATGCCGTAAGCCCCCTGGCCCTGACCTTCATACTTACCGTCATGCTGTTGTGCAAATGCCGGGCCCAGCGCCTGATCCATCATTTTTCCCATCGAACCGGCATACGTCACGCGGATATCCATGGCGGCCTGCGCCGGTAAACTCAATCCGCCGGCGGCAGTCATTAACAGCAGGGTAAGCGTCTTCACGCGGAGATTCCTTTTCGCTATATAAATGAGTAGATAGCGATTATCGGAATTCTCCGTTTTAGCGCAAGGTAAAATCTGTTGCGAAATCCTGCGGTCGCGCGCCAGCGCCGGGTTTTAGTACCATTGCAACGCGTGCTGAGAGAAAAAAATTCATTTACCGATCCGCAAGCTACCGCATACGCAGGCGGCCAGCCGTTTGCTGGTTAAATAAGCGGCTATAGTTATCCCAGTTAGATTATTTGCGTGCCGCTGGGCGTGCACCTTTTCCTCATTTGCCTGGAGCCCGTTACTACGTCACGAGGTTTAATGTGTTTGCCGATCTTTCCTGGAAAATTATTCATCAGGTCATCAACCAAACCATCGCTGAGATGGTGGATGAACAGCAAACGCTGGACGTGCTGAGCCTGCGCAGGCGCTTAAGGGAAATGGCGGAGAACGAAACTAACGAAGAGATGGTGCTGTGTTACTGGCAGGCCAGCAAAGTGCTGACGCGTTTGCCGCCCACCGTCACCGCCAGCCAGTTGATAGAAGAGGCGCGCCATGCGTTCCGCAGTCCGCCCAGTCACGATTCGCTTTAACGCGAAATGCTTTTCTTTCCCCGTTACGCTTAACAGACTCTAATTGGCTGAAATTTAATCATAATCATGCAATACGCTCTGCTAGACTTCCTGGGTTAACAACGCTGAAAACAGAGGACAGTAATGAAAATCAAAAGTTATGCCGCACACAACGCCGGTGATGCGCTGGTACCGTACGAGTACGAAACCGGTCCGCTGGCGGCGGAAGAAGTGCTGGTTGAGGTCGATTACTGCGGTGTGTGCCATTCTGATTTGTCGATGATTGATAACGAGTGGGGCATTTCCTCTTATCCGGTCATTGCCGGTCACGAAGTGATTGGTCGCATCAGCGCACTCGGCGATGCGGCGCAGGACAAAGGATTGAAGGTGGGTCAGCGCGTGGGTATCGGCTGGACCGCGAAAAGCTGCCAGCACTGTGATGCCTGCATCAACGGCGAGCAGGTCAACTGTGAGAACGGTTCAGTGCCAACCATCATGAACAAAGGCGGTTTCGCCAGCCATCTGCGCGCCGACTGGCAGTGGGTGATTCCGCTGCCGGAATCCATGGACATTACCTCTGCCGGTCCGCTGCTGTGCGGCGGGATTACCGTGTTTAAACCGCTGCTGATGCACCATGTAACGGCAACCAGCCGCGTCGGCGTCATCGGTATTGGCGGCCTCGGCCATATGGCGATCAAACTGCTGCGCGCCATGGGTGCTGAAGTTACGGCGTTCAGTTCGAATGCCAGCAAAACCGAATCCATCAAAGCCATGGGCGCCGATCGTGTGGTCAACAGCCGCGATCCGCAGGCGCTGAACGCGCTGGCCGGGCAGTTTGATTTGATTATCAGCACCGTAGCTGTCGATCTGGACTGGCAGCCGTACTTCCAGGCGCTGGCTCCGCACGGTAAGTTCCACACCGTGGGCGCGGTGATGAAGCCATTTGAAGTGCCAGCGTTCAGTCTGATTCTGGGCGATCGCGCGGTAACGGGTTCTTCTACCGGTTCACCGGGCCAGCTGCGTAAGCTGATGCGTCTGGCGTCACGCGCCGATGTGGCACCGCAGGTGGAAGAGTTCCCGATGTCAAAAATCAATGAAGCGCTGGATCACGTACGCGCCGGTAAAGCTAATTACCGCGTGGTGCTAAAGGCCGATTTCTGAGTCGGAATCTGAGGCGGATAACACGCTGACATTTGTCAGACAAAACGGCGGATGGGGGATCATCCGCCGTTTTTTACGTCTTATCCCTGCGAATCATCCTTTTCGCCGAGGAAGAAATACCACAGCGGAATCGACATCAGCGCGGTGAACACCGTGGTGTAAAGCGCGATCATAAAGCCCTGCGTCAGATACATGGTCAGCGTCCAGTGGCTGAACGGGATGCCGTATTGATCGATCACGCCGCCGATAATCGCATTGCTCATCACCGTACCGACAATCAGCGCCAGAATAAACAGCCCACGCAGGTAGTAACGCATCTCCTTGCGTTTCACCGTGAAGCGCGCCCGCACGATACCGAGCGGCGACTGCTGCGCAGCGAGAATTTCCGCTTCGCTCATCGGCGCACGTTGTTGTCTGCGCCAGCGCAGTACGTCCACCAGCACGAAGGCCAGCAGGCTGACGCCCATCACCGGCAGGGCATAACCGAGCGCCAGCGCCAGCATCAGGCAGACCCCTTTGGCATAGTGCGGCAGCGCCAGCCAGCTTGCGCTCAGGGTTTGCGCCGGGCTGGCCTGATCGAGATCCGGGCGGCGCAGCCACCACATGCGATAACCCAGCACAATCATGCTGCACAAACCCAGGCCAAACAGCGCCAGCAACAGCTGATTAGGCCAGCCAAACAGCACGCCCATGTGTGCATCGACGCCCCAGCGCGTCAGTTTTGCCACCAGCGGGAAGCGATCAAACCAGACGTGATCGACAATCGCGAAGCTGTGCGGATTCACGGACACCGCATCCACCTGCGTGGGCCAGCTGCGGTCAATTTCACTCACCGTCCAGGCTTTGCCCTCGCTTTTCGGCTGGCGCAGCTCAACTTTAGCCGCGCGGATGCCATCCTGACGCGCCGCCGCCAGCACGCGATCCCAGTCAGCGTCGGCGGCATTTGCCGGCAGTGACTTCGCCAGCTGCGCCGCCGGTTTCGCCATCGACGACATCGGCATGCTGGTCATGTCCATGTCCGGCATACTGCGGTGATCGGCGTGAGGATCGGCCGGCGCGGCGGGCGCATCACCGCTGAGCGCCGTATTTACCTGTGGCGTCAGCCAGTTAAGCTCGGTGCGCATCTTATCGATATTGCTACCTGCCCATTGTGACCAGGTGAGGCCGGTAACGGAGAAGAACAGCAGCCCGAGCAGCAGCGTCAGCCCCAGCGTGATGTGCCAGTGGCGGGTGAAGGCAAACCCCTTTCGCACGGTTTTCAGCCGGCGTTTTGGCCGCGTGCCCAGCCACAGCAGCACACCGCCGAGCGCGGCCACCCACAGCCAGCTCGCCGCCAGTTCGCTGTAGTTGCGACCAAAGTCACCGAGTAACAGACTGCTGTGCAGCAGATCGAGCGTGGTGCGCAGCGGCAACACGCCACTGGTGCCGTACACCGTCATGTCGCCGGTTACTTTGAGGCTGTAGGGATCGATAAATACCGCGCGCGACTGCGACGGACCGAGTGTGGCATCGCTGAACTGTACGCGCGTGGTATCGCGCGCGGCGGGCGCAGGTCGAACCGCATAAATGTGCTGATTTTCGCCCGCATAGGCGCGTGCCGCGGCGATCTGCGCCGAGAGCGGTTGCGCATTGCCCTGCGGCTGCGCGGTGAGCGCATCGGCGTAGATCAGATTTTCCAGCTGCGGCGTCAGCACATACAGCGTGCCGCTGAGCGCCGCCACGAAGATGAACGGCGCGACAAACAGGCCAATGTAAAAATGTAAGCGGCGTAGCAGATTAAGCACCGCGCCGCGCGGTGCTGCAGAGTGAACAGCAGACAAAGCCGTCTTCCTTCCGATAAGAGAATGTCAGGGCACAGCGCAGGCGTTGTACCGATTGATGAGATTCAGCAGGAAAGAAAAACCGGTGGCGCGCGCGGACGATGGGTACCGCTGAAGCGGCGCGGCCGGGGTGCCACCAGCGGCGGCAGCGGTGGGGCGCGCGAGATCACCAGCATCAGCCAGATGAACGGGATAAACACCCACATCATCAGCGGAACATGCACCAGCAAATCACAATAGCCACAGGCAAATTCGCCGTCGTCCATGTTGTGATGCATCATGCCCGGCATCGCCATCTCCATCGGCATATCGTGATGGTGCATTGGCATGGCAGATGAAGGGCTGTGCGACGCCACGGGGTCAATGCGCGTTTGCCGCTCCAGCAGCGTTTTCGACACAATCGGCGCGACGAACAGCAGCAGCACCGCCACAATGGCGACGCAGGCGGTCAGGCGCTGGCGAAAGTGATAGGAAAACGTCATGGCAAATACTGAGTGCTTCAACAAATGAGGCCGAAGTGTAACGCGATTGCCGCACAAGGGTTAATAAAAGTGAGGCTGGGAGCGACATAATTCGCACCTTTTGAAAAGGGTCACTTAATGTGGTGTGTTTGTTAACTTAATTGCAACCTGATGAGTACATTAGAGAAACACTATTTCTCATTGCTGAAGGATGAGCGGTGTCTGATGGCATAACCTGTCATTGCTCAGAATTTGTGGTCGCCATTAATGGCGACCCTACAAGGTATTGGCACTATTTGCACAGGGTGCGCATTGATCCGCACCGATATAAACAGTCACTTGCAACTCTATTGCAAGGTGTCACGTCATTTACTGCGGCCTGTAGGCAGTTGCACGATTTACACATGACGGCGCATTGATACGCACCGTTCTAATCAGGTCATTTTCAACTTAATTGCAAGGCATAACGGCATCGATCGCAATCAGCAAGGAATTACACGATTTTCGTAGGGTGCGCATTTATGCGCACCGATATAAACGGGCGGCTCATTGTTTAACTCTTTTCATTTACAGGGAAGACTCTCAGTATGAGCCGGGCCTTAAAATATCGATCGCCCCAGCCGCTCCGTGAGTTTCTCCAGCATGGCGGTGCCGGCCAGCGAGTTACCGGAATGATCCAGCGCCGGTGACCAGACGGCAATACTCATCTCACCGGGAATCACTGCGACAATCCCGCCGCCGACGCCGGATTTAGCCGGCATGCCCACGCGCCAGGCAAACTCACCGGCGCCGTCGTACATGCCGCTGGTCATCATCAGTGCGTTCACCTGCCGCGCCTGGCGTGCAGAGATCACCGTCCAATCATCATCCAGCGTGCGGCCGTGATTGGCGAGATAGAGAAACGTGCGCGCCAGTTCGCTGCAGCTCATTGCCAGCGAGCAGTAGTGAAAGTAGGTTTCCATTACTTTACTGACGTCATTATGAAAGTTGCCAAACGACTTCATCAGCCAGGCAATGGCGGCGTTACGCGCCGAGTGCTCATATTCAGAGCGCGCGACCGCACGGTCATACTGAATGTCCGGCTGCTGTGCCAGACGACGCACAAACTCCAGCATGCGCTGGCGCGGCGCGGTGAGCCGGCTTTCCAGCAAATCGCACATCACCAGCGCGCCGGCGTTAATGAATGGATTGCGCGGCTTTCCCTGTTCCAGTTCAAGCTGCACCAGTGAATTGAATGCCTGGCCGGATGGCTCTTTGCCTACGCGCTGCCAGATCTCGGCGTCCTCGTACAGCGTCAGCGCGACGGTAAGCGACAGGACTTTGGAGATGGACTGGATCGAGAAGCGCGTGCCCGCATCGCCGGCCTGATAGCTGCGTCCATCGGCGGTGGCAATGGCGATGCCCAGTTGATCGGCATCCACGCCGGCCAGCGCCGGGATATAATCTGCCACTTTGCCCTGACGGGTGAGGGGGCGTACGTCCGTGACAATCTCTTCAAGCAATGCATTACTGAGTTCCGACACCTTGTGGCTCCGGGGTGACTAATCCTGGCGCGATCATGGTGATTTGCCGTCGGCGCGTCAATCCACCGCGCAAAATTCTGTGAGCATGCTGCAGCAAGCCTGCACCGCGTTGCGGATTTTCTGCCCGGTTTGTTGCGCCCGATCGCAACCCAGCCTGGCGCCCACGCCACATCGCGCGGCCTGAGGTAAAATTATGTTGCGAATGATTGAGTTACCGATCAGGCAATTTTGGTTATGCTAAGCCCAAACTCTTTCCGGCGCAGCCAATGCGCTCAACTGTTGTAATTGAGGATGACGATGTCTGCCTTACCTGATGCCACCGAGCCTGCCAACGCGATGCGCGCCGGGCGCTTTATGCTGCTGCAAAAACTGCTGCGACGCGATAAAACCCCGCTGGCATTGCTGCTGCTGGCCGCGCTGGTCGGTATCCTTACCGGGCTGGTGGGGGTGGCTTTCGATCGCGCGGTCAATTTTATTCTCCACCTGCGGATCGGCTGGCTGACAGAGCGTGCGGATAACCTGGCCATGGCGTTGCTGAGCGCGTTTTTTATTTCGGCGCTGCTGGGCGGCATCGGCTATTTTCTGGTGCGCCGCTTCGCGCCAGAGGCGGGAGGCTCGGGCATTCCGGAAATTGAGGGCGCGCTGGAAGAGCTGCGTCCGGTGCGCTGGTGGCGCGTGTTGCCGGTTAAATTTATCGGCGGCATGGGTGCGCTGGGTTCTGGCATGGTGCTGGGACGCGAAGGACCCACGGTACAGATTGGCGGCAACATCGGTGGTATGTGCCTCGATCTGTTTCGCGTGCGCGATTCCGAATCGCGTCATACGCTGCTGGCGACCGGTGCCGCGGCGGGGCTTTCGGCGGCGTTCAACGCGCCGCTGGCCGGCATTTTGTTCATTATCGAAGAGATGCGCCCGCAGTTTCGCTATAGCCTGATATCGATAAAAGCGGTGTTTGTTGGCGTGATCATGTCGAGTATTGTCTTTCGCGTGCTCAACGGTAATGAAGCCATCATTAATATCGGTCAGCTGCGTGACGCGCCCACCGAGACGCTGTGGCTCTATCTGGTGCTGGGTGTGCTGTTTGGTGGCTGCGGCGTGGCGTTCAACCGGCTGATATTTCTCGCACAGGACCAGTTTCAGCGCCTGCATCTCGGACGTACCGGGCGCTGGGTGCTGTTCGGTAGCCTGCTGGCCGGACTGTGCGGCATGCTGGGTTTACTGCTGCCGCAGGCGGTGAGCGGCGGAACGACGCTGATTCCGGATTTCGCTACCGGACACTATGGCGCGCTGGCGCTGTTTGCTCTCTTCGCGCTGCGCACGCTAGTCACCATTTGCTGCTTCTCTTCAGGCGCGCCGGGCGGCATTTTTGCGCCCATGCTGACGCTGGGCACGCTGCTGGGCACCTGCTTTGGTCAGCTGAGCGCCGACTGGTTCCCGCATTATCAGCTGGAAGCCGCCACCTTTGCCGTCGCCGGGATGGGCGCGCTGTTCGCCGCCTCGGTGCGCGCGCCGCTTACCGGCATCGTGCTGGTGCTGGAGATGACCAATAACTATCAACTGATTCTGCCGATGATCATCACCTGCCTGGGCGCAACGCTGGCGGCGCAGTTCTTTGGTGGCAAACCGCTTTATTCCTCAATCCTGGCGCGCACCCTGGCCAAAGCACAGCTCACTAACCGCGCCAGCGCCCGGACGGAATAGGTATTATCCCGGCTTATCGAAGCGCGACTAAAGCCGGGTGGAAAGATATCACCTCACGCCCGGCTTTTAACCCATCGGATGCGCTGGCTGAGGCTCCAGAGCATCAGTGCGGCGAGGGCAATGCTGCCGAGCACGGCGAAAGCGACCTGATAAGACCAGGCGGCGGCGATGCTGCCGGTCAGTGCCGGGCTGCATGCCGCGCCCACGCCCTGCATCAGCATGACGAAACTCTGGCCGGCATTGGTGTGTCCGCTGCCGTCAAGCACGCTGACGATGTAGCCCGGTACTGCCACGCCCAGCAGCCCGGCGGCCAGACCATCAAGAATCTGTACCGGTACCATCGCATAGGTGCCATCGAACAGGGAGGCGATGCCGGCACGCACCGGCAGCACCACCAGCGCGAGGGTGATCAGCAGCGGGAAACCGAGGCGGCTGGCGTTTCGGGCGGCGAATAGCGCCACGGGAATCATCACGCATTGCGAAATCACCACGGTTGCAGCGGTATAAACACCGGGGCTGAGCTGTCCGCTGTGCGTTGCCGCCGCGCGAATGCCCAGCATCGGCAACAGCGCGGCGTTGCCGAGGTGAAACAGCAGCAGCGTTAGGCCGGTAATCAGCAGCACCGGATTGCGCAGCAGGGCAGAGAAACCAGGAAGCTCTGCGGCCTGCTGTCGGGCACCGCCGCGCGCCGCGCGGTCATCGATCGCGTTACGCTGAATGGCGGCCACGGCAAAACATGCGCACAGTGCCATCGCGGTCATCAGGATAAAAACCGCATCGGTGCCCCACAGCCAGACGGCAAACCCGGCAAACAGCGCGGCAGTCATATTGCCGCCATGATTGAACGCCTCGTTTCTCCCCATCTGCTGGCTGAACCCCTGAGAGCCGGTCAGGCCGAGGGTGACGCCGGTCAGTAACGGGGCAATAAGCGCGGCCGCGAGACCGGTAACCACCTGCGAGCCAACCACCACTCCACCGTAAGGAAACCACCACAGCATCAGGGTGGCCAGCGTAATGAGCAGTGAGGCCAGAATCAGCAGCCCTTTTTTATGGTGCGTGGCATCGGTTGCCAGACCCGCCGGCAGCGTAGCCAGCAGACCGGCTAAACCGCCGGCTGTCATCGCCCAGCCAATATCATCCGCTCTCCAGCCATGCTCGGTAAGAAAGATCCCCAGGAAAGGGCCGAGTCCATCCCGCACATCGGCCATGAAAAAATTGACCAGGCACAACGCCTGGAGAGACCGCAAAGCAGCGGGATGCGCTATCGGATTTGCATTCATGTTGTGATGAAGAAAGAGTGGAGGATGGTGACAAGCATAGAGCAGCAATGTGACATCGTAAATTAGCGCAGCGCGATTGGCGCACCGCTCGTACTGCGCTATACATCGCCCGCCGACTCACGGATAATTTGCTGTCTTACGCCCTTACAGAGATAAGCAATGCTGGAAAATCATCCGTCGCGTGACGCCATCAGGCTGGAGAATGTGCTGGCCGCGCTGGGCAATCCGATGCGCATGGCGGTCGTCGCGCTGCTGGCACAGGGGGAGGCGCGCAGCTGCGGTTCGCTGCTGCAAGGCGTATCCAAATCAACCTTAACCCACCACTGGCGGGTACTGCGTGACAGCGGCGTAATCTGGCAAAAACCCTCTGGCCGCGAGAATCTGCTGTCACTGCGGCGCGACGATCTGGACGCGCGCTTTCCCGGTCTGCTTGATGCGCTGCTCAGCGCCGCCGTTGACGATGCCGCCACCCGAAGCGCGCTGCAGGCTTTTCAGCACGCGGAGTAGCGCCCTTTTCGCCGGAGCGGCTGCAATTGCAACAGCCTGGCGACAGCGGCTGCTGCATCCGCAACAGACATTCCTCATCCTCTCATTCAGTTAGCCCGCAAATCAGGCGTTTAATCTCTGCCAGGAACTGGCACGCTCACTGCATAGCCTCTTATAGCAAAAAGCATTAATGAAGATAATTTTCCGTTAATCCAGCTATAAGAAGTCTCAGGAGAAACCTATGTCACAGGTAAAACCGCTGCAGTTTGCTTACTGGGTGCCTAATGTTTCAGGGGGTTTAGTCATCAGTCAGATCGAGCAGCGCACGCGCTGGGACGCGGAGTACAACCGTGAACTGGCGAAAATCGCTGAACGCGCTGGCTTCGATTATGCCCTGACGCAGATTCGCTTCACCGCCGGCTATGGCGCGGATAATCAGCACGAATCAGTCACCTTCTCTCAGGATCTGCTGAGCCACACCACAAAACTCAAAGTGATTGCCGCGCTGTTGCCGGGGCCGTGGAACCCGACGCTGGCGGCGAAGCAGATCGCCACCATCAGCCATCTGTACGGTCCGCGCATCGCGGTGAACATTGTCAGCGGCTGGTTTCGCGGCGAGTTCAAAGCGATTGGTGAACCCTGGCTCGATCACGAAGAGCGCTATCTGCGTTCGGAAGAGTTTATTCGCTGCCTGCGCGGCATCTGGCGTGAAAGCAGCTTCAGCTTCGCCGGAGATTTTTATCGCTTCCGCGACTACGCGCTCAAGCCTAAACCTCTCGATCCGCTGCCGGAAATTTTTCAGGGCGGCAGCTCGCGCGCCGCGCGGGACATGGCGTCACGGGTGTCTGACTGGTACTTCACCAACGGCAACACGCCACAGGGCGTACGCCAGCAGGTGGACGATATCCGCGCCAAAGCCGCCGTCAATCAGCACGCCGTTAAAATCGGCCTGAATGGTTTTGTCATCGCCCGCGAGAGCGAACAGGAAGCCCAGGCGGTGCTGCAGGAGATCATCGCCAAAGCCAATCCGGATGCAGTAAAAGGCTTCCAGCATGAGGTGAAAAATGCCGGCAGCGCGTCGCCGGAAGGCGAGGGCAACTGGGTTAAATCCTCCTTTGAGGATCTGGTGCAATACAACGACGGTTTCAAAACCAATCTGATTGGCACGCCGCAGCAAATTGCTGAGCGCATCATGGAGCAGAAACGCGCTGGCGTGGATTTACTGCTGCTGGCGTTTCTGCATTTCCATGAAGAGGTGGAGTTCTTTGGGCGTGAAGTTATCCCACGCGTGCGCGAACTGGAACGGCAGGAGGCGCTTAACGCCGTCACGGTCTGAGGTCAGATAGCGCGGTCGCGTCCGGCCAGCAGCGCCATCGCCATTTGCAGCGCGCTTACCGCCAACAGCATCAGCAGCGGGAGCTGCCAGCTGCCGCTGACATCATGCAGCATGCCGAAGCACAGCGGTCCCAGCGCCGCCAGCCCGTAACCCACGCACTGCGCCATGCCGGAGAGTTTCGAGGCCTGGCGATGGTCCCGGGTGCGTAAATTAAACAGTGACAGGCTGATCAGCAGCGAGGCACCCGCACCGAGGCCTGCCAGAATCAGCCACAATAGCGACCATGCGGGTGCCAGCAGCAGGCCGGTCACCGCGATGAAGATCGACAGCGAAGCCAGTAGCCCGATCAGACGCTGATCGCGCAACTGCTTCAGCGCCCGCATACAGGCCAGATTGGAGGCGATCGCGACAATTTGATAGACGAACAACATGCCGCCCGCCTGGAGTTGACTGATGCCATTATCCTGTGCGAACGGGGTAAACCAGCCAATCAGGGTATAAAACAGTAACGACTGGCTGGCCATGAACAGCGAAACCTGCCAGCCGATCGCGGAACGCCACGGCGAACGCGTTACGGTGACCTCTGTCGCGCGCTGCTCAAGCGTCGCGGGATTTTTCAGCTGTGGCAGCCACGCCAGCAGCGCGATCAGCGCCGGAATCAGCCAGACCGCCAGCGACAGACGCCAGCCGGCGCTGCTGAGTTCGGCCAGCGGCACGGCCACGCCGGAAGCGATGCTGGCGGTGATGCCCATGGTCATGGCATACAGCCCGATATAACGCGCGGTGTGCGCGGTGTAATCACGCTTAATCAGCGGCGGCAGCAGGACGTTGGCCGCCGCGATCCCGCTGCTGAGAATCAGCGTACCCAGCCACAGTGCCGTTTCGCTGCCGCTGATTCGCAGCAGTGAACCCAGGACGATCAGGAGTAACGCTCCCCACAGACTGCGCTCCAGGCCAAAGCGATTGCCAAACCAGGCGGCTGGCGGTGCCAGCGTGGCGAACATCAGCAGCGGTAAAAAGTTAATCACGCCGGCAGCGCTGGCGCTCAGGCCAAATGTCAGGCGAATATTTTCCAGCACCGGCCCGGTGGCGGTAATGGGCGTGCGTAAGTTGGCGGCGGTGAGTAACAGCAGCAGCAGGAAAAAGCCGGAACGACGCAGGGCAGAATCAGCAGATAAAGCGGTATGGGACATGTGTGCGCACCATGGAAATGAGGCAGAAAGTCTCTGCATATGGTGCGTTGATTGACGTTAACGCCTACGCAGCAGCCTGGACCGCTGAACCGCTGGCTATACTAACCAGCTGTTAAATCGATGTAAAGCAGACCCACCCGGCCGCCATGCAGGATAATCTTCTTGCCGCTTTGCTTGTCTGACGGTGACAGCACGCGTCTGTGACCTGGCTGGTATTTACGCTGCCGGTGCGTTTTTTTGCCTGAGACTTGCGCCTTTCGCTATCCACGTCCACCTTTATACTCTCACTCTTCGCAAATGGACCAATGATGCTCTGGTTATGGAATGCGCTTATCCTGCTGGCTACCGTGATACTGATGGAGATCGTCGCGGCGCTGTCGCATAAATACATTATGCATGGCTGGGGATGGGGCTGGCATTTGTCGCATCATGAACCGCATGAGAGCAAATTTGAGCTCAACGACCTGTATGCCGTGGTGTTTGCGCTGTTGTCGATTGGCCTGATTTGGCTGGGTGTCAACGGCGTCTGGCCGCTGCAGTGGATTGGCGCTGGCATGACAACCTATGGCGCGCTCTATTTTATGGTGCATGACGGCCTGGTCCATCAGCGCTGGCCGTTCCGCTACATTCCGCGCAAAGGCTATCTGAAGCGGTTGTATATGGCGCACCGCATGCATCATGCGGTGCGGGGACGGGAAGGCTGCGTTTCCTTTGGCTTTCTTTACGCCCCGCCGCTGCACAAGCTGCAGGCGACGCTGCGCCAGCGCCACGGGCGTCGTGTCAACGCGGACGCTGCCACAGACCGGCAGGACGCGCCTGGGGATGAGCAAGGCGCGAAGTAAGCGCGACGCCAGCACCTTTCACCAGCAGCGCCAGCTTTTCGCCTTTACTGGTGCGCTGGCGCGCATCCCACGCCCGGGCACCGGCATGCTGCACTTTTACGCCAATTTCACGGTAAACGCCGCGTGCGGTGGCGATCGCCCACGCCGAACGGAGCGGCAATCCTGGCAGCCCGCTGCGCGCTGACTGATAGTAAGGTTCAGCCTCGCGCACCAGACGCGCAGCCAGTGGGGCCAGCGCTGCGCGATGTTGCGGATCGGCGAGCTGGGCGGCGCTCAGTCCGGCCTCATCCAGCCAGCTTTGTGGCAGATAGCAGCGGCCATTCTCCGCGTCTTCAACGATATCCCGTGCGATATTGGTCAGCTGAAACGCCAGACCCAAATCACAGGCGTGATCGAGTACGCGCTCATCACGTACGCCCATCACGCGCGCCATCATTAACCCCACCACGCCGGCCACGTGATAGCAGTAACGCAGCGTGTCCCCGAAACACGCGTAACGTTCTTCACGCGCATCCATCGCAAACCCTTCCAGATGATCAAACGCCAGCTGCTGGGGAAGCTGATGCGTCAGCGCCACTTCCTGAAAGGCACGAAACGCCGGTTCATCCATGTGGGCACCGCTGTAGGCGCGGCGGGTTTCGATTTGCAGGTGGCGCATCCGCGCCTGTGCATCCGCCACCGCGTGCTGCGTGCCGCCTTCGCCCAGCGTCTGACCATCTATCACATCGTCACAGTGACGACACCACGCGTACAGCATCAGCGTACTGCGGCGCGTTGAAGGATCAAACAGCCGGGTTGCGCTGGCGAAACTTTTGGAGCCCTGCGCCATGGTTTGCGTGACCTGCTCAATCAGCGGCGGTTGGTTCATCCGGTCAGATCCTCCACCATCAGCTGGGCGGTGGCTTTCGCGGAGCCGATTACGCCTGGCACACCGGCACCGGGATGCGTGCCAGCCCCCACCAGATAAAGGTTAGTAATGTCGGCATCGCGGTTATGCGGCCGGAACCAGGCACTTTGCGTCAAAATGGGTTCGAGCGAAAACGCTGAGCCCTGATGCGCGTGCAGCGTGTCGCGAAAATCAAACGGCGTAAACATACGGTGTGTCACTAACTGCTGTCGCAGACCCGGCATATAGTGCTCCTCCAGATAAGCAAAAATGCGATCGCGCAAGCGCGGCCCTTCCTGTTGCCAGTCAATTGCGGCGGTACCGAGATGCGGCACCGGCGCCAGCACGTAAAAACTGCCGCAGCCCGCCGGTGCCAGCGACGGATCGCTGGAGCAGGGCGCGTGCAGATACAGCGAGAAATCTTCCGCCAGCTGGCTGCTATTGAAGATCTCATCGATCAATTCACGATAGCGCGGACCAAAGCACACGGTGTGGTGCGCCAGCTGCGGGTGGGCATGATTAAGACCAAAATAGAGTACAAACAGCGAGTTGCTCATCCGCTTGCGCTTCAGCGTTGCCGCGCGTTTACGCGCCGCAGGATGCTGGCTTAACAGGCGATCGTAGGTATGCACCACGTCAGCATTTGACGCAACGGCGGCGGCGGCAAAACGGCGCCCATCCTTCAGCTGGACACCGCTGATGCGGTTACCCTCGGTCTCCAGCTGGCTGACTTCGGCGTTGAGCAGCAGTTCACCGCCCAAATCGCGAAACAGCCGCGCCATGCCATCAACCAGCGCACCGGTACCGCCGCGCGGAAACCACACGCCCCATTCGCGCTCCAGTGCGTGAATTAAGGTATAGATCGAAGACGTTGCAAAAGGATTACCGCCGACCAGCAACGAGTGAAAGGAAAAAGCCTGGCGCAGATGATCGTCATGAATAAATTTCGCCACCATGCTGTAGACACTGCGCCAGGCCTGCAGCCGACCCAGCTGTGGCCCGGCACGCAGCATGTCGCGGAAATGCAGAAAAGGTACGGTGCCCAGTTTCAGATAGCCCTCACGAAACACATCCTGTGAATAGGCCAGAAACTGGCGGTAACCGGCGACATCCTGGGGATTAAAAGTAGCAATCTGCTGCTCCAGCTGCGCCTGATTGTTGTCGTAGTCCAGCTGCCTGCCGTCTTCCCAGCACAGGCGATAAAATGGCGTCACCGGCATCAGGTCGACATAATCACTGAGTTGCTTGCCTGCCAGCGTAAACAGCGCCTCGATAGCGCTGGGATCGGTAATCACCGTCGGACCGGCATCAAAGGTAAAACCCTGATCCTGATACACATAGGCGCGCCCGCCAGGCTTATCGCGCTGCTCCAGCAGCGTGACCGGCACGCCGGCCGCTTGCAGACGAATCGCCAGCGCCAGGCCACCGAAGCCTGCGCCAATCACATAGGTGCGTTTCATTATTTCTTCCCTGGTAACGGAGAGGTCATCATCAATGCGCGCAGCGCTTCGCCGAGAGGTACCGGCGGTTTGCCGCACAGAATGCGTGCTTTATCGCCGAAGCGCAGTTGCCCGGCGTAAAAGCGGCTAATCAATCCGGCGTCAAGCCGGTAAAAACGCTGCATCACGCGCCAGCGTTGTTCAGGCCGTCCGGCAAGAAACAACATGCGATTCAACAGACGGAAAAAGCGCTGCTCGCGCCAGTGCTGACGGGCAAACGATTCGATGCAGTGGCTCAGCGTATGGGCATCGGCGGGCAGCGTGCTGGCAATCTTCTCCGCCAGCGCCACTGCGGCGGGCAGCGAGTAACCGGTGGTGGCGTGAAACAGTCCGGCGCGCAGCCCGCTGCACGGTTGTCCGTGCTGCTGTTGCCAGAACTGATCGATATCGCCGCTGAGCGTGATCGGCAGCGAGCCGTGCTCCTCGCGCAGCAGCTGGCGCAGATTCCAGCCGCGCTGGTGGGCATAATCCGTAATGTGCCGGCGCGCCTGTGCGGCATCCAGCGTGGCATGGTTGATGTAATGGGTATCTTCAATCAGTAGACGGCTGGCACTGAGCGGCAGGGTGTAAACAAAGCGATAACCCTGCTGCTGATCGACGCTGGCGTCCATCAATATTGGCTGCTGCAGGCCATGCGGCGCGGCCAGCTGCCACTCCTGACCGACAAATGCCTGATAGCCGAGCTGTAGATGCGGTGTCGGCTGCAGCCCGCGTCCGTCAATCACCGCCTGCGCCTGTAACATCCCGCCATCCGCCAGTCTGACCCCGGTGGGTGAGACGTCGCTGACCGTCGCTGCGGTGCGTAGCGCGGCACCGAGCACCTGCTGCAAGTGCCGGGCAAAATCCTCCGAGGCAATCGAGCAATATTCACCATCCAGCTGGCGACGCAGGGTGGGGAAGCGTACCTGATAACCGGGCCAGCGCGCCGAAAGCAGCGGTTCGAGCCAGCGGAACTGCGCTTCGCTGACGTCTTCGCGATGGAACGACCAGGTATGATTGCCGGCCGGCTGCGCCTGACTCTCCAGCAGCAAAATTTTAAGTGCGGGCTGCAGCTGGCGTAAACGCAGCGCAATCAGCCCGTTAGCCAGGCCGGCACCGACCAGAATGACATCATAAGGTGCGCGCATCAGGTGGCCTCCGCCAGCACGATTTGCTGCTGACACAGCGCCTGCTCGACAATATCCGCCGCGCGCGTACAGCCACCGGCCCGCTGCAGCTGCGCCTGAATGGCTGACATGCGCAGACGATAGCGATCGTCATTCAGCAATTGTTGCAGGTGTCGCTCCAGCTGCGCGACCCGGCTGAAACGTGAGGCGCGCCGGCCGACGCCTTGCCACTCAATACGTGCCGCCACGCCCGGCTGATCGAAGGCGATCGGCAGCGCCAGCATCGGCGTGCCGCATTCCAGTGCTTCCAGCGCACTGTTCAGACCGGCGTGAGTGATAAACAGTTGCGCATGCTGCAGCGCCGCCCGCTGATCCACAAAATCGGTCACCCACGCAGCACCGGCCAGTCTGAGCTGATGCGCCTGGCTGGCGGTCAACCCGCCACAGTGAGCCACCACCAGCGACAGCTGCTGATTGCGGCAGGCCTGAGCCAGATGCAGAAACAGGCGAAAACGGTGCCCCTGTAGCGTGCCCAGCGAGGCATACACCACCGGCTGGCGCAGCGCTGGCCAGGGTGCGGCGAGCGCGCCGCTAGCGACTGGAGTCCGCAGCGGGCCCACGCTGTGATAGCAGGCTGGCAGTTGCTGACGCGGAAAATCAAAAGCGGGCACCAGCTGACTGATTTGCGCCAGCGGCGACAGACACTGATGTAAGCCATGGCGTTCGGGCAGGCCGAAGGTGCGCGCATGACGAGCGATGACAGCGCCATGACGACGCATGATGCGGTCGTAGATGTCACTGCTGGCCTGATAGCGCTGCAGCGCTTTCTCATCCTGAGCGAAGCGAAAGGGCATTACGGCCAGCGGAATGGCCGCTTCGCGATTGACCGGCAGCGCGCAGGCCACCGACACGAACGGCAGCTGTAACGCCTCTGCCACCAGACCACCCGCCGCTTCCATTTGGTCGGCAATCACGCCATCGACCTGTAGCCGTTTCAGCACCGCGGGCAGTTCGCGGCACAGCATATCGGTGGTGCTGGCCAGATCGTGAATCACGCGAAACAGCGATAGCCCGCCCGGTGCGGCCAGCCGCCTGAGTTCGCTGGAGAGCGATCCGGCAGGATGCGTGCGCTCGCCGACGGCCACAAAGGCAATACGATCGTCGCTCAGCAAGGTGCGTGCATCGCTTTGCTGGATAAAGGTGATGCGGTGTCCGCGCGCCAGCAGCGTTTGCGCCAGCGCCTGCAATGCGTGAAAGTGGCTGTAGAGCGGTGGCGCAATAACGGCAAAATGCCCCATAGGTATGACCGGCTTCAGTTAAACATCGCCAGCTGTTGATTAAACAGGGCGTGCATATATTGACGGGTGGCGACACCGCGATGGCAGGCGCAGGCAAGATGGGCATCGGCACTGCTTAAATGGTCGCGCAGACGACGTTCAGCCCCTTCAGGACCCAGCATCTGCACCAGCGTGGATTTGCCCTGATCCTGATGACAGTCCTTGCCGGTGTGTTTAGAGCCATCCGCCAGGTCGTCCAGTAACTGGAAAGCCTGACCTAAATCCTGCGCAAAATAGCTTAAACGCTGACGTACCTGCACTGACGCATCGGCCGCAATCGCCGCCATCTGCAGCGTGGCGCGAAACAGGACGCTGGTTTTCAGTTCATTGGTCAGGGTAATGGCTTCCGGACTGCGGCTGTGTGCGCCGTCATGCAGATCCTGGAATTGACCCTGAACCAGTCCCTGCAGGCCCACGGCAGAGGAGAGCTCGGCGATGGCTTCGGCTTTGTGCGTTGCCGGCAGACCCGGCGCGAGGGCAATCACCTCAAAGGCGCGGCTGAGTAGCGCGACCGCCGCCAGGATCGCCACGTTTTCCCCATATTCACAATGGATTGCCGGGCGTCCACGTCGCATCCGGGCGTTATCCATTGACGGAATGTCGTCAAGGATCAGTGAGGCGGCGTGCACCATTTCGACCGCACAGGCAAGATCAAGGATACCCTGCTGCGCCACGTCACAGCCCATATCGCGTGCTGCCAGCAGCAGCAAGAGCGGACGAATACGTTTGCCCGGTGCCAGCGTGCCGGCACGCATGGCGGCCCGAACGCGATCGGCCTGCTGCCCGGCAGGCAATAAATGTTCAAGATGAGCCTGCAATGCGTGATGCAACTGAAGGAGATCGCTTTCCTGGCTTGCTGTGGTATCGACATGGGCGGTCATAGCGGCTTTCCATGGTTAGTTAAATTCTTGTGCTTTTTCAATTAACCGTAGACCCGGTAAGGGGAGTGCGCCAGCGAGCGAAGCGACTTTAACGCACCGTCACGCTTTTTTTATTTATTGAATAATCTGAGAAGTAATTCCTATGACCCTCAGGCCAGTTTTCGCTGCGGTGACTGCTATGATGACGGGCAATCAGAGGAGACAGCTATGACGACGCAAAAAGTGGCGGTAATCGGTGCGGGTGTGATCGGCCTCGCCGTGGCGTGGGCGCTGACGCGGCAGGGGGCGCAGGTGACCCTCTTTGACCGGCAACACATGGGCGCGGGCACCAGCAGCACCACATTTGCCTGGGTGAATTCGAACGGCAAACAGCCTGCCAGCTATCACCGCCTCAATGCGCTGGCGATGGAGGAGCATATCCGGCTGCAGCTGACGCAGACCAATGGCGTGCGCTGGCTGGAACCTTGTGGCACCTGGGAGTGGGCCGGCGCGGGTGAAGCCGAACAGCAACTGCAGCAGCGTGCCACCACATTACAGGCCGCTGGCTATGCGGCACGGCAAAGGACGCTGGCCGAGCTGCAGCAGGAAATTCCTGAACTGCGCACGTCTGCGGTGCACGGCAGCATCTGGCATTTTCCAACGGAATCGGTGCTCTATCCGGCGCTGTATCTGGCACGGCTGTGGTCAGAGGCGCAGGCGCACGGCGCGGTATTGCATCAGCATCAGGCGATTCAGCACATTAGTGAAAATGCGGAAGGCGTGACGGTGCAGCTGGAGCAGGGTGAGCAGTGGCAGGGTGATCGTCTGGTGCTGGCGACCGGACGCTGGGCCAATCAGCTGCTGCATACGCTTGGTCTGGAACTGGCGCTGATTGACACCAGCAAGCCTGATGCGGTGGCCTGCAGCTTTCTGGCGCGCACCGCACCACAGCCGTTATCGCTTGGCACCAACCTGATTTCTCCGCAGCTGAACGTGCGGCCGGACGGCGGCGGGCGGTTACTGTTACAGGCGCTGGATCTCGATCATCTGGCCGATCCGGGCGCGCCGCCGTCGACTCATAGTGCCATCGCCGATCAGTTTCGTGAGCGCTACCGTGCGCTGTTTGCCACGGCTGGTGCGTTGCAGATCGAGCAGATTGTCGTCGGGCAGCGGGCGCGTCCGGCTGATGGGTTGCCGGCGCTGGGCTTTGTCACCCCGCATCAGCGCGTGTATATCGCGGTGACGCACAGCGGCATCACGTTATCACCGCTGATTGGCAGGCTGGTGGCGCAAGAACTGATCGGCGACAGTCCCAGCGACCTGCTGAAAGAGTTCCGGCCACAACGGCTGATCGGCAAAGCCGCCAGCGCGTTTGCACCGATTCAGCGAAACTTTCCGGCGGCACAGTGAGCGAAGCGATGGCGCAGACCACAGGGTGGCAGATTGATTAATTTTTAACCTGAATTAAGGCGTAGGCTGATCGCGATCAAAAAAACATCTGCCGGGCTGCTCAACCATGGAAGGCGAAACATAAGCCAAATGGAGGTGAGTATGCGTACCACCCTGATGACGCTGCCGCAGATGGCGCATTACCTTGATATCCCCTGTACCACGCTGGCGCGTGCTATGTGTAATCGTGGCACGCTGGAAAAATTGCCGCTGCCGGCGGCGGTTGATGACAGCCTGCCGCTCTCCTCTCGCTGCTGGTCACGCGAAGAGGTCAGGCAGTTTCGCCATCGGCTCCAGCGCCGCCGCCATCAGCGCTAAGCGAATCCAGCCGGTCGTCCTGACCGGCTGAATATCAGGCAGCGACACCATTTGGCCGTGCAGCGACATGACCGGCCCACAGGCTGGCAACCCACTTCACACCTTTCGCGGTAAACCGTGCCTGCGAAAAAGCATGCTGGTTTTCACCCATTCCGCTGCGCAGTGCAAAATAGCCAGCCTGCAGATGGTGCTGCTGTGGTGTCAGCGCACCTTTGTCACGGTACATAATGTTGCGCTCAAGCAGAAACTGCCGAAACTCCGGCTCTTTCACCTTGAGCATTTTGCACAGCTGGCGAAAACCCAGCGACTCATGCACATCCACAAAGCGATCAAAGAATTCTGCCTTTGGGGCCGTCAGCGCCAGTTGCTGTTCCGCCGCACGGCGTTGCTCAAACTGTTCTGCCCAGGCACGTGCCGCTTCCGCCGGATTGGTGAAATCGGGCAGATGGGTGAATTTCTCCCGCTCCTGCCAGCGGTCCAGCAGTTCGGCGGTAAAGCCAGGGGAAAGACGAGCAACCGCCAGCAGCGAGTCACGTTTATTCAGCTGGAACTCCTGACGTGTCTCACCTTCATGCTCGTAATGATTCACCGTGACAGGCTGGGAAAGGCGCTGCGCGGTTTCCAGGCTTTTAATCAGGCGCTTCACTTCGCCATGCGTGATGCCGGTTATTCTGGCAATTTCACGGCTGCTCATCAGCAGAGTTGCGTTGAGAGCAGCAAGACTTTCCGTTGAGATCATCATCAGTATCACCTCTTACAAACGTGGAACAGTCCATCAGACTGCTGGATAAGTATACAATATACTGTTTGCATATCCAGTATTATTTTTAGCCGTTACTGTAAGAAATGCCTCTCTGCGAGATATCGCACAAAGCGCAACTGCGCCGGACCCCGCTCTGCACCCGATACCGATACGCTTGCCTATTCGACTATTACTACCAGGCTTAAGCGATTCAGGTTAAATAAAGACAGCCTTTCGTTACGCTTATTTATGAGGAGCTGATTATGAAAGCGTTAACTTATCATGGCCCACATCGGGTGCGCGTTGAAACTGTTCCTGACCCGATTTTAGAGCAGCCGGACGACATTATTTTACGCGTCACCGCGACGGCAATTTGCGGCTCCGACTTACATCTTTATCGCGGGAAAATTCCCGGTACCGATCACGGTGATATATTTGGTCACGAATTTATGGGTGAAGTGGTCGAAGCGGGAAGTGAGGTTACCAACGTAAAAATTGGCGATCGCGTTGTGGTGCCCTTTGTTATTGCCTGTGGCGACTGTTTCTTTTGTCATCTGCATCAGTATGCGGCCTGTGAAAATACCAATAGCGGGCGCGGTGCTATTTTAAACAAGAAAAATATTACCCCGCCTGCAGCGTTATTTGGCTACAGCAAACTGTACGGCGGCGTGCCGGGCGGCCAGGCGGAATATGTGCGGGTACCAAAAGCCAATGTCGGGCCGTTTAAAGTGCCGCTGGCGCTACCGGATGAGAAAGTGCTGTTTCTCTCCGATATCCTGCCCACCGCCTGGCAGGCAGTGCAAAATGCCGGGCTGGATAAAGGCTCCAGCGTCGCCATTTTTGGCGCCGGCCCGGTCGGGTTACTGAGCGCCGCCTGCGCGCGCCTGGTAGGGGCGGAAGAGATCTTTATGATTGACCACAACGCTTATCGACTGGAATTTGCCCGCCAGCGTTATGGGGTTACGCCGATCAATTTTGACGAAATCGACGATCCTGCTGGCTGGATCATTGATCATACCCAGGGCCACCGGGGCGTTGATGCGGTAATCGATGCGGTAGGTTTTGAAGCCAAGGGCAGCCTGACGGAAACGGTGATGAGTAATCTGAAGCTGGAGGGCAGCAGCGGGAAGGCGCTGCGGCAGTGTATTGCGGCGGTGCGCCGTGGCGGTGTGGTCAGCGTGCCGGGCGTGTATGCCGGCTTTATCCACGGCTTCCTGTTTGGCGATGCATTCGATAAAGGACTGACGTTTAAAATGGGCCAGACGCATGTGCAGGCCTATTTACCGCGCCTGCTGTCGCTGATTGAACAAGGGCTGCTGACGCCGGAAGAGATTGTGACGCACCATATGCCGCTGGAAGAGGCCGCGCGTGGCTATGAAATCTTTGAAAAACGCAAAGAGGATTGCCGCAAAGTGATTCTGGTGCCCGGTATGGCCAGTACCACACCGGCGACCTGAGTGCTGACAGGCTGCCTGACGGCAGCCTGCTTCCGTGGCTTAACGCACGATATCTTCATCGCGGTCGTTGAGCTCGGGTAGTGCAATTTGCCGTGAGGGCGCGTTATCCAGCCGATCGCCATAATCAGCACTGACATCGGGCAGGCTGGTAAACTGGCCATCGACGAACAAAAAGCTCAGGTGTTTTTCCACCTCCGCCAGTAATTCGTCCACTTCCTGCTCTGTTTCTCCCCCGGCATCTTTACCATCCAGCTGCCAGCGATAACGATCGCCCACTCTTTCCGCACCGCCAATATCAACGATATGGCCGTCGATATTTTCCACCAGTAAACGCTGACGGGAAAAATAGAGTAAATAGGGCATCCGATCGCGATTGTTTTCTGACATAACATAACTCCTTCATGACGTTACCACGGTTAGCGCAGAAAATAATAGCGAAACGCAAATACTGCCCAATATACCGCGTTCAGACCTAAATAAGCCCAGCACCCCCAATAAGCCACAGGCTCGCGACGGGTGCGCAGTTTAGGTAAGAAAGCCAGTAAATAACCGGCTGCAGCAATAAGCGAAACGAAATAAAGTAGTTTCATGCGCTCTCCTGAATTTATTATCGTCTGATAAGCATAGTCAGGATAAATAAGGTTGGGGATAGCGCAGGACATTCTTATCGGTGGCGATGGCAAAGATAACGGACGTCAGCCAATCAGCGCTTTAGCTTTAGCGCGAATCTCACTCAGTTCCTCGGCGGTCACATGGCTTTTTTTTTCCACTTTTCTGGCGCGCCAGTCGATGGAGGTGACCTGATCGGCCAGCGCCACACTATCACGGCTACCGACAAGGGAAACTTCGAAAGGATAGCCTTTGACCTGGGTGGTACACGGGACGCACAACAACATGCCGACCTTGTTGTTATAGGCAAAGGGACTCAGCACAACCGCAGGACGATGGCCGCCCTGTTCATGGCCAAGGGTGGGATCAAAATCCAGCCAGATGAGATCGCCTGCATCGGGAACAAAACGTGACACCATCAGATTCTTTCCTTGCCCACTGAAGGTCCAAAATCAATTTTATCATGGACGTTATCGTCGGTGATCTCGTCCAGCAGAGCGTCCAGTGAATACACCTTTTCCCTGAGCGGCACAAGGATCAGCTTGCCATCTTCAACGCTGAGTTCCAGTTTATCGTCCACGCTGAGCGACGCGGATTGCATCACGCTGGACGGAATGCGAATCGAGGGACTGTTGCCCCATTTCTTTAAGGTGACGGTCGTCATAACAGGCCTCCGAAGAATGTGTATACATTGTATAGCCGTGATGATGTTGATACAACGTATAAACACCTTCAGCCTGACATGTTAAGAAAGCGGCAGGATTCAGCGCGCCGTTAACTGTTGCAACGCCGCTGCGCTGGCGGCATCATCCGGCACATATACCAGCAGGCGATCGCCGTTGCGTGACGCCGACCACCAGTTATTCTGGCGCAGGGTCATTTCGCCTACTTCGGCACGGTAAAAGCGTTTTACGCGGTTTTCCACCTTGCCCAGTTCGTAGCGCTGCCAGGTGTGCGCGAACTCATCGGAACTGTTCAGCAATCGCGCCAGGAAGCTCTCCCAGTGCGGATCGCCCAGATGCTCGCCCATCTGACCGCGAAACATCGCCACCATCTGCGGCATCACTTCGTCCCAGTCGGTCATCACATTGCGCCAGCCGGCATGGTTGAACGCCAGCCAGATACAGTTGCGATCTTCCGGCGCGATCTGGGCTAAATCGACGCCCATCAGCGCACACCACGCCTGGTTATAGCCGAGGATATCGAAGCGCGGCGTTTCGATGATCGCCGGTAGCTGAATGGCATCCAGCATTTGCTGATTATGTCCGGCGAGTTTGCAGCAGGCAGCGGCGACGCGCGTCGATGGCAGGGTGTGTCCGGCCAGCGAGAAAAGATGCTGCGTCTCAATATCATTGCATTGCAGGGCGCTGGCGATGGCCGTCAGCGTTTTGGTGGAGGCTTTGATATCGCGCCCCTGTTCCAGCCAGGTGTACCAGGTGACGCCGACATCCGCCAGCTGCGCTACCTCTTCACGGCGTAAACCCGGCGTGCGGCGCTGACGCATGCGCGGTAAACCGAGGCGGTTAGGATCCAGGCTCTCACGGCGCGTACGTAAAAAGGTACCGAGTAATTTACGGTTGTTCAGCTCAGCGGGGGTAAGGGTTTGCGCGGTGCTCATCAGCAGCTCTCCAGACGAGACGGGTAGAATTTATACCATGATAATCAAGAACTGGTACCCGTTTAATGGTTAGGTGATGCTATGCCATAGTGAAACTAAAAACAAGGTTAACGCTATGCAGACATCGCAACTTCAACGTGCAGGACTGGTGGTCCTGCTGGCCGGGCAGCTATTGCCGATGATCGACTTTTCCATAGTCAACGTCGCGCTGGATGCGATGGCGCAATCGCTGCGTGCCTCGCCGATCGCGCTGGCGCTGATCGTGGCGGTGTACGGTATCGCTTTTGCTATTTGTCTGGCGATGGGCGGACGCCTGGGTGATAACTTTGGCCGCCGTCGCGTGTTTCTGGCTGGCGTCTGGATCTTTGGCATTGCGTCATTATTGTGCGGCATCGCTAACAGCGTCGGCATGCTGATGTTTGCGCGCGCGCTGCAGGGCGTCGGTGCCGCTTTTATGGTGCCGCAGATTCTCGCCACGCTGCACGTTACGCTGCAGGGCAGGGCGCATGCGCGGGCCATTGGCCTGTACGGCGGTATCGGCGGGCTGGCTTTTATTGTTGGCCAGGTGCTGGGCGGTTTTTTGATCAAAGCCGATATTGGCGGCTACGGCTGGCGCAGCGTGTTTCTCATCAACCTGCCGATCTGCCTGTTCGTCCTGCTGACCGCGCGCCGCTTCGTGCCGGAAACGCATAACCTCAAGCGCGTGCCGGTGGATGTGAGCGGTACGCTGCTGCTGGCCGGCGCGATCGGCTGTCTGATGCTGGCACTCGCGCTGGGGCCGCTGCTGCACTGGTCGTGGCCGTGCCTGTTACTACTGGCGCTGTTTCCGTTGTTTCTGCATCGGCTGCGTCATAGCGCGCTGCGACTGGAAGCCGCTGGCGGATCGCCGCTGCTGCCGCCCTCGCTGCTGCGTCTTTCCAGCGTGCGTTTTGGTCTGACGCTGGCGGTGCTGTTCTTCTCCTGCTGGAGCGGCTTTATGTTCGCGGTGGCGCTGACGCTGCAATCCGGCATCGGCATGACCGCTTTCCAGTCCGGCAACGCGTTTATTGCCCTTGGTGCGGCCTATTTTATCGGCTCAATGCGTACTACCCGCATGGTTGAGCGCTATGGTAAACGTGCCACGTTACTGTCTGGCTGTGCGATTCAGATGGTCGGGCTGGTGGCGCTGATCGCGACGCTGCAGCTGAAGTGGCCGCAGGTGGGCATTGCTACGTTGATTCCGGCTACCGCGCTGATTGGCTTTGGCCAGTCGTTTATTGTCAGCACCTTCTACCGCATTGGCATGAGCGGGGTGCCGCATCATCAGGCTGGCGCAGGCAGTGCTGTGCTGTCCACCGTGCAGCAATCGGCGCTGGGACTGGGACCGATGCTGCTCGGCGGCGTGTTCACCCAGATCAATCAGCATGGTAATCATCTGGCAGCCATCAGCGGTACGCTGACGGTGGAGTTGCTGATGATGGCACTGCTGGTTGTGCTGACCAGCGTCAACCGCCGGACATTCCAGCCGGCGACGGCTGAAGGCTGACGCCGGAGGGAAAAGTCAGCCCTTCTGGTCACCGTAAACGCTGATCCTGCAAGGTAATAACAGGTTTTTGGGCCGGGTGCGCATTGATGCGCCCCGGCACCTGAAAACCGCGCCGCGCTTACTTTTCCGCCAGGCGTAAACCGCTTTCGGCATCGAACAGATGAATTTTTTGCGGATTGAAACCGATGCGCAGCGTCGCACCACTGCCGGCCGCATGCCGTCCGGCCATCTGCATGTGCAGCGCATGACCGTGCCAGTCAAGGTGCAGCAGGGTTGATTCCCCGGTAATCTCCACCACGTTCACCCTCGCAGGCGCGCCGTCCTGCACTTCGCACAAATCGTGCGGGCGCACCCCCAGCGTCACGGCAGCGCCTTCACGTTCCCGCGCCACCGCCTGCCACTGCGCGGGCAGCGGCTGCCACCAGTCCTGACACTGCACGCCCGGCACGCCGTCATGCGTCAGCAATTGTGCCGGTAACAGGTTCATGGGCGGCGAACCAATAAAACGCGCCACAAAGGTATCTGCCGGACGATCGTAGATCGCCAGCGGTGCGCCCTGTTGCACGATGCGTCCCTCTTTCATCACCACAATCTGGTCGGCCAGCGTCATCGCTTCTACCTGATCGTGCGTGACATACACCATGGTGGTTTTGAAACGCTGATGCAGCGACTTGATCTCGGCGCGCAGCTCCATGCGCAGCTGGGCATCAAGGTTAGAGAGCGGTTCGTCAAACAGAAACACCTGCGGATTACGCACCATGGCGCGGCCCATCGCCACGCGCTGACGCTGCCCACCCGAGAGCGCGCGCGGGTAGCGCTGCAGCAGCTTATCTATGCCAAGAATCGCGGCGATGCGCGCGATTTTCTGCTGTTGCTCATCGCGACGTACCTTTTTCACCTGCATATGAAACGCCAGGTTTTCGGCCACCGTCAGATGCGGATAAAGCGCATAACTCTGAAACACCATCGCAATGTCGCGATCGGCGGGATCGCGATCGTTAATCTGCACTTTATCCATCAGAATCGCGCCGTCGGAGAGACTCTCCAGTCCGGCGAGCAGGCGCAGCAGCGTCGACTTGCCGCAGCCGGACGGGCCAACCAGCACGGTAAAGCTGCCGTCGGGAATGGTCAGGTCGAGCGGATGCAGCACCGACTGTTTACCGTAGCGCTTGGCCACTTTAACGAGTTCAACTCCGGCCATAATTTAAAACTCCTGTGCGCATAGTTGCAGTTGTTGCCAGTCGGGATAGCGACGTGGCTGCGTGCTGATTGCCAGTGAGGCCACCGCAATGCCCCATTGCAGCGCGGTGGCAAGATCCTGCTGATGCAGCAGCGCGGTGAGAAAGCCGGCGTTAAAGCTGTCGCCGGCACCGATGGTGTCGACCACCGCGACCGCGCGACCAGGCTGTTGCAGGCTGTGCTGACGTTGCCAGCAGCCCGCGCCCTGCGCACCGCATTTCACCACGCAGCCGCCGCGCCCGCTGAGCCGTTGCGCCAGCAGGTGCGCGCCGGTGTGCAGATCATCTGCGCCACTCAGCCCGAGCGTTTCGACTTCATTGAGCAGCAGCCAGTCGCACTGCGGCAGCCAGTGGGCGATCTGCGCGCGCACCTCATCGCTCCAGCCCTGTGGTGGCCAGCCGGTATCGACGGCGGTGATAAACCCGCGCTGCTGCAGTTCGGCCAGCAACTGCGGATAGTCGTCATACAGTTGCAGGCAGAGAAACGTGCCGCACAGCAGCACGATATCGCCGCTGCTGGCTTGCGCCGGGAGCTGGCTCAGCACGTCCAGCGCGCTGAGCCGCACAATGTGACCGAGATTGCTGAGGAACGATCGCTCGTGATCGGAGTGCGTGACGCCAACGGTGAGCGAGGTTTCGCAGGCGTAGCGTGTCCAGTGCGCCGCGCTGTGCGGAAAATGGCTCGCCAGCCATGCGCTGAGGCCGTCATCGCCCTGATTAGCGACGGCGCGATGGCGCACCTGCATCGCTTCCAGCGCCAGCGCGCAGTTGCCTGCCGAACCGCCCGGACGCAGCTCACTGTGCTGCAGCATCACTTCGGTGCCGCGCTGCGGCCAGCTGTCCAGCGTACCCATGATGACATCGACATTGATATTGCCCACCACGTAGAGCGTGGCGCGGGCTTCCTTATTGCTCATCATCCTTTGCTCCCGCCACTGGCAAGGCCGCTGACCAGCGTTTTTTGCAGCCAGATAGCGATAAAGAGAGGAGGAACCGACGCCAGAATACCGACGGCGGCAATCAGCCCATCGTCGGTGGCGCGGCCTGCGGTAAAGCCGGCAATGGTGACCGGCAGGGTTTGCGCGGCGATGTTGCTGGTGAACAGCAGGGCGTAGAAAAATTCATCCCACGCCAGCAGCCAGCCAAACAGCGCCGCCGCGCCCAGCACCGGTTTCGCCAGCGGCAGCGTAATGCGCAGCAGCACCTGCCAGACGCGCAGTCCATCAAGACGCGCAGCCTGTTCGATATCCTGCGGCAGGGCATCAAACTGGTTTTTCAGCATCCAGGTGAGAAACGGCAGAATCAGCGAGCAGTACACGATGATCAAACCGGGTCGGGTGTTGAGCAGATCGAACTGCTGCAGCAGAAAGTAGAGCGGCAGCACAAACGCCACCGGCGGCACCATATAGATGGCCAGAGACGCGAACAGCCAGCCGTCACGGCCGCGATAGCGCGAGAAGCTGAACGCTGCCGGGATCGCGAGCATCAGGCACACCAGCGTTGCGCCGGTTGACACCAGCAGGCTATTACCCAGCGCATGCAGGAACAGCGCGCCGGGCTGGCCGGGTTCCAGCGAGATCAGCCTGCCGTAGCGGCTGAAATCCCACTGGCGCGGCAGCCACTCCAGCGGCACGCGTGTCAGATCGCTGGTGGCGCTGACGCTCATCAGAAACAGCCAGCCCATCGGTGCCACGACGGAGAGCGCCACCAGCAGCGCCGCCGCGTATTTAGCGCAGGTACGCAGTTTAACCTTCATAGGCACTTCCCCGACGGCGCTGCCGCCACAGTAATAACATGTAAAGGGTGATCAGCACCGCGCACAGCAGCGTCATTAACATGGCATAAGCCGCACCGCTGCCGGCGCGCAGGTAGCTGAAGGATTCCTGATAGACGTAAAAGCTCAGCGTTTTGGTGCTGTCGACCGGACCGCCACGCGTCATCACGTAGATGATGTCGAAGATTTTAAAGGCGTCGATGGTGCGTAACACCAGCGCCACGCTGAGCGATCCAACAATCGCCGGAAAGGTGATGGCACGAAAACGCCGCCATGCCGATGCGCCATCCAGCCGTGCCGCTTCGTAGAGATCCTCCGGCACCGACTGCAGCGCTGCCAGCACCAGCAGCGTCACCAGCGGATAGTTTTTCCAGATGTCGGCAAACATTACCGCGTTGAGCGCGGAAGACGGCGACCCCAGCCAGCTGCGGTAGCCATCGATGAAACCGAGCTGCGTCAGCAGGGCGTTGATACTGCCGTAGTCCGGATTGAAATTGAGGCGCCACATCATGGCGTTCACAATGGTTGGCAGCGCCCACGGCAGAATCACCAGCACGCGCAGCACGTTACGTCCGGCGAATTTCTGGTTGAGCAGCAGCGCAACCAGCACGCCGATGACGCCTTCAATCGCTACCGACACCACGGTGAAGTAGAGCGTGCGCCACAGCGAGGTTTGAAAATCCGCATCGGTAATGGCGTAGAGATAGTTCTCCAGGCCAATCCATTGCGGCGCTTCACCGCCACCGCCAATCAGCGCGGCATCGGTAAAACTCAGCCAGATAGTGCGCAGCAGCGGCCAGGCGGTGAGCAACAGCATCACCAGTAGCATGGGTGCCAGCAGCACCCATGCCTGCCGTTGTTCGCGTTGACGCAAACTCAGCATACTGACCCCTTAACGCAGACGCGCCGCACTTTTGTCTACCGCCTGCATGGCTGCTTCCGGTGTCGCGCTGCCGACCAGAACCCGTTGCAGCTGCTGCTGCAGGGTGTTGGAGAGACGTGAGTAATCAGCGGTTTCCGGACGCGACAGCATGACATTCAGCGATTTGTCGGCAGCAGCGATCAGGCTCTCCTGATTCTTACTGACCGCGGGATCCTGATAGGAGCTTTTCCAGATCGGCAGACTGAGCGTGGCGTATTTATTCTGTACCGGCTGCGAAGTCATGTAACTGATGTACTGCCACGCCTGCTCCGGATGGCTGCTGCCTTTGGCAATGCCCAGACCCATCGAACCGTTGACCGCGCCGAAACGATTGGGCGCATCGCCGGGTGCGGGCATGATGCCAACCTGGCCGGCGACTTTACTCTGTTTGGCATCGTTGGCCATGTTGTACATGTAGGTCCAGTTGAGCGCGAAAGCCGCATCGCCGTTGGAAAAGGCTTTGCGCACGTCCTCTTCCAGATATTCGCGCGAAGCCGGGTTGGTCAGACCCTCATCAAGCGAGCTTTTCATCAGCTTCACCGCCTGCAGCGAGGCTGGCGTTGAGAAATCGAGCTTACCGTTGTTATAGAATTTGCCGCCGAAGCCGGAGACCAGCGTGGTGTAGTCACACACCAGCGCTTCCGCCTGTGACCAGCTCCATACCAGCGGATATTTAACGATATTTTTCTGCTTAATGATGCGCGCATCATCCATCACCTGCTGCCAGGTTTGCGGCAGATCTTTTATGCCGGCTTTTTCCAGCATCGCTTTGTTGTAGTAGAGATATTTGGTGTCGAGGATCCACGGCATGCCCAGTGTTTTGCCTTTGAACACCACGGTGTTCATTGCGCCGGGGAAGATTTTCTCTTTTTCATCTGCGCTGATGCGACTGCTGACATCCTGCAACAGGTCGAACTTGCTGAATTCAGCCGGCCAGATGGCATCAAACAGCACCACATCGTAACCGTTGCCGCCCGCGCCGCGTGCCGCGACAATCTTATCGTGCAGCGCTTCGTAAGGAACAAACTCCAGATTGACCTGCACGTCCGGGTGCGCTGTCTGAAACGCCTGCGTCATGGCGCGGATATCGTTTTCACTGTAGGCCGCCTGCGTCATAAACAGGGCGTTAAGCGTAGTGGTAGCCGCTGCCGCGCTGCCCGCGCAGGCGAACAGTACGGCGGCAAAACAACCTTTCATCTGATTTTTCATTGCGTTCTCGCCTTCATGCAGTAGAGGGTGTTTAATTAAATCAATTTGATTGATTTAATATCGCGCACAGATTGCCATCGCGCAGTGGCTGACAGCAGTGAGCTAAAGCAAGGGACGTGCCAGGGCAGAAAACAACGCTGCCATCCGACACTACTTTGCACAGATTTTTGCCGCTGTCAGGTAAACAGGTTGTAAAATGTGTTGCCGATCATAGATATTGAGGCGGCGGTCCGCAGCGGTAGTTAAAAGAGGGAAGCGAGCAGGATGAAAACGTCGGGAACCAATCTGGAACATGCGCGCGCGCACAATCGTCGGGTGATTATCGAAGCGATACGCCTGCACGGTGAGCTGACCCGTGCCGAGCTGGCGCGACTGACCGCGTTAACGCCGCAAACCGTCTCGAATATCGTCGCTGAACTGGAGCAGGCGGAGTTGCTCACCAGCCGTCAGCCGCGTAAGCAGGGCCGCGGTCAGCCGGCGATTCCGGTCACCCTGAATCCTGCCAGTGCGTTTTCCATCGGCATCCATCTCGACCATCAGACGCTACTGATTGTGCTGGTGGACCTGACCGGTGAAATCCATTTTCGCCGCCTTATTATGGTGCAAAAACCGCAGCCGGATGCCACATTAGCGCGCATTGCCGGGGTGCTGGCGGAGATCAAACAGCAGACCGGGCCGCGCTGGCAAAAAGTGCTGGGTATTGGCGTGGTGATGCCGGGGCCGTTTGGTGTGGAGGGTATCTCGTCAATGGGGCCGACCACGCTGCACGGCTGGGAGGATGTCGATATCGCCGCGCGTCTCGCTGAGATGAGCGGACTGCCGGTCACGCTGGAGAATGATGCCACAGTCGCGGCGATTGGCGAACGCTTTCACGGTGTGGCGCGTCATCTTAATTCCTTTATTTATCTGTACATTGGCACGGGCCTGGGCGCGGGCATCATCATGGATGGCCATGTGTACAGCGGCCATGCGCACAACGCCGGTGAAGTAGGGCATGTAGTGGTTGAACCCGGTGGACGTGAGTGTTACTGCGGCAATCATGGCTGCCTGGAGCGTTATGTTTCGCTGCAGGCCGCTTACGAATTCTGCGGGCTCGACCCGATGAGCGCGCTGCCGGAAGATTTACTGCAGGTTGATCCGGCGCTGTTTGATCGCTGGATTGATACCGTGCTTACGCCGCTGCGACAGGGTATAAACATGCTGGAGTGTATCTTTGATGCCGAGAGCGTGATTATCGGCGGCATGATGCCAGCGGTGTTGCTGGATAAAATTATCCAGCGCCTGCCGCCGCTCTACCAATCGGTGCGCGGCCGCTATCTGACCGGCACGCGACTCAAGACCGGCATGACCGGCAGTGACACCGCCGCCCTCGGCGCAGCGGCTTTGCCAATTTTTGATGAGTTTAATCCGCAGTTCCAGGTGCTGATGAAGTGAAAAACGCGGCCAGCGTTTTACCGCATCACCCAGTGTCCGGCGCTCACTTCCTGATAATGCCGTGTTTCCGGCACAAATCCATTGGCACGCACCGGGCTCTTCAGCTCGCTGACGTCCACGTACCGTTTTAAATGGCGGCGCGCCGGATCGGGCACCGGCACCGACGCGAGCAGTTTTTGTGTGTAAGGGTGCTGCGGATTCTCAAAAATAGCCGCGCGCGGTCCAATCTCAACAATCTCTCCCAGCAGCATCACCGCCACACGATGGCTGATACGCTCTACTACCGCCATATCGTGTGAGATAAACAGATACGACAGATTCAGGCTGTGTTGCAGATCGAGCAGCAGATTGATGATCTGCGCTTTCACGGTGACATCAAGGGCGGACACCGACTCGTCGGCAATGATCATTTTCGGATCGAGCATCAGCGCACGGGCAATGCAGATGCGCTGACGCTGGCCGCCGGAAAATTCGTGTGGATAGCGTTTCAGCATGGTTGCGGGCAGGCCAACGCGCGTCATCAGTTCGGCCGCTTTGTTCTGTGCGGCGGCCTTACTGCCCAGCCGATGCTGTAAAAAAGGTTCGGTGAGGGCTTCAAGGACCGACATGCGCGGGTTAAGGCTGGCAAACGGATCCTGAAAAATCATCTGCATGGCGCAGCGCAGCTTGCGCAGTTCTTGCCGGGAGAGGGTCAGCACGTCGCTGCCGTCAAAAGCAATCTGCCCGGAGGCCGGCTGCACCAGCCGCGTCAGCGAGCGGCCGGTGGTGGATTTGCCACAGCCGGATTCGCCGACCAGCGACAAGGTTTCACCCGGCAGCAGATCAAACGAGATATTCTCCACGGCGTGCACCGCACCGGTTTTACGGCTGAACAGCCCTTCGTGAATGCTGAAGCGCGTGCTGAGGTTCTTCACCGACAGCAGCGGCGTTTGCCCTTGTGGCGTCTGCCGCGCCTGCGCCACCGGCGCTTCGCCGTTGAGCGCAAACTTACGCGGTCCATCGATGCCGCGCATGGCACCGAGCTGCGGCACGGTCGCAATCAGCGTGCGGGTATACTCTGCCGCCGGGGCAGAAAAAATCGCGGCGGTGCTGCCGGTTTCCACCATCGCGCCCTGATACATCACCAGCGTGCGGTCGGCGACTTCTGCCACCACGCCCATATCGTGGGTGATGAACAGCACGGCGGTGCCTTCCTCCTCCTGCAGGGTCTTGATCAGGTCAAGGATTTGACCCTGAATCGTGACGTCGAGCGCGGTGGTCGGCTCGTCAGCAATCAGCAATTTTGGACGCAGCGCCAGCGCCATGGCGATCATCACGCGCTGACGCATGCCGCCGGAAAAGTGGTGCGGGTAATCACTGAAGCGTTTGGCCGCGTTGGGAATACGCACTTTCTCCAGCAGCCGGATGGTCTCCTCGCGGGCAGCGCGTGCGCTGATTTTGCGGTGCGCGATCAGCGCCTCAGCAATCTGGTGACCGATAGTGAACGACGGATTAAGGCTGGTCATCGGCTCCTGGAATATCATCGCGATGGCATTGCCACGGATATCGCGCATTGCACGTTCGCTCAGCGTGAGCAAATCCACGCCGTTCAGCAGCACTTTGCCGCTGATACGTGCGTGACGACTATTCAGCAGACGCATGATCGCCATCGAGGTAACGCTTTTGCCTGAGCCCGACTCACCCACAATCGCCAGCGTTTCACCGGCCCCGAGGGTAAAAGAGACGTTTTTCACCACCTCACGCCAGCGGTCATCGCTGCGAAACGCGACGGTGAGATTTTCGATGCTCAGCACCGGCGGGTCAGCGCGATTCATTGTGCCGCCACAAAGCGCGCCGAGCGGGTGCTGACCGGCACAAAGGTAAAATCGGTATCGAACGGATAAGCCGGCTGCAACTTGCGCTTGCGCACCAGCCGTTCAACATACTGATCGACCACACCTTCCGACAGCGCCATCAGGTTGGGATTGGCAATCGGCGCCAGCTCGGGCGACAGGTAACCGGATTTTACCACCACAATTTTTGCCTGGCGCGGATCGAGTCCGAGCAGGGCGAAATCCGCCAGGTTGTGATAAGGACGACGCCGATCGGCAACTACCACGGTAATGCCTGCAATCTTCAGCAGCGCCTGACGGGCAACCGAACGGGCATCATCACTCAGCAGCAGCACGTCAAACTCGCCGCTGACTTTGCCGCCGGCAGGATCCAGCGTGGCACCGATAGTCAGGGAGAGCCGGGCCCCGACGCCTGCGGCGAAGGCCGCCTCCGTGGCCGGTTTATCGGTAATGCCTGCAACGATGACATCCTGCGCATTTTGCCGCAGCAGCTCGGCCAGTACATCGGCCCGATCGCCCACGCCGCCGCCGGTCGGGTTATCACCGGAGTCGGCGAGAATCACCGGTCCTCCAGGGCTGGAAATCGCCATGCGTACGCACTCTTCAGTACTGCCGGTCACGCAGCCAAATACAAATTGCTCACGCGCCTGCCAGTAAGCCAGCGCCAGTTTGGCCGCCTGCTCAGACAGCACATCGGCATCGGTACCGGTCATGATGGCGGCCGCCGTGGCGCGTGGCTCATCCGCCCAGACATAGCCAACCATCAGCGAAGCATCCCAGATATGTTCAAGTGCGTTAATGCCGGGCAGGCTGGCGTAAAGGCTTTTGGTCGGTTCATCTTCCGTGCTGGTGCGCTCGCCTGGCAGCACCACGGGGATCGGTGCCCACACCACGCCCGGTCGGATGCCGCTTTGCAGGCTTTTGACCAGCATTGAGACGGAACGGCGCATGGTCTCCTCCACATCGATATGCGGTGCTGTGCGGTAGGTCGAAAACATATCGATCGCGTCGATGATGCGCTGCGAGACATTGCCGTGCAGATCGTAGCTGACGCTAATCGGACAATCGGGCCCGACCAGCTCGCGCGTCGCGCTAATCCAGTCGCCTTCCGCGTCTTCCATCCCTTCGACATATACCGCGCCGTGCATCGCCAGGTAAACGCCATCCACGGGCAAATACGCCTCGAGCCGACGGAGAAACTCCTGTTTGAAGGCATCATAGGTCACACGTGCCACCGGCCCACCGGCAATGGCGCGGGCGTGAAAGGTCGGCAGAAATTCGGCCGCGTAATCCTGCAGAAAGGCGAAATAGGGATTGGACGTCATCGTTTCACCCCGCACGATGCGGAAGTCGTCGGCGTAATTGAGCACCGGATTCCAGGTACTGCATTCAGTATGAATTCCACCATAGGCAATGCGCATAACAGACTCCGCTAGTCGGGTAAGTGAACGATAAAACGGTAAGCCGCCACACTGGCTGCGGCGCGGGCCCAGCTCAACTGATCAATCGCCATGCTGGCGATGGGCGTCTTGCCCATGATTGAAGGCAACACGTGACTATCTATCGCCTGCATCACCACGGTTCTGAGCAGGCCGTCGAACGCATCCGGCTGATGGGCGATGATAATCATCTCCGGATCGTTCATCTGAATGATATTGGCGATGGCGAGGCCAAGTGCGTCACCTGCCTGGTGCAGAATAGCGATCGCGGCGCTATTGCCTTTTACCGCCAGCGCTTCCAGTTCGGCAACGCTGGTGCAGGGCAGTTGTTTGTCACGCATGCTTTCACGCATCGCAGTGAGCGACGCCAGCGTGTCAAGGCAGCCGCGTTTGCCGCAGCGGCACGGACGCCCGCCCGGCTCTACGGTACAGTGAGCAATTTCACCGGCCCCACCGTGCGCGCCGCGGTGCAGCTGCCCCTGAAAGAAGTGCGCGGAGCCAATGCCGTCGCCGTGGGAAATCAGGGTAAAATTCCGTGCCTTTTTCGCCACGCCGAAAATCTTTTCGCTGACCGCCAGAGCTTTGGCATCGTTTTCCAGTGACACCTCCAGACCGGTTTGCGCGTTAAGCAGTGCCGCCAGCGGGACGTTTTTCCAGCCCAGCAGGGCAGACTGGACGCACACCGCCTGGTTTTCATCCACAAAGCCGGAAAGCGTGACGCCCAGCCCGATGAGCTGATCGGCGGAGATACCTTTTTGTGCAATCAGGCCGGGAATGGCGGCGGCCAGCGCACCAGCCAGCAGCGCAGGATCGGGATTCAGCGGCATGTGAGTGCTGGCCAGGATGCGGCCATGCATATCCGTCAGCACCAGATACACATCGTCACCGAGCAACGACGCACCGAGAAAATAGGCGCTGTCGGCACGCATTTTTAATAACACCGAAGGCCGACCCTGACCGTTACTTTCCGGAATGCTCTCTTCAAGCAGTCCTGCGCTAAGCATCTCTTTGATTAAAGTGCTGATTGCGGCTTTACTCAGCTTCATTTTTTCCGCAATTGCCGTGCGGCTCATGCCATGCGAAGCAATTAATAAACGCACAATTTGTTGCTGATGAGCATTAAGCATCAGAGTTCTCACGGCACAGGCTGTATTTGGCCGACATTAATCAGCCTTGAAAACAAATTCAAGCGTATTTAGTTTATTTTCTGAATGCAGATCGAATTATAAGTAAAATATATGAACTGACATCTTGGCTTTTGTTTGCAGAGTGTGCCTTATATAGCGTCGAGCCCGTTCATCTGCTGCCGTTAACACAACCAAAGCGTATGGCAGGCGATGGCGCGCATTGACGGTCAGCTGCCTGCCGGGCAATGACTCTTCACTCTTTGTCACTGATTCACTGAGGCCTTCATGCAAAGCACACTCAAGCATTTCAGGGTACTGACACTTGCCGCGGGTATTCTGGCGTCGTTTTCCAGCGCATCGGTTTTGGCTGCTCAGCTGGTCATTATGCAAAACGAACCGCCGCGCAGCATGGACCCGGGCAATCAGACCGCGACCTTTACCGGCACGGTGCTGGACCCGATGTATGAAGGCCTGACGCGGCTCGGTGACGATGGCAAAATCATGCCGGCCCTTGCGCTCTCCTGGCATGCCGACGACAGCGGACTGCACTGGGAATTTACGCTGCGTCCCAACGTTAAATTCCACGATGGCACGCCATTTAATGCCGATGCGGTCGTTGAAAACTTTCAGCGTCATCTGGATACGAAGCGCGGTCTTGCCGGAAGTGGGAAAATTCGCACCTTTATTCAGGACGTGCAGAAAAAAGATGACTTAACCGTCACCTTTACACTGAAGAAAATTAATCCGGCGTTTTTAACCGTGCTGGCCTCCGGTCCGGGATTAATGGTGAGTCCACAAGCTGACAAAGCCGGCACGATCAATAATAAAGCCGACGGTACCGGACCCTATAAACTGGCGCAGTATAAATCCGGTGAATTTGTCCTGGAGCAGAAGAATCCGGACTATTGGGGCAAGTCTGCCGGGCCGGACGAAATAAAATGGACCTGGAGCAGTGAGCCGTCAGTCATGAATATGGCGCTGCAATCCGGTCAGGTCGATATTATTAACCCGGTGCCGCCGCAATTTGCCGGCATGTTAAAAAATAATCCCGGCGTGCAGTTAAAACAGTCGCCGGGCGCGGCGGTATTCTGGATCGATCTCAATACGCAGAGTAAAGCCCTCAGCGATGTCAGAGTACGCCAGGCGCTGAACTTCGCGACCGACCAGCAGGCGCTGGTAAAAGCGGTGATGTTTGGTTATGCGCAGCCGGCCAATTCCCCACTGGCGCCGGTCGATGCCAACTACGACAAAGCGTTGCATGACTATCCATATGATGTGCAGAAAGCCAAAGATCTGCTTAAGGCAGCGGGCTATGCCGACGGCTTCGCCATGTCGATTGCCGTGCAGGCACCTGACGCACGCACCGCGCAGGTTCTGCAGGGTATGTGGAGCAAAATTGGCGTCAAACTCAGCGTGCGCCAGATGGAGAGCGGCGTATGGGCCAAAGCGGCGTTTGCCGATGCCAAAGAGAAAGCCGCGCAGGGGACGGACGCGGTGCTGGCGTCCTGGTCCTCGGGGCTGTACGGCTCGGATCTGCAGTTGCGTCCGCTATATCACAGCAGCAGCTTTGCGCCCGGCGGGGCTAACCTCGGCTTCTTCAGCGACAAACGTACCGATGAGCTAATCGACAGCGCCGCCTCCACGCTCGACGATGCCCAGCGCAAAGCGCTCTATTTCCAGGCACAGCAGCGGATCAGCGGACTCGCCCCGCAGGTGCTGCTCTACTATCAGGACGATCTGTATGCGACGCGCAAAAATATCAGTGGCGTGACGATGCAACCGGGCGGCCAGATTGTGGTCCGTGATGCCGTGAAGAAATAGTGCTGATGGCTGATTGATATGAAAGCGTATGTCGCAAAAAAGATGCTCTCGCTGCCGTTAATTATCTTCGGTGTGTCGATCATCGTGTTTATCGCCATCCGCGCGCTGCCGGGCGATCCGGCACGCCTGATGGCCGGCCCCGAAGCGCCGCAGGAAGCGGTGGACAGTATGCGCGTGCGCCTCGGGCTGGATCAGCCTTTGCCGCTGCAATACGTCAGGTTTGCCGGTGAAGCGCTGCATGGCAATCTCGGGCTGTCGCTGCAGTCGCAGCGTCCGGTGATGACCGAAATCAGCGAACGCCTGCCGTACACGCTGTCGCTGGCGGCGCTGGCGTACCTGCTGGCGATTGCCATCGGCGTGCCGGCGGGCATGACCGGGGCCATTTACCGGCAGCGGATTCCCGATCAGATCGTCATGGTACTGACCATTGCCGGTGCCTCGATTGCGAATTTCTGGCTGGCGTTGCTGGCGATGAACTACTTTGCGGTACAGCTCGGCTGGCTGCCGCTACTCGGCGCTGATTCGTGGCGCAACTATGTGATGCCGACCGTGACGCTGGCGATTCTCCCGATGGCGATGATCGCGCGGATGACGCGCTCCAGCATGCTGGATGTGCTCAGTCAGGACTACATCCGTACCGCCAGAGCCAAAGGATTATCGTCGGCCAGCGTTAACTGGAAACACGCGCTGCGCAATGCGCTGATACCGATTGTCACCATCGTCGCGCTGAATTTTGGCAGCCTGATCGGGGGGGCAGTGGTCACTGAGTCGGTGTTTAACTGGCCGGGTATTGGCCGCCTGCTGGTGGATTCGGTGAAATACCGCGATTATCCGGTGATTCAGGGCGTAACGTTAGTGGCGGTAACCGGCGTGGTGTTGATGAATCTGGTGGGTGAGATAGTGATTGGCTTGCTCAACCCGAAAATAAGGTTCGACTGATGAACAGTTTCGACACGTCTCTCCAGCCGCCGCCCGCGCGCCGCCGCCGCCAGATCGTGAGGTTTTTGCTTGGCAACCCTTCCATCACGACCGGAGGCGGGCTGGTGCTGCTGGTGGTACTGGCTGCCCTTTTCGCACCGCTGATCACTCACTGGGATCCCATCGAGCAGGATCTGTTGAACACGTTGCAGGCGCCTTCCGCTGCCCACTGGTTCGGCACCGATGATTACGGCCGCGATATTTTTGCCCGCGTCATTTATGGCGCGCGCATCACGCTGTTTGAAGTCAGCCTCAGCGTAGCCATCTCGATGGCGATCGGCATTCCTCTGGGCATCATCTCGGGGCTGGCTGGACGCAAAATTGATGCGCTGATCATGTGGCTGATGGATATTATTTTCGCCTTCCCCGGCATCGTACTGGCGATTCTGATTGTCAGCGTGCTCGGCGAGGGGCTGACAAACATGCTGATCGCCATTTCGTTGTTCTCGATCCCGGTGTATGCACGTCTGAGTCGCAACCTGACGCTGGGACTGAAAAATATGGAGTATATCGAAGCGGCGCATATGCTTGGCGTGCGATACCCGCGCATTATCACGCACTATATTCTGCGCAACGCCATTGGCCCGCTGATTGTACAGTCGACGCTGACGGCTGGTGCGGTGGTGCTTTCTGCCGCCAGTCTGTCGTTTCTCGGGCTCGGCGTGCAGCCGCCGATGCCGGAGTGGGGCACCATGATGAGCGATGGCCGCAACTTTCTCGGGCTAAATATTTACGTCTCCCTATTTCCTGGACTGGCGATTTTGATTACCGTGCTCGGTTTTAATGTGCTGGGCGACGGCCTGCGCGATGTAATGGATAAACGTTTATGACTCACCCGCACTCAACTGTGATCTGCCTCGATTTGGGCGGCTCCTTTATCAAGCTTGGCGTGATGGATGCACAGGATCGGCTAACCCTGCTCGATCAGCAAAAAATCCCGGCGACGGACTGGCAGGCATTTTGCGCCAGAGTCAGCGAGATGATCGCCGGGCAGCATAACCATTTCAGCAGCCAGGCGGCTGTCGCCATCTCCACGGCGGGGATCGTGGCACCGCAAACCGGCGAAATGTTTGCCAGCAACATCCCGGCTTTTCACCGGCGTAATCTGGCGCGGGAACTGGGTGAGGTGCTGCAGCGGCCGGTGATCGCGCACAACGACGCCGACTGCTTTGCCCTGGCCGAGGCGCTGGCCGGCAGCGGCAAAGGGCACAAAGTGGTGTTTGGCGCGATTCTCGGTTCCGGCGTGGGCGGTGGTCTGGTGGCGGACGGCCGCATTATCACCGGACAAAACGGCCTGACCGGCGAATGGGGCCACGGGCCGATTACCCTCACGGAAGTGACGCTGGCGCATCGTCGCGTGCGCGTGCCGCGCCAGGCGTGTCCGTGCGGCCAGACAGGGTGTCTGGACACCTACGGCGGCGCGCGCGGACTGGAAACGCTGCATCAGGTGCTGCACGCTGAAAGCGCCAGCAGCGTGGAAATCATTGCCCGCTGGCAGCAGGCAGAAGCGCGGGCGCAGCAGACGATAGAAGCCTGGCTGCAACTGGTAAGCGAGCCGCTCGCCTACACCATTAACATTACCGGCGCGTCGCGGGTGGCGGTAGGCGGCGGCCTGGCTTCGGTCACCCCGCTGATTGCTGCGCTTAATGATGCGGTGCAGCGCTGCGTGTTGCGCAGCACAGCGCATGCGCTGGTGGTGCCGGGCGAGTTTGCCCATCAGGGCGGCATGGTGGGCGCGGCGCTGCTGGCGCGGCAGGCGCTCAGCGCGTCCTGAGCTTTTGCCCTTTCGCCCGTTGCTGGTGCTTTTCGGTTACCGTGTTGCGCTCAAGACTTCGTTGAACCCGATTCAACCTTAAATGCGCTAAGCTTGACGCGCTAAAACCCGCAGCAAAGAGGCTGGTGAACAGACACTGTCGCCAGCCTCTTTGCTGTTTTTTTCACCTGCGGTACGGAAAAAAACATGTCATCAGTACAACCTCAACTCTCTCAGCTTCCGGACGAGGCCTCGCTGCCGCGTCACAGCGTGCCAAAAGCGCTGTTCGCGCTGGGCACCGGTGGATTTGCCATCGGCACCGGTGAATTTGTCATCATGGGCCTGCTGCCCGATGCGGCGAAAGGCCTGAACGTCACGATTCCTGAGGCCGGCCATCTCATCAGCATTTATGCCCTCGGCGTAGTGATTGGCGCGCCGCTGCTGGCTATTCTCGGCGCGCGGGCTTCACGGCGTAATTTCCTGATGACGCTGATGGGCCTGTTTGCGCTGGGTAATCTGCTGAGCGCTGTCGTACCGGGCTACCCTGCGATGCTGGTGGCCCGCTTTCTGGCGGGCTTTCCGCACGGCACCTTCTTTGGCGTTGCGGCGCTGGTGGCGGCAGGACTGGTGGAGCGCGCGCGGCGCGCGCAGGCGGTGTCGATGGTGCTGCTGGGATTAACCATCGCCAATCTGATTGGCGTACCTGCCGTTACCGCCATCGGCCAGTGGTTTGGCTGGCGTGATGCGTTTGCCATCGTCGGCGGACTGGCGCTGCTGACGCTGTTACTGGTGTGGCTTTGGGTTCCCAATGTGGCCGGTGACAAGCAGGCCAGTCCACTGCGCGAGCTCTCGGCGCTGACGCGCAAGCAGGTTCTGCTGACGCTGGCGATTGGCGCGATTGGCAGCGGCGGCATGTTCTCGGTATTCAGTTACGTTAAACCCACCATGATGGAACTGGCCCACCTGCCGGAGAATCTGGTGCCGGCGATACTGGCGCTGTTTGGTCTTGGCATGATTATCGGCAACCTTGTCGGGGGACGTCTGGCCGATCGCGGGCTGGAGAAAACCATCCGCATTGTGCTGGTGTGGTCGCTGCTGGTATTGAGCGCGTTTGTCTTCGCGGCGCATTATGCGCTGGCGGGGGCGCTTAACGTGATGCTGGTCGGTACCATGGTGGCGCTGGGAAGCGTACTACAGATCCGCCTGATGGACGTGGCCGGTGATGCACAAACCCTCGCGGCCGCGCTTAATCACTCAGCGTTCAACATTGCCAACGCGCTGGGGGCGTGGCTCGGCGGCATCACCATTTCCGCCGGGCTGGGCTGGCAGTCCACCGGCTGGGTTGGGGCCATTCTGTCCGTGCTGGGGCTGCTGATTCATGCCGTTGCGGTGCGCGATGCGCGCCGGACGCCGGCGCTCGCCATAAAATAATTTTTACCGCGCGGGAATAAACGCCGCGCTGGTTCGTCTTATGCCCACTTTCCCTTACTGAGTTGGCTAAGATGAACTTTAAACCTACGGTCAGACATCTGCCGTTGTTACTGCTGGTGGTCATTATTCCCGGATTACTGCTGGTGCTGTTTCTTGCTGCAGGCGGCTGGCTGACGCCGCAGCGCCTCAGTGCGCAAAGTCTGGTGCAGTCGCTGCAGCAAAACAGCGGTGTGCATCCGGGATACCGGCGCAATCATGCCAAGGGCGTGTGCGTTACCGGTGATTTTACCTCCAGCGGCAACGCGGCGTTTCTGTCACGCGCCAGCGTTTTCCAGCCGGGTACGGTGCCGGTGATTGGCCGCTTTGCCATTGCCGGCGGTAATCCGCACGCGCCGGACTATGGCGTGCCGGTGCGCAGCCTGGCGCTGGAATTTCAGCTGGCGCACGGCGAGCAGTGGCGTACCGGCATGAACGCGCTGCCGTTTTTCCCGGTCAGTACGCCGCAGGCTTTTTACGATCAGCAGCAGGCCAGCCGGCCGCTGCCGCAGACCGGCAAACCTGATGCGCAAAAGCTGATGGCGTTTACCGTTGCCCATCCCGAAGTTAAACCGTTCTTTGCCTGGGTGAAAACCCATGTGCTGGCCGCCAGCTGGGCACAGGAGCAGTACAACAGCCTGAATGCCTTCCGTTTTACCAATGCGCAGGGGGAAACGCGCTTTGTGCGCTGGAGTCTGGTGCCGCGTACGCCATGGCAGCCGATTAGCGCCGCTCAGCAGAAGCAGCCGGATTATCTGCAGAGCGACCTGCACGACCGGCTGGCGACCGCACCGCTGAAGTGGGATCTGGTGATCAGCGTGGCTCAGCCCGGCGATGCGGTGAACGATGCCAGCAAGGTGTGGCCAGCCGATCGGCAGCAGGTTGTCGCCGGTACGCTGACGCTGCGCGACAGCAGCCCGCAACAGGGCGGCAGCTGCAATGACATCAATTACGATCCGCTTATTCTGCCGCAGGGCATCAGCGGTTCGGACGATCCGCTGCTCAACGCGCGCTCCGCCGCTTACGCGAAATCTTTCAATCTGCGCACGGCTGAACAGGCGCGCCAGCAGGAGAAAAAATCATGAGTCACCAGACAACCCTGTTTCATCCGCTGCTGCGCATCGTACACTGGTTGATGGCGCTGGCCGTGCTGACCATGCTATTTATCGGCGTGGCGATGGTGGCGGATATCTCGGCTGCCCATTCACTGCTGCTGGCGATACACAAACCGCTCGGCGTGGTAATCGCGTTGCTGGTGGTCGTGCGTATCGGGCTGCGGCGTTACTATGGTGTGCCCGCCATGCCCGCGTCGGTGCCGGGCTGGCAGCAAACGGTGGCACATTTGACCCATCTGGCGCTCTATTTACTGATGCTGGCGCAACCGCTGGTAGGCTGGGCAATGCTGTCGGCAGGCGGGTTTCCGGTGACAATTGGCGAGGGGCTGGTGCTGCCGCCGCTGCTGCCGGTTAGCGTGGAAAGTTATGCCGTGCTGCGCCCGTTACACTCGCTGCTGGCGTTTAGTCTGTTCGCGCTGATCCTGGCCCATCTGGCTGCCGCGCTGCTGCATGGTCTGATTTTACGGGATGGCGTGCTGAGTAGCATGACCGGCCTGCGCCGGGTGCGAGAGCAAAAATAATGTCTGCATTGAGCGATGACGAAATCCGCGCATTACTGCCGCATTTGCAGCGTTTTGCGCTGGGGCTGACGCGTGAGCGCATGGCCGCTGAGGATTTGGTACAAAACACGCTGGTCAAAGCACTGGACGCGGCGCGCGATGACACGCGCAGTCTGCGTGCCTGGCTATTTTCCATTCTCTGGCATCAGTTCATTGATGGCGAACGGCGCCGTAAGCGCTGGCAGGCGATTATGACGCTGTTCAGCCGCGCCGAGTCCTTTGCCGAGTCGGCTGAGCATCACGCCATCGCCGATGAGATGCTGGCGCTGTTCGCCCGTCTGCCGTCTGACAGTCGCGCATTGCTGCTCCTGGTTAACGTGGAAGGCATGCGTTATCAGGAAGCGGCTGACACGCTGGACATTCCGCTGGGCACCGTGATGTCACGGTTGTCGCGGGCGCGAAAACAGTTGCAGCATATGACCGAAGGCCTGCCGGCCCCGGTGACGTTGAGGAGATTAAAATGAATATCCCGCCCGATGAGAACCAGTTGCACGCCTGGCTGGATGGTGAACTGGATAGCGCCAGCCATCAGGCCGTCAGCGTCTGGCTGGCGCAGCATCCTGACATCGCCGCCCAGGTTGAGGGCTGGCGTCAGGACAAGCTGCGCTTGCAACAAAGCCTGCAGCGCAACATGGCGCGAACCGCCTTTACGCCACTGCAACCGGCACAGCTACGCCAGCGGCGCGCGCGGCAGCGTTATCAGCGGCTGGCGCTGGCCTGCTCGCTGGTGCTGGCGTTGGGGATCGGCAGTCTGTCCGGCTGGCAGATGACTGAACGCTTACAGAATCACCCGTTACCGATGGAGGATGCGGTACAGGCTTACCGGTTATTCGGCGATGGCGCGCAGCAGGCGACGATGGACATTAGCACCCATCAGACGACACAGCTGGCCAGCTGGCTGGGCCGCTATTTTATCAACGGTACGCTGCCGCCCAATCTGGAGCGCTTTGGCTATCAGCTCATCGGCGCGCGCCTGATGGCGAATGAGCATGGCGCCTCGGCGCTGGTGCTGTATCAGACCGCCAGCGGTACGCGCGTTGGCTGGTACATCCGCCCGCAAACCGTGCGGCTGGAAAAGGGGTCGCGCCAGGCGGACAATCTGGTGGCGCAATACTGGAGCGATCGCCACTATAACTATGCACTGGTGAGCCCGATGAGCGGGGAAGCCGCACCGGCACTGCGTGCTGCGATAGGCAGCGAAGTGGGCTGATTCATTTGCCTGCCAGCTTTGCCTGCAGGAACGTCATGAATACCCGATTGATCTCGCTGCGCTGGCGATGCTGCGGATAAAGCGCATTGAGGTGCAGCGAGGCCGGATGCCAGTCATCCAGTACCGTCACCAGCTCACCTCGCGCCAGCGCCGGAGCCACGATAAACTCCGGCAGCAGGATCAGCCCCAGCCCGGCGACGGCCGCATCACGCAGCATTTCTCCGTTATTGCTGACCATCGGTCCCTGTACCGCCAGTACTTTGCGCGTGTCGCCCTGAAACAGCTCCCAGCCGGTCTGGCTTTCACGTCCATAGCGCAGACAGAGATGCTGCAGTAGATCCTCCGGCTCACGCGGTGCGCCGGCGGCCTGCAGGTAGGCCGGGCTGGCGCAGATCACGCGGCGGAATTCGCCCAGCCGTTTGGCGATCAGGCTGGAGTCCGGCAGCGTGCCGATGCGGATCGCCATATCAAAACCCTCTCCAACCATATCCACATGCCGATCCGCCAGTTCCACCTGGAACTGGATACCGGGATGCTGGCTCAGGAATTCGGCGATATAAGGGGAAAGATGGCTGATGCCGAACGACATCGGCACGCTGAGACGAAAACTGCCGCGCAGCACCTGACGACGACCAGACACCGCCAGTTCGGCTTCCTGCACATCATCCAGAATGCGCTGCGCATGCTGGGCAAACAGCTGGCCGTTGTCGGTAACGGACAGTTTGCGCGTATTGCGATTCAGCAAACGCGCCCCGAGTGACTCTTCCAGCGCGGCGATGCGCCGGCTGACGTACTGCTTGGAGAGCATCAGCTGTTCAGCCGCAGCGGTAAAGTTGCCCGCTTTGATTACGGCGACGTAAATTCGGAGATCTTCAATCTGCATATTGTCCACTTATCTGTGACAGTCATTGTCATACAGGCGCATTGTTGGGCAAATCAGTTTACGTATACTGGTCAGCAACGGGAAGGGCCTTCGCCCTCCAGCTAAAAATTTTAGGAGCAGACCATGATTGAACAACGACTGTCCGAACAACGTGGCTTAGGCGATCACGGCTGGCTGCATTCACGCCATACCTTTTCGTTTGCCAGCTACTGGGACCCACAACAGACCGGTTTCTCCGATCTGCTGGTGATTAACGATGATCAGGTAGCACCGGGTCGCGGTTTCGGTGCGCATCCGCACAACAACATGGAGATTATCTCTTACGTGCTGGAAGGCGCGCTGGAGCATAAAGATTCCATGGGTACCGGTTCGGTTATCGTGCCCGGTGACGTGCAGCTGATGAGCGCCGGTAGCGGCGTAACGCACAGCGAGTTTAACCACTCGAAACAGGACAATGTGCACTTCCTGCAGATCTGGATTGTGCCGGCAGAACGCGGTACCGAGCCAGGTTACCAGCAGGTGTCAGTGGCAGAGGCCGACAAACGTGGTCAGCTGCGCCTGATTGTTTCGCCACAAGGCGACAACGGCTCGCTGCGCGTACGTCAGGATATGCGTATTTACGCGGGACTGTTTGACGGTGCTGAGCAGCAGACGCTGGAACTGGCTAACGATCGCTATGCTTATATTCACGTGGCGCGCGGCAGCATTGAAGTGAATGGCGTGAGCTTCAAAGCCGGCGACGGCGCGCGCGTACGCAATGAGACGGCGCTGCAGTTCGCCAACGGTAACAATGCTGAAGTGCTGGTGTTTGATTTACGACCAGTAGAAGTTAATCATCCGCAGCGTTAATTCATTGCGCGGTAAGTCATCGAGGCATGGCGTGAACCTTCACGCCATGCCTTTTTATTTGGCTTAAGGTACGAATAATAACCAGCACCTGGCAGGTCCGGCATAAAATAGGAATTTTTACCTTCCACAAAAATGCAAAGCCCCTTAAATTTGCCTCCAGGATAAGCACGCTACGCCAGGTATTTGGCGGCTAAACAACAAACAAAGTTAACACTATTACATTCCATTAGAATTAATGGTAATGAGGATTTTGATGGTTTTAAAACGCAGCTTTAATATCGCAGTGGTATTGGTTTTAGCCTTTTCTGTAACGGCTTGTGGCATGTCTCATCGTGGCCGCAACACCGCCATTGGCGCTGGTGTAGGTGCGGTAGGCGGCGCCGTTCTGACCGGCGGCAGCACCTTCGGTACCCTCGGCGGCGCGGCTATCGGCGGCCTGATTGGTCACGAAGTCAGCCGTTAATTCCACCGCTACTCAGGATTTCGCCAGCCGGAATGCTGGCGAAATCATTTCACTTCATAACCTGCCGTCAATAGCCCCGCGTTGAAATATTCATCGGCCAGAAATTTCTTTATTTAATCCGGCCATCAATTATTACCGCTACCGCTTAAAAAATATTAATCGATCTGTAGCTGATGAATCATCAGAGCGGCGCGTGCGGCTTCTTTGCCTTTTTTAATAAAATGTTCGGTATAAAACGCTTCAATCGCATCGACCGGCTGAAAATTGTGCGGAGTGAGTGATACCGAAAACACCGGAACATTGGTGGCGAGCTGTACATTCATCAGGCCATCGACGACGGCCTGCGCGACAAAGTCATGGCGATAGATGCCACCGTCGACCACCAGCGCGGCGCAGACAATCGCATCAAATTTGCCGGTTTCGGCCAGGCGTTTAGCCAGCAGCGGCATTTCAAACGCGCCGGGTACGTCATAGCTTTTTAATGTATTTTCGACGCCTTGTTCGGTCAGTTCCTGCTCAAATCCCACCAGCGCGTTGTTCACGATCGCCTGATGCCATCCTGCTTTAATAAAAGCCACACGAAACTTATTCATAATGCTTCCATGATTAGCTGAAAAATTTATAAGTGAATAATAAAAAAGTCTTTTTTATCATCTGCCCGCTATCCGTCTGGTATACCATATGTTGCAATTTTGATCCACAACGCGGGCAGCGCAGTTAACGTGCTGCTTGACGCCAGCCAGCGCCTGCAATACAAATAGACGCGTCGGGGGAGTCTCGCCTGAGAGACTGAGAGGCTAATAGCGCACTGCGCGGCTTAGCGACCCTTTGAACCTGACCCAGTTGATACTGGCGTAGGAAGACTGACGGCTCATGTGCAAAGCCGTCTGGCGCAAAGGCGAGCCCGATCGCTGGCGTCGATTCCCTTCACCTGTATCTGCGGGTCTCAGTTATCACTGAGAGGCCGATGTGAATTTCCCAGATTATTTACCGGAACGTGATTCATGAGCCGCTGGAGCGTGCTCGGTAGCGGCGTGTCCGGGCTTTGTGTTGCCACGCTACTGGCTGAGCGCGGCGAAACCGTCGAGGTCATTGATGATGAAGCGCGTCAGCCTGCCTCGTGGTTTGCCGGTGGCATGCTGGCGCCGTGGTGTGAAGCTGAAAGCGCGCCAGCCGACGTAATTACCCTCGGCCAGCATGCTGCGGCATGGTGGCAAACGCGCGTCAGCAGCGTGGTGCATCAGGGTACGTTAGTGCTGGCACCGCCGCGTGATAACCCGGAGTTAAACCGCTTCGCGCGCATGACGACGGCGCATCAATGGGTTGATCCGGCGTCGCTTGAACCGGCGCTGGAAAACCGGTTTGCGCGCGGACTGTTTTTCCCGCGCGAAGCACATCTCGATCCGCGCCGTGCGCTGGCTGAACTGCGTGACAAACTGCTGCAGCGCGGCGTCCGCTTTGATGCGCGCCAGCCATCGGGCCGGATCATCGACTGTCGCGGTATCCATGCCAGAGCGCAGCTCTCCGGCCTGCGCGCGGTGCGTGGGGAAATGCTGATCCTGCAGAGTCATGAGGTGTCATTTTCCCGGCCGATTCGTCTGCTCCATCCGCGTTTTCCCTGTTATCTGGTGCCGCGTCGCGACGGCCACTTCATGCTCGGCGCCACCATGATCGAAAGCGACGATGCCAGCGCTATCAGCGCGCGCGCCATGATGGAACTGCTCAGCGCGGCCTACACCCTGCACCCGGCGCTGGCGGAAGCGCGCGTCAACGAAAGCGGCAGCGGTCTGCGTCCGGCATGGCCGGCTAATCTGCCGGAAATCCACTATCACAACGGTATTTTTTATCTTAACGGCATGTATCGTCACGGTTTTCTGCTGGCACCAATGATGGCAGAACAGCTGATGCAGCGCCTGTCCGGGGAGGTTAGCCATGAATATTCAGCTTAACGGCCGCACCATCAGCACTGAGGCCAGCAGCCTCAGCGAATTGCTGATCGAACAGCAAATCGATGCGGTCTGTGTTGCCACCGCCTGCAATGGCGATTTTGTGCCGAAAAGTCAGTATGCCAGCCTGCAGTTGCAGGAAGGCTGGCAGCTGGAAGTCCTGTCACCGATGCAGGGAGGCTGAGCGATGTTTTACGATTTTACACCGCAGTCACGCTTGCTGCTCGGCACCGCAGGCTACCCTTCACCGGCGATTTTGCAGCAGGCGATCGCCGCATCCGGCAGTGAAATTATCACTGTCAGCCTGCGCCGCGAAGGCACGGCGGGCGCGGCTTTTCGCGAGCTGCTGACGGGCCTGAATGTGCGCGTGCTGCCCAATACCGCTGGCTGCCACACGGTCAAAGAGGCCGTCACCACCGCGCACATGGCGCGCGAGTTGTTTAACACGCCGTGGATCAAGCTGGAAGTGATTGGTCATGCCGACACGCTGCAGCCCGATCCGTTCGCGCTGGTCGAAGCGGCACGCATTCTGTGCGCCGACGGCTTCCAGGTGTTTCCCTACACCACGGAGGATCTGATTGTCGGTGAAAAACTGCTGGCCGCCGGCTGTGAACTGCTGATGCCGTGGGGCGCGCCCATCGGCTCCGGCCAGGGACTGCGAAATATTGACGGGCTGCGGGCGATGCGAGCCTGGTTCAGCGATATTCCACTGATCATTGATGCCGGCATCGGCGCACCGTCACAGGCAGCGCAGGCTATGGAGATGGGCTTCGATGCCATCCTGCTCAATACCGCCGTGGCGAAAGCGGGCGATCCGGTGGCGATGGCGCGCGCGTTCAGCCAGGCGATCGCCGCCGGGCAGGGCGCGCGCGATGCCGGGCTGATGGAGAAGCGTGATATGGCCGTGGCCTCAACGCCGATCTTCGGCCTCGCTAACCTGAACTAAGGAGCGCGCAATGGAACGCTACCAACGCCAGATGATGCTGCCGGAAATTGGCGTCGTCGGGCAGCAGAAACTGGCTCGCGCCCGCGTGCTGGTAGCCGGTGCCGGTGGGCTGGCCGCCACGCTGCTGCCTCAGCTGACGGGCGCGGGCGTCGGTCAGCTGTGCCTGTACGATGATGATCAGGTCGCGCTGCATAACCTGCATCGCCAGACGCTGTTCACCCTGCAGGATGTGGGTCGCAGCAAAGCTGTGGCGGCGCAGCAGGCTTTGCAGCAGCGCAATCCTGAGGTGCAAATCGAAGCGGTGCCCGAGGCGCTGAGCGCCAGCAATATCGCGCAGGCGCTGACGGGGTGCGATCTGGTGATTGATGCCGCCGATAACTTCGCGGTGACTTACCAACTGTCTGATGCCTGTTTCCAGGCAGGCATACCGCTGATCAGCGCCTCGGTGCTGGGTCGTCAGGGCTATGCTGGCGGTTTTTGCGGCGGCGCGCCGAGCTATCGTGCGCTGTTTCCGCAGCTGCCTGCTTCCGCGGCTAACTGTAACACCGCTGGCGTGATGGGCCCGGCCGTGGCGGCGCTGGGGGCGATGCAGGCGCAGATGGCGCTCAGCGTACTGCTCGGGCTGCAACCCTCACCGCTCGGCTGCATGGTCAACTGTGACTTCGTCAGCTGGCACTTTCGTTCGTTCCGCTTTGATGCGGCACAGGAACCGGCCCAGCCCGGCGTGCCGTTTATTGATGCTCACCTGTTACAACCCGGAGACTGCATTGTGGAGCTGCGCAGCTGCGAAGAGGCGCCCGCCAGCGTGGCCGAACGGGTTGAGCGCGTGCTGCCGCACGAACTGGACGCCTGGCAGCCACCGGCGGATCGCCGCATCGTACTGGTCTGCGCCAGCGGCATCCGGGCAGCGCAGGCGGCCAGCGCACTGGCGCAGCGCGGCTTTAGCCACCTGGCAATTCTGGCGGCGCGGCGGCCATGACGCAGGACATCCGCTTTGACCAGGTGAGCTTTGCCTGGGGCGAAAAACAGCTATGCGATCGGCTCAATCTGCAACTGCGCGGCGGCAAAACCACGGTGCTGCTGGGCTGCAGCGGCATTGGTAAAAGCACGCTGCTGCGTCTGGTGGCCGGCTTAGTGCAGCCGCAGCAGGGCAGCCTGAGCGGTATTGCGCAGCACGTGGCATGGATGGGGCAGCAGGATCTGCTCTATCCGTGGCTGACGGTGCTGGAGAACGTGATGTTGACGGCGCGTCTAAGCGGTGCGAAGCCGGACCGCGTGCGGGCGCACCACTTGCTGGCACAGGTGGGACTGGAAGACGAGGCGCAAGCCGCGCCCTCACAGCTCTCGGGTGGCATGCGGCAGCGGGTCGCGCTGGCGCGCACGCTGTATGCGCAGCGCGAGCTGGTGCTGATGGATGAGCCATTCGCCACGCTGGATGTGATGACCAAACACCAACTGCAAACGCTGACCGCGACGCTGCTGCGCGGCAAAACGGTGCTGCTGGTGACCCACGATCCGCTGGAAGCCTGCCGTATGGCCGATGACATTCTGCTGTTGCACGGCCAGCCGCTGCAGATGACGCACTGGCCTGTGCCGAACGGTACGGTGCCGCGCGCGCTCAATGATGCCGGACTGCTGCAGGCGCAGGCCGAACTCTTTTCCCGACTGAATTCCTATGAAAAAGCTGAGTAGTGGTATCTACCTGATCGCGGTGGTGCTGGGCGTGTGGCTGCTGGCGCGCCACAACGGCGTACCGGCATTTCTGCTGCCGGCACCGCAGGCGGTGCTGGAGGCTCTGTGGCAAAAGCGGCAGCTGCTCGCGCATCACGCAATGTTTACGCTGGCGGAAATTGTGCTGGCGCTGCTGCTGGGCGTCGGCGGTGGCGTGGTGCTGGCGGTGCTGATGGCTTCCAGCCCGCTACTGCGTCGGGTGCTGTTTCCGCTGGTGACGGCCAGCCAGACCATCCCGGTATTTGCGCTGGCCCCGCTGCTGGTGCTGTGGCTGGGTTTTGGCATCGCGTCAAAAGTCGTGGTGGCGGCGCTGATTTTGTTTTTCCCGCTGTGCCTGTCGCTGTTCGACGGTTTATGCCGTACGCCTGCCGGCTGGCTGGAGCTGGCGCAAACGCTGTATCCCTCGCGCTGGCGAATTTTCTGGCGCGTGCGCTGGCCGGCTGCGCTGCCGCAGTTTTTCGCCGGCCTGCAAATGGCGGTGGTGCTGGCACCCATTGGGGTGGTGATCGGCGAGTGGGTCGGTGCCAGCGAAGGGTTGGGCTACCTGATGATGCAATCCAACGCGCGGCTGGAAACGGCCACCAGTTTTGCCGCACTGCTGCTGTTAATGAGCCTGGCGCTGCTGCTCTCAGCGGCCGTGGCGCTGGTGCGTAAAAAATTTCTCTGGCAATCATACTAAGGAACTTGAGTGAACAGACTTCTTCGTGCCATCGCTTCGTTACTGCTGCTGGCCACCGTCAACGCGCAGGCAGCCGAAAAGGTGCGGCTGCTGCTCGACTGGTTCATTAACCCAAACCACACGGCGATCTTTGCCGCTCAGTACAGCGGGGCGTTTAAACAGCAGGGGCTGGATGTCGAGATGATCGCACCGGCGGATTCCGCGTCGGTACCGCTGTTGCTGGCGGCAGGCAAGGCGGATCTGGCGATTAGCTATCAGCCACAGCTCTATACGCTGGTGGACAAGCAGGTGCCGGTAATCCGGGTTGGCACGCTTATTAACCAGCCGCTGAACACCCTGACAGCCGTATCGGGCGATATCCACAGTATTAAAGACTTCGCCGGTAAATCGATTGGCTATGCGATTCCCGGCGCGGAAGATGTGGCTATCCGCAACATGCTGAAATCGCAGGGCGTCGACGTTAACAGCGTGAAGCTGGTAAATCTGAATATGGACGCCGTCTCCGCGCTGCTGACGCATAAAATTGACGGCGCGCTGACCATCTTCCGTAACTACGAGCTGCTGGATTTGCAGGACAAAGGCGCAAAGCCGGTGTCGTTTAAACCGGAAGATTACGGCGTGCCGGCCTACGATGAGTTGATCATTCTGGCCAACAGCAACACAGCGGCAAACGATCCTCGCATCCCGGCATTTCTGCGTGGGCTGGATGCGGGCATCGCCTGGCTGCGCGCTCATCCGCAACAAGCGTGGCAGGCGTTCATTAAGCGTTATCCTGAACTGGATACGCCACTCAATCATCAGGCCTGGCAGGCGACGCTGCCTTATTTTGCAACGCACAGTGCGGAATTCAATCAGGCGCGTTATCAGGCATTTGGTGAATATATGAAAGCCAACGGGCTGATCACCACCGTGGCGCCGCTGGCGCGCTATTCACTGTAATTCGTCCGCTTGCGCCGTTTTCCCTGGCCGGGAGAACGGCGCGCGTTGACATTGCGTGCGGCCGGGGGACAAACGGAGACCCGCATCCCCGGTTTTCGGAAAATACTGGATTTCTGTGACTGTTATCACTGCGCGGGTAACGCTAAAATAAATACTTCTCATTTAGCAGAAGGTTTTTCGTCACGATGTTTTCGCGTTTCACACTGGCCACGTTAACGGCCACACTCCTGCTCACCGGTTGCGCGCGTCATGCTGCCAGCGACAGCAGCGCTGATGCTGCCGCCGCAGAAGCCCCGGCTACTGCTTCCGCTCCGGTCGAAAACAACGACAGCGCTTCGCCGTTTGCCAGCGGACCGACCGTCATCAATGTCTCCCATCTGGTGACGCGCACCGACGATGGCTCATCCGTGTACGTGACGGTGGATGGGCAGGAAGCCGGACTGCTGCAAAAGGGCGAGAGTAAAGAGCTCCGCGTTCCGGCCGGTAAACACCAGATTGGCGGCTACGTGCAAACACTGTTTGGTTTTGGCAAAGTGACCATTCCTGCGGTCGATGTCACCACAGACACCAATGGCCCGAAAAACGTGGTCTATTCCGTTACGCGGCAAAAACCGCAGTTCAGCGAAAGCGCTGCCACGCCAAACAACTCCTGATTGACTGCGGTGCGGGTCAGATGTCGGCACCGTTGATCGGAGTCTGGGGCAGGGCGTAATGCGCTCTGCCTGAACGGTCAGATAATTAAGTCGACATGCTGGCCACCCGGCATCTTTACACCCAGCGTCAGCTCTCCACCCAGTGCCTCAATGTAGCGCTTCAGCGTGGAAATTTTTAACTCTGCGCCACGCGCTTCCATCGCCGCCACAGATGACTGGGCAATGTGCATGGCCTGCGCTTGCTGACGCTGAGTCCGCTGCATCTGCTCACGTAATTGGTAAAGCTGGTATTCCAGACGCATCTGGCTGACGCGTTCATCGACCTGATGTTGCTGTTCGGGCGTCAGCGCCGCCAGCATCTCATCCAAGGTTTTCATTATGAGTTTCCCCGATTGCGTTCAGATGATAATGGTATTCGGTTTCGGCAATGCGAAGCATCTGCTGATAGAAACGCTTCTGATTTTTACCCTGTTTGTTGCCGGCACACAGCACAATCGCATGGCGGCGCGGATCGAAAACAAAAAAGCTGCGGATGGGACGACCTTTACTTTGCACGCGTAGCTCTTTCATATTGGGCACCCGCGATAACATCAGGGTATCAACGAAAGGGCGGCCGAGGTGCGGACCGTCCTGCGCCAGAAGCTTCATGGCGGCAAGCACATCGAGACGCAACGCTTCATCCTGAGCCTGCAACCATTTCCAAAACCGATCTGTTGCTTCAACCTGCCACACGATGCCATCCTTGATAGTCTGTAGTCTATTTTATCGTCTGCAGTCTATCAAGGCTCGCGGATTAAAAAATCCGTGACGGGGAATTTATCTCATCTTTCGAATCTGGCTCGCAAAAACAGCGGTAAAGCGCAATAAGCCATCAGTGCATCAGCGCATACACGACATCAATCGCGTTGATGGCCAGGAAGAACAGGATAATGTGGGTGAGAGCATTAACGGACATTGCTTTGGGTTGAGACATCATCAGTCCTGAATAATTAACGTGAATACAGTGAAGTAACGTTAAATATTACCTGTTAAGAATAAGATTACTATGCTGTGCCACGGTTATCAGAGGTGCCGGACGGCTGCGTTTTCATGCGCGGGTTCAGAAGGCGCAGCATTTCATTTGCTTGCGGCCGCGCGTCCTTAATTTTAAAGATAAATCGCAGGGGCATTCGCCTGATGGCTGGCCCGGATTGCGTGGCTAATGGCGTCGAGGCGCAGCGGTGAGATTAAATCGCCGGTAAGATTTGCGCCGTCAGAGTGCGTAAATGTTCACGCAGTAATTGATGTAAAGCGCGAATCGCCGGCGAGAATTGTTTGCGATGCGGGCAGATTAAATGCAGCGGCGTGCTTTCGCCTGGCAGCTGCGGCAGCACCCGTTCCAGCCGGCCGTGTCTGATATCGTCGCAGACATCAAGCCAGGATTTATAAGCAATCCCCATCCCGGCAATCGCCCAGCGGCGCGCCACTTCAGCGTCGTCGCACAGCAGCCGGCTTTTCACCGTAATCTGTCGCCGCATCCCTTCCTGCGGAAAAGTCCATTTATCATACACGTGACCGCCCATGACAAACGGCAGACAGTGATGCTGTGCCAGATCCTCGAGTTTTTCCGGACGGCCATGTCGATCGAGATAATTGGGTGCGGCGACCATCACACGGCGGTTTTCTTCCGCCAGCGGTAGCGCGACATAGCTGCTGTCCTCCAGCTTACCGTAGCGAATGGCGATATCCACCGGATCGCGGAACACGTCACTCACCTGGTCGGAAAACGAGAGACGCAGCCCGAGCGCCGGATGCGCCCGGCAAAATTCTGTCAGCAGCGGCAGAATAATATGGCGGCCGATGTCAGACGGCAGAGCGATTTTCAGCTCGCCGCTCAGGGCATCGTCGTGGCTTTGCAGGCTTTCCGCACCGGCGTGCATCAGCGCCAGCATCTCCTGCGCGAACGGCAGATACTTTTCGCCTTCCGCCGTTAAACGCAGGCTGCGCGTCGATCGCGCAAACAGACGGCGATCGAGATCGCGCTCCAGCCGCTGAATGGCGGCGCTGACCTGACCGGGCAGCAGGTTGGCTTCGCGCGCTGCGCGGGAAAAGCTGCCCAGCGCGGCAGAGCGCACAAACAGGGTGACATCTTCTAAACGAATCATCGACGTTCTCGCCATTATCGGGATTTTCACTCTACGAGTGAAAGTGTTGTCCTGCAACAGGCATTTTTCCCGGTGCGATGTCTGGCTATGCTGCTGTCAACACCCTGAAAATATTCACTCACCTGGAGCCTGTTGCATGAAAGCGATTGTTTATAGCCAAAACGGTTTACCGATTTCAGATGAAAATGCGTTATATGAACTGGACGTGGCGAAACCGCAGCCAGGCGCACGCGATCTGCTGGTAAAAATCAGTGCGATTGCGGTTAACCCGGTTGATACCAAAGTGCGCGCTGGCGCCCCGACAGACACGCCGCGCATTCTCGGCTGGGATGCGGTGGGCGTGGTCGAGGCGGTGGGCAGCGATGTCACGCTGTTTCAGCCCGGCGATGAAGTTTACTACGCCGGCGACATCACACGCGCTGGCAGCTATGCCGAGTACGGACTGGTGGATGAACGCATCGCCGGACTCAAGCCGCGCACGCTGAGCGACGCCGATGCCGCCGCGCTGCCGCTGACGTCACTTACCGCGTGGGAACTGCTGTTCGATCGCCTGGAAATTGATGCTGCCGATGAAGGCACATTGCTGATCATTGGCGCGGGCGGCGGCGTGGGTTCGATGCTGACGCAGCTGGCGCGCAAACTGACCCGACTGACGGTCATTGGTACCGCCTCTCGCCCGGAAACCGCCGACTGGGTGCGCTCGCTGGGTGCCCATCATGTTATCGATCACCAGCGTCCGCTGGGCGAGCAGCTGGCAGAGATTAGCCTTAAAGAGGTGCGCTACGTGGCTTCACTGACCCATACCGACAGCTACTATCCGCAGTTGATCGATGTGCTGGCTCCGCAGGGCAAACTGGCGCTGATTGACGATCCGGAAACACTGGATGCGGTGCCGCTGAAGCGCAAAGCCATCTCGCTGCACTGGGAACTGATGTTTACCCGCTCGCTGTTCCATACCGCCGATATGCAGCGCCAGCATCAGATTCTGCAGCAGGTGAGTCAGCTGATTGACGATCAAACCCTGCAGACCACCGCTGGCGAGCATCACGGCAGCATCAGCGCGGCCAACCTGCGTAAAGCGCATGCGCTGATTGAAAGCGGTCGCGCACGCGGCAAGATTGTCCTCAGCGGCTTTTAAGTCATTAAAACACGTAAGGTTAACCGTCCGTCAGCCCGGGCGGTTATGGTAGCGACTTTGCTATTTATCTGCGCTCCGGCGCAATCTTCAATCAGGAGACTCTCATGACCCTTAATGATGCGGTTGCCCGCCGTCACACCGTAAAAGCTTTCTCTGCGGGCAAAACGCTGCCGCAGCAGGAGATCGACACGCTGCTTAACCTGCTGCGCAACAGCCCGTCATCGGTTAACTCGCAGCCGTGGCACTTTGTTGTCGCGTCGACTGCGGAAGGGCGGGAAAAGATGGCGCAATCCACCAGCGGCGCGTTCATTTACAACAACCCTAAGGTGCTGAACGCCTCACACGTGATTGCGCTGTGCATGCGCACCGATCTGGATGAAGCGCACCTGCAAAATGTGCTGGCGCAGGAAGAGAAGGACGGGCGTTTTGCCAAACCCGAAGCCAAAGCCGGTCAGGATAAGAGCCGCCGCAGCTATGTGGATATGCACCGTTATGAGCTGCGCGACGTGCCGCAGTGGATGGAGAAACAGGTCTATCTGGCGCTGGGCGGACTGTTACTGGGCGCAGCGATGCTCGGCATTGATGCCACCCCGATGGAAGGCTTTGATGCGCGCGCACTTGACCAGGCGCTGGGCCTGCGTGAACAGGGCTTTACCAGCGTGGTGCTGGTTTCGCTTGGCTATCGCAGTGAGGAAGATTTCAACGCTACGCTGCCGAAATCGCGTCTGCCGCAGGACGAAATTTTCACCTTTATCTAAGGGACTTAACCAGGTGCGCACCTGCGCACCTGCGCGCTCAACGTGGGAACCGCAGGCAGAAACGGGTGATGCCGTGTTCGCTGCTCACCGTGCAACTGCCCTGATGCAGTTGCATGATGCCGCGCACGATCGACAGACCCAGTCCGCTGCCGCCCTGCTGGCGTGACGCATCGGCGCGCCAGAAGCGGTCAAACAGGCGTGCCTGCTGCGCCTGACTTAGCGTCGGCCCCTGATTTTCCACCACCAAAAGCACGGCGTCTGGCTGCGTGATACTGGAGACGTGAATGGTGCCGTCGCGCGTGCCGTAATGCAGCGCGTTAGCGATCAGATTCGCCAGCGCGCGCTGTAACAACTGTGAATCGGCGTGCAACTCACCGTGAAGCGAGATGACAAGCTGCATGCCATGCTCTTCCGCCATGCCCTCAAAATAGTCACTCAACCGCTCACCCAGCGGGGTCAGATCGATGCGTTGCCTGTCCAGCGCCTGGCTGGCGTCTGCGGCTTTGGCGAGAAACAGCATGTTATCAATCATCTTCGCCAGCCGCTCCAGCTCCGCATAATTGGAACCCAGCAGCGTTTGATACTCGCTGACGCTGCGCGGCTGGTTTAGCGCCACTTCCGTCTGGCCAAGCAGCGTGCCAATCGGCGTGCGCAGATCGTGTGCCATGTCCGCTGAGACCTGGCTAAGTTGCTGATAACCTTGCTCCAGCCGGCTCAGCATCTGGTTGAGCGCCGCCAGCAGCGGTTGCAGCTCGCCTGGCGCACTGGTCAGTTCAATGCGATGCGACAGCCGCCGCACGTCGATCACCCCAGCTTCCGCCGCCAGCCGGCGCAGCGGCGTCAGGCCGTGGCGCACCAGCAGCACACTGATCGCGGCGACCAGCAGCGCCGCCAGCGCGGTGCACAGGATAATCTGGTGGCGATAGCCGGTGAGGGTCTGCGTGCGGTCGCTCATCAGGCGACCGGTAATGATTTCGATCTGGCCGCTACCATCGCGCGTTGGCGTTAACGCGGCGGCGGCAATAAACGGCGTGCCGTCCGCCGCCTGCTGATGGTGGACCGATTGCAGGGTTAACGGCTGATCGGCGGCGACCGGCGTAATGGCTGGCACCGGACGCCCGCCAGGATTGATCACGATCAGCGGCGGCTGGCCGGGAAAGCGCAGCACCAGCAACGATTCGGTATTACCCAGCATATTGGCGAACAGCCGCGGCTTCTGCTGAATCAGCGTCAGCGCATCTTCATCGCGCAGCAGTGTGCGCATTTGATCGATGCGCGTCAGCAGGGCTGCGTCATCGCGCACGCCGATCTGCTTCGCCAGTGCGTGATACAGCGCCATGCCGCTGAGTGTAAAAATGACCACCACCGTAGCACTGAGCAGTAGCGAAAGGCGGACGGCGAGCGAGCGGAGTTTCATGTTTCAGCTTCGCAGCGATAACCGACACCGTGCACGGTATGAATTAATGGTCGGTTGAAAGGGCCGTCAATTTTCTGCCGCAGCCGTTTTACCGCCACATCCACCACGTTGGTGTCGCTGTCAAAATTCATATCCCAGACGCGCGACGCAATCACCGTGCGTGTCAGTACCTCGCCGGGATGCAGCAGAAACAGATGCAGCAGATTGAACTCTTTGTTGGTCAGGTCGATGCGCTGTCCGGCGCGCTCGACCCGGCGACGGGCAATATCCAGCTGCAGATCGGCCAGCGTCAGGATGTCGGGTAGCTTCTGCTGGCTACCGCGCCGCAATTGGGTGCGCACGCGCGCCAGCAGTTCGGCGAAGGAGAAGGGCTTGACCAGATAGTCATCGGCACCCAGTTCCAGCCCTTTGATGCGATCTTCCACCGTGCCTTTGGCGGTGAGGAAAATCACCGGCGTTTGCAATTGCTTATCCAGCTGCGCCATCACCTCCCAGCCATTGATGCCGGGCATCATCACATCCAGCAGAATCAGATCGTAATGGTGCTCCTGCGCATAAAACAGGCCATCCTGACCGTTTTCCGCCACGTCGACGATAAAACCGGCCTCGGTCAATCCTTTGCGCATGTAATCACGCGCCCCGGCTTCATCTTCTATCACCAATATTTTCATGCGATCTCCCGGCAGTGGCGGCCGCTTGCTGATGGCGGGCAGTATAACGCGGGTTAGCATAGAAAACCGAGGCTGAAAGCGGCATGAGCCCCTGATGACAAAATCATTACAGAGCGTTAAGTAAAACTTAATGGCGCGACAAATTTCGCTAACTCATTAACATATATAAGAATTTGCTCTGCATTATTGCGCGCTTTTGATGGTGGTGTCAGCGGCATCGTGTTATTACAAGGTTAAAACCTGTGAGATAGCCTGCCGGAGAGCATCATGAAAAAGCGTTGGTCTTATGCCTTACTGTTGTCACTCAGCGCCCTTAGCCAACTGGCTGCGGCGCAGCAGACGCTGCGTTTTGGCGTCGATCCCACTTTTCCACCGTTCGAATCCAAAGCCAGCGATGGCTCGCTGCAGGGTTTTGATATTGATCTGGGCAATGCCATCTGTGCGCAGGCCAAAGTGAAATGTCAGTGGGTACAGATTGGCTTTGACGGCAGCATTCCGGCGCTGCAGGCGAAGAAATTTGACGCCATTCTGTCGGCGATGTCGATGACGGAGAAGCGCCGCGAGCAGGTGGCGTTCAGCGATATGCTATATATCACGCCCAGCGCGCTGCTGACGCCTGCCAACAGCACGCTGACGGCGGACATCAGCACGCTGCGCGGGAAAAATATCGGCGTCGCGCAGGGCACCATTCAGGAAACCTACGCCAAAACGAAATGGGCTCCGCAGGGCGTCAACGTGGTCTCGTATCCGAATCAGATGGAGATCTATCCGGATCTGGTAGCGGGTCGACTCGATGCCAGCCTGGCGAATGCGGTTTCGGCCGAGCAGGGCTTTCTCAACACGCCGGAAGGCAAGGGCTATGTCAATAAAGCCACGCTGGTGGATAAAGCATTATTGGGCAACGGCGTGGGTATCGGGCTGCGTAAAGGCGATACGGCCAATCTTACCTTAATTAACGATGCGCTGGCCGCGCTGCACAGCAATGGCACCTACGACCGGCTGGCGCAGAAGTACTTTAAGGTTAAGGTTTATCCCTAATTGCCGGCCGATTTGCCTTTATAACGCACAGGAAAATCATGTCTTTACTCCCTGATTATACCCAGCAGCGGGCGCGATTCCTGGCCGCCGTCACGCGCCAGCACGGCGCGCTGACTGCCTATCGCCATCCGCTGACCGCGCCCGACGGGGCCGCGCTGTACACCGACGTTGCGGTGATCGGCGATCCGGCGGCTCCCAAACGCATGCTGATTCTCTCCGGCACACACGGTGTGGAGGGCTATTACGGTTCAGACAGCCAGATCGCCTGGCTTGATAGCTTCGATGTCGCCGCGTTACCGCCCGACTGCGCCCTTGTGCTGGTCCATCTGCTGAATCCATGGGGCGCTGCGCATCTGCGGCGCGTCAATGAAGACAATATCGATCTCAACCGGAATTTCATCGATTTCAGCCAGCCCGCACCCGCTAATCCGCACTATGCGCTATGGCACGATCTGTATCAGGGCGACCGCGCACATGCCGATCGGCTGCTGGCGGAGACACTGCAGCAGTCAGGCTGGCCGGCGCTAAAACGGGTGGTGGAAGCGGGCCAATATCAGGCAGCAGATGGCCTGTTTTATGGCGGGCAGCAGCCGGCCTGGTCGCACCGCACGCTGCACGCCATCGTCGAACAGCACCTGCGTCAGGCGCAGGTCATCCTGAGTTTCGACCTGCACACCGGTGCCGGCGCGTGGGGCCATCCGATGCTGCTGGCGATTGCGGAGCAGCGCTATCCGGCGCATCACTGGGGCAAAAGCTTATACGATGAGTGGCTGACGCTGCTGTTCACCGGCAGCGGGCGCGACAGCGACACTGGCGTCACGGCGACCGCCACCGGCTATGTCTCGCAGTTTCTGCTGACCTCGCTGCCTGACACGCAGCTGCTGCCATTGGTGGTGGAGTGTGGCACTTATCCGGGCGAAGAGATGCACCGCCGGGTGCGCGACGATCACTGGCTGCATCTGCAGGGCGATCCGGCAAGCCACGCCGGACGCGCGCTGAAGCAGCAGCTGGTGGAGGGGTTCTGGCCCGCCGATGAGGACTGGCGCGCCTTAACTGCGTTTCGTACCCAACAAATTTTCCTGCGCGGCTGGCGCGGGCTGGTGGCTTACAACCGGCCGTAAAAGGTCATGCGCGCGGTTTCGGACAGTGCGATACCGGGCTGGGTGTTGTAGGCCAGCACCGCCAGCATGCGCGTAACATCACCTTCGGTGGGTGTCACGCGGTGCAGCGAATTGCGGCCGCGAAACAGCACCAGATCGCCGGCATCGATCTCCAGCGCCTCAACCGGCTGGCGCTGATCGAGCACGGCGGCGACGCCGTCGTAGTTCATCTCGCCGGCGTCCGCATCGCGCAGATCTTTCACGTACTGAAACACACCGCCAGCGTGCGGTTTCTGCACCAGCAGCGTGATGGCGAAAGAGGAGTTATCAAAGTGCCAGCCCAGCTCCTGGCCATCAGGTGCGTAATGCAGATTAATCGACGATAGCGGGTCGGCGTACGGATACAGCGCCTCCTCGTCCAGCACATCACACAGAAAGCGTTTAAACAGTTCGTCATTGTACAGCTGACGCAGCGGCGATTCCGCCGCAATCACATCGTCGGTAATGCAGCCTTTGGTGCTGATCACGTCACGATTGCGCGGATGATCGGCACGGTACGCCTCGTTCGGCTTCAGCAGATAGACGTTGTGCTTGCTGACGGTGTGGTAAGCCAGATGGCGCTGGGCCAGCCCGTCAGCCACGATCGCCTGCAGCGCAGCCGGTTGCAAAAACTGACGCAGCACCAGCGCGCCGTGTTGCTCCAGCTGCTGGCGACAGTGCCGACGCCAGTCGGCGTCGGCCAGTGGGTGCAAATCAAATCGAATCAAAGCAGACATCGCGGTGGTTCTCTGAGTTGGCAGGTGTAGAGACTGTAACGGCCTGATATGTTGATGCCTAACGATAAATATTTAACGCCTTGCTAAGGAAACCTTAATGCCTGCACCCGCGTCGCGTTTGCCGAAAATCAGCGTGATTCAGTCGTTCAAAGTGGCGGCGGAACTTGGTAGCCTTGCGAAAGCCGCCGCACAGCTGGCGCTGACGCCGGCTGCCGTCAGCCAGCAGATTCGTCAGCTGGAAGAGCAGCTGGGCAGCGCGCTGTTTGTGCGCACCCAGAGCGGGGTAATGCTGACGGAAACCGGTAAAGAGTATCTGCGCTACGTCAGTGAGGCGTTCGATATTCTGCATCTGGGGCAGCAAAATTTGCGCCATGCGGCCAGCATGCCGAAGCTGACGCTCTATTCACTGCCGGCGCTGGCGTCGAAATGGCTGCTGCCGAATATCACCGCCTGGCGGGCTCACTGCCCGGACTGCGAACTCAGCCTGCACGGCACTCATGCGCCGGTGGATTTCAGCGCCACACCGGCAGATTTTGTCATCTGCTTTGGTGAGGATCGCTACCCGCAACTCGACAAGCAACGGCTGTTCTGTGACGAGGTGCTGCCGGTCGCCAGTCCGGCGCTGATACAGCGTTACCCGGGCGAATCGTTGCTCAGCCAGGCGCCGTTGATCCATCTGGACTGGGGCAATGAAGGACGCTTTCTGCCCGACTGGCGCAGCTGGTTTCAGGCCAAAGGCAGCATGGAGCCGGCGGTCCAGCCGGCATTCAGCTTTAATCTCACCTCACTTGCGATCGACGCGGCGGTAGCCGGGGCCGGTGTGCTGCTGGGGCAGCGTCGCCTGATTGCCGGCGAACTGGCGCGCGGTGCGCTACAGGTGGTGGATCCGCTCAGTCTGCCGCTGAGCAAACCCTATTTCCTCGCCTGGCCACAGCGTTCCCGCAGTCAGCCCGGCAGCGAGGCGCTGATTAAGTGGCTGACGCAGCTGGCGAGTTAACAAACTGTTAACTGCCGCAGCGTTCTGCGACAGGGATTGCCCTATGCTGATGCGCTTTGTGCGCAGTTGCGAGGAAAGGGAGTTCAGGCACGATGATTGATACCTCATTCTGGCTGACCACGCTGGTGGTCAGCATCACAATTTTGCTGTGGGCGCTGGCGCGGTTGCCGGAATACCTTACCGCGCTGCTGTTTTTTGCGGCGGCGATGCTGCTGTCGATAGCGCCAGCCAGCAGCGTGTTCAGCGGTTTTGCCTCCTCAGCGTTCTGGCTGGTGCTGAGCGGTTTTGTGCTGGGCGCGGCGATCCGCAAAGTGGGCCTTGCCCAACGCTGGGCCAACTGGCTGGTGGTGCCGTTCAGCCAGAGCTGGCCGCGGATGGTGGCGGGCACGGTGCTGCTGAGTTATCTGCTGGCGCTGGTGATGCCGTCGAACATGGGACGCATTGCGCTGCTGATGCCGGTGGTGCTGGCGCTGGGCGAGCGGGCCGGTATCCGGCCGGGCAGTCGCGGCAGCATTGGGCTGGCGCTGGCGGTGGGCTTCGGCACCTTTCAACTCTCTGCCAGTATTCTGCCCGCCAACGTACCAAACCTGGTGCTGAGCGGCGCGGCGGAAAGCGCGTACCAGCTGCATTTGCAATGGCTGCCGTGGTGGCTGCTGCACATGCCGGTGGTGGGGCTGGGCAAAGGTATTCTGCTGGTTGCCTGCATTACGCTGCTGTTCCGCGCTCAGCCGCAGCCGGTGGCAACGCGGGAAGCATTGCCGGCGCTAAGCGGGCGCGAATGGCGGCTGATTGCCTTACTGGCCGTCACTCTACTGTTGTGGATGACCGACAGCCTGCACGACTTATCCGCTGCGTGGGTCGGGCTGGCCGCGGCGTGTCTGTGTTTGTTACCGCGCGTGGGCTTTCTTTCGGGCGACGATTTTGCTAGCGGCGTCAATTTCCGCACCTGCATCTATATCGCCGGCATTCTCGGCGTCGCCACGGTGGTGGTGGACTCTGGCCTGGGGCGGCTCATCGCCAATGCACTGCTTCACCTGCTGCCGCTGCATGACTCGCCGTCATTCAGTAATTTTGCCGTGCTCAATGCGCTGGTGACGCTGCTGAATTTTGTGCTCACCGCCAACGGCGTGCCGGCGATGGTGACGCCGATGGCGCAGGAGCTGGCTGCCGCTTCGGGCTTTCCGCTACTGAGCGTGGTGATGTTGCAGGTTTTTGCCTACGCCACACCGCTGCTGCCATATCAGGCGTCGCCCATCGTGGTGGCAATGGGGCTGGGGAATGTGCCTGCCAGAGCCGGTCTGCAGCTGTGCCTGCTGGTGTTTGTACTGAGCGCGCTGCTGCTGTTACCGCTGGATTATCTGTGGTTCCGGCTGCTAGGCTATGCCTGATACGCCGTCAGAGGTCACGAATTCGCTATGTCAGCTACTAACGATTGGGTAGATTTCCGTCGCGATGAGGAAACGGGCATCGAAAGTGTTAACGCGCACTTCTGCGGCCATGCTTACGATCCGCATGACCACGACGAACTGCTGGTCGGCGTGACGCAGCAGGGGCTGCAGCGCTTTAACTGTCACCGCGCGCTGCACACCAGCACGCCGGGCCGCGCTATTCTGATTGAGCCGGGCGCGGTACACGATGGTCACGCGCCCGATGCCGCCGGTTTTACCTATGTGATGCTTTATCTGCCGCAACCCTGGGTGGCGGAGATGATGCAGCGCCGCGGGCTGGGCGATGTGGCGAATATTCAGGGGGCATTTCGCTCCACGCTCACCGATGATGCTCAGCTGGCCTCTGCGATTCAGCAGGCATGGTTTGCGGTGCATCAGCGGGAAGGGCGGCTGGCGCGCGATCAGAGCCTGGATCATCTGCTCACGCTGCTGTCCCGGCATCTGGAAAATAAACCCGGCATGCAACTCAGTGACGCTCAGCGGCAGATGCATCTGCTGCGTGACTATCTGCACGATTTTATGGCGCAGGATATCGGGCTGGACGATCTGTCGCGCTTGTCCGGCATCGATCGTTTCCGCCTGACGCGCCAGTTTAAGCAGGCGTTTGGCCAGTCGCCGCACGCCTATCTGGTGCGGCTGCGGCTGCGTAGCGCGCGTGCGCTGCTGGCACAGGGCGTTGAGCCAGTGCAGGTCGCAGCGCAGGTGGGCTTTGCCGACCAAAGCCACCTTGGCCGCTGGTTCCAGCGCGCTTATCGTCTGACACCCGCCGCCTATCAGCGCCAGTGCACAAACGTTCTATACCGCTCTCTGCCGGCTATCCGATGATAGGATTTTTAATCCTCACCGGAGAGTTCTGACAGATGTTTGATACCAAAATTGCCCTGATCGTACGTGATGATTTAGCCACCTGGCAGCGCCTGAATGTGGTGGCTTTTCTGGCGACCGGCATTGCGGCGGCCGCGCCGGAGATGATGGGTGAACCCTACGTCGACGCGCTCGGTCGTCAGTACGGCAACATGGCCGGCCAGCCGATGCTGGTGTTTGCCGCCGATTTAGCCGGCCTGCAACGGGCGCATCGCCAGGGCGTAGAGCGCGAGTTAACGCTGATTCCCTACGTCGAAGCGATGTTTTCCACCGGCCACGATGCCGCCAACCGCGCGGTGTTTCTGGCCGAAGACGCCGATAATCTCAACCTGGTGGGCATCGCGCTGCGCGGCCCGAAAAAGGCGGTGGATAAAGCTATTAAAGGGCTGGCGCTGCACGGTTGAACGGCGGGTGCGCCTGTTCAATCTGTTCTGCCGCCTTTAACAGCACATCTTCCCGGTCGCGCAGTGCCAGAAGCTCCAGGCCGATGGGTAACCCTTCCGTACTCAGGCCGACCGGAATGCTGATTGCCGGTGCGCCGGTAACGGCTGAGATCAGCGCGTTGCTGCCAGGCTGTAACTCGCCATGCTTCACTGGCGGATGGCGGACTACCGGATAAGCGAGCAGGTCGATCTGCTGTTGCTGAAAAAACTGCGCCAGCTGCTGATACAGCCTCTGCTGGCGCAGTTGCACCTCGCGATAGCCGTCACTCTGCGTGCCGGGATGCTGCGCGCGGGTTTTGAAGGTGGCCTCCAGCTGGGGATGATAGCGCCCTGAGGCGGCAATCGCCGCCAGCGTGCGCAGCGGTGCCTCGGGTTGAAGCGCCAGCCAGGTGGCCAGCGCGTCGGCAAATTCATAGGCAATAATATTGGCTTCCGTCGCCAGCGTCTCCAGCTGCGGCCAGCTCAGCATGCGCGGCTGAAATGGTGCCACAGCATCCTGCACCGCCTGGTTGATCTCCGTTTCCTCTGCGGCAAATCCTTCCTGCCAGATACCGATGCGCAACGCCCGGTCGGGACGGGAAAAACGCTGGCCCGTGAGTATTTCACTGATCAGCCGCAAATCGGCCGCGTAGCGCACCAGCGGTCCGGGGATATCCTGGGTAGGCGACAGCGGCACGATGCCAGCGCTACTCAGTGCACCGCGCGTCATACGTAAGCCAAACAGGCCATTGAATGCGGCCGGAATGCGCACCGAACCGGCGGTATCACTGCCTATCGCCAGCGGCACGAAGCCTGCGGCCACCGCCACGGCTGAACCGCTGCTTGAACCTCCCGGAGAACGGCCTTGCTGCCAGGCATTATGGGTGAAGCCGCTCAGCGACGACGCGCCGGTGATGCCTGCCGCCAGTTCATGCATGGTGGTTTTGCCGATGAGGATTGCGCCAGCCTGACGCAGAGCCGTAACCAGCGGCGCATCCTCGCTGGCAATCACATCGCGCAGCAGCGCCGAACCGGCACTGGTCGGCCAGCCTTTGACTTCAATGTTGTCTTTAATCAGCAGCGGAATACCGGCCAGTGGGCCAACTGGCGCATTCTGCTGCCGTGCGGCATCGCTGGCAGCGGCCGCAGCCAGCGCGTCATCGGCAAACAGCCAGCTGATGGCGTTGTAGCGCGGCTGATCCACGTCAGCAATGCGCTGCAGCGCAAACATGGTGAGCTGGCGTGCGCTCACCCGGCGCTGGGCCAGCGCCTGTTGCATATCCCCCAGCGACGCGGTGAGGTAATCAGCGTATTGCATGGTTCAGGCCCCCACAGGAATCCATTGCCGCTCTGGCGAAACCCGGCCGAACGAACTGCCGGCAAAATGTGAGCTGCACCAGAGTGCCTGATGGCGGATGCACCAGTCTATCAGTAACTGACGTGACGTTACGGCGCGTGGTAAATCCTCACAAAAAACTGAGTTCCATTGCGGATGTGCAAACTGAACTGGATGATGCATCACATCACCGCTAAATACCGCATGGGCACCGGCGCTTTGCAGCACAATTGAAGCGTGATCGACGCTGTGGCCCGGCGTCGGCATATAGCGCAGCACACCGGCAAACAGCGGGGAGTGCTGCACATCAATGGTTTCCAGCTGGCCGCTCGCCAGCAGCGGCGCAAGGCTATCGTGATACAGCGCCTGCATCGACGGCGTGCTGCGGCACTGTGCCAGTTCACGCGCTGAACCGATGTAACGCGCATGACGAAACATCGGCTGCCAGCGGCCAGCGCGCCAGCAGGTATTCCAGCCGACGTGATCGGTGTGGATATGCGTCATCAGCACCAGCGTCACTTCATCAGGGTCGACGCCCGCTTCGGCCAGACGTTGCGGCCACGCGGTTTGCAGCTGGTGAAACAGCGGCTTGTTATCGCGGTTACGGCCATTGCCCGTTGCGGTATCAATCACGATGGTGTCGCGAGCGGTGCGCACCACCCAGCTATGGATGGATAGCTCTGCCGGCTGCTGTGCCAGCGTGTCGCCCATCGTCTCGCGGTGTGCCGGAAACAGCGCAGCGAAGGGGAGTGAGCTGGTCTGCTCGATCACTTTATCAATGCTGCATTCACCTATGTGCAGGGTCATATTGCCTCCTTAAGCGTGGTGCCTGTTATTACAGGTCACTATACTGAGGGCTGTTTCATTATTTAAATCGATTAAAATCATGAAAAGCATCAATGAAAATGATTTCAGCAAAATCGACCTTAACTTATTGATTGTGCTGCTGGTCATGTATGACGTGCGTAGCGTAACTCAGGCGGCAAGCCGGCTTTATCTGGGGCAGCCGGCGGTCAGCGCGGCATTAAAAAGATTACGGGCAATGTTTGACGATGCGCTGTTCGTGCGTTCCTCGCAAGGCATGATGCCCACGCCGCGCGCAGAGCAGCTGGTGCGCCAGATCGCACCGCTGCTGCAGAGCGTCCATCGCGTTATTTTCACTGCCGATCGCTTTGATGCCGCGCACGATAGCCGCAGTTTTACGCTCGGCATGAGCGACTGGCTCGAGCACTGGCTGATGCCCGATTTACTGCTGCAACTGGCCGACTCGGCTCCGAATATTGATATCCGGGTGGTGGCTGCCGATCCGTGGCAGGCCATTCCGCTGATGGAGCAGCAGCAGGCTGACGTGGTGGTGACCGTCGGAGAGGAAACCAGCCGCGATCTTACGCGGGAGCACATTGCGCGCGCCGGCTTCCGCACGGTATGGCATCGTGGACAAATTGACCTTGCGCCACCGCTGACGCTGGCGCAGTTCGTGCAGTATCAGCATGCGCTGGTCTCCTATCGCGGCGTGAGTGAAAGTGCGCTGGACGCTGCGTTAGCCCGCGAGGGACTGACGCGCCGCGTGCGTTATGTCACGCCGCACTTCTCGGTGTTACCGCTAATGTTGCAGCGTCTGCCGCTGTTCGCCACCGTTCCGCAGGGACTGATGCAGGCATGGCAACAGCGCTATGCGCTGAGTACGGCGGCGGTGCCGATCGGCATGCCGGATTATGCGCTTTCGCTGCTGTGGCATAACGCCCGGGCGGAAGACCCGGCGCACCGCTGGCTGCGCGCCACGCTGCGTCAGCTGATCGAACGCAAGCTGGCGTGAAACGTTTACCACGGCACTACGCGGCCGAGGTAATCGAGATAGTGCAGGCCGCCGCGTCCGGTCTGGCTTTCCACCGTGTTGAGCAGATTCGGGATGCTCTCCTCAATGCTCAGTCGCGCCCCGGCGCCGCCCATGTCGGTGCGCACCCAGCCTGGGGCCAGCAGCAGTAGCGTGCGCGCATCGTCGTGACGCGCGGCAAAGCTGCGCATAAACATATTCAGCGCCGCTTTACTGCCGCGATACACCTCGTAGTTGCCATGGGTGTTGTTGGTGAGACTGCCCTGGCCGGAGGACATCACCGCCAGCGTGCCGCGCGCGCTGACGTTATTTCTGAAGGTTTCCAGCACGCGCAGCGGGCTCAGCGCGTTGGTTACCATTACGCGAATAAACTCTTCCGTCGACACATCGGCAAGGGTTTCGCGATCGTCATTTTTCACGCCCGCGTTGACCAGCAGCAGATCGAACTGCTGGCCGCTTAGCCGCAGATGCAGGGCGTTGACCTCTGCTGGCACGGTGATGTCCACGCTCTCCACCGTCAGCTGCTGCGGGTAGCGCTGCGCCAGCTGTTGCAGCGCGTGAAGGGAGTGCTGGCGGCCGGTCGCCACCACCTGATAGCCACGCTGCAGCATATTCTCCGCCAGCGCGAAGCCGAGGCCGCGTGAAGCACCAATCAATAAAGCACGGGAAGCCTTGTTCATGACTCTCTCCTGGTGTTGGGGTGAGTGAAAAGTCTACCCTTGCATGACAACAGGCGGAACGCGCAGCATCTGCATAGATAACCTGCAGCAAACGCCTTGCCAGATGGCGCTCAATCAATAAGGATGATGCGATGAATACCGTCGATTTGAATTTACTTCCTGCGCTGGACGCGCTGCTCAGTGAAGGCAGCGTAGTGGGCGCTGCGCGTCGCCTGGGGCTGAGCGAGTCAGCGATGAGCCGCACGCTGGGGCGACTGCGTGCTGCCACCGGCGATGCGCTACTGGTGCGCGCCGGGCGCGTGATGGTGCTGACGCCACACGCCGAAGCGCTGCGCAGCCAGGTGCATGCCACTTTGCAGGACACGCAGGCGCTGCTGAGTCCACCCGCGCAACGCTTTGCCGCCGCTGAGCTGCAGCGCCACTTCACGCTGCGTACCAACGAAGGTTTTGTCGAAGCGTTTGGCAGCGCGCTGATCGCCGCAGTCCGCGCACAGGCGCCCGGCGTGCAGCTGCGCTTCATGCCGAAAGCAGAGAAAAATGATCGACCGCTGCGCAGCGGCGACGTCGATCTGGAGATTGGCGTACTGGGCAATATGGGACCGGAGATTCGGCTGCAGGCGCTGTTTCGCGATCGCTTCGTCGGCGTGGTGCGCGCCGGGCATCCGTTACTCGCCGACGTGACGTTGGCGCAGTTGGCCGCATATGGTCACATCGTAGCGTCAAGGCGCGATGAGCTGGGCGGGCCGGTGCATGAGGCGCTGCTCGCCGCCGGTTTTACCCGCCAGGTGGCGGCCGTGGTACCCGCTTTTTCCACTGCCGTCGCGCTCACGCTGCACAGCGACTGGCTGGCGCTGGTGCCGCATACGCTGTGCCTGCACCATCCGCTAATCAAAGATAATCCGGCGTTTGCGATGTTTGAATTACCGTTTGCCACGCCAGAGGTGACGGTGTCACAGCTATGGCATCCGCGACTGGAGCAGGATGCCGCACACCGCTGGTTGCGTGACACGGTGCGGCAGGTATGCCGCGCTTAGATCAGCCGCCGCGCACCGATCCGCGCCATACCACATCAGCCTGATACAGTAGCGTGTCGTGCTGCTGCTCACTCTGCGGCGTAAAACCACTCTCCGCCTGCTCGGTCTGCGTCAGCCACGCGATGGCGTCGCGGGCAAAGCGCTCCACCGGCTGGGCGAAGGTGGTGAGATTGTAAGAGGACCAGCCAGCCTGCGCGATGTTGTCGTAGCCGATCAGGCACAAATCCTCCGGTACGCGCAGCTGGAAACGGTGGCGCGCTTCATCCATGAAACCGCAGGCCATCAGGTCGGTGACGCAGAACACCGCGTCCGGGCGCTGATGACGCGTCAGCAGGCGATGCGCCAGAATCTGACCGCTCTCATACGAGGTGGTGCCGAATCGCTCCACGCTGACCGTCAGTCCGGCGCGCTCCGCCACAGCGATAAACGCCGCTTCGCGTTTGATCAGGCTCGGCGTACCGGCCAGCGAATTGGCGAACGCCAGCTGACGACAGCCGGCGCGCTGAAACGCCATCACCGCCGTTTCGGCCGCCGCCTGCGCGTCGAGGTTGATGCTGAGCGAGCCCGGCAGCGCTTCGTCGCGGTTGATCAGGATGATGCGCTGACCGTGCTGATAGCACTGGCGGGTGATGGTGCGATCCGGCATGCCGGAAAGGATGATGGAGGCGTCGGCGCGAAAATTGATCGCCTGCAGCAGCGCGGCGGAGACGCTGTTGTCGGAACGATCGGTATTAATCAGCATCGCCACTTTGCCTGCTTCCTGTAAAAACTGTGTCAGCCAGCGCACCAGCGTGGCGCGGTAAGGCGTGGCGATTTCAGAGACGATCAGGCAGACGATGCCGCTGCGGTTGCGCACCAGCCCGCGCGCCAGGTGGTTAACGTGATAGCCCAGCTCCTGCGCCGCTTTCATCACCCGGGCACGCGTGGCTGCAGAAACGCTGGCACCGGGCGTAAAGGCGCGCGACACCGCCGAGCGCGACACGCCCGCCCGATCCGCCACATCCTGTGCGCTCACCCCGGCTTTGTCATTCTGCATCTTCACCTCCTCACAATTACGGCTGAAAAGCAGTCTGCCGTAAATTGCAAAGCTGTGCAATTTGTCTGCGATCACATTTGTTGCATTTTTGTGACACAGCCTGTCAATTGCAGATTGCGCTATTTGACAGGCTATTTTCTGTTCATTACTAATTTGCACACACGTGCAAATAAAAACCTCTGTTAAGCACGGAACCCTGCCAACCAAGGAGAACATCATGCGCTACACCTCACTGGCCATCGCGCTGTCCCTCAGTTGCACCGCGCTGCCGTTTGCTGCGACGGCCGCTGGTAATCTCAATATGGTCTGCTCGGCGGACGTGGTGGTGTGCGAACACATGACGCGCATTTTCAGCCAGGCACATCCGGATATTAAAGTCAGCATGGTGCGCCTGTCGGCGGGTGAAGCCTATGCCCGCCTGCGCAGCGAAGCGCGTAACCCGCGCACCGACATCTGGTGGGCCGGCACCGGCGATCCGCATATGCAGGCGGCGGAAGAGGGGCTGACGCAGCCGTATAAATCGCCACTGCTCGACCAGCAGCAGGACTGGGCGCAGAAGCAGGCGGAAAACTCAGGTTACCGTACGGTGGGAATTTATGCCGGTGCGCTCGGCTGGGGCTATAACACCAAACTGCTGGCGGATAAAAAGCTCAAAGCGCCAGCCTGCTGGGCTGACTTGCTCGATCCGGCCTTCAAAGGCGAAATTCAGATTGCCAATCCGAACTCGTCCGGCACCGCCTATAACACCCTGGCGACGCTGGTGCAGATCATGGGCGAGGACAAAGCGTTTGATTACCTGAAAAAGCTCAATGCCAACATTTCCCAGTACACCAAATCCGGCTCGGCACCGGTGAAGGCGGCGGCGCGCGGCGAAACCACCGTTGGCATCGTGTTTATGCACGACGCGGTGGCAATGGAAGTCGACGGCTTCCCGATCAAAACCGTCGCGCCCTGTGAAGGCACTGGCTATGAGATTGGCTCAATGTCGATCGTCAAAGGGGCACGCAATCTGGCCAATGCCAAAGTGTGGTACGACTGGGCGCTTAGCGCCGAAGCGCAGTCGCACATGAAAGAGGCCAAATCCTTCCAGCTGCCGTCAAACCGCAGTGCAGAGATCTCCGAATACGCGCCGCGCTTCGAGAACATCAAACTGATCGATTATGACTTCAAAACCTACGGCGATTCCGCCAAACGCAAAGCGCTGCTGAGCCGCTGGGATAAAGAGATCGGCGCCAGCGCGCAGTAATGCCGCATCGCCGGACGCTGCCGCTCACGGCGGCTTACCGATTCCGACAGCGCTAAGGATGGCGCGATGATCCCGCATTGAGGTAACACATGAACGCAAATAATCGCCGTCTGACAGGCGCGCTGCTGCTGGGCGCCGTCGCGCTGTTGCTGCTGCCGTGGTACAGCCTGGAAGCAGGCTTTTTCGATAGCGGCTGGCTGCTTAACCTGTGGCGTGATGAAGCCAGCGCGCCGGCGCTGTGGCAGATCGGCAGCCATCCATGGCTGGCGCTCGCCGTGGCGCTGCTGGCGCTGTGCGCCGCCTGCGGTTTACTGCCCTGCAGCGCGCGCAGCCGGTTGCTGCTGCTGTTCAGCGCGCTGGGCGTGATCTTCCTGATTGTGGAAGGGCACGCGATTGGCTACAGCGGCTGGAGCTGGCTGTGGCTGGAAAATCGCTTCGGCGCGCTGCCGCAGGGACAGCCAGCGATGGGCGCTGGCGCGCTTCTGCTGCTGACCGTGTTTTTGCTGCTGTTCTCGTTTGCGCTGGCCGAACGCGGCGTGCTGAAAGGCGATGCCTTTGTGGTGGCGTCGCTGGTGCTGCTGACTGCGCTGGTCAGCATCTTCGTACTCTATCCGGTGCTCAGCATGTTTGTAGTATCGGTGCAGGACGTTGACGGCAGTTTCAAACCGGACGGTTTGATCAGCAATCTGCAGGACCCGTCGATCTGGAGCCTTGCCTGTCTGAAAGGCGGCACCTGCGGCACCGCGTGGCGCACGCTGTGGCTGGCGCTGATGACTGCCAGCGGTTCGACGCTGCTGGGTCTGGCCTTTGCCCTGGCGGCAACGCGCACGCCGCTGCCCTGCAAAAAAGCGCTGCGCATGCTGACCATTCTGCCAATCATCACGCCACCGTTCGTGATTGGTCTGGCGCTGATTTTGCTGTTCGGTCGCTCGGGCGTGGTGACGGAGCATCTGGCGGCGCTTTTTGGCATTGAGCCCGGCCGCTGGCTGTATGGCCTGACCGGTATCTGGATTGCCCAGGTGCTGTCGTTCACGCCGATTGCCTTTCTGGTGCTGATTGGCGTGGTGGAAGGCGTCAGTCCGTCGCTGGAAGAGGCGTCGCAAACGCTGCGCGCTAACCGCTGGCGCACCTTCAGCCGCGTTTCGCTGCCGCTGATGGCGCCGGGTCTGGCCAATGCCTTTTTGATCAGCTTCATCGAGAGCATGGCCGATTTTGGTAATCCGATGGTGCTGGGCGGCAGTCACGGCGTGCTCTCTACCGAAATTTTCTTCTCGGTGGTAGGCGCGCAAAACGATCCGAGTCGCGCCGCGGTGCTGGCGATGATTTTGCTGTGCTTCACGCTGGCCGCCTTTGTGCTGCAGCGGCTGTGGCTGGGTGGCAAAAACTTCGCCACGGTGACCGGCAAGGGCGACGGCGGCAAACATGGTCAGCTGCCGCGTTTGCTGCGCTACAGCGTGTACGGCATGGTGATTCCGTGGGGTCTGTTTACCCTGGTGATCTACGGCATGATTGTGGTGGGCGGCTTTGTGCAGTCGTGGGGCCTGAACGATGCGCTGACCATCGATCACTACGTGCGCGCTTTCCGCGTCAGCGTCAGTGACGGTCATCTGCTGTGGAGCGGCGTGGCGTGGAACTCGTTCTGGACCACGCTGGAAATAGCCCTGATTGCCGCACCGCTCACCGCCGTGGTGGGCCTGCTGACCGCCTGGCTTATCGTGCGGCAGAAATTTGCCGGTCGCCAGACGTTTGAGTTCCTGCTGATGCTGAGCTTTGCCATTCCCGGCACGGTGATCGGCGTCAGTTATGTGATGGCCTATAACCTGCCGCCGCTGGAGATTACCGGCACGGCAATGATCCTGATTGCCTGTTTTGTGTTCCGCAATATGCCAGTCGGCGTGCGCGGCGGTATCGCAGCGATGAGCCAGCTGGATAAGAGCCTTGATGAAGCCTCACTGACGCTGGGCGCCAGCAGTTTCCGCACGCTGCGCAAAGTGGTGCTGCCACTGCTGAAACCGGCGATCAGCGCGGCGCTGGTGTACGCCTTTGTCCGCGCCATTACCTCGATCAGCGCGGTGATCTTCCTTGTCAGCGCCCAGTACAACATGGCGACGTCCTACATCGTCGGGCTGGTAGAGAATGGCGAATACGGCGTCGCCATTGCTTATTCGACAGTACTGATTGTGGTGATGCTGCTGATCATTGGCGTGTTCCAGTGGCTGGTGGGCGAACGTCGCCTGCGCCGCGTGGCGCGCCCGGTGGACGTCGCCGCGCCACCAGCTTCCCCTTCGTTAACTCAGGAGAGTGCCGTATGACCGCGATTACTGCTGGTTCCGTGGTGTTTGAACACGTCGAGAAACGCTTTGCCGGTTTTACCGCGCTGCCGGATTTATCGCTGACGGTGGAGCCTGGTACGCTGGTGACGCTACTGGGGCCTTCCGGCTGCGGCAAAACTACCACGCTGCGCCTGCTGGCCGGCCTGGAGCATCCGACTTCGGGGCGCATTTTGATTGGTGGTAAAGACGTGACGCATCTGCCAGCCAACGAGCGCGACGTGGCGATGGTGTTTCAATCCTACGCGCTGTTTCCGCATATGAGTGCGCTCGACAACATCATGTACGGCCTGCAATCGTCCGGCATGAGCAAAAAGGAAGCGCAGGATCGTGCGCGCGAAGGGCTGAAACTGGTCGGGCTGGAGAGTCAGGGGCAGCGGCTGCCGTCCGAACTCTCCGGCGGGCAGCAGCAGCGCATTGCGGTGGCGCGCGCGCTGGTGCTGGAGCCGCAGGTGCTGCTGCTGGATGAGCCGCTCTCCAATCTCGACGAGCGCCTGCGCCGCCGGGTGCGAACCGATATTCGTGATTTGCAGCAACGGCTGGGCTTCACGGCGGTGTATGTCACGCACGACCAGGAAGAGGCGCTGGCGGTGTCGGATAAAATTATTGTCATGAAAGAGGGCGATATTGCTCAGCAGGGCGCGCCGGAAAGCCTGTATCACGCGCCCAATTCGGTGTTCATCGCTGACTTTATGGGCGAAGCCAATATTCTGCCGTGCGAAGTCGAACAGGTAGAAGGCAGCGAAGCGCTGGTGCGACTCGGCAGGCAGCGCTATCGCGTGCGCGGTAACGGCGTTGCGACCGGATCCGCGCAGCTGTCGGTCAGACCACAGTTCATTACCCTGCACAGCGGTGCTGAAGGCGCACTGCGCGGCGAGGTGACACACGCCACCTGGCTGGGCGATCACATCGAATACGAGGTCAACACGGAACTGGGCTCGCTGTTTATCGTCGATGCGCAGATGGAGCAGCAGCTGCCGCTGGCCGCACGGGTGGCGATTGATTTTAAACCTCAGGGTCTGGCCCTGATTGCCGGTTAATTTAAGGATAACGCATGAGTGATACGAAAAATGACGCGCTGCAATCGCGTCTGCTGCTGGCCGAACGCGTCGCGCGGGCGGGCGGGGAGAAGGCGCTGGCCTACTTCAATCAGCGTGACACGCTGGTGGTCGAAACCAAGCACGACCTGCAGGATGTGGTATCACGCGCTGACCGCGAGGTGGAACAGATGATCGACCAGCAGATTCGCGCCAGCTTTCCTGACGACGGTTTTCTTGGCGAGGAGTACGGCCTGCAGCCGGGCACGTCAGGCTATACCTGGGTGGTCGATCCGATTGACGGCACCAGCCCGTTCCTCAACGGTATGCCAAACTGGTGTGTTTCCGTTGCGGTGCTGCATGACGGCGTGCCGGTGATTGGCGTGATCTTTGCGCCGACCTATCAGGAGTGCTACGTCGCCGCGCTCGGCCAGGGCGCAACGCTGAATGGCCGCCGTTTGCAGGTGGATCCGTCACGTACGCTGCAAAATCACGTGACCGGCTTTGGCGCTAATAGCTATGTCAGCCCGGAAGAGGTGGGCCGCCTGCTGGCGTCGCTGCTGGCAGCGGGGGGCAACTTTATCCGTATCGGATCTGGTGCGCTGATGCTGGCGTGGGTGGCAGCCGGACGCGTGGTGGGCTATTTCGAACCCTACATGCACGCGTGGGATTGCCTGGCCGGTTACTGTCTGGTGAAAGAGGCCGGCGGCTGGTATCACCCGTTTAATACTGAGGGCGACCGGCTGTTGAAAGGCGCGCAGGTGCTGGCGGTGGCGCCGGGTGCACAGGCGGAGCTGAGGCGGATTGCCGGCGTTTAAGTGGTGTATTTCACGGCCGCGCGACGTTTTCCGGGTCGCCATCCATGGCGACCTTACAACGCTTGCGCTGTCGTAACTGGATAATCGCATGATTTTAAACGGTTACGTGGTGACTTAAACCGCCACGAACTCGCGGTATCCCGACCAAATCACATACACCGCGAAATAACAGAAAATCAGCGCTGAGGCGAGATACGAATACTTCAGCAGGCGCTCGCCTAACAGCTTTCCGCCCATGCTGCCGATCAGGCAGATCACACAGGTCCACACCACCCCGGCGAGGAAAAACCCGCTGAGAAACCACGAAGTTGCACCGGCATCACTGTGGCCGATGCGGGCTATCAGCGCGCCGCCCACGCTGGCGAACCACAGAATCGCCGTCGGTGACGACATCGCCAGCACGATGCCGCGCCGAAATTCGCGCAGCAGTGAACGATAAGGCTGGGTTTCAGCCGCGGGAATGTCGATTTTTTTGGCCAGCGCGGCGTAAAGCATTTTAGCGGCAAACCACAGCAGCAAGATGCCGCCGCCAATCCATAGCAACCAGCGCACCGGCGTAAACTGCAGTACCACCGCCATGCCAGCCATCGCCAGCAAGGCGTAAATTAAATCGCCCACGCAGGTGCCCATGCCCAGCCAGAAACCGTGCAGATAACCGCGCTGCATCGCCAGCGTCAGCATGGCGATGTTGGCGAGTCCGATATCCAGACACAGCGATAAACTCAATAAAAAACCATTAGAAAACGGCAGCATAACGTCGTGACCATCCCTGAGTTCGGTAAAGGAAAGATTAAAGCATGCGTGCCGGGGCTTTTTACACTGCTTCCTGCCATCCATAACCAAACGCTATGACCCATTGGCAAAGGCACAATTAAATAAACCGATTTGTGAAGCCGATCGGCCTGCGCAGCTTTGCGCGCAGCGAATGCCACTATAGTCGTTAACGAGACGTTAACAACGTCCGTTTCAATACAAAAAAATCAACCTGGTTTGGGCGCAGGCCCGTGAAAATTCCGATTATGGTGGAAAGACAATGAGTGGATACCCAAAACCGGCAACTGGCGGTTTAGCAACAAACTTAACCGTGGCAATATCACTGGCTCTATTGACGCTGGCGGGGAGTGCTATGGCGCAGAACACGGAACATCATCAAACAGCATTAGTCGGCACCTGGACCAGTATTCCGGATGCCCCTGCGGTACAAAAGCCGGATCGACCCAGTGAAGGTTTGTATCGCATGCAGGTCAACAGCGACGGGACGCTCAAGCCGCTGGAGGTGATCAGGATGAAAAGCCCGTCGTGGATCGTTAAATCACGCGACGGGCGGTTTGCTTATACCACCAATGAAGAGAATGCCGGTGCCGTTACCGCGCTGGCGATCGATAAACAAGGCGCAGTGCAGGTGCTGAATCAGGTCGACAGCCACGGCGAGCAGCCGACGCACGCCACTCTCAGCCCGGACGGCAAATTCCTGTTTGTCGCCAACTATTCGGTGGCGAAAGGCGGAGCAGGGGTAACGGTGTTCCCGATTGCGTCGGACGGCAAGCTGGGCGAACAGGTCCAGCATTTTGCGTTCAGCGAAGGCAGCGGCGTGGTAAAAGATCGGCAGGATGGCGGCCATGCGCACTCCACCACCTTTACCCATGATGGCCGCTATCTGTATGCGGCCGATCTCGGTGACGATAAACTGCACGCCTATCGCTACCACGCGGATCGGCGAGAGCCGCTGCAGGCGGATACCAGCCGTGATGTGAGCTTTGCGCCAGGTGCGGGTCCGCGCCACATGGTGTTCTCCGCCGACGGTAAACACGCTTATGTGATTACTGAAATGGCGGGCGAAATCGTGGTGTTCCGCGTCACTGATGACCGGCTGGAACGGCAGGCACAGGTGGCGCTGAATACGCAAAACAGCAGCGCCGCCTACAAAAGCGGCGGCGGCATCATTCTCAGCCCGCAGGGTAAATTCCTGATTGCCGCTAACCGCGGATCTGACAATCATCTGCTGGTGTTTAAGATTGCCGCCGATGGCAGCCTGACAGATCCACAGCGCTATGCCGCCGATGGTATTGAGCCGCGCGCGCTGGCGTTTGATAACAGCGGTAAACACCTCTATGTCACCAACGTGTTTACCAATACCATTACGCTGTTTGATTTTGATGCGCACAGCGGCAAGCTGAGCGCGCGCGGTGTGGCGGCGAAGCTGGCAACGCCAACCGACATCAAATTCTTCAACTAACTGCCCTTTCACTCATCCGGTGCGCGTGACGGCGCACCGTCTTCCGCCATGGCCGACAGCGCGCTTTCCAGCGAAGCCGGAAACATCTGGCCGTGACTGAGCCCGGGAAACAGCTGGAAGCGAGCCGCCAGGCCGTTCTCCTGCATGCCGTCGAGGGTGGTGCGAATCCGGCTCAGCACATCGCTGACGCCAGAACGGAATTCGCCGTTGCCTTCCATCAGCACCAGCTGCTTCTGCTTGAACGATGCGGGCGTCACCGCCGCCATCTGCTGCAACAGCGTTGTGTCGCCGCGCAGGGAAGGACTGGCGGCAAAATAGCGCTGGAAAAATCCGGAGGTCAAGTAGCTGTCCAGCACAAACAGCCCGCCGTAAGAGTGGCCCCACAGCGCACGCTGCTGCGCATTGATCGGCAGATGCTGTTCGGCACGCGGCGCGATAGTCTGTTCCAGCAGCTGGCGGAATGCGGCACTGCCGCCGGCTGGCCGGCCGCGACGATCCTGCACCTGCTGCGGCGGGGTGTAATCCAGCGTGCGCGCAGCGAGATCGAACGGCAGCGGGGTCTGATAGCCTACCGCCACCAGCACCGGCGGGTTGCCTGCTGCCAGCTTCTGCAACAGTGCTTCGCTGAGATGGTTCATCACCGCGTTGCCATCCAGCATATACAGCGCCGCGTAACCTGTGGCCGGTGCCGGTTTACGTGGCACCGCCGTCCACACCTTGTAGTGGCGCTGGCCGTCAGCGGAATCAAACGTGTTAACAGTGAAGCGATACCAGGCAGAGCCTTTGTCGGCAATATTGGGTCCGAGCGGCGTCATATCAGGCCGGGCGAAACCGACAGCGGGGCTGAGCAGCAGGTTCAGCAGGGTGAACAGCGGAATGATAAAGCGATAAATCATGGCGCTTCCTTACTAGCTGGCGAGTCAATTACTTCCGTGTCACAGCGAAAGCGCCAGACAGATTAGTGATAATGATTATTAATTTCAACAACCATTTTGCACCGTCATGCGCCGTGCGGAAGTGTAAAGATTTCGTCAGGATCGCCGATAACGTAGCGGTATAATACCAGCGAGGATAGTCAGGATGATTAACGGTATCGGACCGGGTAGTTTCTCACCGCTCCATCTCAGCAGCGCCAGCGCACGCGTGACCAGCAGCACGGCAAGCAATGCGACCCGGCAAAATAGTCTGACGGCAGACGCCTCGGCGAAAGTCACCTTTAGCGAAGCCACCGACGCCATCTCTGCGGTGTACCAGATGACGCCGGCGCGCGTCACCGCCAGCACGCCTCTTTCGCCTGATGTGCAGACGCAGGCGATGGGGGCGCTGCGCAGCTCGGGCGTCAGCATGAACGGCATTGGCAGCGCGCTGCTGAGCGCACTGACGCAGCAGCGTGACGATGTCACCATCAGCGTACCGGCCAGCGGCGGCGCGCAAACTGACACGCAGAGCGCGGTGGCACTGGAGATTACCACTCAGTCCGGCGTGAGCCTGACTCTGCAGATGACGCGGCAGCAGGATGGCGTAGCGGTGGCGCTGAAAACCACTCACGGTAAGCTGAGCGATGACGAAGCTGCGGCAATTGCCAAACTTTCCGGCGCGCTGGAGAAAACCCTGAGCGGGTTGGATAACGGCAACGGTAAACTGGATGTCGGTGACCTGCTCAGTTTTGACAGTAACCAGCTGGCCAGCGTTGATCTGAAAACCGACCTGCGTCGCAGCGGCGAAGTAATGCAGTCGCTGAATCTGCATGCCGACCCGGGTTCACGCTGGCTGGGTTTCCATAATGCCGACGCCAGTTTCAAACTGACGACGGACATGCGCAGCCTGGCGCAGGCCAGCAACGCCGGTCAGCAGCAGAGCGCCCTGGCGCAGTGGAGCGCGAAATTTGATCAGGCCGCTTCGCGCGGTCATGGCGATCGTGCGGCGCTGGCACTGTTTAAGCAGGGTTTCGAGAGCTTAAACAGCACCAGCGCGGCGGCCGGCGTGGCGATGCGCACCCCGCAGGCGATCACCGTAGGCGCGCATGCGGCGCAGGCCGGTGCCATCAGCGGCCTGGCGGATTTCTCGGCCAGCTATCACCAGACGGCGCGCTCCAGTAATCCGCTGAAGCCGGAAGAAGAAGATACTTTCGCTCTGGATGTGGCGCAGCGCAGCAGCCAGCAGAAGAACGGCGATACGCAGCACATGACGCAGGAAACCCTGTTTAAGCTGAACGCCAGTTTTCATACCGCGCTGAGCGCCAGTTCGCCGCTGGCGCTCAATGAAACCAAAGAATCACAAAACTATCACTACCACCAGATTCACGATGAAACGCGCAGCACCACTGAGGTGACGCAGGATGCGCAGGGTAACCTCACCGCCCGTTTCGCCCGGCAGCTGACGCAGCAGGAAACGGTGAAGACTTATCAGCTGGCGAAGCTGATCGACAGTACCAGCACACCGCACAGTGAGAAGAGTGAATCGACGCGCCACTATTCACCGGCGATGTATCTGGCGCAGGCGTAATACCAGGATGACGTAATGCCCACTTTATTGCGCCAGCCGATGGCGCAATAAAACAATAATGTCATTTATCACTATCGATAGCGGAATTAATACTTAAGATAATTCACCCGTGTCACTCAGCGTCATAACCCTGCATCTCCGCGCCCGCTAACGCCTTCTTATCCCTGATAAATTCTTTATTCTCTTTCTGCATGCCGTTTGCCGGATATAGCATAACCGCGCTCTTTACCGCTGTTATTCCCGCTGATTATCATCGCGCTCAATCTGTTATTAAATTACGGCTCTCTGCCCTGGCAGAATGAGCCTGTGAATCACAGCAAAATAAAAAGTGAATCCAGCGATGACGCAAATCAGGGCTCAACAACTTCAGCGCGCGGCGGTGATCACGTCTGACGCGGCGGCAATCGACGCTGCCCGCCACCTGGCGGAACAGGCGAAAGCCGGGGCAGCCGAACGCGACCAACAGCGTATCTATCCGCGTGAACTGCTCGATCAGTTCACCCAGCTGGGGCTGGGCAGTATCAGCGTGCCGCGCCAGTTTGGCGGCGGCGGTTTGTCTTTTGCTACCGTGGCGGAGGTGTTCCGCCTGATCTCCGCCAGCGATCCGTCGCTTGGCCAGATTCCGCAAAACCACTTCGGGCTGATTCAGTTCATCCTGGGGGAAGGCAGCGCGCAACAGCAGCAGCGCCTGCTCAGCGCGGTGGTACAGGGCCAGCGGCTTGGCAACGGCGGTCCGGAAAAGAACAGCAAGCACACGCGTGATGTGCAGGCGCAGCTGGTGTCAGGTCCGGAGGGTTTACGGCTCAGCGGTGAAAAGTTCTATTCAACCGGTGCACTGTTTGCCGACATTCTGGTGACCACCGCGCAGCAGGAGGGCCAGCCGGTGATGGCGTTCATTCCGCTGCCGGCGGCAGGGGTGGAGATTATCGATGACTGGTCGGGTATCGGTCAGCGCACCACCGCCAGCGGCACGGTGAAGCTCCAGCAGGTGGCGGTCGATGCCGGTTTAACCATCGCGCTACCGTCGCCAGATAAGCCAACGCTGCGCGGTGCCGTATCGCAGCTGATCCAGGCCGCGATTGACGCCGGGATCGCCCAGGGCGCGCTGGACGAGGCACTGGCGTTTATTCACAGCAGCTCGCGTCCGTGGGTGGACGCGGGCGTGAGCCGCAACGCAGACGATCCTTACATTCTCGCCGATGTCGGGCGTATCAGCACCGAACTGAGCGCCGCCAATGCGCTGCTGGTGCGAGCGGCGCGCGTACTGGACAGCATTGACCCGCACGCGCTTACCGCTGCGCACTGCGCGCGCGCCTCCATTGCGGTTGCAGAAGCCAAAGTGCTGACCACCGAAATTGCGCTGAAAGCCAGCGAAAAGCTGCTGGAGTGGAGCGGCAGCCGCGGCACATTGCTGAAGCATGGGCTGGATCGCCACTGGCGCAACGCGCGCACCCATACGCTGCACGATCCGGTGCGCTGGAAAACGCACGCTATCGGCAACTATTACCTCAATGATGTTCTGCCCGCGCGTCATGCGTGGATTTAAGGAGCGATGATGACGCAGGTTTTCGCTAAACAGCCGGCAGCACGCATCCGCAGCGCGCAGCAGGCCCTGCAGGTGGCAGAAGAGCTGGCTGAACGCTTTCGCAGCGGCGCAGCGCAGCGCGATCGGCAGCGTGAGCTGCCACATGCTGAACTTCAGCACTATTTCCAGTCCGGCCTGGGCGCCATTACCGTGCCGCGTGCGTGGGGCGGTATTGAGATTTCCAGCGCAGAACTGGCGCAGATTTTTGTCATTTTCAGCGCTGCCGATGCCTCGATCGGTCAGGTGCCACAAAACCACTTCTATGCGCTGGAAGTGCTGCGCGTTAACGGCAGCGATGCCCAGCAGCAGCGGCTGTACAACGAAGTGCTGGCGGGCGTTCACTATGGTAACGCGCTGGCGGAGTTCGCCTCTGCGGCGGCGCATCAGCGCACCACCGCCTTCAGCCAGACCGCCAGCGGGCTGCGCCTCAACGGCGACAAATTTTACTGCACCGGGGCGCTGTTTGCCGACCGCATCCCGACGCTGGCCATCGCCGATGACGGCAAAGAACAGCTGGTGTTTGTGCCGCGCCATCAGCCGGGCGTGACGGTGATTGATGACTGGAGCGGTTTCGGCCAGCGCACCACCGGCAGCGGTAGCGTGCAGTTTCGTGATGTGGCGATCGCGCCGGACGATGTGGTGCCGTTTCATAGCGCGTTTGAGCGGCCGACCACCGTCGGACCGTTTGCCCAGATTATGCATGCGGCCATCGACCAGGGCATTGCCCGCGCGGCCTTCAACGACATGCTGGCCTTTGTGCAGCAGCGCGCCCGGCCGTGGCCGGACAGCGGTGTTGAGCGAGCCTGTGACGATCCGCTGACGCTGGATCGCACCGGGCGGCTTGCCGCACGGCTCAGCGCCGGTGATGCGTTGCTGGATGTCGCCGGGGAGGCGGTCGATGTCGCCCAACGCAACCCGAGCGCTGAACACGTCGCGCTGGCATCGGTTGAAGTGGCGAAAGCGCGTGCCTGGACCACTGAGGTGGCGCTGGAAGCCGGCAACCTGCTGTTTGAGCTGGGCGGATCGCGCGCCAGCCTGCGCGAGCACAGTCTCGATCGCCACTGGCGCAACGCGCGCACCCACACGCTGCATGACCCGGTACGCTGGAAATATCCGGTCATCGGCAACTATCTGCTTAACGGCGTGCTGCCGCCGCGACGGGGAACGCTATGAGCCGCAAACAGATTCTGCTCAATGCTTTTAACATGAACTGCGTGGGGCATATTCACCATGGCATGTGGACCCATCCGCAGGACCGCTCGGTGGAGTTCAATTCGCTGGCGTACTGGCTGGATTTAGCGCGTCTGCTGGAGCGCGGCCTGTTCGACGGACTGTTCATTGCCGATATTCTCGGCGTTTACGATGTGTATCAGCAGGGTATCGGCCTGACGGCGCGCGAATCCATTCAGCTGCCGGTGAACGATCCGCTGATGCTGATTTCCGGCATGGCCAGCGTGACGCAGCATCTGGGCTTTGGCGTGACCGCCAATCTCAGCTACGAAGCCCCTTATCCTTTTGCCCGCCGCCTGTCGACGCTCGACCATCTGACCAACGGCCGCATCGGCTGGAACATCGTAACCGGCTATCTCGACAGCGCGGCGCGCGCCATGGGGCAGCAGCAACTGCTGGCGCACGATCGGCGCTACGACCAGGCCGATGAATTTCTCGATGTCACTTATCAGCTGTGGGAAGGCAGCTGGCAGGACGATGCGTTGCTGGCCGACAAACAGCGCCGGCTGTATGCCGACGCGCAGAAGATTCACGCGATTAATCATCAGGGTGAATTTTATCAGGTGCAGGGCTATCACCTGAGCAGCCCTTCGCCGCAGCGCACGCCGCTGCTGTTCCAGGCAGGTTCATCCGTGCGCGGCGTGGCGTTTGCTGCGCGGCACGCCGAGTGCAGTTTCGTGAATGCCAGCTCGCCGGCGGCGCTGCGCGAGCAGGCGCAGCGTCTGCGCCACGCGGCGGTGGCGGCGGGTCGCCAGGCGGACGACTTACGCATCTTTATGGGTGTCAGCGTGATCGTCGCCGCCAGCGAACGCGAAGCGCAGGAGAAGCACCGCAGTTATCTGGAATACGCCAGTGCTGAAGCGGGCATTGCGCACTTCTCCAGCTCAATTGGCGTCGATCTCGCCGCGTTTGGCCTCGATGAACCGATTCACAGCGGCGACACGCGCGCCATTGAATCAGTGAGCAAAGCCTATAACGGCTGGACGCGCCGCCAGCTGCTGGAGCAGCACGCGCTTGGCAGCCGCTACCCGGTGATTGTCGGCAACCCGTCTCAGGTCGCCGACCAGTTGATCCGCTGGATTGATGAAGGTGACATCGACGGCTTCAATCTGACGCGCATCCTGAATCCGCAAAGCTACCGCGATTTTATCGAACTGGTGGTGCCGGAACTTCAGCAGCGCGGCCGCTTCAAAACCGCCTATCAGCCGGGATCGCTCCGGCAAAAAATTTTTCAGCAGCAGGATCGTCTGCCCGCGCGCCACCCGGCCGCGCGCTGGCGGCCTGTGGCTGACGTTCGTTAATTTAACCTCAGGAAATCAGGATGAAATTTGCCTCATTAGTGGCGCTGAGCGCCGCAATATTTACCGCCAGCGCGTTTGCCGCCGGTGACTACAGCGGCGCCCTCAAAGTCGGTACCACGGCGGCTTTCGCGCCGCCGCTGGAAACCGCCGTGGCTGAAGCGAAAAAGCAGGGACTGCAGGTCGAGCTGGTGGAGTTCACCGACTGGACTGCGCCGAACGTGAGCGTGGAAAATGGCGACATTGACGTCAACCTGTTCCAGCACAAGCCGTTTCTTGACAATGCCAACCGCGAGGGCGGTTTCCATCTGGTGCCGTATGCGCCCGCCATCATCAATAACATCGGGCTCTATTCGAAGAAGCACACGGCAATCGATCAGATTCCGGACGGCGGCACGGTGGCGATTGCCAATGACCCGATTAACGGTGCGCGCGGATTGCTGCTGTTGCAAAAAGCGCAGCTGATTACGTTAAAACCGGGCAGCGGGCTGAAATCCACCGTGGATGATATCGCCAGCAATCCAAAACACCTGAAAATCATCGAAGTGGAGGCGGTGCAGCTGTCGCGCTCGCTGGATGAGGTCGACCTGGCGCAGGGATATCCGCACTATCTGCGTTTGTCGAAGACCATCGACCCCAACAAGGCCCTGTTATTTGATGGCCTTGAGCATCCGGAATATGTGATTCAGTTCGTGATTCGTGACGGACATCAGGACGATCCGCGTCTCAAAAAGTTTGTAGATATCTATCAGCACTCGCCGGTGGTGCGCGCGAAGCTGGATGAGTTCTACGGCAAGCTGTATCAGCCGGGCTGGAGCCAGTAATCATGGTCAGCCTGACTCTTCCTGGCGAGCAGGCGGCGCTGCACACCACGCCGCCGGTCGCGGGCCGTGCGCATGTGCAGATCCGCGGGCTGAGCAAACGCTATGACGGCCAGTCGCAGGATGCGCTGAAGCACATCGACCTGCAGGTTAAACGCGGCGAGATTTTTGGCATCATTGGCCGCAGCGGCGCGGGCAAATCGACGCTGATCCGCTGTCTGAACCGGCTGGAAAATCCGACGCAGGGTGCGGTGGTGATTGATGGTATCGATCTCAGTTCACTGAGCGCCAGCCAGCTGGTGCAGTGGCGGCGCCGCACCGGCATGATTTTTCAGCACTTCAATTTATTGTCCGCTAAAACGGTGCGGCAAAACATTGAGCTGCCGATGAAGGTGGCCGGCATACCGGCGGCGCAACGGCGACAAAAAGTGGATGAGCTGCTGGCGCTGGTTGGGCTGGAGGCGCGCCAGCATGCCTGGCCGGCGCAACTCTCCGGCGGGCAGAAGCAGCGCGTCGGCATTGCGCGCGCGCTGGTGCACGATCCGGAACTGCTGCTGTGCGACGAGGCAACCTCGGCGCTGGATCCGGAAACCACGCGCGCCATCCTCGCGCTGCTGAAAAAAATCAATCAGCAGCGTCATATCACTATTGTGCTGATCACCCATGAGATGGACGTGGTGCACGACCTGTGTCACCAGGTGGCGGTGATCGATCAGGGTGAAATCATTGAGCGCGGTCCGGTGTGGCAGGTGTACAGCGATCCGCAGCATGAGACGACGCGGCAGTTGCTTAATCCGCAATTCGGCGCGCTGCCGGAGGCCATCCAGCCGCTGCTGACGCCGCAACGTCAGGACGTGGACTCGCGTTTGCTGGTCCGGCTGCGCTACAGCGGGCAGGGTGCGCAGCCGGATCTGGCGGCGATCAGCGCACAGGTCAGCGGCGAGCTGACGCTACTGTATAGCGCGGTTGAATGGGTCGATCGCAAACCCACCGGCCAGCTGTTGCTGCTGCTGGATGCCCGGCACGACGCGCCGGCAGCCCTTGCCGCGCTTCATCCGCTGGCGGACCAACTGGAGGTTGCAGGTTATGTCACTGGCTATTGATCGTTTATGGCAGGGATTGCTGGATACGCTGCTGATGGTCGGCGTGTCGTCGCTGCTGGCACTGCTGATCGGTTTACCGATGGCGGTGATTCTGGTGGTGACCGGGCGCGGCGATCTGTTCCCCAATCCGCTGCTCAACCGGCTGCTGGGCTGGCTGGTGAACCTGTTCCGCTCGATTCCGTTTTTGATTTTGATGGTGGCGCTGATCCCGTTTACCCGCTGGATTGTCGGCACCACCTACGGCGTCTGGGCGGCCGTGGTGCCGCTGACGCTGGCGGCGACGCCGTTTTTTGCCCGCATCGCGGAGGTGAGTCTGCGCGAAGTGGACAAAGGGCTGACGGAAGCGGCGCAGGCGATGGGCTTTCAGCGCTGGCATATTGTCTGGCACGTGCTGCTGCCAGAAGCGCGGCCTGGCATCGTCAGCGGTTTTACCATTACGCTGGTGACGATGATTAATGCCTCGGCGATGGCCGGTGCGATTGGCGCCGGCGGGCTGGGCGATCTGGCTTATCGTTACGGCTACCAGCGTTTCGATATGCAGGTCATGCTCACGGTGATCGTGGTGCTGGTGGCACTGGTCACGCTGCTGCAGCTGTGTGGCGACCGGCTGTCGCGCCGGCTGAACCATCGCTAAAGGCGTTTCACCTGATCTGCAGGCCGTCAAGCGCCGCCAGCAGCGCGTCGACCTTCGGCAGCAGCTGTTTGCGGCGCGGCCAAATCACCGACAGCGGCAGACCGTCCGGCTGCTGCTGCGGCACAATCACTTCCAGCGCGCCGCTCGCCAGCGCGTCACGCACCAGCCATGACGGCATCTGCGCCACCCCAAGGCCAGCGCACAGCGCCTGCATTTGGGCATCCACGTCGCCCAGCGCCATGCGAGACGGCACCTGACGCCAGTGCGGATGTCCATCCTCCGTGGTGAACAGCCACGGCTTGGTGCTGCCGTCAACGCGCTCGTACAGAATCGCCCGATGCTGCAGCAACTCACTCTCGCTGGTCGGTCTGCCTGCGCGCGCCAGATAGTCCGGCGCGGCGCAAAACACCATACGCTCGCGGCCCATCGCCCGGTAGCCGAGCGAGGCGGGCAGATCGGGCGAACCGCCGATGCGCACTGCGACATCAATGCCCTCATCAAACAGATCAATAAAGCGATCGGAAAAGGTCAGGCTGAGTTCCACATCCGGGTGCTGTTGACAGAACGGAATCAGCAGCGGCATGACGCTGAGGCGGCCATAGGTATTCGGCACCGCCAGCCGCAATCGCCCGGAAGGAATGGTGCGCTGCGCCGCCAGCACTGCTTCGGCTTCCGCCAGCTCCTCCATAATGCGCAGGCAGGTCTGGTAATAGGCGCTGCCGGCGTCGGTGAGCGTCAGGCTGCGGGTGGTGCGCTCCAGCAGGCGAGAGCCGAGCCGCGCTTCCAGCCGCGTCACGCTTTTGCTGATGGCGGAACCGGTCAGGTGCAGGCGCTCAGCGGCAGCGGCAAAACTGCCACTTTCAACACTGGCGACAAAAGGAACGATGTCTTTCAGACGCTGATCGTGCATGTATTAGTGAATCCAGTTCAGGAATGATGTGAATTAATGCCACGGCTAAGAATTGAATTCTCTATTACGCTAAGGATAACTGCAACAGAGGAGATTCGACATGCAAAAACAGGCGTTAATCGTGGGGATCAGCGGGGTTATTGGTCGTGCGCTGGCGGAAAGGCTGCAAAGCGAGGGCTGGCAGGTAACCGGTTTGTCGCGCGGACGCGGTGCCATTCCGGAAGATTGCCGCAGTCTGACGGCCGATCTGACCGATACAGAAGCGGTGCGCATTGCGCTGGCGCAGGAAAAACCGGATGCGCTGTTCTTTAGCGTCTGGTCACGCCAGGCGAATGAAAAAGAGAACATTCGCGTTAACGGCGGCATGGTGCATAACGTCATTGCCGCGCTCGGCGAGCGGCTGAACGGCGCGCATGTGGCACTGGTGACCGGGCTGAAGCACTATCTTGGTCCATTCGAAGCGTATGGCAAAGGTGCGGTGCCGGTGACGCCGTTCCGCGAAGAGCAGGGACGTCAGCCAGTCGATAACTTTTACTATGCGCAGGAAGACGAAGTGTTTGCCGGCGCAGAGCAATATGGCTACAGCTGGAGCGTGCACCGTCCGCACACCATCATCGGTTATGCATTGGGTAACGCCATGAACATGGGGCAGACGCTGGCCGTTTACGCCACGCTGTGCCGTGAAAAAGGCTGGCCGTTCATCTTTCCCGGCTCGCCGCAGCAGTGGAACGGTCTGGCCGATGTCACCGAAGCCGGTTTACTGGCGGAACAGCTGCTGTGGGCGACCCGTGCTGAAGGGGCTGCCAATCAGGATTTCAACGCGGTGAACGGTGATGTGTTCCGCTGGAACTGGCTGTGGCCGCGTCTGGCAGACTATTTCGGTATTGAAGCTGCAGACTATCCGGCGCAGATGATGCCGCTGGAAGGACGCATGCAGGAAGCCGCAGCGGCCTGGCGTGAGATCGCTGCGCGCTATCAGCTGCGTGAAGCGGACATCGATAAACTGGCGTCGTGGTGGCACACCGATGCGGATTTGGGACGGCCGATGGAGGCGTTTACCGATATGAGCAAGAGCCGTAAAGCCGGCTTTACCGGCTATCGCGCCACGCTGGATTCCTTCACCCAGCTGTTCGACCGGCTGCGGGCGGAGCGCATCATTCCCTGATAGCGTCACTGGCCGGCGTCGTCAGGCGATCTGCACCCAGCGCCGGCCAAGCAATACGGTCAGCACGATGATGCTCACGATGGCCGCCAGGTGCTGCAGCAAATCCAGCGCATGCAGGTGCACCGGATGACAGAACGCCAGCAGGCTTACCGCCATGCAGGCGACGCCCAGGCCCGCCATGGCCAGACTGCGGGACGGATAGAGCGTCCGCGTCCGGCGCAGACTGATGATGGTCAGCAGCAGCATCGGCAGACTCACCACCAGCAGGAAAACAAAGCACGGCAGCGTGTCGTGCTGCTGCAGCGGCGCGGCCGTCTGCAGCAGACTGCTGGCGCTCAATCCCAGCCACAGCAGGCCCGGCGGCAACAGCAGCTTTGCGCTGATGCCGCGCCGGCCGGCAATGCTGAGTTCAAAGGCGCTGCGCATCGCCAGCAGCCCGAGGATAAAGGCCAGCATCAGTTGCAGCGCGGCCTGCATTGCGCCGGCCTGCGACCAGTCAGTCAGGGTGCGCGGCACCAGCAAACTGGCCGCGATGCCGGCCGGTAGCGCCAGCGCCAGCCAGCCCAGCACGCGTTTTCCGGTCGCAGGCGGGCGTTTCACCGGGCGCAGATCGCGCCCCAGTTTTTCAATCAGCAAATGATGGTCAGTCATGGTTTGCTCCAAAGCGGCGCAGATTGATGAGCGCGCGGTGCAGCAGCGATTTCACCGCCGACACGCTCAGATTATGGTGTGCCGCCGCCTCGTTCAGGCTCATTTCATGCAAATGAACATGCTCAACGATTTCACGCTGACGCAGCGGCAGCTGGCTGAGATAGCCCGCCAGCTCCTGCCGGGTGTCCAGCTGCTGCTGTTCTGCCGTGCTGGCGGGATCGGCGGCCTGGGCGTCGTCAAGCGCGCAGTGCTGCTGGCGGCCGCGGCGGCGCAGGGCATCAATCGCGCGCGCCGAGACTATCGCCGTCAGCCAGGGCAGAAAAGGGTAAGCGGGATCGTAGGTATGGCGCACGCGATGCAGCGTGAGCAGCACATCCTGAATCACATCTTCCGTTAAGGCTTCATCGCTCAGCCTGCGCCGCACCTGCGCGCGTATCACCGGCACCAGCGCCCGCAGCAGCCGGGTATAGGCACACTGATCCCCGGCCTGCGCGCGTTCCATCAGTCCGGGCCAGTTTTCACGTGCGCTATCGCCTGTGTGCATACGCTGCCTTGTTGCCGTTACGTCTTCTTCGCTGCCGCCTGGTTTAACGCATCCACTACGATGCCGGGTGTCAGCACCTGCGGCAGTACTTTCGGTGGTCCGCCATCAGCCGGATACACCAGGTACATTGGTAAACCGCCCTGACCAAACTCACTCATCACGTCATCAACGTCCGGGTTAAATTTAGTCGAGTCTGCCACCATGTACAGCGTACCGGTTTTCGCCAGTGCGGTTTTCACCGCCTGGGTCGACAGCGAGGTCTTCTCGTTCACCTGACAGGTGATGCACCATGATGCGGTAAAATCGACAAAAATCGCTTTGCCATGCCCGCGCTGAGCGGCCACCGCCTGCGGCGTCCACGTCTGTTTGCTGACCTGCGCCTGTATATCGCCTTGCAGCGCCGCGCCTGGCTTGATCAGCCCCGGCAGCGGCGCGATCACCGCAATCAGCAATATCGCCGTGACGCTGAACAGCGCTTTGTGCCCTTTTCCGGCAAAGCGGCGCTGCTGCGCCATGCCATACAGCCAGCCGGCAAACGCCAGTACCACCGAGGCGGCCAGCACAACAGCCAGCGCGCTGCTGCCCGCCTGCTGGGCCAGAATCCACACCAGCCAGGCCCAGGCACCGAGCATGGGAAAGGCCAGCCCGCGCTTAAGGATATCCATCCAGACGCCAGGACGCGGTAAAAATCGTGCCAGCGGCGGGAACAGCGACAGCAGGGTAAAGGGCGCGGCGAAGCCGAGCGCCAGCGCAAAGAAAATGACCAGCGCAACCGCAGGGGGCTGCACCAGCGCGTAGCCGATGGCACTGGCCATAAAGGGCGCGGCACAGGGCGTGGCTACGATGATCGCCAGCGCACCGGTCAGCGCGGAACGCAAAAAAGCGCCGCGCTGGATGTCGATGGCCCCGACGCGCTGCACCGTTAGTCCCACCTCAAAGACGCCAAGCAGGTTAAGCGCGGCAGCCAGCATCACCAGCGACAGCAGGGCGATCACCAGCGGTGACTGCAGCTGAAAGCCCCAGCCGACCGCGGCGCCACCCGCGCGTGCGGCCAGCAGAATGCCAGCCAGCGCCATCATGGTCACCAGCACGCCGAGCAGGAATTCGAGGCCTTCCCGACGCGCGCTGGCAGCCTGGCTTTGATGGCGCAGCAGGCCAAGCGCTTTCAGCGAAATCACCGGAAAGACGCACGGCATGAGGTTGAGGATGATGCCGCCCAAAAAGGCGGCCAGCATCGCGGTTAACATGGCTGGCCTCTCACTTACTGCGCTTGCGGATGCGCAGCGTCATACTCTTTCACCGCCGCCAGCGCTTTTTCGATATGGGTATCCGGGTTTCTGTCGGTATAACTCAGCAGAATATTGCCGTTGGGGGCAATCACATAAGAGGTGCGGTCAGACAGCGTTTTGCCTTTTATCTGCATCAGCGTTTTATATTCGGCGGCCACTTTGGCACCCGGATCGGCAGCCACGGCGAATTTGTCACGACACTCCAGCTTAGAAAAATCGCTGATCTGCTCGGTGTTACCGGCAGTGACGCCAATCACCGTGGCGCCCATTTTTTTGAAATCATCCGTGGCTTCGGCGAAGTCGTGCGCCTCGATGGTACAACCCGCGCTGAAGGCCGCCGGGAAGAAGTAGAGCACCACCGGCCCTTTTTGCAGCGCCTGCTGCAGCGAGAAGGTGAGCGGCTTGCCGGCCAGCGCGCCCTGAAGTTCAAAGTCAGGTGCTTTGGCCCCGACGGGCAGCGCCGCGCTGGCAGCGAAGGCGGCGAGGCTCAGCGTGGTGCCAAGGGTGAGGGTAGCGATGAGATGCCTGATAGTTGTCATGATCTGCTCCTGCGGTGAAAGAGGTCCGGTTAGGGGTGTTCAGCCAGACAGTTCGCCGCAGTCGGTAAAAAGTTGCGCGGAGGGCAAAAAAAAGCAGGGCAGATCCCTTTTTCCCGTCTCGTTTATTTATTCTTTGCGTGAAATCCTTACAATAATCGCCTGATGTTTTTTTAGGTTTTAGATATGTCTTCAACGTCTTGCGATAAACAGAACAGTGAAACCCAGCAGCTGCTGGCCTCCCTTGAACAGCACATTGCCGAGCCGCCTCCCCGGGTGCAGCCGGTGCCGGAAGATTTCTGGCAGCAGTTAGAGACGCTGACCCACGGCGACGACGCCTGACTCAGTTGTGCGGCTGAATACCGTGGCACACCATGCTCAGGGTGTGCTGCAGAATCATTTCGGTATCAAAGCCCGGCTCGTGGGCAAAGCGGGTAAAGGGCACCAGTACCATGCTGAGAATTGAGGTCATCAGCACATCGACATTCAGCTGGTTGTTCAGTAATCCCTGCTGCTGCCACTGAATCAGCAACGCGCGAATCCGTTCGCGTCCGGCATGACCGTGACGCTGTTTCAGCGTGCCGCCCAGCCCCTGACCACTGGCGACTTCCTGCAGCCACAGCGGTGCGAACCAGTCATGACTCAGCACGATATCCGCGAACTCTTTAATAAATCCGCTGATCGCAGCGACAGGTTCACTACTCTCTTCGACAAAATGCGCTTCCAGCCGTTGCCGTAATGGCACAAAGCGTTCCGCGACCACGGTATCCAGCAGTGACTCGCGCGACTGAAAATAGTAATTCAGCATGGCCGGGCTGACGCCGGCTTTACGGGCTATGGCGTTGAGCGAGGTTTCCGCGATGCCGTTTTGCGCATACAGCGCGAGCGTGATGTCCAGCAGATGCTCGCGCTGCTGGGCATTGATTGCGCCGCCGCGTGGACGGCCCGGCCGGCGGGGTTTATCAGAAGGCGCTGTCTCGCTCTCCATCACTTTTTGTGCGGTCATCTTTACGTACTCACGGGTTTCGTGTCAGACTTCGGTTAATATTAATTGTGCATTTAATTAATTTCAAACGGTGTCGTTATGAAACCTCAATCTATCACATCGCAGCGCGACAGCGGGGCAACCAGCCCGCCTTCCATTCGCCTGCTGATGGGCGCGCTGATGCTGGTGATGCTGCTGTCCGCGCTTGATCAGACTATCGTCTCGACCGCGCTGCCGACTATCGTCGGCGAACTGGGCGGGCTGGATCGCCTGTCGTGGATCGTCACAGCTTACATGCTGGCCTCAACCCTGGTTGTGCCGCTGTACGGCAAATTTGGCGATCTGTTTGGCCGCCGAACGGTGCTGCAAATCTCGGTGGTGCTGTTTTTGCTGGGCTCGGCGCTGTGCGGGCTGGCGCAAAACATGCCGCAGCTGATTTTTACTCGCGCGCTGCAGGGACTGGGCGGCGGCGGATTGATGGTGGTGAGCATGGCGGCGGTCGCGGATGTCATTCCGCCCGCCGATCGCGGCCGGTACCAGGGCCTGTTTGGCGGCGTGTTTGGTCTGGCGACGGTGATTGGGCCGCTGCTGGGCGGTTTTATCGTGCAGCACATGTCCTGGCGCTGGATTTTCTACATTAATCTGCCGCTCGGCCTGCTGGCTCTGCTGATCATTAATGCGGTGTTTAAAGCGGATAGCCGACGCAAACCCCATGAAATCGATTATCCGGGTGCGGTGTTTCTCAGCCTGGCGCTGGTGGGCGTGACGCTGTTTACCAGTGAAGGCGGCACGCTGCGCGAATGGTCAGATCCCCAGCTATGGTGCATTCTGGCCATGGGGCTGGTTGGCGTGTTGGGGTTTATCTATGAGGAGCGACGCGCATGGGAACCGATCATTCCGCTGGATCTGTTCCGCAATCGCAGTTTTTCCCTCGCCAGTCTGATGGCGTTTATTATCGGCATGGCGCTGTTTGGCAGCGTGACGTTTTTGCCGCTTTATCTGCAGGTGGTAAAAAACGCCACGCCCACCGAGGCCGGGCTACAGCTGTTACCGCTGATGGGCGGGCTGCTGGTCACCTCGATCATTAGTGGTCGCATGATTAGCCGCAGCGGGAAATACCGTTTGTTACCCATCGCCGGGACGCTACTGGCCACAACCGGGATGGCGCTGATGACCACGCTGACGCTGGATGCGCCGCTCTGGCACATTTATCTGTTCTCCAGCGTGCTCGGCATGGGAATGGGCATGACTATGCAGGTGCTGGTGCTGGCGGTGCAAAATGCGGTGACGGCCGATCGCATCGGCGTAGCGACCTCATCGGTTACGCTGTTTCGCTCGGTGGGCGGTTCGATCGGCGTTGCGCTGTTTGGCGCTGTGTTCAGTCACGTGCTGAAATCCGGAGCGATCCGACTGATAGAGCAGGGTAACATGCTGCCGCCCTCGCTGGATCCGGTCGCCGTGAACCATTTGCCTGCAGCGCTGCGTCAGGCTTATTTGCTGGTGTTCAGTGATGCGGTGCATGCCGCATTTCAGATGGCCGCCGGCGTTATGCTGCTGGCGTTTATACTGTCGCTGCTGCTGCCGGAGTCGCCGCTGCGCGATAACGTGCGCAAATAAGCTTTCCGGTTATTTCGCAGCAGGTCCGTCGGTCAGGCTGCGGAATAAAATTTAAACGCAATTTGCCGGATAAATATGCGCTGTCGGCGCAAAGCAGCAAAAGATATAGATTTTTATCCTAAATACATAGCGTTACCTTTCTGTAAACTTAGGTAAAAATAGTGAAGACAGCAAGAATTCGGGCGGAGACGCTTTATTTCTGCAACTTCTTTACGGTATAAATCTGCTATCCCTGTTATCCACTGTGAAACGTCACCCTATGATTGCTACTGCGGCCCGCAACCTGATTGCCTGCCTGATGTTATTAACCCTGGCTGGCTGCTCGTCTCACTCCTCGCCAGCACCGGAGCAGGAAAGTGTTGATACCTCGCAGGACGGTGGTAAACAGCCCGATTTAATTCCGGTGATAGCCGCTTTGCACGATCAAATGCATTCGTGGGAAGGCACCAAATATCAGTGGGGCGGGACGCAATTATCCGGTGTTGACTGTTCCGGATTTGTCTGGCGCACCTTAAAAGATCGTTTCAATATTCCCATGGATCGCGTCACAACGCGTGAACTGATTGCCATGGGTAAGCCGGTCGATCAGGCGCATTTACAGCCTGGCGACTTAGTGTTCTTCCGCATTAAGCATGAGCTGCACGTCGGCTTTTACGATACCGATCGCCAGTTCCTGCATGCCTCAGTCAGCCAGGGCGTGATGCGCTCGTCACTGAATAATCCGTACTGGAAATCGGTATATTTAGAAGCCAGACGACTTCCGCGCGAGCAAAATTCGCAGATCAGTTTCAATTATAAAAATAAAGTCTGAGGTCAGACTTCCCTCAACAAAATCGCGGCGCGAGGTTTTCGCGCCCGTACTCAGACCCATCCTGCCGTCAACCATTCGTCTCCTGTTTCAGTAGCAATTCGCCTTAAATATGATGGCTGCTTTAACGCTCTGTGCCGCTTTATGGGCATCGAAATACATTCAACCTGTTGATTATAAATAAACAATTTAAATATCACGCGTTAACAATTAGTGCGATCATAGTATTCGCACTAATTATCAATTTTGTAATAGTAATCATGGTTATTATTATCTCCATCGAAGGCGCAGCGCCTTCTCATCAAACGCTAAGGAATATGACCATGAAAACTATCAAAACACTGACCATTGCCGCCGCCGCCGCGCTTTCCCTGATGTCTGCTGCCAGCTTCGCGCAAACCGTTTCAGCCACCTCCACCACACTGGATGGTGCCGAAGCGAAAATTGCCGCTCAGGCTCAGCAGCAGGGCGCGCAATATAAAATTCTGGAAGCCAGCACCAACAACCTGGTGCACATGACCGCTTAACTCTACAAATAACGGATGGTTGCACAGGGATGTGCCAGAACGGGTCGCCTGACGGGCGGCCTTTTTTGTCGTGCAGTCAGGCTCGCAGCGTATCAATCATTCTGGCGATATTGCTGAATTTGCAGCGCAGACTGTCTGGCAGGAGAACGCAATATGCTGAACAACGTGGATATCAACCGGCAGGCGCTGGCTTTTGCAGATGCATTACGCACGCAACGCCATGCTCACGTTCCGGTGATTCGTTTTGCCCACTGGCCGCAATTTATCGCGACGGTGCGCGCTGAGCTGGCGCAACCGGGCGATCAGAAATAATTAGCACGATCACGATAACCGCACTAATTATCAATTGCAGTATAGTAACCCGAGTTATTATTAGTTCCATCGAAGGCACACAGCCTTCAGCCACAACCATTAAGGAATAAGACCATGAAAACCATTAAAGCTATGTCACTCGCCGCTGTTGCCGCTCTTTCACTGATGTCAGCTGCCAGCTTTGCCCAGAGCGTAACCGTGACTTCCTCTACACTGGACGGTGCAGAAGCTAAAATCGCCGCGCAGGCGCAAGAGCAGGGCGCTCAGTATAAAATTACTGAAGCCAACACCAACAACCGCGTGCACATGACGGCTGAACTGTATAACTAAGTTCAGACTGGTTCACTGCGTTAAGGCCGCCCTCGGGCGGCTTTGCTGTTTCCGGAAGGCTTGAAACGAACAAAAGCAGCAGGCTGGCGTTCGAAATTTGACCAATCCTGCTCAGCGGGCGCAACAGGCGGAGCCCAGGCGTTTATCCACAGGATAAGCCAGCCTCTTTGCACGTCAGTTGTGGATAACTGCTTTAATATCAAACCGTCAGGCGACAAACGCTGAGTGGATTTCCCGACTTACCCGTCGGTTATTTTTCAGAAATGAATCCGGTTGCGGCTAAATAAACGCGAAGCGGGTGACTTTATTTCACCATTTCAAAACACATTACGTTTGCGTAATCTGCACCGTTATTTTTTCGCGTCGTCGTCAAAATGGCGAGAGGGAATCAGATTTTTCTCTTTATTAACCGGCGTTCTTTTCGACCGGCCTTTGTCCAGCAGGCAGTCGCGGCAACAGGCTATTTGCGGATGGTGGATACGCGCTACCGTCAGCGCCTGATGCACAGTATACAAAGAGCCGATAAAGCGCTTCTCTTCCTCAAATTCCAGTACGTAACAGCCTTTTTTATGCAATACCCAGCCGGCGTCCGGATCGTGACATAAATAAAAATAGTGCGGTTCTAACATAACTTACTCTCGGGCGAGTGATAGCCATCGAATAGATAATCGGTGATGTGTCTAAATTAGAGACGCGTTCAGTCTACGCCGATGATGACCTGCGGGGCTAATTGATTTAATGACTTTCGGATTAGACCTGAAATGGCCGGACCAGCATGAATAATGTGCCGGTCCGGTTGTTGATTTATTCGCTGGCGAGCGCGGCGACCGGATCCATTCGTGCGGCTTTGCGCGCGGGCAGATAACCAAATATCATGCCGATAATGGTTGAGCAGGCAAACGCTGCGCCAGCCGATTGCCATGAGTAGATGGCGGTCAGCACGCCGCCAGCCAGCAGTGAAATGACCGGACCTATCACCAGAGACAGCGCCACACCGAGCGATCCGCCCACCAGGCACACCAGCACGGCTTCAATCATAAATTGCTGCATAATGTCGCCGCGTCGCGCACCCACCGCCATGCGCACACCAATCTCGTGGGTGCGTTCGGTCACCGACACCAGCATGATGTTCATTACGCCAATACTGCCGATCATGAGCGCAATCGAAGCCACCAGTAAAATCAGCAGCGTCAGCGTGGCCGCCGCACCTTCTATCGCTTTACGATACTTGTCCCGGTTGAACATCAGGAAATCTTTGGTGCCGTGGCGCGCCGTCAGCAGCTGGGTGAGCGATTCCACCGCCGCACCGCTCACCACATCATCTTTAAGTTTGATGCTTATGCTGGTGAGCGCGGTCTGACCGCTGATGCGATACATCACCGTGCTCCACGGCAGCCAGACGCTGAGACGGTTGGGCGAAAGCCCATCTTCATTGTTGGCCACGCCAATAACCCGCACCGGCACCGATCCCAGCACAATCATTTTGCCAATCGGGCTCGGGCCCTGTTCGCCAAATAATTTATTGCGTGTGTTGATATCAATAATGACTTCCTGGCGCGCGTGCCGCTCATCGCTGAAGTTGCTGCCTTCCACCAGCTTAATGCCCTGAATGCGAAAATAGTCGACGCCTACGCCGGAAACTGAAGTTTTGGAGGCGTTGGCCAGGTAGCGAATGGGCTGTGTGGCGATGATCTCCGGACTGACGGCGGCGACAAACTGCTGGCGCGCAATCACATCGGCATCGGCCATCACCAGGGTTTGTACCGGATGCGCATCGTCCTCGACATAATCGCCCCCGGCATAGATAGAAACCACATTGGTACCCAGTCCGGAAATGCTCTCCAGCGTTTTTTCCCGCGCGCCCTGGCCCAGCGCCACCACGGTGACGACGGCGGCAATGCCAAAGATAATGCCGGTCATAGTTAGTGCGGTGCGCAGGCGGTGGGCGTTCATGGCATTCAGCGCCATGCGCAATGATTCGCGCAGCCGGTCAAGCAGACCGCGGAATCTGCTTTGCCGCTTGCGTGGCGCTGGCGTAAAGCACGTTTTTGCGGCCGTGGCAGCGCTGCCGCTGTCGGCAAAAATCTCGCCGTCCTGAATTTCGATAATGCGTTCCGCGTGCTGCGCCACTTTCATATCGTGGGTAACGATAATCACCGTGTGACCTTCGCGGTTCAGTTCGCTTAGGATGCGCAGCACTTCTTCACCGGAGTGCGAATCGAGCGCGCCGGTGGGCTCATCGGCGAGGATAATTTCGGCACCGTTGATCAGTGCACGCGCAATACTGACACGCTGCTGCTGGCCGCCTGACAGCTCGCCCGGCTTATGCTGTTCGCGCCCCTGTAATCCGAGCCGTGCCAGCAGCTGTGCGGCGCGCTGACGGCGTGCGGTGCCGGATAAATTGGCGTAAATCGCCGGTATTTCAACGTTGCTCAGCGCGCTGAGATCTGGCATCAGGTGATAGCGCTGAAAGATAAAGCCGATGTGCTCGCGCCGCACTTGCGCCAGCGCATCGGGCGAGAGCGTGGCGGTATTTTTGCCGCCAATCAGGTAATCACCGCTGTCCGGCGCATCAAGGCAGCCAAGAATGTTCAGCAACGTGGATTTGCCTGAGCCCGAGGGGCCGATGATCGCCACCATTTCGCCGCTGGCAATCTGCAGATTAATGTTTTTCAGCACCTGCAGGGATTGGGAACCATTGACGTAGCTGCGCTGAATGTTGTGCAGTTCGATGATATTCACATCACCACCTTGTCCGCGCCCGGCTGCTGCGTGGCAAGGATCACTTTTTCCCCTAAGCGCAGCCCGCTCAGCACCTGAATGTCAACGCTGTCGCTGATGCCGGTGGTGATGTAGCGCTTCTCTGGCTGATTATTTTGATCCGCGATTTCGACGTAAGTACGACCATCGCTGGCCTTTTTCGTGGCCTGTACCGGCACCAGCAGCGCGTTTTTCGCCTGGTCACGCAGCAGATTAACCTGCGCCGTCATGGAGATGCGCAGCGCATTATCCGGGTTCGGCACATCAAGCAGGGCGTTGTAATACACCGCCGCGTTCGTGCTGCTCACGGTATTGCTTTCGCTGTTGCCCATCAGCGCATCATCTTTCATCACCGACTCAGGGGCCAGTTCGATGCTGCGCAGCGTGGCGTTGTAGCGTTTATCCGGATTGGCGAAGGTGGTAAACCACGCCTGCTGGCCGGGCTGAATATTGGTAATGTCCGCCTCGGAGATTTGCACTTTGATGGTCATGGTGCCGAGCTGCGCCAGTTTGGCGATGGTCGGGGCGCTCTGTACGGCGTTTACGGTCTGGCCCTGCTTCGTGACGATCGCCACCACCGTGCCGTCAATCGGTGCCATGATGCGCGTGTAGCCGAGATCGAGCTGCTTTTTATCCACTTCGATCTGCGCCTGAATCACCCGCGCCTGCTGCGCCGTCAGCTCTGCCTGGGCGATGCGCCACGCTTCGGCGGCGGTATCAAAATCCTGGCGGGAAACGGCGTTGGTTTTAATCATCTGCTGCAGGCGCTGAAACTGTGCCTGCTGGCGTACCAGCGTAGCCTGACGGGTCTGTAAATCCGCCTGCGCCACGCTCAGCGCCGCCTGCGCATTACGCAGATCGCTGCGCTGCGGCTGATCATCGATCTCCGCGATCAGCTGGCCCTTACGCACGTTGTCGCCGGCTTTGATATACAGCTTTTTCACCTGACCGGAGACCTGCGCACCGACGTTAACGCGCTCAATCGCGTCCATTTTGCCGGTGGCGGCAATCACGTTTTCGATGTCGCCCTGGCGCACCGCGGCGGTCATCAGCGGATTGGGTTTACTGCGTGACGCCGAATATGCCCAGAGAACCAGAATCATCACCAGCGCGGTCAGCGCGGCAAACAGCCATTTTTTCGTCATTGTGTGCATCATCGTCCCTTAAATTTAGCGAGAATAATAATCACTAAGCGGGACAAACTGGAGAAAAATTCTGCGGAATTTTGTCAGCCGCAGGGGAGTGCGCCATCCCTGGCGCAGGTTGTGGGTTAGCGATACCCCGTCAGTCAATCCGTTTAGAGCAGATTCAGCTGTTGCTTCAGCTGCGCAATCTCCCTGCGCCACTGCTGCTGCTGCGCCGGTTTCTGATGCTTTGCCTTACGCGCTTCGTCCTGCTGCAGCTTTTCTTCCAGCACCAGCAGCGCCTGCAACAGCGCATCTTCATCGCCCGGGCGGTCATCGACGGCGGCAGCGGCAAGCGGGTGATCGACTGGCACATGGGCGGTGGCCAGCCTGGCGGTCACCTGCGGCCAGTCGTGCCACTCGCTCAGCTGCTGCTGTTCAATCAGCCAGAAGCGATTGCAGCTGCTGGCGATCAGGCTGCGGTCGTGAGACACCAGCAGCACCGCGCCGGCGAACTGCTGCAGCGCCTGCGCCAGCTCCTCTTTGCCTGTCATATCCAGATGGTTGGTCGGTTCATCCAGCAGCAGCAGCGAGTAGCGCGCCAGCGTCAGGCCGACAAACAGCAGGCGCGAGCGCTCACCACCGCTGAGTGAGGCAACCTTCTGCTGATGGCGCAGCCAGGGAAAGCCTGCGCTAATCAGCGCCATTTTGCACTGCTCATCGCTCAGCGCAGCGAAACCGTGTAGCGCCGCGCTTAACGTCTGGTCGTCACGCAACTGTTGCAGGCTCTGGTCGTAATAGCCGACGCGGGCGCGCGGATGAAACAGCGGGCTGTCGCCTTGCTGCCAGCTGTGCCACAGCTGGCGCAGCAGTGAGGATTTGCCGCAGCCGTTGTGGCCGACAATCGCGATGCGATCGCCACTTTTCACCTGCAGCGCGGGCAGGGAAAAAAGGGTCGGCGCCCCGGCAGCAGGCTGAATCGACATCGGCGGCAGCGCCAGCACGCGATCCGCCTGCAGCGCTTCGCCCTGTAACTGCAGCTGCCACGGACTGCCGGCGCTGAGCGTGGTCTGCGCGGCTTTCAGCCAGTCGATGCGCTTCTCCATCTGTTTTGCTTTACGCGCCAGACCTTCGTTGTCATAGGTCCGCCCCCAGATCGCCAGCCGTTTTGCGCTGCTCTCAACCCGGGCGATCTCCTGCTGCTGTGCCTGGTGGCGCTGCGCATCCGCCTCATCCTGCTGCGCCAGCGCCTCGCGGGCGGCCGTGCAGGGCAGACGGAAAACATGCAGCGTGCGATCGCGCAGAATTGCGCTGCAGTTGGTGACTCGGTCCAGCAGTGCGCTGTCGTGGGATACCAGTACAAAGCTGCCCTGCCAGCCGATCAGAAAATTCTCCAGCCACAGCAGGGTCGGCAGGTCGAGATGGTTACCCGGTTCGTCCAGCAACAGTAAATCGGGCTGCAGAATCAGCGCGCGCGCCAGCAACAGCCGCATATGCTGTCCGCCGCTCAGCGTCGCCGCGGTTTGTGACTGCTGCGCTGTGCTGAAACCCAGCGTATGCAGCAGCGCCTCGGCACGCCAGCGCTCGCTGCTGCGCTGTGCTGCGGGCAGCCGGGCGATCACGCCATCCAGCAATGAGGCCTCAAGTAACGTTTCCGGCAGGTGTTGTTCAATGCGCGCCAGCAGACAGTGGCTGGCTGGCGTGACGCTGCCGTGACTGGCGGCCAGTTCTCCGCTGAGAATTTTCAGCAGGGTACTTTTACCGCTGCCGTTGTCGCCAATCAGGCCGATGCGGTCGCCTTTTTTCAGGCTGAAATCCAGGGAATGGAAAAGCGGGCCAAAGGCATTGTCGAAGCCGACGGCATGTGCGGAAAGGAGTGTGCTCATCTACTTACTCTCAAGTTGCAGGCGCAAAAAAGCCTGACGTCAGAATTTCGCTGACGACAACCCGGTAAGCCGGAGAGAAGGGATTAGATTGTCAGAACTTCGCTCAGGCGGATTATCGCAGCACGAGTGCGGTAAAACCTGAGCGGGTCCAGTCACCATAGAAGTGTGAGTAAACAAACAGTTCACACGACGGCATAGAGATCCTCCTTAGTTATCAGCAGGTGAATAAGTCAGCCGATAATAGTGGCGGAGTGCGGCTTTTTCCAGCGATTTGTATCAGCGTTGGTATAGTAGGCGTCAGAGTCTGATTGATATCACAGGAGAGTGAATATGCTGATTTTTGACGTTTTTGGCCGGCACATTGGCGTTCTGCGCAAGGAGGATGCCTGGCAGGTATTTCGCGCCGACGTGACAGAAAGGAAATTTTCGCGAATGTTCGATATCGCTATTCCAGATGATATGCCAGAAGACGAAATTGCAGGCTGGCTGGGTGATATCTTTCATGAAGCTGCAATTGAGCATCATCCTGATGTGTAACGCATTGAATGAAAACCTGATTGTGTTGAGATGTTTGCCTTTTGCATAAAGCGGACGGTGCCCAGGCCCATGTCCGCTATGAGCGAGGAGCTGACGTAAAGTGTTTATGCAATCAACGGCTTCCACTCTTTTTTGAGCAGTGCAAAAATCAAGGTATCGTCATATTGCTTTTTATCATCATCCCGTGCGAAAGCGACAAATTCTTTGAAACAGCCCTCCTGACGCATACCAAGGCGAGCACAAAGCTTCTGAGAAGCTAAATTGTAGTCTTCCACGTAGGCATAAAGACGTCTGGCTTCTTTGTCAGAAAATAGGTACTGAAATAGTGCCGCGACGGATTCTGTCGCATAACCTTTGCCTTCGTACCGCTTATTAAAATGCCATCCTACTGACCAGGTGTTAGTGTCAACCTCTTCACTATTATCGGCAAAAAGATGACCAATCAATTCATCAGTTTCTTTCAGGCAGACAGCAAACTGGCTTGTATCACTCGATCGTCTATTAACCTCTTCTGATGCCTCTGCGAGAGAGTCAAGTTTCTCCTCCTGAAAACAAGGTGTGCGAGGTAAAGACAGGTAATCAAAAAGTGCAGGCGCATCTTTGTCTTCGAATGTACGGATAATGAGTCGCGGTGTCGTCGTGAAAATCATGAAAACCTTTTTATCATTAGATGTTAAATGGATTGGTGGAGGAGGCAAACCTTCGTTTACCGCCAGCATGATAGCTGTCGCCCCGGAGGCATCACCCAGCGTTGCACCCTCTTATCGTGACTGATTAACCCAAATCAGTTGATCGGTTGCGAAGCCCAGTCGCTGGGCATAGGCGAGATAGCGTTGTTTGACTTCAGCCGGAATGGTGGGCTGACGCGACAGAATCCACAGATACCCCCGGTTCGGCCCGGCGACCAGTGCATACTGATAATCTTCATCCAGCGCAATCACGTTATAACCGCCATAAAAAGGCCCGAAGAACGAGACCTTTAGCGCGGCGACGTCAGGTTTGCCGGTGAAGTAAGCTTTGCCTTCGCTCTCGCTCCACGCTTTTTTCTCCGGATCGTAACCGCGATTCAGCACGCTGATACCGCCGTCGCTGCGTTTGCTGTAGGTGGCGGTCACATGATCTTTACCGCGTTCGAAACGGTGATCGAGGCGGGCAATTTCATACCAGGTGCCGAGATAGCGATCGGCATTAAAGTGGGTGATGGGCTGCACCCCTTTAGGTGGCGTCGGGGATTTACAGGCGACCAGGGTAACAGACAGTGCCGTGATGGCGACTAACGGCCAGATTTTCATCGCAACTCCTTTATATCTCTCGAAATCCTGTCTGAAGTATAGATAAGGATAGCGAAACCGGCGCGGCGGAAAACCTTACGCCGCGCCGGTCTGTCGATTAACGGCGTTTCTCAACCTCATCTTCTGGCGGAATCACCGGCTCATCGATAGCGATCGATTTGCCGGATTTCAGCAGCTGAATATCCAGAATCACGTAGGTCATAGTGGTAATAAACAGCGAGATGACACTGCCAATCACGCCGCTGGTGGTAAAGGTGAAGTAGTTGTACATCACCACCCAGGTGAGGCAGATAAACATCGCCAGCGCCACGGTAATCGCCGACTGCGAGTAATGCGTGGTGCGCGTCCCCATTTCATTAATCTGCAGACTCAGGTTGCAGCCGCTGTATTTTTCCAGCAGCACGATAGTGTGATCCCAGTTGTGCAGGCGGCGTGCGCTGCCGCGCGCGGCGAACAGAAACAGCAGCGACAGGAACAGACCAGAGAAGGCGATCAGGACCGGTACCGCTTCCAGCGCATAGGCAATGCTTTTATGGCTCGATGCTTGTGCGACCGCGCTCAAATCCAGCGTCAGCGAGCAGCCCAGTGCGCCATACAGGAACACAAACAGCAGCAGATAGAGCGCGTTGCGTTTCCAGTCGAGCTCTGCTTCATGATTTCTCTGTAACCGCGCATCCTGCAACGCCTGTCGCAGGCGCAGTTGTTCGTCAGACGGGGAATCGATACTGGCGATCTCTTCGCCCAGTAAGCGGTGAATAAAAGGCTGATCGGCCTGATCGAGGGTGATGCGCATAAATTTTCCGCTAGCAAAATATTCGTGGCGTCAGTGTAACGTAAAACGAAGCTCACCGGGCGTCCGGTGCAGCGGCTGCGCATTTTGCCGCCGTCAACACGCACCGGGTGAAGGGGGAGCGCAGCAATCCTTCGCATCCACCGATTGGCGATATCTGATTATTCGGGTAACGTGGAATTTCATACTAATACGTCAAAATTATTCCCGTACCCTACGTAGCAGGAGAGGTCAGTTATGTCCGCCCATTCGCCGCTCATCGGCATCGTCAGCGACGATGTCAGTCATCCGCACAGTATGCACATGCTCAAAGAAGTCACGCGTCAGCTCAGTGCGCGTGATCGGCTGCCGGTACTGCTGTGCGCCGCCACGCGCGAGGATTTTCAGGCCGCGCTGCGGAACGCGGCGTCGCTGCCGCTGGGTGGGCTGCTGTTCCTGAGCTCGCCGTGTCGGGATGCGCAGGAGATCGCCGCGCACCTGCTGCCATCGCTGCGCGCGGTGCATCTGTGCCCGAACGACAGCGCGGGCGCTGATGTGGTGGTTGCCGATGCGTATCACGCCGGGCAGCAGCTTGGCGCACTACTGCTGTCGCAGGGACACCAGCGTTTGGGCGCTATGCAGGTGCAGGCAAGTGACACGCCGCCGCGCCAGGTTCAGGGGTTTATTGCCAGCCTGCAGGCGGAAGATAAGACGCTGCACGCAGCACTGCACGCCGGTGCCCTTCACCGTGAGCAGGCTTATCAGACGATGATGGCTTACCTGAAGAAAACCCGTGCGGCAGAACGCATCAATGCATTGATGTGCGAATACGACGAGCTGGCCTTTGGCGCACTGCAGGCCGTGCGCGACTTCGGTCAGGGCGCGCATATCGCCGTAGTGGGCTTTGATGATGCTGACGAGGCGCGCGGCTCCACATGGCACCTGAGCAGCTGGGCACCGCGCCGTGATTTACTGGTGACGGAAGCCCTGAACCGGCTGCTGGATCAGCGTCCGGACCACAGCCGCGCCTGGCAGCAGGGTGAGTTGCAGGTGCGCCATTCGCATCACGGCAAATATGTGCCTGGCGAAATGTCGCAGTGCGGCTGCGCCATCCGTCACTGATCGCTGCAAGCCTTTCCCCTTTGGCGCCGGGCTGATTTCCACACACTGGCGCTGATCTTTGCCGGATTTTTATATCCGCGCAGGTTTTCTTTACGCCTTTTTTATATTGCCGGCGGTTAAATCAGCGCAGCAGGCGGCACTGTGGCGCGCCTTAACCTCAAAGGGAAATATCATGCCCGGCACTATTCTGGTCACACATAATCAGCATCAGTCTTCCACGCTGGCAGCCATTTACGATCGCCTGATGGCGCGACGCGGTGGCCTCTGGGTCTGCTGGGATGGACAACGTACCGTCGCTGCGCAGGAAGCGGCGCGCACGCTTAGCTTTCAGCAGGGTAATGAATACGACAGGCTGCAGTTTGCGCTGACGCGCGCAGAATACGAAGAGGGCTATCACGGCTACGTACATCAGGGGTTGTGGCCGGTGTTTCACCAGCGTCCGGACCTGGCACGTTTCACCAGCGCCAGCTTCCAGGCCTATCGCCAGCTGAATGCGGCTTATGCTCACGCCATCGCTGAATATGCCATGCCGGACGATGTGATCTGGCTGCAGGATTATCACTTCATCCCAACGGTGAAAATGCTGCGTGATACCGGCTTAACTAACCGCATCGGTTTGTTTTTACATCAGCCGTTTCCGTCCGGTCAGCTGTTCGAAGCGATCCCTGACTGGCGCAGCCTGGCAGAATCGCTGCTGTGCTGTGACCTGATTGGCTTCCAGACCGCGCAGGATATGAATAACTTTCTGCTGTGGCTGGAGAGCGAGTTTCGCGCTGAACGCTTAGGCAGGAACCGTCTGCGCGTGCACGGTCACATTATCACCACTGGCGTGTTTCCGGTCGGGATCGATCTGGCTGAGGTTCAGGCATTACTCGAGAGTAACAGCTGCCAGTATATGGAGCAGCAGAGCCGCGAACATTTGCCGGCCAACACGGTGCTGAGCGGCGGTCATCTCGACGACAGCGCAGGTCTGCCGTATCGCATCAGCGCGCTGGAAGTGCTGCTACGCCATCACCCCGACTATGCGGGCAACATGATGTTATTGCAGCTGGCTTCTGCTGCCAGCGGTCACCCGCACCGGCAGCAGGCAATCAGCCACAATCTGGAAAATCTGTGCGGTGAGGTTAATGGCGTGCACGGTATGCTCAACTGGTATCCGGTCAGCTATCTCAACCACGATTATCGCCGTGAGGAGCTGGCCGGGCTGTATCGCGCGTCGCGGGTGGCGCTGGTGACGCCACTGATGGCGGGCATGAGCCTGATGGCGAAAATGTATGCTGCGCTGCAGGATCCGGCGAATCCCGGCGTGCTGATTCTGTCGCAGTTCGCGGGTGCGGCCGAACAGATGGATGGCGCGCTGATCGTTAATCCTTACGATCCTGATGCAATGGCGGATGCTATCCATACGGCGTTGCGGCTGCCGCTCAGCGATCGTCAGAACCGTCATGCGCGCTTGCTGAATAATCTGCACCGCTATGATTGTCACTGGTGGGCCGACAGCTTCCTCGCCCTGTTAATTGATGAGCCGCAGCCGGAGAGTGTGCAGCTGTCTAGCCGTCACCTGTCGGGCGCAGGCATGAGCGGGCGGTTACGTTATTGATAAGCAGACAGGGGCAGAGCGGGGCTAATGTCGGGTGTTTTTGCCCGTATTATCACGGTTGCGAAAAATATGGGTGACGTTATCGCTACCTTTTAACGCCACTGCTTCGCCCTGAGGCGCACTTTTGCTGTTCTGCACTTCAGCAATCGCATAGCGAAACGCGCGCTGGCGGGCCGGATCGGTTTCTGATGCCGCCATCGCGCGCAGTTTTTCCAGCAGCGCGAGAGTGGTTACCGGTCCGGCTTGTTTTAACAATTGCAGCACGGCATCGCCCATGACAATGTCGGCCAGTTTTTCATCTTCACTTCTATACATAAAAGCTCTCAGTATCCGCGTTGCGTTTAGCATTGCCTGGTGCAGGTAAACCAAAGCCTAATCAACGACTGATAGTGTCGCTCTTCCTCTGTCGGAAATGTGTGACCTGCTGAGCGAAATGTTTCCCCGACAGCACCCTTAAACTTATACAACAAAAGCGCTTCTGTACAGGCGGGAGTGCGAGTGGCACGGGTTTTTAGCCACATAATCCCTGACAAACAGTGGCTTGAATCAGATATTAATAGCGGTGCGCATTAATGCGCACCCTACAGTGAGGGTGCAATTTCCCGGTAGGGTCGCCATTGATGGCGACCGAATCATGGCTGACTGTCGATTCGTTAAAACATAACAAGCGCTGCCGCCGTCATCCTGCACCGATACCCGCCCCGGCGCTAATCGCTGCTGCCCAGAATATCCATAAACTCCTGCACTGGCCGGTCGTAGACGTTCATACTGCCGGGACGATCGCTGAGCCAGGCCACAGCCAATTCCCAGCACATATCAACGTCGCTGATGCGGCAATAATGCAGCGTCGTGCTGCGCGCTTTCACTACCTGTTCGGGCAGCAGGGCAATCCCCATATTGCGCTCCACCAGACTCAGCAAAGTTTCCAGATCGCTCACTTCAAACGTCACTTTGCGGCTCAGCCCCTGCAGGGCAAAACTATTGTCATTCACCTTGCGCGTGCCCTGGCCGGCTTCGAAATCGATAAACGACTGCTGCGCCAGGTGTGCCATGGTGACGTCCGGCTGCATCGCGGTGAACCCGGCATAATCGGCGGCAAACGCTACCACGATTTCATCGCAGGCGATGATGCGCGACGACAGCCGGTCGGAGACTTCCTCCACCGGCATAATCGCCAGATCGATCTGCTGATTGTGCACTTTTGCATTGAGCTTCGCCGATGATCCCTGGCACAGCTTGACGTCAAAATCAGGAAAGCGACGAATAAAGGTTTCCAGTAATTGCGGCAGATCGATAAACGGCGGCACGCTTTGCACCGTGCCAATCGACAGGGTTCCGGTCTTAAGCGCCACGATCGCCGCCACTTCCTGCGATGCTTTTTCGACAAAGGCGCCGATGGTTCTGGCGTAATCGAGAAACACTTTCCCGGCCATGGTCAGGCGCACCTGGCGAGTGGAGCGGATAAAAAGCGGCGTGCCCAGTTCCTCCTCCAGCTGTTTGATCGAGGTGGACAAGGCCGATTGCACAATATGCATACTCTGTGCGGCGCGGGTGAAATTTTCATGTTCCGCCACGGCGATAAAGTGCCGCATCTGGCGCAATTCCATCAGTTATCTCCATAAAAGATGAATTTAATCACAATAATGAATTTTACAGATTAACGATACGCGGTAAAAATTTGTCCGGCAATCGCCTGTTCGCCGCGCGGTTTTGCAGGAAGGCAGAACAATGTCTTCTGTGCACCTGTACGGCGGCATTTAATGAGAGGAATCTGTTATGAGTTATGTTGCATCGCCAGCGCGTTATCAGACCAACATGCAGTACCGTAAAACCGGCAAAAGTGGCCTGGTGCTGCCGCTGATCTCGCTGGGGCTATGGCAGAATTTTGGCGGCGTTGACGTATTTGAAACCGGCAGAGCGATCCTGCGCCACGCGTTTGATAACGGCATTACCCATTTCGACCTGGCGAATAACTACGGTCCGCCAGCGGGATCGGCTGAAGAAAACTTTGGCCGCTGGCTGGCGCAGGATTTTGCCCCGTATCGTGATGAACTGATTATCTCCAGCAAAGCCGGCTGGGATATGTGGCCGGGTCCGTATGGTGGCCCGACCGGCACCCGCAAACATCTGATTGCCAGCTGTGATAACAGCCTGCGCCGCATGGGGCTGGATTATGTCGATATCTTCTACAGCCATCGCGTCGATCCGAATACGCCGCTGGAAGAAACCATGGGCGCGCTGGTACAGCTGCATCGTCAGGGTAAGGCGCTGTATGTCGGCATCTCTTCCCATTCGCCAGAGCTAACGCGTCAGGCCGCTGCGATTCTGGCCGATGAGAAAGTGCCGCTGTTTATTCATCAGCCCAATTACTCAATGCTAAACCGCACTATTGAGCACGGGCTGCTCGATACGCTGGCGGAGCTCGGCAGCGGTTGCATTGCTTTTTCACCGCTGGCACAGGGCATGCTGACCAGTAAATACCTCAACGGCGTACCGCAGGGCGCGCGCGCCGGCGGCAGCGATCCGCGTCTTTCTGCCATGCTCAGCGAAGAGAACCTGGCAAAAATTCGCGCGCTCAACGCGATTGCTGAAGCGCGCGGTCAGACGCTGGCGCAGATGGCGATCGCCTGGGCGCTGCGTGATGAGCGGGTCACTTCTGCGCTGATTGGTGCCCGCACGGTTGATCAGTTAAGCGATTCCCTGCGCGCGCTGGACAACCTGACCTTTACGGCACAGGAGCTGGCGGAGATTGATCGCTACGCCACCGAAGGCGGAGTGGATATGTGGCGCGTCTCTTCACAAATTAAGTAAAGCCCGGCGCCGCGCAACGCGGCGCGCTTTATCGCTGCGCCTGCTGTAACCGCACGGCGCGGCGAAATGCATTGGGTGACTGACCCGTTTCACGCTTAAAAGCATGGCTGAAGGCGCTCTCTGAGGCGTAACCCAGCGTCTGCGCTACCACGGCCACCGCCTCATTTTCCTCCTGCAACGCACGCTCTGCCAGCCGCATGCGCCACGCCGTCAGATAGGCTATCGGCGTGATGCCGACCACCTGGCGAAAATACTGGGCAAAACGGGTGCGCGACATGGCACAGGCACGCGCCAGTTCGTCCAGATGCCAGTTGCGCGCAGGATCGCCATGCAGCCGCTGTAACGCCGGTGCCAATCGCGTATCGCTCAGCGCCCGCAGCCAGCTGGCGGGCAGCGTGCTGCTGGTTTGCAAATGCGCCCGCAGAATCTGGATGAACAGCAGTTGTGCCAGCTGGGCCGTTGCCAGCTGCGATCCCGGCTGGACATGCTGGCCTTCCTGCACCAGTTGATCCAGCACCCAGCGGAATGACGCCGCCTGCGGTGACGCCGCCGGCACCTGAATCCAGGGAGGTAATACGTGGGTCAGTAAACGCCCACTGGCAGGATCAAGCAGTACATGGCCACCGATATGGACAAAGTCATCACCGCTGCCAATCGGCGCATGACCTTTCCCTGCGCCATAAAACACGCTCATGGCGTCAACCGGCGGTTCGTCCGGATGGCTGGCCAGCACGAAGGCGCGTTTAGCGCTCAGCAAGCCGACGTCGCCGGTGGCAAAGTGGAACGGTTCAGATTCGCCCTCCAGTATGACCCAGCAACTGCCTTTGATAATGGCGAAGAATTTAATTTTATCGGGCGCAGGGAAACGCAGCGCCCAGCGTCCGCCCGCGGTAAAACCGCCGGTCAGCAGTGATTCAGCGCGAACGAATCGCAGAATGTCGGAAAAGGGATCAAGGCTCATTTCTGTACTATCACGCAAGTAAACTGCATTTACAAGCATTCAAAATCCGCCATCCGCCGCTTACCGTAGAGCGCATAGAATGAACGATGATTGTGATGAGGAAGAAAAATGAGTAATGACAAAGTTCTGGTTACCGGCGGCAGCGGATTTATCGCTCAGTACTGCATTATTGCGCTGCTGCAGCAGGGCTATCGGGTGCGAACCACCTTACGTGATGCCGAACGTGAAGCTGAAGTCAGGGCGCATCTGTTGCAGGCCGGGGTGGCCGCAGGCGAGGCGCTGCAATTTGTCGTTGCCGATTTAACGGCAGACGCGGGCTGGGAAGACGCAGTAACGGGCTGTCGCTTCGTGCTGCATGGCGCTTCTCCCACCCCGACCGGCAGCCAGGTAAGCGAAGCTGACTGGGTGAATCCGGCGATTGAAGGAAATCTGCGCGTATTGCGCGCCGCGCGCGATGCAGGTGTTAAACGTGTGGTGCTGACCTCGGCGTTTGGCGCGGTCGGTATCGGACATCCAGCGGACTATCCGCGCCCCTTTACCGAGCGCGACTGGAGCGATGTCAGCGGCGATGTGTGGCCGTATCAGAAATCGAAAACCCTGGCGGAACGCGCCGCCTGGCAGTTTATCGCTGAGCAGGGTAACGGTCTGGAACTGGCCACGGTGAACCCGGTGTCGGTGCTGGGACCGGTGCTGGGTGCCGACTATTCACATTCGATTCGCATTGTGAAGGAGCTACTGGAGGGGCAACCAGGCTGTCCTGACATCAACTCATGTTTTGTTGATGTGCGTGACGTTGCCAGCCTGCACGTGCTGGCGATGACCCACGCCGCCGCGCAGGGGCAGCGCTTCCTTGCCAGTTCGGGGCACAGCCTGCCGCTTATTGAGGTGGCGCGCACGCTCAAAACCCATCTGGCATCAGAAGCAGAGAAAGTTTCGCTGCAGCCAATGAGTGACGCCATGGTGCGGGCGGCGGCAGCGCAAAATCCGCTGATGACGGGAATGGTAAAACTGCTGGGCGTTGATATGAACGTCAGCGCCGCTAAAGCCGGCTGGTTACTGAACTGGCACCCGTGCAGTCCGCAGGAGGCTATTCTTGCCACCGCGCGCAGCCTGATTGCGCTGGGGCTGGTAGCAAACCACTAGTCTGACTGCGGCATTTATCATCACCCTGGTGACGCGCAGATGCTATATAAATGATAACAATTATCATATATAGCGATTGATGAGGATATCATGCCGTCTCCACAGGTGATAAACGCCGACTGCTGTATCGTCGGCGGCGGTCCGGCCGGCTTGATGCTGGCCTATTTACTGACGCGCGCCGGCCTGCGCGCGGTCGTGATTGAGAAGCACGCCGATTTTCTGCGCGATTTTCGCGGCGACACCATTCATCCCTCAACCCTGGAGATCATGCACCAGCTGGGTCTGCTCGACGCGCTGCTGGCGCTGCCGCATCAGCGCGCGGAAAAGTTACAGGCGGAAGTGGGCGGGCAGGAGATCACCATGGCCGATTTTTCCCGTCTGCCGTTGCGCTGCCGTTTTATCGCCTTCATGCCGCAGTGGGATTTCCTCACTTTCCTCGCCGCCCAGGCGGCGCACTATCCCGGTTTCACGCTGCTGCAATCCACCGGTTTTGACGATTTTCTTTATCAGGATGGCGTAATCGCAGGTGTGAAAACGTTACAAGGTCACGAAATTCACGCGCCGCTGGTAATAGGCGCTGATGGCCGTCGCTCGGCGGTGCGGCAGAAAGCCGGGCTGGTGGGTAAAAGCTTTGGTGCTCCACGCGATGTGGTGTGGTTCCGGCTGGATAAACAGCCGGACGACCCCGAGCTGGGGATGGGCCACAAGGGGCCGAAGCAAAACTTCATCGTCATTGACCGCGGCGAATACTGGCAGTGTGGATTCACCATTCAGAAAGGCGAATTCGAGGCGCTGAAGCAGGCCGGGCTCGACGCGCTGAAAAACCGCATGGCAGAGGTTGCGCCGTTCAGCGTGGCGCGCATGGCGCAGCTGCAGGAGTGGCAGCAGCTGAGTCTGTTATCCATCCGTATCGATCGGCTGGACAAATGGATGAAGCCCGGCGTGCTGTGCATTGGCGATGCCGCACATGCGATGTCACCGATTGGCGGCGTGGGCGTGAACCTGGCGATTCAGGACGCGGTGGCCAGCGCCAATTATCTGACGCGGCCGTTGCAAAACGGCACGCTCACGCTGCGCGATTTGGAGAACGTGCAGCGGCGGCGGCAGTTTCCGACGGTGGCGACGCAATTCCTGCAGATCAAGATGAGCAGCGGCAAGCGCCCGCGCACCACGCCCAGTAAGGTTCCGCAGCTCATCAGCCGCTATCCGTTTTTACGCCATCTGTTTGGCCGATTGATTGGCATGGGTTTCCGCCCGGAACGGCCAAGTCTCGCCGGAGAAAAAACGTAGCCGGGTAATTATTGCAATTGCGATGCTTTTGTAACATTAAATTAACTTTTGCGGCGAGCTATCATTAAAAAAATTGCTTAATCAGGGAGGGGGTTTAATCACTTTGTGCCTTATTTGTCGGCTGATATAACCTGAACGTCAACGCGATCTCAACGAAGCGTAAATGGCGTGAGGCGGGTGAAGAGCGGGATTACGCGATGATAAAGGTTTTCTATTGATTTCAGCGGTGACACAAGGTTGGCGGAAGCCACAGTTTGATTATGGTTAAGGGGCATGACACAAACCATAAGAAACTGAGGAAAACAGCAGGTATGAAACTGGAAAACTTATCTCGCAGAAGCTTTATGGCCTTCGCGGCTGGTGGCACCGTGGCGCTGGCAGCCGGCAAGGTCCATGCCCACGACGGCAAGGTGGCGACTTATCCGGCGAATGATCCCAACCATCCGCGCGATCCTGGCCCGCACGATCCGGTGCGCGAAGCGCTGAATCCGGATCTGGTCGATCCGCCAGCAACCGACAGCGGCACATTACCCAACCTGCGTTTTTCGTTTAGCGATGCGCACGTGCGCAAGGGCAGCGGCGGCTGGACGCGCCAGGTGACGCAGCGCGAACTGGGCATTTCCACCACCATTGCTGGCGTCGATATGCGGCTGGATAAGGGGGGTATCCGCGAACTGCACTGGCACAAAGAGGGCGAGTGGGCCTACATGCTGTACGGCAATGCGCGCATCACCGCGCTGGATACCGCAGGTGGCTGGTTTGTCGATGACGTCGGCGTGGGCGATTTATGGTATTTCCCGCCGGGCGTGCCGCACTCAATTCAGGGCCTTGGGCCGGACGGCTGCGAATTCCTGCTGGCCTTCGACAATGGCAATTTCGATGAAGACAGTACCTTTCTGCTCAGCGACTGGTTCAAACATATCCCGCCCGAAGTGCTGGCAAAAAACTTTGGCGTGCCGGCTGAGGTGTTTAACGCGCTGCCCTCGCCGGAAGAGGAGTACATCTTTGCCGGGCAGGCACCGGACGGCGCGCCGGCTTCGGCGGTGAACGGCGGGGTGAAATCGAAACAGGTCTTCTCGCATAAAATGCTGGCGCAGAAGCCGTTGACGCTGCCGGGCGGCACGGTACGCATTACTGATTCCAGTAATTTTACGGTATCGAAAACCATCGCCGCCGCGCTGGTGGAACTGGCTCCCGGCGCGATGCGCGAACTGCACTGGCATCCCAATAACGACGAATGGCAATACTATCTGGAAGGTCAGGGGCGGATGGGCGTGTTTGCCTCGTCGGGTCAGGCGCGTACGTTTGACTTCCGCGCCGGTGATGTCGGCTATGTGCCCTTTGCCATGGGTCACTATATCGAAAACACGGGTGATAAACCGCTGCGCTTTCTGGAACTGTTTAAAAGCGATTATTACGCGGATATTTCGCTCAACCAGTGGCTGGCCAGCACGCCGCCGGCGCTGGTGCGTCAGCATCTGCATCTCAGCGACACCTTTATGAATGCGCTGCAGCAGGAGAAGCATCCGGTAGTGAAATAGCCCGTGACCACGCGCAGCCGGTGCTGCGCGTTCTCTCCTGATACTGTCCACATCTGGCGTGCATATCCCGCCCGGAACCCTGTGGATAAACCTTTCGTTGCCCCGTGCCAGCAGGGCTGACCAGCAGGCGGTTATTTTCTGAACGGCCGCCAGCGCAGCGATTTCAGTTTGTCACGACGGGCTGCTGCCTGCATCACCAGACTCATCGCCGCGGGTAAAACCGTGAGCGTCACCAGCGTCGCCACTAACAGCCCACCGATAATCGCCAGCGCCATCGGTCCCCAGAAAACCTGACGCGAGATGGGGATCATACCGAGAATCGCGGCGCTGGCGGTGAGCACGATCGGCCGTGCGCGGTGTTCGGCGGCAGCCGCAATGGCAGCGTCCGGCGGCATACCTGCATCAACGTTGTTATCCGCCTCGCTGATCAGGATCACCGCGTTGCGGATGATCATGCCAGCCAGAGCAATAACGCCCAGCAGCGCCACAAAGCCCATCGGTGTGCCGGTCGGCAGCATGGCCAGCACAATGCCCGGCAGACCAAAGGGCGCCATCAGCAGGGCCAGCAGCATGCGGGAAATCCGCCGCAGTTGTAACATCAGCAATACCAGCATGCAGAGCAGCGTGACCGGCAGGATAGCGATCACCGACTGGTTGCCCTTGTCAGACTCTGCTACCGCCCCGTCCTCGCTCAGGCGGTAACCGGCCGGCAAGCTGGCCCTGAAGGTGGCAATCAGCGGCGTGAGGGCGGCGGAGACGGCTTCCGCGCGCAAACCCGGCGCCGTATCGGTCTGGACGGTGATAAACGGCAGGCGCTGGCGTCGCCAGATAACGGGATCCTCCAGCCCCCACTGCGGTGTTGCGACCTGCGTCAGCGGAATTTTTGCGCCCGACGGCGCGGTTAGCAGCAATCCGGACAGGCTGCTCAGGTCATGGCGCGCCGCAGCGTTGCCCTGTAGCACCACATCAATCAGCCGGTTGCGATCGCGTACCGTGGTGATCAGCGTTCCTGACCAGAGCGTATGCAGATACTGAGCAATCAGGTCAGAAGAGAGGCCGGCTGCGCGCGCTGCCGTCTGATTCACCTGTAAGGTGATAACGCGTTCGGGCTCACCGGCGGTTTGATTGACGTCACGCGTCAGCGCTGAGCTGCCGAGCGCGGCGGCCAGCCGCTCTGCCAGCTGCTGCACCTGGCGATAATCCGGACCGCTGATGCGATAACGAATCGGCCAGCCTACCGGCGGACCGAGCTCGAGCGGCGCGACGCGCGTGGTGATGTCGCTGAAATCCCGGGCAAGCACCGCATCCAGCGAGCGCTGCAATCGTTCACGGGCGGCCAGGCTTTTGGCCACCACCACCAGCTGAGCGCTGTTTTCATCGTCCAGCAGCACATCCATGGGCAGGTAAAAGCGTATCGCACCGGTGTCGACGTAAGACGAATAGTGGTCAACATCCCGGCTGGCGGAGACAATCTGCTCAAGGCGTTGCACCTGACGCAGGGTGGCCTGCTGCGACGCACTGGCTGGCAGCGCCAGGCTCACTAGCAGCTCAGGCCGATCGGAGGCCGGGAAAAACTCGCCCTGCATATACGTGGTGCCGACGCCGGCCAGCAACAGCGCCAGCATCGCCATCGCCAGCGTCAGCATGCGGTGGCGCAGCACGCTGCTCAGCAGGCGGCGATAGAACTGGCTGAGGCGCCCGTTTCCGGCGCGGTGCTGCTTTAGCGTGGCCGGCAACAGCCAGCTGCCGGTCAGCGGTGAAAACAGCACCGCCACCAGCCATGAGCTGATGAGCGCCATCAGCACCACTGCAAACAGGGTATAGCAATATTCGCCAGCGCTGGATGCGGCAAAGCCGACCGGAATAAAACCGGCAATCATCACCAGCGTACCGGTCAGCATCGGGAAGGCGGTGGTACTGAACGCCCAGGTCGCTGCGCCGGTGCGGGAATCGCCGGCCTCCAGCCGCGCCACCATGGTTTCCACCGTGATCATTGCATCGTCCACCAGCAGGCCCAGCGCCACGATCAGTGCGCCCAGCGAGATGCGCTGCAGGCCGATACCGGCCAGATGCATTCCGATAAACGTCATGGCGAGCACCAGCGGGATCGCCGCCGCGACCACCAGGCCGGCGCGCAGTCCCAGCGAAACAAACGAAACCGCCAGCACAATGATCACTGCCTCGCCCAGCACATCGACAAATCCGCTCACCGCCTGTTGCACTACCGCTGACTGATCGGCGATGCGCGTCATCTCAATGCCGTGCGGCAGCTGGCTGGCTTCGCTCTCCATGCGCGCCCGCAGTGCCTGGCCGAACTCCAGCATGTTGCCGGTGGCGGCCATCGACACGGCCAGTCCGATGGCCGGCTGGCCGTTAACGCGAAAAAGCGGGGCAGGCGGCTCGGCGGGGCGGCGCGTGATGGTGGCGATCGCCGTCAGCGGAACATAGCGATCGTTAACGCGCAGCGTAACCGCCCGCAGGCTCGCCTCGCTGTTGAACGCGCCGCTCACGCGCAGGGCGATGTTATCGGTGGCGGTGCGCACGCTGCCTGCCGGCTCGACGACGTTCTGCGCCCGTAGCGCCTCAGCTACCTGCTGCAAATCCAGCCCCATGGCGGACAGCTGGCGCGGGGAAAAAGCCACCACCAGTTGCTCTTCCTGCTCGCCCAGTAGCTGGATCTTACCCACATCCGGCAGACTCATCAGATCGCGGCGAATGTCGTCCACCCGGTCCCGCAGCTCGCGCGGGGAAAAACCGTCAGCAGTGAAGCCGTAAATCGTGCCAAAGGTATCGTCAAACTCATCGTTGACCGCCGGGCCCTGCACGCCCTGCGGCAAAGCCGGGGTCACATCCTGCATTTTTTTACGCACCTGGTACCAGATCCCGGCCACCTGCGCGGGCGGGGTGTCGTCACGCAGATTGACGAAAATGACTGTGCGGCCAGCGTGCGTTTCACTCTGCACATAATCCAGCCAGGGAATTTCCTGCAGCTTTTTCTCCAGCGGATCGGTGACCAGTCTGACCGTATCGTTGATGTCGGCACCTGGCCACTGCGCAGACACCACCGCAGTTTTGATGGTGAACGCCGGATCTTCGTTGCGCGAGAGTTTTTCATAGCTGACGATCCCGGCGGCCATGATTAGCAGCATGAGAAAGGCCATCAGCTGCTGCTGCTTCAGCGCCCAGGCAGAAAGATTAAACGCCGGTTTCATGCTGATCCTCCTGGCTGCCGGCAACGCGTTCACCGTCACGCAGGCTTCTGACGCCCGCCGTGATCACCCGATCGCCCGGCATGATGCCGGCGCGAATCCATACCGCATCTGCCGTGTAGCCGGCAATCGCCACCGTGCGCCGGATAACGCAGTTTTTCACCGGGTCGAGAATAAACACCGCCGGCTGGCCTGCCTGGCGGGTCAGCGCGGTGGCCGGAATCGCCATCACCGCATCCGCCGTCGTGTCGGCCAGCGGCAGGGTGACGGCGACGCTGGCACCCAGCACCATTTCCGCGGGAGGATTGTCCAGTGTGATGCGCACCCGCCAGCTGCGTGTCTGGGCGTCGGCCTGTGGACTGACGTCACGCAGGTGCGCTTCGGCCATCACGGACGGATTCTGCAACAGCGCAACGCGGAAGCGGGCATTGGCCCGGCGATCGAGGGTTTCAGGTGTGGCGACGTCAAATACCACGTCACGGCCTGTGCCGGTCGCAACGGTAAACACCGTCTGACCGGCGCTGACCACCTGACCGGCTGCGGCGCTGACGCCCGTCACCACGCCATCGTCAGGCGCGGTGAGGTGGGTCCAGCGCAGGCTATCCTGCGCATTTTTCAATGCCGCTTCACTGCTTTGCCGCCGCGCCAGCGCAGCCTGCCAGTCGGCGCTGGCGCTATCGAGCTGAGCGCGGGCAATAGCCCCGGACGGCATCAGCAGGCGCATGCGGTGCAGATTTAGGGCCGCCACCTTTTCGGCCGCGCGGCTGCTGTTCAGCTCCGCCTGTGCGCTCGCCAGCTGATTCAGCGCGCCGGGACTGTCAAGCACGGCGAGCGTCTCTCCCTGCCTGAAGCGGCTGCCGACATCGGCGCTGCGCGTCAGAATCCGCCCCTCCAGCCTGAAACTGAGCGAGGTTTCATCGTGCGCGCGGATCTCGCCGGTCAGAGTTTGCTGTCCGGCGGGCGCGGGCGGGCCAACCGTAATGAACTTTACCGGACGCGGTGGCGGCGGCATGGGCGAACGCTTGCGGTCACAGCCGGTCAGCAGCAGGGCCGTCAGCAGCAGACAGGGCAGCAGCGGCAGCAGGGAAACCAGGTAGCGCGGGTTAAGCAGGTGGCGCACACCCTGTTTGATCAGGCAGGGAAGCTCGTCGGTCATGGCGCAATTCCTTTATCGGTATTTGCGCCATTACACCGTGCGATTATCAAGAATCTGGCGATGTTCCATCAAGAGCGTGTCAAGAAGGGCAACAACGTCAGGCGTCGCGCGGCAACAAAATCTGTACCTGCAAGCCTCCCGTTGCTGGCAGCGTGGCATTGATCGTGCCGCCGTGCGCCTGGCAAATCGCCCGCGCAATCGACAGGCCCAGCCCGCTGCCGCCCGAGTGACGGGCGCGTGACGCCTCACCGCGCGCAAAGCGCTCGAACATCAACGCCAGAAACGCCGCAGGAACGCCCGGGCCGCTGTCCTGCACGATGATTTCGTAATGATCAACGGTGTTGCGCGTGCGCAGCTGCAGCTGGCTGCCGCTTCCGGCATAGCGCAGGGCGTTTTCCAGCAGGATGGTGAAAACCTGCCCGAGACGGAACGGATCGACCGGCAGCAATGTCTCTTCTGCCAGCGCTACCCCGGTGCTGATGCGCGCTTCATCCAGCTGCGGTTTGATCCACTGCAGGCGCTCGCGCAGGATATCGGCCGGGTTGCAGCGGACTTTCTCCAGTGTGAGCTGGCCGGCATCCGCCAGTGACAGCAGATGCAGCTCATCGATCAGCCGGTGCAGACAACTGAGCTGCGCCATGATCAGGGCGAGCTGACGTGAGTCAGCGCTGAACACGCCATCAAGCAGCGCCTGCAGACGCACCATGGCGGCGTTGAGCGGCGACCGCAGCTCATGCGCCATGGCGACATGCGACGTACGCAGCTCTTTGTCGTAACGCGCCAGCTGGCGCGTCATCGCGTTGAAGTTGTGCGCGAACTGCGCCAGTTCGGCGGGCGCTGCCGGTGTTAACGCCGCCTGCGCACCGAAGTCGCCTGCGGTCACCTGATCTGCCGCTCGTCTGAGCTGGCTGAACTGTGCAGAAAGCGGGCGCGCGTGGCGCAGCCCGAAATAGGCAATAAACGGAATGGTCACCAGCACCAGGATGCCGACGGTTATCCAGTCCGAGGAGGCAATGGACGGGTCGGAGTAGCGTATGCCCCACCAGCTATCGATGATCTGGTGAAAGCGCGCGGGATCGCGTTCCGGATGCGCACGCAGGGCGAGAAATTCACGCAGAACCGCCGGCGGCATATGGTGCGTGATCCACAGGTACTGCACCGTGAAGCGCAGCCACATGCACAAAGCAATCAGCACTACGGTACCGATAGCCAGCGTCAGAATGCGCAGACAAAGCCAGCGCCAGAGCGTCTGTGGGGATTTTTCTGTCATGGCTGGCGGAACCGATAGCCTACGCCGCGCACGTTGAGCAGCACGCCCGCCATACCGGCCGCTTCCAGCTTTTTGCGCAGGTTATACACGTGGGTATCAATCACCCGCTCCAGCGCGTCGCTGTCCGGCATACACTGCTCCAGCAAAAACGGGCGGCTCAGCGCGCGCACCGGTGCGCGCATCAGCGTGACCAGCAGCGTGAATTCGGTTGGCGTGGTATCAACGCAAAGCACGTTACCGGAGGCCTGCGTGACGGTAACCGTCATCGCGCCGCTGTTCACCTCCAGCCCCTGCCAGCGCAGGATCTCTTCCTGCGGCGTTTTTACCGCGCTGCGCCGCAGCACTGCCTGCACGCGTGCCACTACTTCGCCGGGATGATAAGGCTTGACCACATAATCATCCGCGCCGTAGCGCAGGGCACCGATGCGATCGGGCGTATCGCCCATGGCCGTGACCATAATCACCGGCACCTCGCTGCTGCGCCGGAGTTTTGCCAGCACCTCGGTGCCGTTCAGGCCGGGCAGCATCACATCAAGCAAAATCAGATCGGGCTGCCAGCGCAGGGCCAGCTCAAGTCCGCTCAGGCCATCCGCGGCAACACGCACCGCATAATTTTCCCGTAGCAGATACGCCTCCAGCACCTCAGCCGCGTCAGCGTCGTCCTCAATAATCAGGATATTTTTGGTCTGCATAACTCACCTTGACAGTTTCTTCATAAATCCCTGGCTGTTTGTTGACACAGCCCCGGGATACTTCGGCTTCGCGCTGCGGCTGCCCGGGCAAGGGGCGGTAAACGGACCGATAAAGAGGTGACACGATGATAACCAGAAAAACGCTGATGTACATGACCCATCTGCTACTCATGATTTCCGCTGCCGCCAGGGCGGATGGTGACGCACAGACCAGCCTGACGCTCGGCGCGGGGGCGCAATTCGCGCCACGCTACAGCGGATCGAATAAAACACGGGTGCAGCCGGTACCGATTTTCCAGGCCAGAGATGGCGCATTTTTTGCTGATGCCCAGAAAGGCATCGGGTACGACCTGCAGAGCGACAGCGGGTTTTATCTGGAACACACGCTGGGTTATGGCCTTGGCAGAAGCGATAAAGATTCAACGTGGCGGGATGGCGCCAGCCGGCTGCAAGGCATGGGAAACATCAATGCGACGGTGAACACTGCACTTGCGCTGGGCTGGCAGCTTACGCCGTGGCTGAGTGCAGAGGGCAAAGCGGTGCTGCCGCTCAGCGATGATCAGGGCGTGAACTATCAGGCATCCGTTACGCTGGTGCCTCTCCAGCGCGACAGCGATACCATTGCACTGCAGACGGCGGCGCTGTTTGGCGATGCGCGTTATATGAATACCTGGTATGGCGTGAGCGATGTCCAGAGCAGGCGCAGCCGGTTTTCACGCTACGATGCCGGCGGCGGCTTCTACGGTGTTGCGACTACGCTCACCTGGAGCCACCAGTTTGATGCCCACTGGGGCACGCTGGTCAGCGCGGGTTACAGCTGGCTGGGCGATCGCGCCGCGGACAGCCCGATCGTGTCCCGGCGCGATCAGGTCACCGGCACGGTCGGCTTTAGCTACACCTTCTGAGAAACGTTTTCGGTGGCTGCACAACGCCCGGCCGGCGCGCTGTGCAGCACGACAACCATTACGCGGACATACCGCCATCAATCACCAGTTCGCTGCCGGTGACATAAACGCTTTCGTCCGATGCGAGGAACAGGGCGGCCGCCGCAACTTCGTCAGGATGGCCGAGGCGTTTGGCCGGTATCTGCGCGCTGAATGTCTGTCGTACCTCGTCGCTGACCTGGTCAAACATCGGCGTGTCCGTCGGGCCAGGACTGAGCGTGTTGACGCGAATGCCGCGCGGTGCCAGTTCGCTGCTCCAGGTGCGGGCATAGGCGCGCACCGCGGCTTTGCTGGCCGAATAAGCGCCATAGCCAGGATTGGCCATGCTGCCCGCAATCGAGCCCACCAGCACGATGGCACCGCCTTCCGTCATGTGCTTCACCGCATGCTGTACGGTGAATACCATGGCACGCACGTTGAGGCCGAACGTGCGGTCAAAGTGCTCTGCGCTGGTCTCTTCGACGCTGGCGGGTTCAGCCACGCCAGAGGAGTTCACCAGAATATCGAGACGTCCGGCGCGAGCCTGCACGGTGTCAAACAGACGGGCAACATCGTCTGCGCTGGTGAGGTCGCCTGCTATCGCCTCAATGCGGCCGCCAGTCAGCGTGACGGCTTCGGCCAGCAGCGCTTCGCGTCGCCCGGTGATGAAAACGTGGGCACCTTCCTGCACAAAACGGCGCGCGATGGCGAGGCCGATACCACTGCCGCCGCCGGTCACCAGCGCGACTTTTCCTTCGAGTTTCATTATGGCTGCTCCAGGATGAGAGGGGTGGACGGCTGATGATACATTTCGTATATTTAGTGTCAATTACGCACCTTATCTACATTAGATATACATAAGGAAACCTCATGCCGACTGATATCGCGGCGCTGCTGGCAGAGATCAACAGCACCCGTCCAATCCTGGAACAGGTCGCCAATAAGTGGTCGGTATTAATTCTGACCGTGCTGTGCACTGAACCCGCTCGCTTTAACGCGATCAAGCGCCGTCTTGATCCGATTACCCACAAGGCACTGACGGAGGCGTTGCGCCGGCTGGAGCGTAACGGCCTGATTAGCCGTCGCGTGATCGCCTCGTCCCCGGTGGCGGTGGAATATGCCATTACGCCGCTGGGCCAGACGTTGCAGGATCCGTTTGTTGCGCTGGTGAAGTGGGCCAGAGAGCAGGGCGACGCGATTGAAAAGGCACAGGTTGTCTATGATCAACGTCGTGCCAGCGAAGAATAAAGCGTGGCGGCCGCCGGCTATTCAGGCGGTCTGTTAATCGCATGCTCAACATGGTTTGCCGTTCTTCTCCTCGCCGCTAAACTAGTCCACATAAAAACGGAATTATTAAATTCGACTCGCCGGAATTTAATTGCGTCATTTCAGTAAAATTCACGCTGCGTTATTATTTGCTTGCAGGAAAAAACGGTTAAAAATTTTGAATGGGTAAAGCAAATGATTTCAATAACACCTCTGCAGGTTTGCGCTACAGTATTAGCACTTGATTGTTTGAGGATGTTTCCATGAAATTTTTGAAAAAAACGGCGCTGCTTTCTCTGGTGGCATTATATGTTCCCCTGTCACATGCCGCGGCGACGGAATATAACCTTGACCCGCAACATACTTCCGTGGTGATCGCATGGAATCACTTTGGTTTCTCTCATCCGACTGCTGATATTTCTGATGTTTCCGGTCAGCTGGCTTTTGATAAAGAAAACCCGGAAAAGTCACAGGTTAATGTGACCCTGCCGTTAAAAACGATTGACACGCATGTGCCGGCGCTGACCAAAGAGTTTTTGGGTAATGAGTATTTTGACGTTAAAAAATATCCTCAGGCCACCTTCCACAGCACCCATGTGGAAAGCAAAGGCGATAATAAATATGATGTGCAGGGTAATTTAACCATCAAAGGTATCACTAAGCCGGTTGTGCTGCATGCCACGCTGAACAAGCAGGATATGCATCCTATGGTTAAAAAGCAGGCAATCGGTTTTGATGCCACCGGCGTCATCAAACGCTCGGATTTTAAAATCGATAAATATGTTCCAGCCGTGGGCGACGAAGTGACGATTACGCTCTCTACCGAGGCGTATGCCAAATAATGCATTGCGCGCTTAATCGCGCGCTTTTTCTCTGCATCAACCTGCGGCGCTATGCGCGTGTTCAGCGCGAGCTGGCGCAACAGGTTGTCTGTACTTCTTCCCTGGGTGCAGCATCACTGCCTGCCAGCGCATTTCTCGTCAGCACCCTCTGACGCTTTGCCTCATCACCTGCCTGCAATTTCAGACCTTTAGCAATAAAGCCGAAAAAAACCACCAATTCATACCCTTGCGATGACCGCCAGCACTGCACCTGATTACCTGATGGGTTTTTACCCTGCTAACAGCAGCCAGTGAACTATATTTTTACCCACTGAAGTGCGAAATCATGGGTTTAGCAGATAACCGGCACGATAACGGTTACTGATTTTGGTGACTTATCTGACAACCACGGTTGTTAGCTGAACAGAAGGGAATATCATGCCATTACTTCCTGATGAGTTATCTGGTGCGCCGACATGGGTGCCTGCTGTATTGCTCGTCACACTCTCGCTACTGCTGGGTTTTCTGGCCCGCTTTCTTCTTCTCAGGTTTATCCGCTACTGGCAAAGCCGCGATCGCAAGCTGTTTAAATCGCTGGAAAAGCATCTGCGGGGATCATTATTTTTATTCATTCCATTACTGCTGATCAATATGGGGATGAATTATGTGCATCTCGATCCTGGCTCACTGAGCTTTATCGCCACCACGCTTAATATCTTTATCATCTTATCGTTCTGTTCCATTTTGATTCGTCTGATTAACGTAGCGCAGGATATGTTGTTTATTCGCTACGATATCAACCTGTCGAACAACCTGCGTGCGCGTAAAATTCGTACGCAATTAATCTATGTTAAAAAAGTGGCTATCGTCATTCTGGTACTGTTTTGCCTGAGTTTAATTCTGCTCAACTTCCCTGGTGTACGTAAATTCGGCACCACCATCCTCGCGGGTGCCGGTGTCGCCGGTATCATTATTGGTTTCGCTTTGCAAAAGTCGCTGGTGAATCTGTTTGCCGGCATTCAGATTGCTTTCACCCAACCGATAAAAATTGACGATGCGGTGGTGGTCGAAAAGGAGTGGGGCTGGATTGAGGAAATCAATCTGACTTATGTTGTGGTGCGCATCTGGGATTTACGCCGTCTGGTGCTGCCCATCACCTATTTTACCGAGAACGCATTTCAGAACTGGACGCGAAATAATGCGCAAATATTGGGGTCTGTGTTTCTGTATGTTGATTACTCGATGCCGCTGGCGCCGCTGCGTGAGCATTTTGAAAAAATCCTCAATGAGACGCGGCTCTGGGATCGCGAAACTCAGGTACTGCAGGTGACCGATACCACGGAAAAAACCATGACCATCCGTTTACTGATGACCGCGCAGAACTCACCCACGGCATGGGATCTGCGCTGCTATGTACGCGAGAAAATGATTGAATTCATTCAGCAGAATTACCCGCAGAGTCTGCCGCAGGTAAGAGCCACCCTGACCGACGCCGACAAAACATAGTTAAGGCTGGCGATGGGGCATTGCGCGGTAACTGATCAGGATGCCATTGCTATCCGGCGTCATTATCAGGGCCCTTGTCGGGGCCTTGAATAGGGCGTTTTCTCCGTCCGTTTTTACTGACTCTTTTCCTTATCCGCCTCCGCTGCCTTTGGCAGATCTTTACGCAGTTTTGCCACCTGATCCGCGCTTACCGCAGGTGCCTGATTGCCCCAGCCGTTACGAATGAATGTCACCAGATCCGCCACCTGCTGATCGTTGAGCCGCCAGGCAAAATCAGGCATAGCCAGCCCGGTGACCGCCTCCTTCGTGACAGCCATTTTGCCGCCGCGCAGTACAATGCTAATCACCGATGAAGGATCATCACTCAGGATTGCTGAGTTACCGGCAAGAGAAGGGAAGGTTTTGGCGTAGCCTTTGCCATCCAGGCGGTGGCAACCTGAGCAGTTATCCATATACAGCCGTGAACCAGGTACGCTGATGTCTCCCCGGATAAGCGCGGCAGTGGTGGTATCGGCGGATGGCGCAGACGGCATATCAGGTGCGGAAGCCGGCAGTGACTTCAAATAGCTCGCCACCGCAGCAAGATCGGCCTGGCTGAGATATTGTGTGCTGTGCTCTACCACATCCGTCATAGAACCGAACGCGGCTGAGGTGTTGGTACGACCGGTTTTCAGAAATAACGCAATATCTTCATTTGACCAACTGCCGAGTCCCGACTTCGCGTTGCCGGTCAGATCCGGGGCATGCCAGCCCTCCAGTGTCCCGCCGGTCAGGTACGTTTTGCCCTGCTGATCTAACGATTTTTCCTGATAAGCAATGCCACGCGGGGTATGACAGGTGCCGCAGTGACCCAATCCCTGCACCAGATAAGCGCCACGATTCCACTCCGCACTTTTGGTGGTATCCGCTGCGTAAGCGTTATCGTCGTGGAAAGCCAGATTCCACAGGGCCAGTGGCCAGCGCATATTCAGTGGCCATGGAATATCGCTTTTTCTGTTTTCCGCGTGAACCGCCGTTACACCATGCATCATGTAAGCATACAAAGCATGCATATCTTCATCGTTAACTTTGGCATAAGCCGTATAAGGCATCGCTGGATACAAATGTCGCCCGTCTTTCGCTACTCCCTGACGTAATGCTTTAGCAAAGTCGTCATAGGTGTATTCGCCAATACCGGTGGCTTTATCCGGGGTGATATTAGTCGAATAAATTGCGCCAACCGGCGTCATCATTTTTAATCCGCCGGTAAAGCTCTCTTTTCCGGCAATCGAGTGACAGGCAACGCAATCTCCGGCAGTGGCAATATATTTACCCTTGCTGATGAGTTCCGGAGAGACATCTTCCGCTGCAGAGGATAAAGCACAGAATAGTGTTAATAAGGACAGCCATTTCAAACAGGTCATTTTCATCTTCTTATCCTTATCCCCTTAAGCCTGAACCATTGGGCCTGGATTTTTCAGGTAAATCGTTTTGATTGCGTTAGCTGAAAATAGCGTGGTTGCGCCGACGATTCCCGTGGGGTTGTATGCATGATTTTGTGGGAAGCAACTGGCACCGGCCACGAACACGTTGGACACGTCCCAACACTGCAGATATTTATTCACCACGCTGGTCGCCGGGCTGTCACCCATTATGGCGCCACCGGTGGTATGGGTAGATTGATAAGGACGAACATCGTAATGCGTAGATAAGTTTTTGAAGCCCATGTCGTAAGAATCTGGCCCGATAGCCTTAATGATATTTTCCGTTTTGCCTGCCATGAACTGGGTCATTTTGAGTTCATTCTGCTGCCAGTCAAACGTCATTCTTAATAAAGGCAGCCCATAACCATCGGTATAGGTCGGGTCAAGATCAAGATAACATTGCTTATAAGGCATGACAGATGAACTGACGCCAATGCTCATATTATGCAGGTAGCTATCCCTGATTGCTTTTTTCCAGCCGCTGCCCCATTTAGGCGCATTTTTAGGCGTGACAGTTTGCTCTATAGGCCGGGCGCCGGTAACATGCGCAGAGACCGTACTGCCACCAATAAAGCCTGCAGCAGAGTGATCGAAGTTTTCACTGTTGTAATTATCAATATAGGCGCCTGACGCACCGGTGGCGGCAAAATGGTTAAAGTAGGTCTCTTTGTTGAAGAACAGTTTTGCGCCGCCTAACATTTGATAGGCATAATTCCTGCCAACCACGCCTTCGCCTGTCTCGGGATTATAAGGCTTACCGATTTTAGACAGCAAAAGCAGCCGGACATTATGCAACTGGAAGGCGCTGAGGATAACCATCGCTGCGGGTTGTTCGACTTCACTGCCATTTTCATCAATATAGGTTACGCCAGTGGCCAGTTTCCCCGTGTTGTCTTTATTGACGCGAAGCACATGTGATTTACAGCGCAATTCAAAGTTATCGTATTGCTTAAGGGCGGGAATAACACTGGTTTGTGGCGACGCTTTAGAATAGTTATAGCAACCGAATTTTTCACAAAAACCACAATAGTTACAGACGCCCAGCGCAACGCCGTACGGGTTGGTATATGCCTCAGTGCAGATGGCGGCGGGACCCGGGAAGGGATTGTAGCCCAGTTCTTTCGTGGTTTTTTCAAACAGCATGGCAGAATACTGGTAAAGCAACGGTTTGGTCGGGAAAGGATTCGCGCGTTGCGCTTCAAAGGGGTTACCACCTTCGATGATATTGCCATTCAGGTTCCCGGCCTGGCCTGAAGCACCACAAATTTTCTCAAACTTATCAAAATAGGGTTCTATTTCACTGTAGCTGAAAGGATAGTCCTGCAGCGTCATACCCTCAGGAATAAAACTGGCACCATATTTTTCAGTCACCACGGTTTTCAGTCGGAGATCCGCTTCCAGTGGCCGCCAAAGCAGACCATTCCAGTGTACGCCAGCGCCGCCCACGCCGTCGCCGGGTAAAAAAGAACCCATGCGGCGATAAGGTAAAGCGGTATCTTTAGTGGTATGCCGCACCGTCACGCTCTCTTTGGATATGTTCTGAAAAAGTTTTAGCCTGACACCATATGTCAGTTCATCAATGATACGGGGATAGGCAAAGTCAGGGTAAGTATCTCGTTGTTCTCCCCGTTCAAGCGCAACAATTTTTAATCCGGTTGAGGCTAATTCCATCGCCATCAACGAACCAGCCCAGCCAAAGCCAACAATAACTACATCTACAGGTTCTTTTTTAATCGTCATTTTTTTGCACCATACTTGCCAGAAATACTTACAGGGCCTAAAGGATAAGGTTTGTCGGGATTCTCCATAACCTGAATAAAGTCCGCGCGCGCGCCCGGGAAACCAATCAATTTCCAGGATGCCATGGTTTGATTACCGCCATGCACCGGATCGGCTAAATAACCTTCTTTAGTGTTCTGTAGTAACTGAGAGAAAAATAACTTGCCTGAAATAGTATCAAGCACGATTTTTCCCGACTCCAGATCGTGTAAAATCGCTTCCTGTTTTTCTTTGCTTAAATCTGCGAAGTTATTCTGGAAATTTTCACGGCAGTATTTGTTCAGGTTGATAATTCCCCGGCGGTAAATTTCCCGTGGCACCAGATTAGTCTGGTATCCCATCTCAGGAATCGACTCCTGAAATGGCGGGCTCATATACCACAGGTAACCATAGCCATAAGGCAATTCCATTTGCTTATCGATGTAAACGGGCACGCCTTCACTCACCGCACCGGGACCGAATTCGTCTTCAGGAATCAGCAGGTCCGTTGCGGATAAAATAAATCGCCATTCGTCATTATTAAAAAATACCGGAACGTAGTGATAGGTCTCACTTTTTTCTGTAGCCGGAGCTGCAGAAGCCATCGCGCTGACTGCTGTGGTGCCTGCAAGCGCGGTGAAGGGGATGACAGAGAGGGTTTTCTGCAGAAATGACCTTCTGGATGTTTTGATTGGTTGCTCTTTTGATTTCATTCAAATGATTCCTGAGTACAAAGACATGGCGCTTTGCACTACTTGCTTTTTGCCCACCCCCTTTCTTTCCCAGGGGAATAATAAATAACCTCAACTAATTGTTTTTCTGTATTCAATCCTCTGGCCATGCGGCAGCCCGATCTCTCAGGGATCGATGCATGCTGTAAGCAGTCTTACTGGATAGTCGTTGCGATTTTACATGGTGAAACAGTGTTGTACCATATGAAACAAGGTCATTTCGTCACCCTATTTGTAACGAAGATATACATGCGTGGTGGGCGAATTGTTATGAATTGGTCGCTTTCATTAACATCCGGTACCGGCAAAACGTCCAGCGGACACCAGGCAGCACGGCAGGGGCAGGGGACGGCAGTCTATTTCTGGCATAAAAAAATGCCCGCAGAGCGGGCATAACAAAAAACTACAGGAAAAATTCTCGTCGCAACGCTTGAGCTGTGTGTTGCGTCACTATAATAGCAACGAAAATTCTCCCCTGCTGACAATGTTCGATGAGTTAATTTTGTTGCCGGGATTCACAGCGCACGCTTCCGTCGCCATTTCTCCCGTTCGCGATGAGCTATTTCCGCTGTCCATGTTAACCCGCCCAGCGCGACTGGCGGATAATCCGGCAAAAATTCATCGGGCGAAATGCCGGTTGCTTATCAGCGATGACGTCAGCTTTCACGTTGCCGAAAGTCGTCGCCGGTTTGTGTTGAATGCCTTCATAAAATGCCTGGATAATTTCTTCTTTAAACTGTGCCGGACGGGGATGCTGCTGCACCACGGCTTCACGTTGCTCATCGCTGAAGTGGTCATAGTCAATACCCAGCACATCCATCTCAACGCCGGCCGTCACCAGGGCGATTTCCCCGGCCATAAATTGCGGAATGCCGGGCGTCGTGTGCAGGGCAATCGCCGTCCACACTTTATCAATATCCGCCTGGGCAACCCCGTAATGTTGCAGAAAATCGCGCGCCGCATTGGCGCCATCGACTTCAAAGCGCTTATCGCAACTGCAATGCTGTTGCGTCAGGCCCACATCATGGAACATGCAGCCAACGTAAAGCAGCTCGGCATCCACTTTGATCCCCAGTCGCTGACCTGCCAAAGCGCCCCAGTAAAAAACGCGGCTGGAGTGATGAAATAACAGATCCGATTCGATGTCACGTACCAGCGCGGTAGCATCGCGCGCCATTTTGCTGTCCGGAATACAAATGCCGTTAATCGTAAAACTCATGGTGATCTCTCCGCTTAGTGAAGTTGCGTTCAGCATAAAGCCGCGCGACAATGTCATGAATCTCTGTTTAACGATGATTTCAGACATAGCGATTTAAGCGGACAGCCAGACAATGACTCACCATCACATTACCCTTTTGGCCGTTCCCGGCGCCCAGTTGCTGGATATTTCCGGGCCGCTGGATGTGTTTGCCGAGGCAAATCGGCTGCTGCATCGTCAGGTGTATCAGCTCAGCGTGATGTCGCTGCAGCACACCAGCATCCGCTGCTCGTCTGGTGTCCGGCTGGAAGCCGACGTTGCGCTAACTGCGGCGACACAGCATCGCGCCGATACCTTTCTGGTCGCCGGAGCACCTGACGCCAGCCAGATGCAGCTCTCCGCCAGTGAGCGCCAGCAGATTATCGCGCTCTGTCAGCGCAGCCAGCGTTACGGCTCGGTGTGTACGGGGGCGCTACTGCTGGCGCAAACGGGTTTGCTGAACGGCAGGAAAGTCACTACTCACTGGGCGTGTGCGGAACGGCTGGCATTACTGCTACCCGATGCACAGGTCGAAGCCGATGCGCTGTATGTGGCGGATGGTGCATTACGCACGGCTGCCGGGGTGACATCCGGACTGGATCTGGCGCTGCGGCTGGTGGAAGAGGATCTCGGGCACGAGCTGGCACAGGAGGTGGCCGCCAGCCTGGTGATGTTCTTCCAGCGCCCGGTCACACAGGGACATTTTGTTCGTAAACAACAGGTGTCCCTGGCCGGACGCAGCGCCTTTCAGGAGATGCAGCGCTGGGCAATCGCGCATCTGGCACAGATTCGCGGGCTGGAAGACCTGGCGGCGCACATGCACCTCAGTACGCGGCATTTAGCGCGTCTGTTTCAGCAGGAGATGCAGATCCAGCCTGGCGCATGGCTGGAGCAGGCACGCATCAGCCACGCGCGGGCTTTGCTGGATGCCGGTGAGCTGCCGCTCAAAGCGATCCCGGCGGCCTGCGGTTATCACAGTGCCGATGTGATGCGCCGCGCGTTTGTCAAAGTGACCGGCATGACGCCGTCGCTGTATCGCAAAATGTTCCCGCCGCCGCGCTGAGTCTGCACCACTGTCCGTATTCTCGTCCGGCTGCGCCATCCAGCCGGTTATTCCAGCGTATTGCTTTCCAGCTTACGCGTTGCAGTCCCGCGCGTTGACCACCAGCAGAGCAGCGAACCGAGGCAAACCATCGCCGTGCCTTGCCAGAAGGAGAAGGTCAGGCTGGAGTTAAGGATAAAAGCGGCTATCAGCGACGAAATGATAGGGATAAAGTAGGAAGCTGCGGCTAACAGCGTGACATTGCCGTGCAGAATGCCGACGTTCCACGCCGCATAGCCGAGCCCCATCGCCATCGCTGCCAGCGCCAGGCTGATGCACGCCTGCAGCGAAAACACCACGGGCGGCTGCGGTGATAGCAGCGATTTCAGCCACAGCGTCAGCGCAGTTAAGATGAAAAACAGCGTGATGCCGTTACTGCCTTTCGCGCTATTTTTTGTCACGACACAATAAACCGCCCAAATCATCGCACCGCCAAATGCCAGACCATAACTGAGCGGATTATCCATCACATTGTCGATCATTTCGCCCAATGAAAATCCCCGATCGCCGCTCAGTACCCGACAAATACCGGCGACGGCAAGCAGGAGGCCGGGAATAATCAACGGGCTGGTCTTTTGCCGGTTAACCATCACCGTTAAAACGATGGTCATCGCCGGCCACAGGTAATTAACCATGCCGACTTCAATCGCCTGATGGCCGCTATGAGTAAAACCCAGCGACAGCGACAGGCAGAGCTCATAGCAGACAAACAACAGGCTGCCGATCAGCAAATAGCGGCGGGGAAACTGGCGCAGGTCAGGAAAACCCACGGTGAGCAGCAACAGCAGGGCGCTGGCGCTGTAAATCAGCGCGGCACCGGTTACCGGACCAAAACTTTCACTAACGCTTTTTATTAATCCTACAATCGTGCTCCACAGCAGAATGGCCAGCAGACCAGTCAGGGTAGCTTTACTCTGCGGCATTACCCGTTACCTCAATGTGTGAAAAATCGCGGCGTGCTCGCCAGTGTGGCGGCTGGCGGGGACGCAGACAAGATGAATTTGCAGGTTGCCAATGTGACTGGCCGGAAAACGAACCCGTCTGCAGACAAAAAGTTAAAAAAATATCCTGATTAAAATCAGTGCAATAGAGTAGTGATGTAAATCTTCGCTAAAAAATATCTTGCTATTAAATAGCGCGCTATATAAATTCAGTCTCAGTTCAGAACACGATCATCGAGTCATTATCATTTAAATAGCGTGCGATATAATCGCAAAAAATATTAAAGGAGTAACACCATGAAATTACAACACTCTCTGCTTGCCATGGCGATGGCTACTGCGTCGGTAAATAGCTTTGCTGACGCACCACAACCTGAACGTCACGTGCAGCAGTTTTTACAGGCGCTGAACAGCAGCGGCGGCAAACCGATTGAGCAACTGTCACCGCAGGCAGCGCGCCAGGTCCTGATTGATGCGCAGAAGGGCGTAACACTGCCGCCGGCCGACGTCACTGAAAAAACCATTCAGGTAAACGGCCAGCCCATTAAGCTGAATATCGTAAAACCGCAGGGCGCACAGGGTACGCTGCCGGTATTTATGTTCTTCCACGGCGGCGGCTGGATCCTCGGTGATTTCCCGACCCACGAACGTCTGGTGCGCGATCTGGTGGTGGAATCTGGCGCTGCGGCTGTGTTTGTGAACTATACGCCGTCACCCGAAGCGCATTATCCGCTGGCCATCAATCAGGCTTATGCGGCGACACGCTGGGTGGCAGAACACGGTAGCGAGATTGGTGTCGATGGCAAGCGCCTGGCGCTGGTTGGTAACAGCGTCGGCGGTAACATGGTGGCGGCGGTCGCGCTGCAGGCTAAACAGCAGCAAACGCCAGCGATTCGTTATGACATCATGCTGTGGCCGGTAACCGATGCGCGCTTTGATACCGCTTCGTATCACCAGTTTGCCAACGGATATTTCCTGTCGCGGAACATGATGAAATGGTTCTGGGACGCCTACACCACCAAACAGAGCGAGCGTGACAATATCCTCGCTTCGCCGCTGCGCGCCACGAAAGAGCAGCTGCAGGGCTTACCGCCAACGCTGATTCAGACGGCAGAACTGGATGTGCTGCGTGATGAGGGTGAAGCCTTTGGTCGCAAACTGGATGCCGCCGGTGTGGATGTCACCGTGACGCGCTATAACGGCCTGATTCATGACTACGGTCTGCTCAATCCGCTGAGCGAGGTGCCGGCGGTTCGCACTGCGATTCGCCAGGCGGCGGAAGAGCTGAAAACCCATCTGCAGTAAGCTTCAGGCCAGGCGCGGCGGCGTCTGGCCCGTTCATTTATCCTCGCGTCACTTCCACTTCATCTCACCGGTATTCACCTTCGCGCTCAGCTCCAGCGAGCTGACATCCGCTAAGGTTGGCCACGCCTGTTTCATTGCCTGAATCACCGCCGCGGAGCCTTTGTGCTGTTGCAGCGCCCGCTCAAAACTTTGCAGATAATCCAGGGTAAAGGTGACCGCCTTATCGCCCGCCGGACGCGCACCCAGATAGTGGCCGGGGATCACCACCTGCGGCTTCAACTGCTGCATTTCTCGCAATACCTGACGCCACTCTGCGCGGCTGGCTGCGGTCTGGGTGTCCGCGGTCCAGACGTGAATGCCGGAATCCACCACTGTGCCACCGAGTATTGCCTTACTGGAGGGAATCCACACGTAGGCTGATTTTTCTGCCGCGTGGCGCAGCTCGATGCGCTCACCATCGACGCTAAACCGCGTCTGGTGGGTAATCTGCGGCACATACAGCTGGTGCGGCGCAGCGCCGTTCATCTGCGGTCCCCAGTACTGCAGCTTGGCATCTTTAGTCGCTTCGATATGTTCCACTACCAGCGGCGAGGCGACAATTTTGGCCTGCGGGAACGCCTGCACCAGCGGCTCAAGACCGAAGTAGAAATCCGGATCGCCCGAGGTGATCACGATGTGGGTCAGCTGCTTGCCGCGCGCTTTAATCAGTTCCACCAGCTTTTCACCATCTTTGGGGCTGAACTGCGCATCAAACAGAATCGCTTCATGCGGACCGGAGACCAGCGTCGACGAGACCGGAAAAATTCCCTGTTCCTGTGGGTTATACACGTCTAACTGCAACGGGGCGGCAAAAACCGGCGCGGCGGCTAAGGTGACCAGCAGCGCGAGTGATTTCATCTTCATGGCATCTTCCTTTTTACGGCAACGTGCCGTCACTGAAAGACGCTATTGTAAGCAAATCGCCAGCTGGCAGAATTCCCGCAATCAGATATGATCAGTTGCATAAAACGATCAGATGGAGCCTGCATGGACAGAGTGACGGCAGCGCGAGTGTTTAACCGGATTTGTGAGTTGGGAAGCCTGAGCGCGGCGGCGCGCGCGCTGGATATATCGCGCCCGATGGTCAGTCGCTATCTTGATGAAATGGAGAAGTGGGCGGGCGCACGCCTGCTGCACCGTTCTTCACGGCGGCTGACCATTACCCCGGCGGGTGAGCAGATTTTGCATAAGACACGCGCACTGGCCCGGCTGGCCGACGAGATTGAACAGCAGGGCGATGAGGGCAAACCGCAGGGCACGTTGCGCGTAGCCTGTGCACATTCAACCGCCACACACATTCTTGGACCGATGATTCCGGCGTTCCTTGCGCGTTACCCGGCGGTGCGTATTGAGCTGGAGATCAATAATCAGCCGGTCAGCCTGGTGGGTGAGCGCATCGATGTGGCTATTCGCATTACTGACGATCCGGAGCCCGGCGCGATTGCCCGCAGGCTGGGTGAATGTGCTTCGGTAGTCTGCGCTGCACCGGCCTATTTAACGCAGCGGGGCGAACCGCAGACGCCAGCGGATCTGGCACAACATAATTGCCTGCACTACAGCCGCTTTGCCGGGCAGCGCTGGCAGTTTCACGATGCGCAAGGCGAGGCGGTTTCCGTGGTGGTGAGCGGCAATTTTAGCGCTGGTATTTCATCCGTGTTATGTGATGCCGCTATCGCCGGATGTGGGGTTGCCATGGTGCCGGCAATGGAGGCGCAGGCTGCACTGGCCAGCGGTCAGTTACGTTGCGTACTGCCCGGTTTTCAACCGCGCACCTTAGGCATTTATGGCCTGTATATGTCGCGCGAACGCCAGCCTGCGGTGTTACGGGTATTTCTGGATGCGGTGATGCAGCAGTTGCGAAACCTCTGAATCATCACTGTGACAACGTCACTGGTGCCTGCCACGCGCTGTATGTGTTACGTAACACCGTTTCGACCACCTGAACCGTGGCGTTAAGCGACAAATCCATCGCACAACTGCTACTATGCGCCGCGCCGCGGCAGTTGAGCAGCGCGCCGGGTTCCACTTTCACTCATTTTTACCTGCTTATCGGCATGGGGTAGCACCGTAATGTTTCACGATTTAGGCATCATCAATCTCTGGACTTTCCTGGCGGGCGCGCTGGTGATCATTCTATTACCCGGACCCAACAGCCTGTATGTGCTGCGCACCGGGATGAGTCGTGGGGCAAAGCCGGCCTGTCAGGCGATAGCCGGGGTGATGGCGGGCGATTTGATTTTGATTTTTCTCGCCTGGGCGGGCGTCGCGACGCTGATCCGTACCAGTCCGCATATTTTTATGGTGGTGCGTTATCTTGGCGCCATGTTCCTGCTGTATCTCGGCGTGAAGATTATCATCGGCGCGCTGCGCAAACGCAGCGGCGATCAACCGGCTGAAGCGGTAAAACAGGAAAACTATTTCCTGCGTGCGCTGCTGCTTGGCGTAACCAATCCCAAGGCGATTCTGTTTTACGTTTCGTTCTTCATTCAGTTTATCGATCCGCGCGTAACCCATACCGCGCCGGCGTTTGCCACCCTGGGTGCGCTGATCCAGGTGATCAGTTTCAGCTACTATTCCCTGTTGCTGGTGGCTGGCGCGGTGATGGTGCGCTATCTGCGCAGCCGCACCCGCCTGGTCAAGCTGGCGAACATGTTGACCGGCATGCTGTTTTTTGGCTTCGCCGTGCGGTTAGTCAGCGCGCAAAGCTAACCCTTCTGACGCACGCCACGGCAGCAACGCCGCCTCCGCTGGCTGCACCCTAAAATGGCAACGCCATGATGCAGCGGTGCGCACAGTTTGTGCGTATTGCCTGCATCGGTATGGCTGCCGCATCCATAAGTATTCCATCTTGTATCCCAGACCGTATCCCATCTGGTCCGGCGCTTAACGGCCGCGCACACCACACTATTCTGGCACGCAAACTGCACTCATCCCGGTAGCCAATTAACCCGGGAGAACGATCATGTTTGATGCACTGCTGGATGAAGATGCCACCCAGCTGGCGGCGCGGGTGCGCGACGGCGAGGTTTCCGCGCGCGAGTTAACCCAGGCGACGCTGGATCGCCTGGAACAGCGGGAGCCGCTGATTCAGGCGTTTTGTACGCTAACGCCGGAGCGGGCGCTGGCACAGGCAGAGCAGATCGACCGCCGTCGTGCGCGCGGCGAGCCGCTGGGCGCACTGGCGGGTGTGCCGCTGGCGGTAAAAGATTTGATCTGTACCGCAGGTGTGCGAACCACGTCAGGATCGGCCGCCTACGCCGATTTTATTCCCGAAGAAGATGACATCACCGTTGAGCGCCTGCTGGCGGCGGATGCCATCCTGCTGGGCAAGACCACCGCGCCGGAGTTTGGCTACAGCGGTGTCGGCCATAATCCCCTGTTTCCCTCACCGCGTAATCCCTGGGATGTGAGCAAAACGCCGGGCGGATCGAGTGCGGGATCCGGCGCGGCGCTGGCGGCGCGGCTGTGTCCGATTGCGCTCGGCAGTGATGGCGGAGGATCGGTACGAATCCCGGCAGCCCATTGCGGTGTCTATGGACTCAAGGCCTCGATGGGGCGGGTGCCGCTGTGGCCGGGCTGCCGCGATGAACGTTATCCTGGCGTTTCCAGCTGGGAATCGCTTGAACATATCGGTCCGATGACGCGTAGCGTGCGCGACAGCGCGCTGATGATGTCGGTGATGGCCGGTCCGGACATGCGCGATCGGCACTCCATCCCATGCAGCGATGTTGACTGGCTGGCCAGTCTGCATCGGCCACTGCAGGGGTTGCGCATCGCTTTCAGCGCCGACTTTGGCTATATCGCCGTCGATGCGGAAGTGCGCGCCGTGGTCACCGCGGCCGCACGTCGTTTCGCTGCGGCGCTGGGCGCAGAACTGGAGGAGGTGGATCCCGGCATCGCTGACGAAAGCGCCAGCTTTGCTGCGCTGGTGGCGTTCGAAAGCGATCTGAGCGGCATGCGCCAGATGCAGAACCAGCTGGGAAAAGCGATGTCACCGCACCTGAGTGCCATGCTGCAGCGCGACTGGCGCGCGGAGCATTTCACCGACGCCAATACCACGCGCAAAAAGCTCTGCAACCAGCTGTGGCGCTTTATGCAGCGCTACGACCTGCTGCTGTCACCGACGCTGGCGGTACCGCCGTTTGCGCTGCACATGCAGGGCCCGGAAGTCATTGATGGCCGCATGGTGCGCAGCGATCACTGGCTGTCGTTCTGCTTCCCGTTCAATTTTACCGGTCAGCCTGCCGCCTCGGTGCCTGCCGGCTTCACGGCCAGTGGTCTGCCGATCGGTATGCAAATTGTGGGTCGTCATCTGGACGATGGCCTGGTGCTGGCGGCCAGTGCCGCTTTTGAGCGCATCCAACCATGGAATCATCACTATCCTGCTGCTATTGGAGTTCTCCATGAGTAACAAATCTTCCCCTGCGCTGGAGCAGGAGTTCGAGCATGAGCCGGTGCCGCTTAGCCATCGCCACTCGACGGGTTCGGTGTCGGCGGTGTGGTTTGGCTTTCCGATGATCCTCACCAATGCGCTGTTCGGCGGCATTATCACCTGGCATCTTGGCTTCTGGCCGGCACTGCTGGCGATTTTGCTGGGTAACCTGGTGCTGTTTGCCTATGTCGGCGCACTTAGCTGGTTCGCCGGGCATACCGGTATGAACTTCGCGCTGCAGGCGAAGCGGACCTTTGGCACCAAAGGCTATATCCTGGTGTCCGGCTTTCTTTCTACCGTGGTGATAGGCTGGTACGCCTTCCAGACCGGCCTGACCGGGACGGTGATCAACCAGACTTTTGGCTGGAATGCGCTGGCGGTCACCGCGTTTGCCATGGTGCTGTATACCGGCGTCACCTTTCTTGGGGTGCGGGCGCTGTCGGTGCTGGGAATGATTGCCGCTCCGCTGTTTGTGGTGCTGGGGCTGGTTGCGCTGTGGCTGGTGAGCAAGGATCATGATTTCACCACGCTGACCCAGTGGCAGGGCAGTCCGGCAGCCGCTGGCGCCATGAGCATGGGCACGGCGGTCACCATGGTGATTGCCGGCTTTGCGGATTCCGGCACCATGACAGCGGATTTCACCCGCTGGTCGAAGGACGGCAAATCAGCGGTGATCGCCGCGTTTTCCGCGTTCCCGCTGGCGAATGTGATTTCCTATCTGTTTGGCGTGGTGATTGTCGCCGTCGGCGCGGCGGTCGATCCGCTCAGCAACGGCGGTAACTTCCTGCCGCTGCTGATGGGGCACGGCATGCTGCTCTCCGTCATTGCCTTTCTGTTTGTGTTTATCAACCTCGGTTCGGTGTGCACGCACTGCCTGTATAACGGCGCGGTCGGTTTCAGCCATCTGTTCAGCAGCAAAATGCGCCTGTGGACGCTGATCCTCGGTGCCATCGGTGGCGTGCTGGCGCTGGCCGGCGTGTGGTCCTGGTTCCTCGAATGGCTCAGCCTGCTCGGCATGGTGGTGCCGCCGTTTGGCGCAGTGATGATTGTTGACCTGATCTTTATGGCGAAAATCAGCGAACAGCGTCAAACACGGCGCCTGCGCGGCAGCGCGTTCGCCGCCTGGGCCATCGGCAGCCTGTGTGCGGTGATGGCCCACCTCGAATTCCCGCAGTTTGGTGAAGCGGTTATCGGCCTGGTCACCGCGGCACTGAGCTATACGCTGATTGTGAAATGGAAACCGGAAAGCAGCACGGCGGTAATGGAGAAAAGCAATGCCTGATTATATCGTAGATTCAACCCCCTATCCGTGGCCGTTTGACGGCAACTGCACGGTGCAAAATACCGCGCTGCTGGTGATTGATATGCAAACCGACTTCTGCGGCAAGGGCGGCTATGTTGACACTATGGGGTACGACATCTCCCTGACGCGCGCCCCCATCAAACCGCTGCAGCAGGTGTTAGCGCGCATGCGCGAATCCGGCTTCCCGATCATCCATACCCGTGAAGGCCATCGTCCGGACCTGAGCGATCTGCCGGCCAACAAGCGCTGGCGATCGCGGCGGATGCAGGCGGAAATTGGTGCACCAGGGCCCTGTGGCCGCATTCTGGTGCGCGGTGAGCCAGGCTGGGAAATCATTCCCGAGCTGGCGCCGCTACCGGATGAAGTGATTATTGATAAACCTGGCAAAGGCTCTTTTTACGCCACCGACCTTGAGCTGATTCTGCACAGTCGCGGTATCCGCAACTTAATCATCAGCGGCATCACCACCGACGTTTGCGTGCATACCACACTGCGCGAAGCCAACGATCGCGGCTTTGAATGTCTGGTGCTGAGCGACTGCTGCGCGGCGACGGAGTTGAAGCATCATGAGGCGGCGCTCAGCATGATTCATATGCAGGGCGGTATTTTTGGCGCAGTGGCGGACTCGGCAACGCTGCTGGCCGCGCTGAACAGCCCGGCAGCGGCGCGGGTGAGCTAATCCGGCAACGGACGCGAACAGCGGGCTGGCCAGGCGTTGAGGTGTCGGGCCAGCCACAACCGCACACCAACCCTGCGCGGGTGTGATGATGCAGTCTGACCGGCCTCCGCCGGTCATGACCAGCCTCAGCCAACGTTGCCGGCAATCGTCAGATAGTCGGTATACATTTGCGGTGCGCCGGAGAACGAGGCCATGGTGCGCCATTCATCATACATACGCTCGCTCTCCTGATGGTTTTTCACAAACGTCAGCGATTTTTCGGTTGAGACGTCCATCGCCGGATGGAAGCTGTTGAGCGAGTCGAGGCTCTCGATCACCAGCATCACCGCATATTGCTCACTTCGATTACCGCCGGTGCCCTTCAGCATGTGAAACTTCCAGCCAGGATAGTCATCAATGCGCGCGACGTTCTCAATCATAAAGCGATCGAAGTCGGCAGCCGTCACGCCCGCGCGGAGCGCCAGATGATGAAAACCGACCACGCGTGCCACCCCAGGTTGAGCATCGGGCTGAAAGTTCGGGCCGGGCGGCAGTGAACTGTGGCGGTTTTCTGCCAGCAGCGAGAAGGTGGAGAAGAGTGTCGGTAACTCCCCGTAGGTGGCAAAGTTTTTCCACTCCTCAAGCAGCGCGCACGCCTCGGGCCGTTGTTGCCAGAAGGCGATGGCCTCAGCCGTGAGTTCGCCAGCCGGTGTGATATAGCGGTCATAGTCTGCCTGGCTGGGAGCCTGATACAGCATCAGGTATTGTTCCTGGCGTTCGCCACGCAGGCCTTTTAACAGCGACCATTGCCAGCCCGGATAAACAGGAATCTGCGTGCCGCGCGCCTTGAGAAAGGCTTCGAAGGTCGCGGCATTAACGCCTTTCTTCAGATTGAGCCCGACGTAGTGCAGGCTGAACACCGGTTGCGTTGAGGTTGTCATAGAAACTCCTTGTGAATATGACAGGGCAGAGGCGCTACTTCGCTGTCAGAGCGAAACGCGCCGCGAAAGTCACCAGCAGCAACATCACGATGCCGGCGCTGAGCGTGGTGGTCAGGGACGTGAGCTGGGCGCTAAAGCCAATCAGCGCCGGGCCCAGCAGTAGCCCGGAGTAACCGCACAGCGTGACGGCCGGTATGGCGTAATGCGCGGCGACAGTGCGCTGGTTACCCGCCGCGTTGAATAAAATCGGCACGATATTGGCCAGACCGATACCCACCAGCACAAAGCCGAGCAGGGCGCTCCACAGCCAGACGGATAAAATCGCTAATGCCAGCCCCCCGCTGGCGACGAGACCGCCCCAGGTGAGCACGCGGCGACTGCCATAGTGATTAATCAGCCGATCGCCAAACAGGCGCAGCGTAGCGACAGCCGTGGCGTACAGCGTGAAGCTGAAACCGGCCAGCTGCATCGACATGGCGCGTTCACTGTTCATGAACACCGCTGACCAGTCGAGCATGGCGCCTTCGGTGAGGAACAGCAGAAAACACAGCAGGGCAATCAGCACCACGTTACGGTGCGTCAGGGCGCGCAGCGTACCGCGCGTTGGTTTTGCATCCGTGCGGCGACGGGGCAACAGGGCGGTATGGCTCATCAGCAGCAGCAATAAAATCAACGCACACAGCGGCAGCAGCGCCAGCAGGGGCGCAACCTGCAGCCACAGCAGCAGACTCACCGCGCCAGCGCCAGCAATGCTGCCAAGACTGTAAAAACCGTGAAAGCCTGACATCTTGCTGGCCCCGGCCTCGCGCTCCACGATCACCGCCTGATAATTCATGCTGACATCCATCAGTCCGTTGATCGCGCCGAAGAGCAACAGCGCGCCCGCCATCGGCAGCGGTGCGTTCAGCAGCATCAGCAGCGGCAGATCCAGGGCCAGTCCGGCACCGCACAGCAGCAGCAGCGTGCGACAGCCAAAATGGGCTATCAGCGCGCCGGTAAAAGGCATAACTGACATGGAGCCTGCGGCGATACAGAACAGCAGCAGCCCCAGCATGCCGTCATTGATCGCCAGTTGCGCTTTGGCGAAGGGAATAAGCGGCGCCCAGGCGGCCATGCCCAGTCCGGCGATAAAAAATAGCGTGCGCGTCGCGCGCTGCTGGCGCAGGTTAAGCAGATTACTGTTCATCATCACATCCCGGTGTAGTACGGCGTTTCATTGCCTGGCCTTATCCATGGTCGGGCTACAGGTACACTGCAGCCTGTGCAGAGGCCCATAAAAACGTAATTAATATTTAACAGTAACAAGACTTGTCCTGGAAATGACGTAGCGTGTTCAGGTGGCTGTATTCAGTAGATTTTATTTATTGCATACACGGAAGGCACTTTAAAAAAGCGCGATGTGGGAGGGGAACGGTAATGACGGATAAAGTCAACGATGACAATCTTATTATAATGCGCTGTAATATATGGATATTAGCCAGAGGAAATACAAGCATCTCGCGCACTGTGTAGCGGTGCAACTTATTGCGCGATAAATCGCACCGCTATCCACCAGGTTGAATTACCTGCACGTTGCTTAACTGAACAGCAGCGTTGATGTCATTAACCGGCAATTAAGAATATAAATATAGTTAATGATTTCTCAGTGCATTTAACAACCTGCAACCGTAAGCGCCAGGTCTCTTCACTTACTCATCCAGCTGTAAATAGCAGACACGCAGGCGGTGCCCGTCCGGGTCCAGCGCGGTAAAGGTGTAGCCAAAGTCCATGCGCACCGGTGACTGAATGATGGTGATTTCGCGCAGCACGCCCCATTCGTGATAAAGAAAATCGACATCGTCTTTGCGCGCGGTTTTAAAAACAATTTCGCTATGCGCTGTACTGGCGGGCAGGGAGAGTGCGGGTTCAACGGTATACTGCGACCAGATACCCAGTTTAAAGCCGCTCTCAAACACAAACATGGCAAAGGTTGGGCTGAGTTCTGCGGGTTTGATGTCGAACAGCGCGGCATAAAAGTCAGCACTTTTCACGACGTTGGGCACATAAATAATGGTCATGTTAGCGGTAAGCATGGTGATCTCCTTGTGTGTTTACCGCTGCATAGTAGGGGGAGGCTGTGACAGATTTTGTCAGGAGTCGATGGGTTAACTGATAATTTTCAGATCGGCTTTACGGTGCTTTTTCTGTTCCTGATAGAAATTTTCATGGGGTCCGATATCCAGCAGATACAGTTCCAGTTTATTTTCCACCCAGCTATAGCCCAACAGCGTCAGGCGGTTATTCAGCTGAAATTTGTGCACGCGTAAAAAGTTTAAGTCACCTTTTTTAAGCTCACCGATCTCAGGCGCGTCAACAATCCTGTCGATCTCATCCTCGACGATGGCACGCTGTGTATCGGGCAATTTATCGAGCGTTTTTTCAAAGCGGCGTGTTTGAAAAACCTCGATGCTATTTTGTGGTTTTGGATCGGGGTGTTCGGCGGACATACGGCGAAACCTTCTGATTATCGACTTCAGCCTGGGCGATCAATACTTCAGCAATGAAGCTATACGGTAAGTCCGGATTATCCTCAGCAATCCGGCCGATCTTCGCCCAATGCTCAATCTGCTTTGGAATGCTGCGGCTGGCGGCTTCAGCGTGAATTTTAACGTCGCTCACGAAGTCATCGTCTAAACGAATACTTGTGGCCATGAATATTACCTCGCGGATGAAAGCGGTGATGGACTGACTGTTGTAATGTTGAGTTTCGATTACTGCTGCACGTGGCTAAGTATGCGACATTTTGTCGCTTATGGCAACTTTATGTCGCTAGCGCGTCGCGCTGTCCACCGGGTGACGTAAATGGTGATAATCCCGCCAGCGTTTCAGCAACTGATGACGCGTGCCGGGATAGAGTTCGCTGGTGACGCTGATCGCTTCAATGCGGTCGACGCGGAAATTGCGGAACTCCTGGCGCAGTTCGCACCAGCCGCACAGCAGGCGCACGCGTTCAAAGTAGCCAATAACCACCGGCCAGATGGTGCGGGTGGAGAGGTTATCCTGCAGATCTTTGTAGCGCAGGCTGATCTTGCTGCGCTGATGGATTGCCTGGCGAATCTGCGGCAGATGGGTTTCGAACAAGGCTTCGCCCTGGGAGGCGATCAGCAGCGACTGGTGATCGATACTCTGCGTAAGATGGGACGGAATCACAGCCTGGACTTTGGCCAGCGCATGGCGCGCGGCGGACTTAAGCTCATCGTCGGTGTGTCGGGTGACCCAGTTGAGCCCGAGCACCAGCGCATCAATCTCCTGCCGGGAAAACATCAGCGGCGGCAAATGGCCGTCGGATTTGAGTAAATAACCAACGCCCGCGCTGCCCTCAATCTCCACGCCCTGCTGCTGCAAACTAAGAATGTCACGATAGACGGTGCGCACGCTGATGTGCAGCTGTTCGGCGATACGCTGCGCGGTCAGCGGATAGCGATGACAGCGCAGCAATTGCAGCAGTTCGGGAAGCCGCTGAGTTTTAGACATGATACGCCAGCCTTAAGCGAAGAACGCGCGCCGGCAGGATTCAGGCGCGCAACAGTTGGCTTAATGTAGCCAAATCCGCCGTGCTTTGCAGCTCGCTGATAGCCAGTAACTGCTGCTGGCGCGCCGGCACTTCATGGCGCAGCGCCTGACGCAGTTTGGCCGCCACATCTACGCCATCCGCCAGCGACTGCTGCCGCGTGCGGCGCTGCTGCAACTGACGACCCTCCTTCAGCGTCAGCGTGACGAGATGAAAACGCCGCGCCGGGTTGAGCGCATCGGGCGGCGCGGACGCATCCGGCGTGCGACGCACTTTGGCCGCCAGCGGCATCACCGCTGGATTAAGCGCACCTTCGGCAAAATCTTCCAGCCGCAAATCGTCATACATCAGCATGGCGGCAATCACGTACTCCAGGCTAAAGCGTGCTTCGATGCCGTTAGCCGGCACGCGAACTGCCGCCGCGATGTCACCACCCGGCGGGAAGGCGACCGTGATGTCATCAATATTTTCCAGCAGCGAGTCCAGCGAGTGACCTTCCGCCAGCCAGGCGCGCCGCAGCAGACGTGCCGCTTCGGCAGCGCTGTGAGTTCCGGCGCAGGTGGGGAAGGGTTTGAACTCCAGACCGGGGGTACTGATGCGCCACGGCGCGCCCCAGTTTTCCACCAGCCGTTGCGGCTGCGCCTCGCCGTTACTGCTGGCGGCGAGAAACGCGTCGATCACGCCTTCATGCCGGCCATCGAATTTCGCCAGCGTCAGCTGCGCCGCCATCACCGCACGCTCTGCCGCCAGTCCGGCATGCAGCGGCTTCACCGCCGAACCAAACTGAGCGCGCAGTCCGCTGGCCTGGGTCGCCGCGATGCCGATCAGCGTGGCGCAGTCGGTTGCATTAAGCTGCAGCAGACGTGCCAGCGCGGCCGCCGCCGCCAGCGTGCCCAGCGTGGCCGTGTTGTGATAACCCAGCGCGTAGTGCTGCTGGCTGGCGGCCAGTCCCAGCCGGCCAGCCACTTCCACGCCGATGACATAGGCATCAAGGAACGCTTCGGCAGTGGCGGGCTGCTGCTGCTGCCAGGCAAACAGCGCGGGCAGAATCGCCACGCTGGGATGGCCGCGAAAATCGGCATGGAAATCATCGTAATCCAGCGCATGGCCGGCATAGCCCAGCAGCAACGCCTGTGAGCGTACGCTGCCGTCGCCATAAACCTGTCGCAGCGCCGGTAAGCCGCTGTCCGGCACCTGCTGCTGTAACACCGGCCAGCTCACGGCGAGAAAATCCTGTATGCCAGTGCGCGCGGCATCACGTGCCGCCGCATCCGGCTGGCTTTGCAGGATGCGCTCAGCCAGCGCGTGGCTCAGGTTCATGCCCGCTCCAGACTGCGCAGCGCCGCCACGGCGAGCTGCGCGAGGTAGCGTGAGGTGGGCAGCAACACCGCATCATTGATGCGAAAAGCCGGATGGTGCAGCGCATAAGGTTCGCCAGTGCCGATCATCACAAAGGCGCCGGGCAGCTGTTGCTGATAAAAAGCAAAATCTTCGCCGATCGGGCTGGCTTCCACCACGCGCGCCTCAAGTCCGCTGGCGGTGGCCTGCTGCAGAGCAAAATCCGCCCAGTGCGCATCATTCACTACCGCAGGCGGACCGGCGTGCCAGTTAAACTCAACCTCTGCGGCAAAAGCCGCACCAAGGCCAAGCACGATTTCGCGGAAGCGCTGCTCCAGTCGCTCACGCGTGGACTGAGAGAAGGTGCGCACCGTGCCTTCCAGCCAGGCGCTGTCCGGAATGACGTTCCAGGTGCTGCCGCTGTGCAGCTGGGTGATCGACACCACCGCGTTGTCAGCGGAGGGGGCGTTACGGCTAATCAGCGTTTGCGCCGCGGAGACAATCTGCGCCGCGATAACGATCGGATCGTTGCCCTGATGCGGTTTGGCGGCATGGCTGCCGGTGCCGGTGATGCGGATATCGAAGCGATCCACCGCCGCGGTCAGCGCGCCGGCTTTGCTGCCCACCACGCCAGGCGGCAGCGACGGATCGTTATGAATGCCGAAAATCGCCACCGCCTCCTGCAGCGCGCCGGTGGCGATGACATCCGGCGCGCCCTGGCCGCTCTCTTCGGCGGCCTGGAACAGAATCCGCACGCGGCCGGGCAGCGTTGCCTCCTGCTGCTTAAGCAGAATCGCCGCGCCAAGTGCAGCGGAAGCGTGAAAATCGTGGCCGCAGGCGTGCATCACGCCGGGACGCTCCGAGCGAAAAGCAACGTCCGACTGCTCTTCAATCGGCAACGCATCAATATCCGAACGCAGCACAATCAGCGGTCCCTGTGCCGGGCCGACCTCCGCCACCAGACCGGTTTTCAGTGGCAAATCAACGATGCGAATCTGGTGCTGTTCCAGCTGCTGGCGCAGGCGGGCGGTAGTTTCAAACTCCTGATTAGAGAGTTCCGGAAAACGGTGCAGTTCGTGGCGAAAGGCGATCAGCTGCTCGCCCAGCGCTGTTTCATTCAGTTGGCTCATGCCTGGCTTCCTTGTGATGCTGCCTGGCGCGTCAGCCAGGCATCGTGCGCGGTTTCATCCAGCACTTTTTTCATATATTGCGTGATGTGGCCTTTGCCGAGATCGGTGGTGTGCATGAGCACAAATCCGCGCTTGCGATACATATCAATCAGCCACGGATGGTTGATGGCGGTACCGAGCGATACCGCCGGTGCGCGTAACTGGCCGCGTAAAATTTCCTGCTCCAGGCGATCCTGAACCTGGCGGCCAAACTGCTGCCCCGCGTAGTCCGGGTGAGCGCCAAACCAGCCGATATGCGGCAGGCCGAACGGACCCGGCAACGGGCCCCATGGATAACGCACGGTGACCGAGGAGACCATCACGCCCTGGGCATACAGCGCATACACGCCGTGGCTTTGCAGATGCCGCAGCGTTTTCTCGTGGTCAGCGGTGGCCGCATCAAATTTGATCCCCAGCGCCAGCGTGGGCGCATAGGCGGCATGCATCAGCGCCTGATAAGTGTCCACTTCGTCTTCTGTGACCTGACGAAACTCAAGTGTCATAGCTATCCCCGGAAAACCGCCCGGCGGGCGATAAAGAAAGAAGGCTCAGAGTAGCAGTAAAGCGCTGACGGGCTATATGTGAAATCCGGATAAGCTAATGCAAATTTGTGAAAATGAAATGGCGGCTTTTTCATTGCACAAATCGCCATTTACCGTAGTATGCATAAAATACATAGCGCTATAACTATTTCGCATTAATCCTCTGAAATATAACAATTTTGTTATGGCGTTTTTCCTAATCAGGGTGACAACGTGTTAGCGATTAAATCTCCGCGTGTCTACGCACACGAACCGGGACTGCGTGCGCGCACCGGTGAATTCATTAAACCTTATGCTACGCATATCCGTATTTTCACCTCTCCGCGCGCCTGGCAGGCGGTTAATCCGCAATTAACGCAAAGTCTGGAAACCTGTGGTATTCGCTGGGAAATCGAGTATTTGCACGGCGAATGCACCGATGCGGCCATTGATACGCTGAAAAGCAATCTGCAACAGCAGCAGGCTGAACTGCTGCTGGCAATTGGCGGCGGGCGCGTACTGGATGCGGCTAAAGCGGTCGGCAGCCAGTTACCGGAAATCACCGTCGTCAATTTCGCCACCGTCGCGGCGACCTGTGCCGCCTGGTCGCCGGTGGCGATTATTTATGACGCGCAGGGCGGCCACGTGCGCAGCCAGCCGCTGGGCAAAATGCCTGAACTGGTACTGGTAGACAGCGAAGTGATTGCGCAAAGTGATGTGCGTTACCTCAAAGCGGGCATTGTTGACGCGCTGGCTAAATACTACGAGTTCTCTCCTTATCTGCGGCACAACCCCCACGATCTCGCCCTCGATCTTAAAGTGATGACCGCGCAGCGCGCGCTGGATGTCTATCGCCAGCACGGTGCCGCCGCCGTGCTGGCCAACCAGCAACAGCAGGTGACGCCGGAACTGGTGAAGGTGATCGATGCCAGCATTGTGCTGGCCGGCCTGGCCAACAGCGTGCGTGATGTGCTGCCAACGCCAGGCTTTGCCCATGCGATTCATAACCGTCTGACCCATCAGCCGGAGCTGCACCACTGGCTGCACGGTGAAAAAGTCGGTTACAGCCTGCTGGTGCAGTCGCTGATTGAGCACGACGGTGAGCCGGACGCCGCGCTGCTGGCGCTGCTGCGGCAGTATGATATGCCGCTGACCTTAGCGCCGCTGCACGGCGATCGTCGCGCAGCCATCAGAAGCATTGCTGAACAGATCAAATTCCCGGCGGCCAGCGCCGAACGTCTGCCGTTCCGCATCAGCGCGGATGCCTTAGAGCAGGCGCTGCTGGCGACTGAGAACGCCTTTTAATTGTTATTGACCCTTTTATTGACCAGGAAAAAATATGGCTACTTCATCTTCACGCCGCATCCGTTTAGGGCTGTTTGTACAACCGGTTGGACAGCATGTGAGCGGCTGGCGGCTGACGGAAAATCTGGGCGATCCGACGGATATTGACTGGCTGATCACCATCGCGAAAAAAGCCGAAGCCGGCAAGTTTGATCTGTTCTTCGTGGGTGATGCACTGGCGACCAGCATGTATCGTCTGCCTTCCACCATGGCGCGTCTGGAGCCGTTAACGCTGCTGTCGGCGCTGGCGGTCAACACCAAACGTATTGGCCTGGCGGCGACCGCCTCGACCACCTTCAGCGACCCGTTCACCATGGCGCGCAGCTTCTCATCGCTGGACCACATTAGCCGCGGCCGCGCCGCCTGGAACGTGGTGACGTCGTTCTCTACCGATGTGGCGCGTAACTTCAGCCGCAGCGATATGCCTAATCATGCGGAGCGCTACGCGCGCGCCCGTGAATTCCTTGATGTTACCTATAAGCTGTGGGACGGCTGGCAGGCAGGGGCGGTGCAGCCCAACAAAGAGACCGGTCAGTACTTCATTGATGACAAAATTCAGCCGATTAACCACGTCGGCGAGCACTTCCAGGTGCAGGGCCCGCTGAACATTACCCGCTCACCGCAGGGGCGTCCAGTGATTATCGAAGCCGGTTCTTCCAGCGATGGGCAGAAGCTGGCGGCAGAGACCGCCGAGGTGATTTTCACCGCCTCGGCCAGCCTGGAAGAAGCACAGAGCTTTTACCGTTCGCAAAAAGATCAGGTGATTGCCGCCGGACGCAATCCTGATCACGTGGTGATCATGCCTGGCGTGATGCCGATTGTTGGCCGCACGCGCGAAGAGGCCAAAGCGCTGTGGAAAGAGCTCAACACGCTGGTTGATATCGACAACGGTCTGCGTCAGCTCTCGCTGCGTTTCAATATGGATCTGAGCCAGTATCCGCTCGACGGTCCGGTGCCGGAAGTGCCGCTGGGTGAAGGCAACCAGAGCCGCGTGAAACTGATGACCGACATGGCGAAACGTGAAAATCTGACGCTGCGCGAACTGGCCGCGGTAGCCGCCGGATCGCGTGGTCACCGGGTAATCGTCGGTACCGCGCAGGATATTGCTGATGACTTTGAGTTGTGGCTCAACGAGGGCGGTGCCGATGGTTTCAACATCATGCCGGCGATCATGTCCGAGCAGCTGGATTTGTTTGTGGAGCTGGTGATTCCGGAACTACGCCGTCGCGGTCTGTTCCGCGAAGAGTACGAGTTCGCCACGCTGCGTGAAAACCTCGGCCTGCCGGTGGTGTGAGAGACAGGAGCGAAACATGATCACCCTATCGAAGCGCGTACAGTCTGTGTCGCTCTCGGCTAACGCGGCGGCACGTCAGCTGACGCGCCAGCTAAAAGAGCAGGGCGTGGATATTCTTGACCTCACCACCGGTGAGCCGGATTTTGATACGCCCGCGCACATCCGTGCCGCCGCCAGCGCCGCGATGGATGGCGGTGAAACCCGTTATACGCCGACCAATGGCACCACCGCGCTGCGTAAAGCGGTGCAGGCCAAACTGGCGCGCGAGAATCAGCTGCAGTACGCGCAGGAGCAAATCTGTATCGCCAACGGCGCAAAACAGATCATCTTCAACGCGTTTGCCGCGACGCTAAACGACGGCGACGAGGTGATTGTGCCCACGCCATTCTGGCCAACTTTCCCGGACAGCGTGCGCTTCAACGGTGGCGAGGCGGTGCTGCTGCCTTGTCCGCTTGAGCAGCAGTACAAGCTGCAGCCGGCGCAGCTGGCGCAGGCGATCACTGAGAAAACCCGCTGGCTGGTGCTGAACAATCCCGGCAATCCCTCTGGCATGGTGTACAGCGCACAGGAGTTGCAGGCCCTGGCGACGGTGCTGCGCGATCATCCCAATGTGCTGATTATGCTGGATGAGCTGTACGAACATATCCTGTTTGACGATCGTCAGCACGTTAGCCTGCTGCAGGTGGCGCCGGAGCTGGCTGAACGCATTTTGCTGGTGGGAGGCGCGTCGAAAACCTATGCCATGACCGGCTGGCGCATTGGCTTTGCTGCCGGGCCGCAGCCGCTGATTGATGCCATGGTAGTGGTGCAGTCGCAGAACAGTTCTGGTGCCAGCGCCATCAGCCAGGCGGCGGCGGTTGCGGCCTTTGACGGTGGGCTCGATTTTCTGCCCCCGCAGCGCGCCGCGTATCAGGCGCGACGCGATGTCATTGTGCAGCAGTTGCAGCAGGTGGCCGGCATTGAAGTGCTGCAACCTCAGGGCGCATTTTTTGTCTTTTGTCGCTGTGCTGGCCTGCTGGGCAAAACCCGGCCTGACGGCGCCGTACTGCATGATGAACAGGATGTGCTGAATTATCTGCTGGAGAGCGGTGTGTCCGGCGTTGCGGGCAGTGCTTACGGCCTGTCGCCGTATTTCCGTTTGTCGATCGCCACGGATATCGATAGCGTGCAGGAGGCGGGTAAACGTATTGCGCGCGCCTGTGCAGCGTTAATCTGACGGGCGGGTGTGGGAAGGCGTAATGGCCTGATCACCTCGCGGTACACTTCATGAAAGGAATGCATGAAAGGATTGCATGAAAGCATTTAGGGTGCCGCGATACAGGGGCGGTGATGCGGCAATTAGCCGGTTCCGCCCCGATTTCCTGCGACTGGATTAAATCAGAAAATCATCCAGCGAACCGCCAGCGTCAATCGCTGACTTTATCGGCGAGGGAGTACGACCCTGACCGGTCCAGAATTTCTCATTACCCTGTTCGTCGGTAAATTTATACTTCGCCGGACGGGGTGCACGTTTTGCTTTGCTCTTCGTTTCACCCTGGTTTAATTGCGCCAGTTCATTAATTGTAATGCCGTCTTTGCGCAGCATCTCTTTATATAACGCCAGCTTCTCTTCTTTTTCGCGCAGTGCAGCACTCTCTGCAGCCGTCTCTTCGCGGCGTTCGGCGACCACCACGGCAAACTTCTCCAGCATTTCGTTTAATACCGCAACCTCAATATTACGTGCTTCAGCACGCAGCGTACGAAGATTGTTCAATGCCTTGAGTGCATCGCTCATGTATAAACCCTTATTACTGATATCACTGATTCGAAAGCGTGCATTCTACGGCAATTTTATTCAAATGGAAATATTCACCCGCCGACAGATTTGTCCGGAAATATGCCCCGACCTGTACAGTTTTTGATTGGGCGTAAAGATTTTTGTCTCTTCATTGATTACGCATAAACATGTTAGCGGCTGATTTAATATTACTCGCCACCTACGTTAAGCCGTTCATTTAACATCGCGGCATCTCACGCAATATACGTCACGGCGATTTACAGCTTAATAAATGGCGCCATGTTAACAACGCAGCGATTGCTGCAGGATTAAAAGCATAACTGGTCCACCTTAGCGCAGAAAAGGAAACTTTATAAACACCTTTCCTATCGGCAGCGTAATTATAAATCAATGGCGGTGACCGGGTACGAAGCTGGTAAATGCGTGGTGTTCAGATGCCAGATCAGGATGCAGGCACAGCCGTTCAGGCGGGGAGGCCGTAGGTCACGTACCGGTTGACTGAGATTAAGGATGATTTCAGGCGTGATAGTTTCCTGTAAAGCAGCCTCAGGGCCGTTACTCCCTGAAGCATAAGATTTTTTCGCATTGTGAAGGCGTCAGAAAGGCAGTAACAAATTCTTGCAATGTTAATCTTAATGCGTATATTTCTCATTTGCTTTCTTAACCAAATGCTCACCACACAATAACGATAAGCCGATTGAGGAATATTATGTCTTGCAAAGAGATGCGCGTCCGGGACGCAGGTCTTGCGCCGCAGCGCACGCTGCGCCTGTCACTGCTGGCAGTGCTGGTTGCCTCGGGTGTCGCTCAGGCGGCCGATACGCAAAACAGTGAGGCCACCCTGACCGTTGATGCCAGCGCCAGCGCAGAAGCGCAGCAGGCGCAGGCCGCAGCGGATTACAGCGTACCGGTGACGCGGGCCGGCACCAAAATGGCGCTGACCGCACGTGATATTCCCCAGTCGGTTACCATCGTCAGCAAGCAGCGCATGCAGGATCAACAGCTGCAGTCGCTGAACGACGTACTGAGCAACACCACCGGCATCCACGGTGTGGCCGCCGATATGGACCGCATCAATTACTATTCGCGCGGTTTCCTGATCGATAATTACATGACCGACGGCATTCCGACCGCGTTTGCCCAGCGCTGGAACCTCGGTGATGCGCAGACCGATACCGCGCTGTACGAGCGCGTCGAAGTGGTGCGCGGCGCAACGGGCCTGCTGACCGGACCGGGCAATCCTTCCGCCGCCATCAACATGGTGCGTAAACATGCCGACAGCAAAGAGTTTACCGGTAGCCTTGAAGCTGGCTATGGCAGCTGGAATAAGCAGCGTTACGTCGCCGATCTTTCTGCACCGCTATCACCGGAAGGCAACGTGCGCGGTCGCCTGGTTGCCGGCTATGAAGACAAAAACAGCTTCATTGAACGCTACGGCGCCGATAAGAAGTTTATCTACGGCGTGGTCGACGCTGACGTGACGGACGCCACCAGACTGTCCGTTGGTTATGAATTCAGCCAGGTGAACACGGATTCACCGATGTGGGGCGGTGCGCCGCGCTGGTACACCGACGGCACGCAGATCCACTCGCGTCGCGGCTATAACACCGCACCTGAATGGGCTTACAACAACAAAGAAAATAAAAAGGTCTTTGTTAACCTGCAGCAGAATTTCGATAACGGCTGGAACATCACCCTTAACGGCACGCATAACGAGATGTTCCTCGACAGTAAGCAGCTGTATCTCGACGGTTACTTCGACAAAACCACTGGCGCAGGCGTCTCTGGTTATGCCGGCTATCCGGTGGTGGGCGGAACCGGCTACAACACCGGCAAACGTAAGGTGGATGCGGTCGATACCTTCGCCAGCGGTCCTTATGAACTGCTGGGCCGCCAGCATGAGCTGATGGTCGGGGTGAACTACAGCCGTCAGGACAACAAATATTACAGCGCCTGGGCCAACATTTCGTCAGCCGAGCTGGGCAACTTCAACCAGTTTAACGGCGATTTCCCTGAAACCGACTGGAATCCGCGTGAACCCGCGGCCGACACCCAGCTGGTGCGGCAGAAGTCAGCGTATCTTGCGACGCGCATCAATCTGGCCGATCCGCTGCACCTGATTGTCGGGGCGCGCTACACCAACTGGAACCGCCAGACGCTGACGGCAGAGATGGAGAAAAACAACATCACGCCGTACGGTGGGGTGATTTGGGACTTCTACGATAACTGGTCTGCCTACGCCAGCTACACTTCGGTGTTCCAGCCGCAAGATTATCAGGATGCGTCAGGCGCGTATCTCTCACCGGTAATTGGCAAAAACTACGAAGCGGGCGTGAAATCTGACTGGTTCAACAGCCGTCTGACGACGTCGGTATCGATTTTCCGCACCGAACTGGATAACGTCGGCCAGAGCACCGGTCAGACCAATGCGCAAACCGGTAATACTATTTACGTGGCGAAGAAGGGCGTGGTAAGTCGTGGCGTCGAGTTTGAGGTCAACGGAGCGCTGACCGATAACTGGCAGATGACCTTTGGCGGGACCTCGTATGTGGCGGAAGACGCCAACGGCGATCGCTACAATTCACAACTCCCGCGCACCTCGTTCAACCTGTTCACCAGCTATCGCCTGCCGATGCTGGACCAGCTGACGCTGGGCGGCGGGGTGAACTGGCAGGCGAGAACTTACGCGGACATCAGTGGCCCGGATGGCAATGGCACCTGGCGCACCCGTCAGGGCAGCTATGCGCTGGTGGATCTGTTCGCGCGCTACGACGTGACCAAAAACCTCAGCCTGCAGGCCAACCTGAATAACCTGTTCGACAAAGAATACGACGAAAACGTCGACAGCACCGGCATCGTCTACGGCGAACCGCGCAACTTTATGCTGTCCGCGAAATACCGTTTCTGATCATTAAGCTGGTATCAAAAGCAGCACCTGACATCCCCTCTCCCGGGGAACAGGCCGCACCTGACATTCCCTCTCCCGCGTGCGGGAGAGGGTTAGGGTGAGGGGAAAACCGCACCCTCCCCAAACCATGCACCTCAGCATCCCGCCGCAATATAATCCCCGTTGGCACTCACCGGCACCACGGTAAAAAACAGCACCAGCGCAAACATCACCAGCAATATCCCACCGGCGATCCGTACCGCTCTCAGCAGCGATGCCGCCTGCGGCGAGCGCTCTGCCAGCCATAGCTGCCCGGCGCGCTGACGGTAATGCTGCACAAACAGTGCCAGCGCCACCAGCGCCATGCCGGTACCGAGCGCCATACTCATCACCGCCAGCATACCCCAGCGCGTAATCCCGATGACGCTGGCGAACAGCAGCACCGTCAGCGCACCGCTGCACGGCCGCACGCCGGTGGCAATGATAATACCCGCCCAGCTTTTCCAGTCGCTGCCGTGCCCAGCCGCGACGCCATGCGCGTGGCCGCAATGATCATGATGATGCTCCGCTGGTGGCCTGCGCCAGGCTTGCAGCAGCAGCATCACGCCCAGCCCGGCAATGAACACAGCGCTGGCTTTCTCCAGATACCAGCGACTCAGGCTGAGATCGCCGGTGGTCAGGTTAAAACCAACCGCCAGAATAAAGACAAAGGCAATCGCGCTCAGGCCCTGCACCAGGCTGCCCAGCAGCGGCACGCTCAGCGCCACGCCGCGCGGGGGCTGATGGGTGGTCAGCCAGGTGGTAACGATAAATTTACCGTGCCCGGGACCCACCGCGTGCAGAATGCCGTAAATGAAGGTCACAGCTAGCAGCCACAGTCCGGCACTGTACTGGCCGCTATTGATTTGCAGTAAATGGGTAACCAGCAGCCGGTGCAGCTGAATCTGACTTTGCAGTGCCCATGCCTGAAACGCGCTCCAGTGCAACGACAGCAGTGTCAGCGCGCTCAGCAGCAGCACGCTCGCGCAGAGAAATCCGGTTTTGGTGGCGGTCATAGTAATGAAAAAAGTGGTCCTGAATGCCTCCAGCATGCGGATTTCTGCCGCGTTGTAAAGCCACGGCGGTTAAACGGCAGCCGCTCTCCGCATCGTGACGCATTCCCCTGCCTTGTGCAGCTGTCTATAATCTGCCGACAATTTCTCACGGATGCCTTTTATGTCTGCTGATTCTCCTTTGCTGGCGGTACAAGACGTCACGCTGGCCGTGCAGGGGCGCACCTTGCTGGCGCCGGTATCACTGCAGCTGTACGCCGGTGAAACGCTGTTGCTCACTGGCCCGTCCGGCAGCGGCAAAAGCACGTTGCTGAAAATTATTGCCTCACTGCTGGAGCCCGATAGCGGCCAGATCCTGTTTCAGCAGCGGGATATTCACACGCTGAAAGTCGAACACTATCGCCAGCAGGTCTCCTACTGTTTCCAGACACCGCAACTGTTTGGAGACACGATCTACGATAACCTGGCGCTGCCGTGGCAACTGCGTCAGCAACAACCGTCACGCGAGCAGCTGGTGGCGGCGTTGCGCAGTCTGCATTTATCCGGCGACATGCTGGACAAAAACGTTGCCGGACTCTCTGGGGGTGAAAAGCAGCGGGTGGCTTTGCTGCGCAATCTGCAGTTTCTGCCACAGATATTGCTGCTGGACGAAGTGACCAGCGCACTGGACGAGCCCAATAAACAACGGGTTAACCAGCTGATTGCCGCGCTGGTGGCGGAAAAAGGGCTGGCGGTGATCCGTATCAGCCATGACGTACAGGAGATTGATGCCGCTGAGCGTATTCTGCGGCTGACCCCACCCGCAGCGGGAGAACAGCATGAATCAGCATAATATCAGCGATAGCTCGCTGCTGCTTTCACTCATGCTGGTGCTGGTGGCGCTGCTGATTAGCCAGAAAGAGAAGCTGGGGATGAGCAAAGACATTCTGTGGAGTGTCACGCGCGCCATTATCCAGCTGGTGATCGTCGGTTATGTGCTGAAGTCAATTTTCGATGTTAATAATGACTGGCTGACGCTACTGATGGTGCTGTTTATCTGCATCAATGCAGCGCTGAATGCGCGCAAACGTAGCCGGCGGATCGATCATGGTTTTATCATCGCGCTGGTGGCGATTACCAGCGGTACGGCACTCACGCTAACGGTGCTGCTGCTGAGCGGCGCCATTGCCTTTGTTCCCATGCAGGTAATCCCCATTTCCGGCATGATTGCCGGTAACGCCATGGTCGCGGTCGGGCTGTGTTTCACCAACCTCAATCAGCGCTTTAGCGACAACCAGCAGAAAATCATGGAGATGCTCAGCCTGGGCGCGCCGATCAAACGCGCATCCGCCGGGCTGATGCGTGACAGTATTCGTGCCGCGATGATCCCCACCGTTGATGGCGCAAAAACGGTGGGGCTGGTAAGTCTGCCAGGCATGATGTCCGGGTTGATATTCGCCGGGATCGATCCGGTAAAGGCCATCAAGTACCAGATTATGGTGACGTTTATGCTGATTGCCACCGCCAGCCTGTCGACCATCATCGCGGCGTGTCTGTCCTACCGTCGCTTTTACACCGCGCGGGCGCAGCTCAAACCGTAGATTACGCCTGAAACCGCAGCGCCACGCCGCTGGCCTGTTCCGCGCTGACCACGATGGCGTCTGGCATTTCCTGCCAGCGACGATCAGCTAAAATCCGGGCAGGTTATCTGCGACATCAGCTGCTGATAATGCTGATGCTTGCCCATCTTCAGCGCATCAGCCGCCTGCAACAGCGCGTTGTGATTGCTCTTATCCGCCAGAAAGGTCTGCTTGATTTTTTCGTCGGCGATGGAGACCGGCACGCGGCAGTGAGTGCGCAGATCGTTGATCATGGTCTGCTGCCGCAGCGCCAGCGCCAGATTCTCATACGGCGATACCGCCAGCGCAGACGTGGCACTCAGGGTGAGCAGGGCGATCATGGCAGTGAAAGGTAATGTTTTCATTTTGCTTCTCCTTGATGAACGGGAACGGCGGCCGGGCACTGGGCGGGGTCGAACACCGTACCCCAGTCCTGTTTCATATCGACAACGGTCCAGCCATAGTGCGCGGCCAGCCTGAGACCGTTAACCAGTTTGCCGCTGGCCGGCGGATGCGCATCGTAGGCGTATTCCCGCTGTGCATCGGTGTGATGCACCAGCAGCCCGAAGGTGCTGGCGGCAGGGTTGCCCGAGGTGTATTGCAGCATCGGCACATCGCCGTCGCTGTTGCCGAACGCTGCTACCGGCCGATGACTCATGAACAGATGGATGGCCACCGGTTTGGCCGCTTCATCATCATAAAATGCACCATTCATGGTTTTCCGCAACTGCGTGCCGTTGTCGCTGAGTGAAAATTCCGCAAGGGAAAACGAGCCAACCACTTGCTCAGGTGGAATGCCGTACATCTGTTCCGCCAGCACGCGCATAAAATCGATGCCGCCGCCGGAGATAATCCATGTGCGGAAACCGTGAGCGCGCAGATAATCCAGCAGCTGGCGCATCGGCAGATAGCCCATGCGATCGTAGCGGCAGCCAAAACGCGTATCCCGCTGCGTCGCCACCCAGTTCTGCACGCGTTGTGCAAACTCATCGGTGGTGATACCGCTGTGAGTCAGTGTCAGCAAATGCATCAGCCCCTTTTTCCCGCTGGCGGCAATAGCGGCGGTGTTGTTGCTGAGCACCGCCTGCACCAGCGCATCCTGCTGCCACTGCGAATGCTGCGGTGCCAGCCGTTTCACTTCATCGAGCGCAAACTGCAGCTGAAAGGTGAGCGGTGCTTCCGGCCATAGCGTGCCGTCATTATCGAACACCACGTAGCGCTGGCTAAGAGGAATAAAGTCAGCGCTGCCGGCGCGGGTGGTGTCATCCACCCACTGTGTAATGGCATGCTTTGCCGCACCGTCACGCCAGGCGGAGAGATCGTCAGCCTGACTGACGCTAGCGAGGCACAGCGTGAGGCCCGCCAGTATAGAAACAGTTTTCATCGGCGACTCCTGTGATGTGGAACGAGATCGGGCAGCGCATGAATACGCCACAGGCGGCTCCACGTATGGCCGGCAAACATCAGCGCCTGACGCAGTAAACGGCGGCCAGCCCACAGCACCGCGACGAGGAGAACCACGGTTGCGGCGAGCAGCAGCCACTGCCACCAGGGGCGTTCAGGCCCGGCACGCAGCACCTGTTCGCTGCCGGCCGTGCGCGCAGGCAGAATGTCATAGTGATGGGCGGGCAGCGTGGCGAGCTGCCATGTCTGTTGGCGGGTATCCCACCAGCGCAGCTGCACCGGCGGCAGCGTCAGGCTGCCGGCGCTGTCCGGCAGATAGCGCAGCCGCTCGCGTCGCTGGCTGCCAGTGATTTCACCACGTCCGCTGGTCAGGGCGCTGACCTCGGGCGTCAGCAGCTGGGTACTGGCACCGGGCAAATCGATCAGCACCGGTGGAATCTGTCCGGCGACCACACCACTGGCCTGCAGCGTAATCTGACGTTCCACCACGTCGCCTGCGTGCAGCGCGTCGCCCTGCGCGGCACGATACAGTGTCACTTTTTCCTGCAGATGAAGCGTGGCGGCGGGCAGGAAGCGATCCGGCTGCTGCACACCCGGCGGCCAGCGCACATTTTTTTCCAGCGCTGGCAGCGTAACGGTCTGCGGCGGCTGGCCCGCGGATTGCAGTGTGATGCCCAGCGCCGGCAGCTGCAGTTTGCCCTGATCCCAGGCCATCAGCTGGCGCTCCATGCGGATGCCGCTCCAGCTGACACCGTCACGCTGACGCGATACCAGCTGATTGGGAATGGCCGCCGGCAACAGCGTGCCGTTGCTGACCAGGAAGTCAGGCCACTGTGGCGGCGGGTTAAACCAGCTATCGGTCCAGTAGGTTACCGCGACGCGCAGCGGCTGACCCGGCACCAAACGGTCATCGCCTACCAGCTCGCGCGTGATGTCCATCGCGGCGCGCGCGTGCCCGGTCAGCAGCAACAGGCAAATCAGCAGCGTTCTCATGGTGACTCCTGACGATAGAGATTTTCCAGCAGGCCACCGGGCGACAGGCTGAGATTGTCGTACCACTGACTGACCTGCGGTGCCGCGTGACCTGCAGGCTGCATGACCTGCTGCGCGACGCCTTGCTGTTTGTGCAGGTCTTTTTTGCTGCCGTCAGGATCGTAATCCTGCTCTTTTCCCTGTGCCGCCTGGCGATCGCGCTCCTGCTGACGAAGCTGCATCACAATGCGCGCGATGCTGGCGCGATTTTGCTGTGCCATTCGCCAGTCGGGACGCAGGCTTAGCGCCTGATCGTAATGCTGCAGCGCCTGCTGCCACTGTTTCTGCTGCGCCAGGCTGTTGCCCAGCCACAACAGCGATTCAGGCGTCACGGGTGCCTGACGAAAAGCGCCGCTGGCGGCGGAAAAATCACCGGCATAGTAGAGCGCAATGCCGCGGCGCAGCGGATCAACATAGTGCTGCGCCGCGCGCGCGTAATCCTGCCGTTGAAAGGCATGTTGCCCTTGCAGGTCGGGCGGGATAAACGCATCCAGCAGCGCGGCGGCCGCCGGCGGCGTTATCCCACTGAGCGGCAACACAATCAGCACGATTAGTATCTGACGACGCCACCACAGCAGCAGCAACAACATCGGCGCAATCAGCCAGTAGCCGCTGTTGTGCCACGGCAGATCCCCGCGACTGTTTTGCTGGGCGCTGAGGCTTTGCTGAATATGGTGCCTGATGGCAGGCAGATCGCTGTCATCGGGGGTGGCGAGCGTAACCGCCACGCCGTTGGCGCGTAGCTGCTGGAAGCGCGCCACGTTGAGGCGGGTATCAATAGCCTGACTGGCGAAAGCAGGCGGCAAGGGGCCGCCGGGCGCGGTGCCGGGCACCCACAGCTGCAGCGGCAGCGAGGTCTGGCTGAGCAACCGGGCATCATCCTGGCGCAACGTATCAGCCACCAGCACAATGCTGCGCGGCGTGTCCGGCAGGTTATCATCGGCCAGCCGGAGGGCGGCCGCCAGGCCATTGCCCTGACCGTCCGGCAGTAACGTTGGCTGCTGCGCCTGCAAGAACAGCGAGTAAAAGGCCGGATCGTTGGTCAGCGGCGTGGTCAGCCAGGCACCGCCGCGATACACCACCAGGCCAAAGTGGCTACCCGGCATCTGCTGCATCAGCTGAGCGATCTTATGCTGCATGCGCTGATGCCGGTCGGGCGGGAGATCCTGCGCCAGCATGCTGAGATCCTGTTGCAAAATCACCATCACGTTACTTTGCGGCGTAACGCCGCCCGGCAACGCCTTTTGCCATGACGGCCCTGCCAGCGCCAGCACGCCGAGCGCCAGCAGCCACGGTACGGGTGACAGCCGCTGCAGTCGCTTACCGGTAATCAGGGCGTGAAACGGCGCTGTCATAATGCGCTGCCAGGCGCTGCGCGGCGCGCGCAATAGCCACGCCAGTGCCAGACAAACCAGCAGCCCGGACAGCCACCACGGGTGCATAAAATGAAAGCCATTCATGCTGCGCGCTCCCGCAGGCGCGCCAGCAACAACGCCGCGGTTATCAGCGCCAGCGCCGCGCCGAGCGGCCAGGCAAACAGCGGGCGTGTAAACGACAGACCGAGCGTCGCCACCTGCGCCGGAGTTTGGGCGTCAATGGATTGCCAGACACGTTGCAGTGCGCTGCCTGAGGTAGCCGCCTGAAACGCGCTGCCGCCGGTGATGCGGGCAATATCCTGCATCAGCGCGCTATCGACTTTGTCCTCGCCGCTGGCGTTGAGATCGCCAAAGGCAATGGTATCAACCTGCACCTGATGCTCTGCTGCCAGCTGCGCAGCGAGGGCGGGCGGCAGCTGTGAAGCGGTATCGTTGCCGTCGGTAAGTAAAATCACCATGCGGCTGGCGTCCTGTTCCAGGCTGCTGTCCAGCAGTTTGACCGCTACCCCCAGCGCATCGCCGATGGCGGTTTGCTGGCCCACCATGCCGGGTGCCAGCTGGTTGATGCGCGCTAGCAGTGCCTGCTTATCGGCGCTGATCGGCGCAAACGGCCACGCCTGACTGGCAAAAATCACCAGCCCGATGCGATCGCGGGTTCGCTGGAGCACAAAATTGTGCACCGAGCGCTGCACCGCCTGCAGGCGAGTGGTGCCCGCGCCGGCGTCGTTTTTCGCCATCGAACCGGAAACATCCAGCACCAGCACCACATTGCGCATCGGCTTATGCTGTAGCTGCGGTGGCAACAGCAGCTCAGGGCGCGCCAGCGCGGCCAGTAACAGCAGCCACACCAGCCAGAACAGCAGCGTCTGAGGCCAGCGGCTGGCCGGAGGGGCATTCTCCAGACGCAACTCCCTCACCAGTTCCGGCAGGAACGGCACGCGCACCTCTTCGCTGACCGGCTGGCGTTGCGGTAGCAGAAAGCGCATCAGCAGCGGCAGCGGCAACAGGAGCCAGATCCACGGCCAGGCAAAATCGAAGCGGGTAAGCAGTTCAGACATCGGGCAGTGCCTCCAGCCAGCGCCGCAGCTGTCTGCGCAGGCGCTGCATTTCATCAGGCGACAGGCTATTGTCCGGCTGGCAGTAGCCGTCAAGCAGCCGCTGATAGGTCGCGGCATCCAGCGGTAGCTCCTGCAGTAACTGGCTGAGGCTCAGTTCACTGACCTGAGCACGCGGCTGGTGCACCAGCCGCACCCGCTTAATCAGCCGCAGCCAGCTATCAATGCTGTTGTCGTGACGTAAAACCTGACGCGCTTCACGCCGCCAGCGGTTGCGCAGCCAGCGCGCTGTGCGCCACAGCGCCAGCAGCACAAGCAGGGCCGCTAACGCGCCTGCCAGCCACCACCAGCCCGCAGGCAGCGGCAGCCAGGAGACCGCGGGCGGCAGGTCAGGCTGCAGCAGTGGCGGAACGCTAAAGCCTTTTTCCAGCATGCTCGTCTCCCTGCGTCAGCTGACGCAATAACGGTTCACTCACCACAATGTGCTGCACGCGGATGCCGAGCCGCAGCAGTCGCGTCTGCTGCTGTGCCAGCCGGGCGGTGACCCGCTCGCTAATCTGCTGACGCAACGCGGGCGAAAGCGGCAGCGTAACGTGCTGATGCTGGTAATGCGCGGCGAGATAGCCCTGATGCGGAAGCCGCAGATGCAGATCGTCGAGCAGCACAAAGGCGGTGATATCACACCGGCGCGCCAGCGCCGCCAGCAGCGCGTCACTCTGAGCGTCAAGATCGTGGAAATCGCTGATCAGTGCCAGCCAGCTTCCGGCAGGCACCTGAGCGCGGATACGTTGCAGCACCTGATGGAGTGGCAGACTGCTGGCGGGCTCCTGCGGATAGCGCGCCGGCAGCTGATTATTCATTTGATGCAGGTCGTTCAGGCACGGCGCCAGGGCGAGTTTCGGCGAGCGGCAGCGCTGCAATCTCAGGGAATCATCGCTGAACACGGCGGCCCCGAGACGATCGCCATCGTGCCAGCTACGCCACGCCAGCAGCGCTGCCAGATGGGCGGCGGCGACCGATTTGGTGTGCCCGCGTGTGGCGAAATACATATCCAGGCGCTGATCGACCAGCAGAAATACCGGCCGCTCGCGCTCTTCGTTATACAAGCGCACCCAGGGTGTGCGCAGACGCGCGGTGGCCTGCCAGTCGATCAGCCGCACATCATCGCCCGGCTGATAGCGGCGCAGGCTGTCAAAATTGAGTCCGCGTCCCTGCTGACGCGACACGCGCTCGCCGGCCATCGCGCCGGGTGGCAGCTGAGCCGGCGGATTGCGCAGCTGCTGCGCTGCACCCGCCAGCGCCAGCAGGCCGGGCAGGGTGACGGCCAGTGCGGTATCCGTCATGCGACCACCGCATCCAGCAGCATGCGCACCACGTCATCGGCGGTCACCTGGTCGGCGCTGGCCTGATAACTCAGCAGCAGACGATGCCGCAGCACGGCCGGGGCAATGCGCTGAATATCGTCCGGCAACACCGCATCACGCCCTTCGAGCCACGCCTGCGCGCGCCCGGCGCGGTCCAGTGCCAGCGTGCCGCGCGGGCTGATACCCAGCGCCACATAACTGGCAAAGGTGTCGCTGACCTGCTGCGGCTGGCGCGTCATTTCCACCAGCGAGACGATGTAATCTTCCACCGTGGGCGCGACGTAAATGTCGGAGATGGCCTGCCAGCAGCAACCCATATCCGCCTGGCTGATTTTCACCGGCGGCGGCGCAGCGGCGCTGACGGCAGAGGTGTCCTGTTCGCGATATTTTGCCTGCTGTTCGGCGCGCACCAGCTGCATCACGCGCTGTTCATTCTCTTTCGAGGGATAGTGCACCAGCACTTTCATCAGGAAGCGATCCAGCTGCGCTTCCGGCAGAGGCCAGGTGCCTTCCTGATCAACCGGGTTCTGCGTCGCCAGCACCATAAACACGCCGGGCAGCGGCCAGCTGTTGCCCGCCACCGTGACATGACGCTCCTCCATGGCTTCCAGCAACGCCGACTGCACGCGGGCCGAGGCGCGGTTGATCTCATCGGCCAGAATCAGGTTGCCGAACACCGGGCCTGGCCGGAAACGAAACTGCTCCTCTTCACGCGTGGCGTGTTGCTGATAAATTTCGCTGCCGGTGATATCCGAGGGCAGCAGATCCGGTGTGAACTGAATGCGGCTGAAGTCGCCTTCAATGTGGCGCGCCAGCTCACGCACCGCACGGGTTTTGGCCAGTCCGGGCAGTCCTTCCAGCAGAACGTGGCCGTCGCACAGCAGCGCGATAATCAGCATGCGCACCAGCTCTGGCTGACCCAGCACCTGCTGGTTCATGCTCGCTTCCAGGTCGAGAAACCGTTGCCGCAGGGTCATTGCGTCACTCCCTGTTTTTCCCGCTCAAGCAGCGTGGCGATACCTACCAGGATCGGCTGAGCATAGGAAAAAAACGCTTTGATGCCGGGACAGAGATAGTTAAGGCCGGGTTCACCCTCTGCGCTGCGCACGATGCGGTTTTTCGGGCATTCGCCCCAGCATAATTTGAGGTAAGGACAGCGTTTGCAGACGGCGGGCAGGGTGTCGCGTTTCCCGAGGCCAAACGCTTTTTGCCGTTCGGAAAACGCCAGGTGCGCCAGTTTAGTGTTGGCAATATTGCCCAGCTGATACTCCGGATAGACGTAGTGATCGCAGGCATAGATATCACCGTTTTTTTCAATGGCGAGGCCCTTGCCGCAGAACTCTGAGGTCACGCAGATCTGGCCCGGCAGGCCCAGGGTTTGCGCCACCGCCGTTTCAAACAGGTTAACCTGTACGCGCCCTAGATCGTTGTTGACCCACTCCTCAAACACGGCGATGAGAAAGCGTCCCCAGTCATCGGGATCGACCGACCAGTCGGTCACCACCGAGTCGAGATCGCCTGGCCGCGCGCGGCGGGAACCGCTCACCGGGATGCTGTCATCGCGCCAGAACTGCGGCGCGGTTTGGGTAAAATCGACTGGCTCAACGCAGGGATTGAATTGCAGATAGGTCGCGCCCAGTTCGCGCGTGAGAAAGCGGTACACCTGCAGCGGAAAGCGTGCATTGGTCCGGTTGACCGTGACCAGCGCGTTGAACGGCACGCCGTGGCGTTGCAGCGCCGCCACACCCGCCATCACTTTGTCGAAAGTCGGTTTACCGCTGCGTGTTACGCGATAGCGATCGTGCAACTCGCGCGGGCCATCAATCGACAGCCCGACCAGAAAGTGATGCTGCTTCAGAAAGCGCGCCCAGCTATCGTTCAGCAGGATGCCATTGGTTTGCAGATCATTCTCGATGCGTTGTCCTGGCTTCTGATACTTTTGCTGCAGCGCCACCACCTTTTCGAACCACGGCAACCCCATCAGCGTCGGTTCACCGCCTTGCCAGGAGAACACCACCTGATCGCCATCCTGACTATCAATGTACTGGCGAATATAGTTTTCCAGCACCTCATCAGACATGCCGCTGTGATGATCCTGCTGCAGCAGTTGCTCTTTATGCAGGTAAAAACAGTAGTTGCAGTCGATATTGCAGCGCGAGCCGGTGGGCTTGGCCATCACGTGAAAGCGGCGTTTATACGCCGGGCCGATGCCGTTGTATTTTTCCGCCGAGGGCAACGGGCGAACCGGCAGTGTGGTGCTGTATTTCATCAATGCCTCCGAATACCGGGCACGGCGTGCCCGGCTGTGAGTCTTAACTCAGTTAGTGGCCGGGCTGCCTTCGTCAATCAGTTTCTGCACATCCGAAACGGTGAAGGAACCGGGTTTCTGACGAGGCGGGAACTCTTTAAAGCTTTGCAGCATTTCTGCGGCATATTTCTGCGCGCCACCCAGCAGGAACAGACGGTCATAGAACCAGTGGTTGTAATCCATACCGCTGTCACCGCGCTCCAGCGGGTCGATCTCCAGGTCGAAGATCAGTGGCGTGCGCAGTTTAACGAACGGATATTTCCACAGGTCGAGGCCGGTGTGTTCCTGAATCATGAAATGGGCTTTCCAGCGACCGTAGCGCATCGCTAACAGATCGCCGTCATCGCTCCAGTAGAAGAACTCATTACGCTGATCGGGCCCTTTGCCCTGCAGGAAATCCAGCTGGTTGTAACCGTCCAGATGCACTTTGTAGGTCATGGCGCTGGTCTTATAGCCTTTCAGCAGCTGCTGTTTGATATCCGGCACGCCCGCTGCGGCAACCAGCGTCGGGAACCAGTCATTGCTGCCGAAAATATCGTTGATCATCGTGCCAGGCTTAATGTGTCCCGGCCATTTGATCATCGCTGGGACGCGGAACCCGCCCTCCCAGCCGGTATTTTTCTCGCCGCGGAATGGCGTCATGCCGGAATCAGGCCAGGTGGCGATCATCGGACCGTTGTCGGTGGTGTAAATCACGATGGTGTTATCTTCGATACCCAGATCTTTGATTTTCTTCAGCACCTCGCCGATCATTTTATCGTGCTCAACCATGCCGTCTGCGTAGTCGCCGAGGCCGGTCACGCCCTGATCCTGCGGTTTAATGTGCGTTTTGTTGTGCATGCGCGTGGTGTTGAACCAGGTAAAAAACGGTTTGCCCGCTTTGACCTGACGCTCCATGAAATCGTTGTTGGCGGCGAGGAACTCTTCATCCACCGTGCCCATACGTTTCACGTTTAGGGGCCCGGTATCTTCAACCTTGCCATCCGCGCTGGCTTTAATGACGCCGCGCGGACCGAACTGTTTACGGTACTCAGGATCCTTCGGATAGTCCGGGTTCTCCGGTTCTTCTTCGGCGTTCAGGTGATACAGATTGCCAAAGAACTCATCGAAGCCGTGTGCGGTAGGCAGGAATTCATTGCGATCGCCCAGATGGTTTTTACCAAACTGACCGGTGGCATAGCCGAGCTGTTTCAGGATCGAGGCAATGGTCGGATCTTCTTTCTGCAGACCCTGCGGTGCACCTGGCATACCGACTTTACTCATGCCGGTGCGGAACGGCATCTGCCCGGTGATAAACGACGAGCGTCCGGCGGTGGAGCTTTGCTCCGCGTAATACGAGGTGAATTTGGCGCCCTCGGCGGCAATACTGTCGATGTTGGGCGTTTTGTATCCCATGGTGCCCTGGTTATAGGAACTGATGTTCCAGTAGCCAATGTCATCGCCAAAAATCACCACGATGTTAGGCTTGCCCGAATTTTGCTCGGGCGCGGTAGAGGGCGTCGGGGATTGAGGAGCCGCATGGGCGCTCCAGGAACAGCAGGCCACAGATAGCATGGACGCTAATAGTGACTTGCTAAAAGGTAATCTGGACATTTCTGCACTCCGATAATTGTATTCCGACCAGGTCAGAATTTTTCCGACCGAATAAGTGCTGCGCAGACGGTTATTTCCTCCTTACCCTGAAAGGACGGCAGATGAATAAACGCATCTTTTTGATGGCTATTTCCCGGTGCGGAATGGCGGTGCTCAGTCAGTCTGATTATCTGTGATTTTAAATAGTTTTTATTAAAGCGTGGCCCGCTGCACGCAGGCTGCGTGCAGGCGAAAAATATGCGGTGTGCGAGAGGATATAAGTAACCAAGGTATAAAAATGCAAAAAATGAGCAGGCTGTGTATCTGGTTATGTAGCAACCATAGCGGCTCATAACTGGAATGCCAAGTGCTATTTTAAAAATGTGAGCAGCAGAGTGATTTTTTTCTGCCGTATCGCACTGCTCCGCATTTCGGCTAAGGTATTTCTTAATTTTAATAAGCTCAAAATAACTTAATGCATTGTAATATATGAATTATTTTCCCGCGAACTGAAAGTGCCTGGTTATTTTTTACGAGGCGGGTCATATTTTTTAGCGTTCAGGTTTGCGTTATTTTTATGGCTCACCTAAGCCTTAAAAGGCCATCCGGAACGGGATGGAATCAATTAATCTGGGGTGATTTATGAAAAAAATTACGGTAGCAATAACGTCATTGCTGGTGGCGTCAACTTTCTCTTTATCGGCTCTGGCAGCGCAGGAGATTACTAAAGAAGAGGCTAAGCAGTATCAGGAAGTTGGTAAGGTTAGTACCAATAATGAATACAGTTCACCGGCAGAGGCCATGGCTGAAATCTCGAAAAAGGCCGATGAGATGGGGGGTAAATATTTTGTGATCACCTCCGGCAAAGAAGGTAAGAAAATACAGGGTACGGCAACAGTGTATAAATAATAAATTATACGCTGCAAATCAGGCGTCATAGTCATTGCAACAGGCCGTTTTAATAACGGCCTGTTGTCGTGTTTCTATTTCTACAGTAAGCGATGAGATTAAGATCTGGTTCGCTTGCCTGGTCCTCAGCAGGCAATCTACTCCGGCAATGCTTTCATAGCTGAAACCTTAGCGCCACGCCGCTGGCCTGTTCCGCGCTGACCACGATGGCGTCTGGCTCTTCGCGGAAAGGCACATCGCCCAGCAGCAGGCTGGCTTTCACCCTGCGTAAGTCGCTGCTGCGCAGCGTCAGCGCGGCCATACGCGCACTGCCGTCATAATCGGGCGGCAGGCCGGTAAAGCGCTGCGTCACATAGTGCGCAGCGGCAAAGCGCACGGTGGCCACGCCCGCTTTCAGCACAAACGCGCCCTGCTGGCAGGCGGTGAGCTTATCGGCACCAAATAAACGACTGTAGGGCAGCGCGGCGGCTGCCGGATCCTGCGCCACCACCACAAACTCAATAATGTCGGTCACCGCGTTGGGATGTTGCTGCCACACTGGCTGCCAGACCGCCTGCGGTGTCTCATGCTGGCAGAAAAAACTGCGTCCGTTTGGCACCAGTGCGGGGCGCAGGCGAACGGTGCGAAAACGCGCCTGCTGTGCGCTGCCATCCGGCAACTGCACCGGTCGGTAAAAACTGGCGGCGGGATCGCCATCAATATCCTGACTTTCCAGATAGCGCCACACTGCATCGGCATCGCCGGTTTTCCATACCAGACCGCTCAGGCCCGTCGGTGCCTGCCAGATATCCTGACGCCGGTGCGCACGCCCGGCTTCATAGCCCAGCAGTTCCAGATAATTATCACCAAATACCGCCAGATGATTACTGGAGCCCAGCGAATGATGGCCGCGTGGCGTGAGCTGGAAACCGAGCCGGCGATACAGCGCGCTGGCGTCATCCAGCCGATCGGCAACATTGATCACTGCATGATCGAGCTGTGGAACGGGTACCGGTATCGCCATTATCTGCCTCCTGGTTCGCATCATTACGATGACCGCGGTGTCGCGCTGCGTTCGGCTTCGCGTTGCGGTTGCCAGGCGAGCTGCGCTTCGGCGCCGAACGCCCGGGCAATATGGCTGACCAGCGTCGCGGCCTGCGCCGATGATCGCTGGCGCGCACTGGCATCCTCGCTGTGCAGCACGCCTTCCACGACGACCTCTGGCGGCAGCACGTTCCAGCTGTTGCCACCCTGAAAGCGGGTGACATCCAGGCCGGCGGCCGCCAGCGCGCTGACGATGTGGCTGCCGGTAACGATACTGTCGATGCCCTCATGCGGACGTGCAGCGTGAGCGCCTTTGCCGTGAATGGTGATATAAAAATGGTCAGTAAACGCTGCCGGTGTGGCAGATAACGTGTGTGTCATGGTCATCCCTGCGGCTGTTCAGGTAAGAAAGGTTCGCCCAGCGTTAGCATCAGGCGGTTGGCCCAGGCAAAAAATGCGGCGGACTGGATCAGGTCCAGCAGCTGCAGCGTATCCAGTCCTTGCTCGCGCAGCGCCTGCAGCTGGGTCTGGCTGCTGGCGACCGGGGTTAGCGATAAGGTGGCGACAAAATCGATAATCGCCGCCCAGCGCACGGACTGGCCGTGTGCCAGCTCGGCACCCGGCGCGACATTCAGGAGTTTCTGCACCGCAGTCTCATCTTTTGACAGCTGACTGGCTTTGCGGGCATGCACGGACGCGCAGTAAATGCAGCCGTTGACTTTACTCACTACCGTAGCCGCCAGTTCACGCTCGGCGCGAGGCAAACCGCCCGGCGTATAAAAGATGCCTTTATCCGTCAGCGTGCGTTGTTCCAGCAGCGGCAGATTGCGCGCCAGCAGACGGAAATAGTCGGACTCGCTATGACCGTTTTTTGCCAGCGTCGCCTGTTCTTCCGCTGTAAACTCGCTGAGCGGTTTGGCTGCCAGCCACGGCTCCCAGCCCAGCTCCTGCTGGGTAAATGCGGTGAGCGCAGTCTGACCGCTGGCCGTGAGCGGGGCGCTATGCCATTTGCCGGCCACCGCATGCGGCTGCGCGCGCGATGCTTCACCGCTCAGCAGGCGCAGGCCGGTCAGCAGGCGACTCTGAAAGCTGACAAATCCCACCAGCTGCGCCAGCGTGACGATGCCGCGTGGCGTCCAGCCGGCATGGCGCAGCGTGGTCAGTTGTTGCGGTGTGGCGTCGACCGGATGCAGGCTCAGCAGTTCAGCAAAGGCGCGACCGGCGGCAAAGCGCGTATCTGTCGGGGTTTCGCTGGATTGCTGCTGATAGTGTGCCTGCAATGATGTGACGCCGTGCCAGCCCGCGACCTGCCCGGCGAGCGCGTAACGCTGCGCCAGCGGGAAATCGTCGTCATCCTGGCCAAACAGCACCTCATAGCTGCCCTGTGCGTGTCGGGTCGCGGCCTGACGCACGCTGCGCGCCTCTGCCAGTTGCGCCGCCGGGTCGATATCGGCCAGCGCCGCCAGTAAATCTGTAGCCTGAGACATGGTTTTCTCCTGTTAAGCGGTCCCCAGCGCACGCAGCGTGGGGGCAATATGTTCAGCAATTAACGCCACCGAACGCAGCGTATCGGCGTGCGGCGGATCGATAGAGTGCACCTGGAAGGTGATGTCGGTGGCGCGCGTCAGCGTGCTGTCGGCCAGCAGCGAAGCCAGCACCGCGTCCGCATCGCCGATATGTGCATCGAGCTGGCGCGCGTGGCTCTCCAGAGTGCTGCCGGTGATGTCGTGGCCCGCCTTGCGAAACTGCTCTGCCTGGCGTTGCAGACCGGGCGCGGCAAGGCGGCGCGCGTAGTCGTTCGAGTCGGCAACAAACGCGGTGCGTGAAGCCAGGATGCGGGGCGCCACGCCCGACGGCAGCGCCGCGAGATAAGCATCGATCATCGGGTTTTGCAGCTGCTGCAGCGACAGGTCCGGCTGACCCGCCGGCCGCGGCTGGGTGCGCGATAACATCAGCCCGTGACCGGCCTGGCCGGTACGCGTCGCGCCTGCAACGGAAAAGGTGGCGATCCACACGCGCTGCGCCAGCGTGGGCGCCGGCGGATAGAGATGATTGTCCGGATGGGCCAGCGTGTCGCCGCGCCACGCGCTGAGCAGCGTATGCAACTGGTCGGCAAACACGCCGGCGCGCTGTTCGCTGGTCAGGCCAAACGGCAAAAATGAGGTTGGCGTGCCGCCGGAGCCGAGCCCAATTTCCAGGCGTCCGTCGCTCAGCAGATCCAGCACCGCCGCGTCTTCGGCCACGCGCAGGGCATTTTCCAGCGGCAGGGTGATGATGCCGGTGCCGAGGCGGATATGACGGGTGTGCGCGGCCACGTGGGCAAGAAACACCAGCGGCGAGGGCAGCCCGCCTTCCTTTTCATGAAAGTGGTGCTGCGCGATCCAGGCACTGTCAAATCCGCAGCGTTCAGCGTGCTGAATTTGTTCCGTCGCCAGCCGGTAGCGCTGTTGCGCCGTGGTGTCGTCGAGCAGGCGGGTAAAAAAACCGATGCGTTTGCGCGTCATGCAGACTCCTTAATCAGCGGACGGAAAACCGGAATGGCGTCAATCAACGCGCGGGTGTAGGGATGCTGCGGCGCATTGAACAGTGTGACGGTGTCACCTTGTTCAACCACTTCGCCGGCGCGCAGCACGGTAACGCTGTGTGCCAGTCGTCGTACGGTGGCCAAATCGTGGGTGATAAACAGATAGGTGAGGCCCAGCTCGCGCTGCAACTGTTGCAGCAGCTGCAGAATCTGCGCCTGCACCGTGACGTCCAGTGCTGACGTTGCCTCATCCAGCACCAGGATCGCCGGTTGCGGGATCAACGCCCGTGCGATGGCGACGCGCTGACGCTGGCCGCCGGACAGCTCGCGCGGCTTGCGCGTCAGCAGATCCAGCGGCAGTGCCACGCGCTGCGCCACCTCGTGCACCCGCTGCTGGCGCGCGGCGGCGCTGAGCGAGTCAAAGTTGCGCAGCGGTTCTTCAATGATGTTAAACAGCGTCTGGCGCGGATCGAGCGAGGCGAACGGATTCTGGTAAACAAACTGGATTTTGCGCCGCAGCTGACGCAGCGCTTCGCCGCGCAGGCTGCTGGCATCAATGCCGTCGATCACCACTTTGCCGCGATCGGCGCGTTCAAAGCCAAGCAGAATGCGCGCCAGCGTGGTTTTGCCGGAGCCGGATTCACCCACCAGCGCGTGCGTCGTACCGCGTGGCACCGTCAGGCTGACCGCTTTCGCCACCGTCAGCGTCTGCTGCCTGCCAAGCGCAAACTGTTTATCGATGGCGTTGAGCTCAATCGCCGGCGTGGAAAAACGGGCTGCGGACGGATAAGGCAGAGCGGCAGCATCGGGCACCGCGTCCTGTAACAGCTGGCGGGTGTAAGGATGCTGTGGCGCGCTGACCAGCGTCGCTGCGCTTCCCTGTTCCTGGATCTCGCCGTGACGAAACACCAGCAGACGGTCCGCGCGTTCCGCGGCCAGCGCCAGGTCGTGGGTGACAAACAGCACGGCGGTGGCGAACTCACGGCGCAACTGGTCAAGCAGATCGAGAATGCGCTTTTGCACCGTGACATCGAGCGCGCTGGTCGGCTCATCGGCGATGATCAACTGTGGTTGCAGGGCGAGGGCGATGGCAATCAGCACGCGCTGCTTCATCCCGCCAGAGAGCTGATGCGGATATTGATGCAGGCGCTGCTCCGGATGGCTCAGTCCAACTTTTTGCAGCAGCTCCAGCACGCGCTGCTGGCGCGCGGTCCGGCTAAGCTTCTGATGCAGCTGCAGGATCTCGCCAACCTGATCGCCAATGGTCTTCACCGGATTAAGCGAATTACCGGGATCCTGCGGCACCAGGCTGATATGCACGCCGCGCACGCTGTCCATGCGCCGGGATGACCAGCCAGCGATATCGGTGCCGTTCAGCAAAATTTTACCGCTATCGCGCCGGGCATTGTCCGCCAGCAGACCGATAATCGCCTGGGCCGTGGTGGTTTTGCCTGAGCCGGATTCACCGACCAGCGCCACCATTTCGCCCGGCTGCAGGGTAAAGCTCACGTTATGCACCACTTCACGCCACACGCCGCGCTGGCGATAGCTGAGGCTGAGGTTTTCCACGCTTAATAGCGCTGTCATGCGTCACCTCCTGCCAGCTGACGGCTGACGCGATTCGCCGCCAGCACCACGGCGACCACCACCACGCCGGGAAAGGTAGTCAGCCACCACGCGGTAGCCAGATAGTTGCGGCCTTCGGCGATCAGCAAACCCCATTCGGGGGTCGGTGGCGGCGTGCCATAGCCGAGAAAGCTGAGGGTTGAGAGCGCCAGAATGGCCTGACCGAACTGCAGTGCGGCGAAGGCAATCACCGCGGTCAGCGAGTTCGGGACAATGTGGCGCCACAGTACCTGCCAGAAACGGCCGCCACTGCCGAAAGCCGCTTCCACATATTCACTGCGGCGTACCCGCACCACTTCGCCGCGCGCCAGCCGGGCAAAACTGGCAATCGAAGCGATGCCCACCGCCAGCGCAGCGTGCACGGTGCCAAAACCCAGCAGGATCAGCAGGCTTAATGACAGCAGCAGCGCCGGGATTGAAAGCAGCACATCAACCAGTCGCATCAGCGCCTGTTCAGTGCGGCCGCCCACGGCCCCGGCCAGGACGCCCAGCGCGGTTCCGCCAGTGAGCCCCATCGCCACCGCTGCGACCGCCGCAGAGAGCGACTGCGAGGCACCATAGACGATGCGCGCCAGCAGGTCGCGTCCGAGTTGATCGGTGCCGAGCCAGTGCATACTGTGCGGCGCTAAGCGCTGCGCGCCGGCAATGCCTTCGGTCGGGCTATAGTGGGTGAACAGTTGCGGTGCCACGGCCGCCACAAATGCCAGCGCCAGCACCGTCCATGCCAGCCACAAGCCGGGCTGCAGGCGACGGGCACGATCGCGCCGCAAGGCCGGCTGTCCCTGACGCGCGGTAGAGTAATCGACCAGACTCATGAATTTCCTCCGGCTACGGTTTGCAGACGTGGGTCGAACAGCGGCATCAGCAGATCGACCAGCAGGTTGATCAGCACAAACGCCAGTGCGGAGATCATCACCACCGCCTGTAACACCGCCACATCCTGATTGTTGACCGCCTGCTGGGTCAGCTGACCGATGCCGCTTAAGCCGAACACGGTTTCGGTAATAAGCGCGCCCGCGATCAATTCCCCCAGCAGCAAACCGGCCACATTGAGCACCGGCAGCAGCGCGTTGCGCATGATATGGCGCCACAGCACGTGTTGTGCGCTGGCACCTTTGGCGCGGGCCACGGCGACAAACGGCTGAGTAGCAACCTGATCGATGCTGCGCAGCAGAATCTGGGCCAGTGGGGCGGAGATGGGCACGGCGACGGTCAGCACCGGCAGAATCAGCCCCTGCAGGGGCGATGGGTTGATCACCGGGATCCAGCGCAGTTGAAAGGAGAACAGCTGAATCAGCGCGATGCCAAGCCAGAACGTCGGCAGCGAAATAAACAGTGCCGGCAGCGACTGCAATAGCGTACGCAGCAGGCGCAGCGCAGGCAGTCGCGCCAGCGCCGCCAGTGCGAAGGCCATCACGCAGGCAACGGCAAATCCGGCCAGCGCCAGCTGCAGCGTGGCGGGCAGATTGCTGCGCAGCAGATCGCTGACCGGCACACCTGCCTGCACCGAGTAGCCAAAGTCACCGCGCAGCATCGCCAGCAGCGTATGCAGATACTGCTGCCAGATCGGGCTATCGGCACCGTAGGCCTGCCGCATCTCTGCGATTTGCTGGGGGCTGAGACCCAGATCCGGATTCTGGAACTTGATCAGCACTGCATCGCCCGGCAGCACCTGCAGCAGCAGAAACGACAGGGTAAACGCCGCCCATAACACCAGCAGGCTTTGTCCCGCTCTATTCAGCAGTGCGTGTCGCATCATCATCCTCTCAATGTTTTTCCAGCCATGCGCCGTAGAACGACGGTCGGCCTACGGCTTCAAAGCTCACGCCCTTCAGCCACGGCGCGCCGGCAAACACCTGCGGCTCTTCAAAGATCGGGATCACATAAGCCTGATCCAGCAGATAACGCTGGGCGTCTCCGGTGAGCGCCAGACGTTTCGCCGGATCGACTTCGGCCGAGATCGCCACCAAAAGCTTGTTGAGTTGGTCGTCACGGAAATGCCGGACTTTGTCGCTGGAGCCGCCTTTTTGCAGCAGCGCATCGCGGTTGGCGGGATAAAACATGCTCTTCACCACGTCCGGGTCGGCGCGGCCCACTTCCGAGACCGTGAGCGGGGTTTTTAGCGGATCGAGGTTGTCCAGCGTGCGGCTGCCGGCGTCACCGGCTTTCACCGTGAGCTGGACGCCAACCTGACGCCACTGCTGGGCCACCAGCTGCAGCACTTCTTTGTTCTGCGGCTGCGGCAGCGATTCATACACGGTCAGGGCCAGCTTTTGCCCCGCTTTGGCGCGGATGCCGTCGCTGCCGGGCTGCCAGCCAGCCTCATCAAGCAGTTGCCTGGCGCGGGCGGGATCGTATTTCAGTTTGTCCGCGAGGTTGACATATCCGGCGGCCGAGGCGGCGAGTACCGAGGTGGCCTGCGGATAGTTAGGTGAAAACAGCGTTTGCACCACCTGCTGCGCGTTGGTCGCGTGCAACAGCGCCTGACGTACACGCAGATCGCTGACCAGCGGGTTATCCGGGCGGAAGCTGATGCTGTCGTTGACGCCACGCGTCGGCGCAGCGTAAACCGGGAACGCCTGCTGCTGCGCCTGTTTTTCGTCATACGCCTGCACCTGGCGAATAAAATCGGCCTGACCGGCCAGCAGCGCGCCGATGCGCACGCTATCTTCCGGTGTGACGATAAATTTGATGCCAGCCAGATTCGCCGGTCCCTGCTGGGTGCTGTTTTTCGGTCCCCACTGGTAATCTTTGCGCGCGGTTAAATCCACTTCCCGCCCGAGCTTTTCATCGCTGACCACAAATGGCCCGGAGCCAATAATATGGCGCGCATCGCCGAGTTGATCGAAACTGCGCTGCAGCGTGCTGAGCGAAACCAGTCCGGAGCCAATGGTGGCCGTGCCCTGTAAAAATCCAGGTGAGGGCTGTTTGAAATAAAACTTCACCGTCTGGGGATCAATCACTTCGCTGCGTTCGTAATTATTAATCACTTCAGACACCGGCAGGCGCTGGGCTTTATTACCGAGTCCGTAAGTATCAAAGTTTTTCGCCACGGCATTCGCATCCAGCGGCGTGCCATCGGAAAAGGTGACGCCAGGACGAATTTTAAAGGTGTATTCCGTTTTATCCGCGTTGCTGCTCCAGCTTTCGGCAATCCACGGTTCCACCTGCAGCGTTTTCGGATTTTGCCACGTCAGTTTGTCGGTGATCTGATTAAGAATGCCGCCGTTGGGATAAAAACCCCCGGCCGGCGGATAAAGATTGGTATGTGCCTGCTGTTCCAGATAAATCAGCGTGCCGCCTTTGACCGGCGTCTCCGCCGCGTGGGCGCTAAATATCCCTGTCAGCAGGGCTAAGCTCAGCGCCCGCAAGTGAAAATGCGTCTTCATGATGATTTCCTTTGTTATCAAGTGCCCGGTGGGCTGAAATCATCATCAAATGTGCAACCCGTGAGTTGAACCAATGAATTGCACTAAGCTTTTGCGAAAATAACAAAAGCGGAGAATTAATTGTATGCCGCAATTACCGGGTTGTTTTCCTGGCTCGATAAAAATTGTTTTTTCTCAACCTGAAAACCTGCACTGAGGTTATTGCTGCTGCGGATCATTACCGGCTCGCGTAATGTTAACCCGACAGAAAGCGAAATCCGCTTTACGAAAAATCAGGCTTTCATCCACCAGTATTATGACTATTTCTCATTTCCTGAATCGCTTTGCCGATTTAGTTGTTTTACGAAATATAAATCTCCCCGCCACACTAAGCGCCATATTCATCGCAACCCTATTCATCGAAATAAGGAACAGGCGCATGTCATACCGACTGAGTTTGCTCGACAAATCACCGATTGCAGCAGGTGAGAGCGCCACGCAGGCCCTGCATCGCACACTGCAGCTGGCTCAGCGCGCGGAAGCCTGGGGTTATCACCGCTTCTGGCTGGCGGAGCACCATAACAGCGACCAGCTGGCGAGTCCTTCGCCGGAATTGTTGATTGCCTGGATTATTGGCCAGACCCGGCATATCCGCGTGGGTTCCGGCGGCGTGATGTTGCAGCACTACAGCCCTTATAAAGTGGCGGAAAACTTCAACCTGCTGGCTGCCCTGGCACCTGGACGTATCGACCTGGGCGTGGGGAAAGCGCCCGGCGGATTGCCGCTTTCCACCCGCGCGCTGCAGCTGGGGGTGCACCAGCAGGAAAAAGGCAGCTTTGCCGAACAGCTGGCGCTGCTGGATAGCTGGCTCAGTGTGCCGCCGGTGGGGGATGAGGAGATCCTGCGCGCCACGCCGCAGCCGCCGCGTCCGGCCAATCGCTTTCTGCTCGGAGCCAGCGAAGCGAGCGCCCGACTGGCGGCAGAGCTCGGCTGGCAGCTGGTGTTCGCCGCACACCACAACGGCGATCCGCAATTGATGGCACAGGTGCTGAACAGCTATCGCCAGCACAGTCAGGGTCAGCGTGCGCTGGTGGCGGTGCAGGTGGTGGTGGCGGATTCGCCGGCAGAAGCTGACCTGCTGGTCGACACACTGCGCATTTATCACGTCAGCGTGACGGGCGGACAGAGCGTTAACGTCGGCAGCATTGAACAGGCTGAGCGCTATGTGCGTCAGGGCGGCTTCAGTGACTACGTGATTGAGCCACGCACGCCGTCGCTGCTGAAAGGGACCGCGGCACAGGTGCACGCGCAGCTTGATGCGCTGCACCAGCGCTACGGCATTGAAGAGTTTGTTATTGATACGCCGGTGGCGGAGGAGCAGGCGCGGGTGAAATCCCTCGAACTGCTGGCGACGCATCGTCTGGTTAGCGCCTGACCGGGAGGTCCTGTGACGATAGTAAGCGAACAGCAGCTGATTGACTGGCGGCGCGAGCTGCACAGCTGGCCGGAACTCTCCGGTCATGAAGTGGAAACCAGCGCGCGGCTGCGCCGCTGGCTGCAGCAGGCTGACGTGCGCCTGCTGGATTATCCGTTGCACACCGGCGTGGTGGCGGAAGTAGGTCAGGGCGCGCCCCTGATTGCCCTGCGTGCCGATATCGATGCATTACCGATCCATGAAGCCACCGGGCTGCCTTTTCGTTCACGGCAAGCCGGCGTCATGCACGCCTGCGGTCACGATGTGCACAGTGCAGTGATACTGGGTGCCACGCTGCAGCTGAAAACACGGGAAGCTCAGCTACCGGGGCGGGTGCGCATCCTGTTCCAGCCGGCGGAAGAGATTGCTCAGGGCGCGCGCCAGTTCATCGACGCGGGGGTGCTGGATCAGGTACAGGCGATTTTTGGCATGCACAACGAACCGGGTTTGCCCACGGGCACCTTTGCCACGCGCAGCGGTGCGTTTTACGCAAACGCCGATAAATTTGTGGTGCGCGTGCACAGCACCCGCGCGGACGTGAACAGCATCCTGGTCGCCAGCCAGATTATTCAGGCGCTGCAATCCCTCACCAGCCGCAGCTTTAATACGCTGGACAGTCTGGTGCTGAGCGTCACGCGGATTGATGCGCACAGGCACGACGGTCAGCCGACGGCTGAAGCGGAATTTGGCGGCACGGTGCGTACGCACGATAAACAGGTGCGCGCGCAGCTGGAGCAGCGTGCACGCGAGGTGGTGGTCAATATCGCCGCCGCCAGCGGTGCCACGGCCACCTTTAGCTGGCATCCGGGACCGCCGGTGCTGGAGAACGACGCCCACTGGGCACAGTTTGCCAGTCAGGTGGCGCAGCAGGTGGGTTATCAGGTGCAACATGCTGAGCTACACCTTGGCGGCGAAGATTTCGCTTATTACCTGCAGCAGCTCCCTGGCGCGTTTGTCAGCATTGGCAGCGCCAGTGAATTTGGCCTGCATCACGGTGGCTTCAACCCCGATGAAGCGCTGATCGCCCCGGCGGCACACTACTTTAGTCAGCTGGCGCAACAGGCATTGCAGCAGCTAAACGCGCGATGTCGCGACGCCATCCTTAACTGATTTCCTTCCATTTCTGGCAGCGCTGTACGGCGATAAGGCTATCGCCGGCAGGCTGCGCCATGAGCAAAGAGAGACGATTATGACTGCAAGACAACTGCGCCTCGGCACCATTCTGCACGGCGCATCTGGCAACATGTCCGCCTGGCGTCATCCGGCGGCGCAGGCGGATGCCAGCATCAGTTTTGATTACGCCCGCCGTATCGCCCGTAAAGCCGAGGCTGGCAAACTGGATTTCCTTTTTGTCGCCGATGGCCTGTTCATCAATGAGAAATCGATCCCGCACTTTCTTAACCGCTTTGAACCGCTGACGCTGCTGTCGGCGCTGGCCGGCGTCACCGAGCATCTCGGCCTGGTCGGTACGGTGTCCACTTCCTACAGTGAGCCGTTCACCGTCGCCCGCCAGTTCGCCAGTCTCGACCATCTCAGCGGCGGGCGCGCGGGCTGGAATGTGGTGACATCGCCGCTGGAGGGCTCGGCAAAAAACTTTTCGCGTCAGCAGCATCCCGAGCATGCGCTGCGCTACCGCATCGCCGACGAGTACCTGCAGGTGGTGAAAGGGTTGTGGGATTCCTGGGAAGAGGGCGCGTTTGTGCGCAACAAAGCCAGCGGTCAGTTCTATGCGCCTGACAAACTGCACACGCTGAATCATCACGGTGATTTTTTCCAGGTACAGGGGCCGCTGAACATTGAGCGCACGCCGCAGGGCCGGCCGATTATCTTTCAGGCGGGCGCCTCGGAAGATGGCCGCAAGCTGGCGGCGCGTCATGCCGATGCCATCTTCACCCATCAGCCAACGCGCGAAGAGGCGCAGGCGTTCTACCGGGATGTGAAGCAGCAGCTGGTGGCGAACGGGCGTGAACCGGGCGATCTGCACATTTTCCAGGGCGTCAGTGTGATCGTGGGGGAGAATGACGCAGACGTCGAGCGCCAGTACCAGACCACCGCGGCGCTGGTCTCGATTGAGGATGCACTCAACTACCTTGGTCGCTTCTTTGACCATCACGACTTCTCGCAGTATCCGCTCGACCAGCCGTTCCCGGACATTGGCGATATTGGCCAGAATAGCTTTCGTAGCACCACCGACGAAATCAAACGCAAAGCGCGCGAACACGGCCATACGCTGCGCCAGGCGGCGCTGGAAGCCGCAACGCCGCGTCCGCTGTTTCACGGTACGCCACAGCAGGTAGCGGATGGTCTGCAGCTGTGGTTCGAAACCGAAGCCACTGACGGTTTCATTATTCAGGGCGGCACGCCGGACACCTTCGAGCGTTTTGTTGATCAGGTGATTCCGGTTCTCCAGGCGCGCGGCCTGACGCGTCGCGAATACCCGGGCAGCACGCTGCGCGCCAGCTTTGGTCTGAAACAACCGCTCAACCAGTTCACACCACAATAACGATGAGAAAACACGCTATGCAGAAAAAATCCCTGATTGTGCTGCTGTTACTCAGCCTGAGCAGTGCGGCACTGGCCGAGGACGTGGCCGTCAATGGTCAGCAGGTGAGTCTTGCCGCCAATAAAACGCCCATCAACACGCCAGAGAATCCTGCCGCCGTGGCGCAAATTCCGGCGGGCCACAAATTTGCCGTGCCGGGATCGTTCACCGTGGCGGTGGCGGCACTCAACTCGCCGCCGCTCACGGTATTCAGCGACGACAATAAAACGCTACTGGGCAGTGAGGTGGATATCGCGCGTCTGGTGGCCGACAGCCTCGGGCTGAAGCTCAACATCGTGCCCACCTCGTGGGAGGACTGGCCGCTGGGCGTGGCATCGGGCAAATATGACGCGGCGATCACCAACGTGACGGTGACCAAAGATCGTAAACAGCGTTTTGATTTTGCCACCTACCGCAAAGATTCGCTGGGCTTCTATGTGAAAACCAGCAGCCCGATTACCTCGCTGAGCAAGGCAGAAGATATCGCCGGCCTGCGCATCATCGTCGGCTCCGGCACCAATCAGGAGGCCATCCTGCTGGCCTGGGATAAAGAGAATCAGGCTAAGGGACTGAAGCCTTTCACACCGGTTTATACCAAAGATGACGCTGCGCAGACGCTGGCGCTACAGGCCGGGCGTGCCGACGCTTACTTCGGCCCTAACGTGATTGGCGCGTGGAAAGCGGCGCTGACCAAAAAGACCCGGCTGGTGGGCAGTGTGGACGGCGGCTGGCCGAAGGCGGCGCACATCGCGGTGACGGTGAAGAAAGACAACGGGCTGGTGCAGCCAATCAATACCGCGCTCAACGGCGTGATCAAAAACGGTGACTACGACAAGGTGCTGAACCGCTGGGGTGAAGGCGTGGAGCGTCTGGATCGTTCCGAGATCAATCCGCCCGGACTGGGCGATTAAGGAGGCGGCATGAGCCAGCAATTTTTCCGCGAAGTGTCACCGGAAGCGCCGGAGCTGCAGCCGATTCTTGACGGTCTGTTTGGTGAATATGCAGCACGCTACGGCGATTTCTTCAGGAAGCACAATGAAGTTGAGCTGACCGAGTGGTATCTGCCGCCGCGCGGGCTGTTTATCGTGCTGGAGCGCGACGGTGAGATCATCGCCATGGGCGCCTACAAACCGTGGGATGCTACCACCGCCGAACTGAAGCGCATCTGGACGCGGCGTGACCTGCGCCGTCAGGGACTGGCACTGCTGATTCTGCAGGAGCTGGAGCGCCGGGCGCTACGCGCAGGCTATCAGCGCGTGTTTCTCACCACCGGTTTTCGTCAGCCGGAAGCGGTACAGCTGTATATCGGCCACGGCTATCAGCCGCAGTTTGAGCTGCGCGAAGATATGGAGATTTACGGCCAGCCGCCGCACGATGGCCGGCTGCGTTTTCTCAAAGTGATTGATGTGCACAACGTGGCGCAGGCCAGCTAAGGAGAGCCACCATGAGTAAGCAACAACCTTTGACCGTGGTGCCGGCACGCTATCCGGCGCGTACCGTCGGTGCCATCATCGCGCTATTTATCCTTGCGGCGGTGATCGATTCCGTGGCCTTTAATCCGCGCTGGGAGTGGAGCGTGTTTGCCCGCTGGTTTTTCGATCCGGTGATCCTTAATGGCCTGGGGCAAACGCTGCTGCTGACGCTGTGCGGCACGCTGCTGAGCCTGATATTCGGCGGCCTGCTGGCCCTGGCGCGGCTCTCATCATCGTGGCTGCTGAGCACGCTGGCGTTTGGCTATATCTGGCTGTTTCGCTCGCTGCCGCTGATTGTGGTGCTGATTATTCTGTATAACTTCTCGTACCTGTACGACACGCTGTCGTTCGGTATTCCGTTCACCGCCCTGTCGTGGGGGCACTTCCAGACCATCAACGTGCTCGGCCAGTTCCCGGCGGCGGTGATTGGCCTGACGCTGGTGCAGAGCGCGTACAGCGCGGAGATTATTCGCGGCGGGTTTCTCGGCGTCGATCACGGCCAGTTTGAAGCCGCTTCGGCGCTGGGATTATCGTCGTCGCGCCGCACGTTTCGCATCATTCTGCCGCAGGCGCTGCGCGCGATTATTCCCACCACCTTTAATGAGATCATCAGCCTCGCCAAGGGCACCTCAATGGTGTATGTGCTGGCGATGCCCGAGCTGTTTTACACCATCCAGATGATCTACAACCGCACCCAGCAGGTGATCCCGCTGCTGATGGTCGGGGCGGCCTGGTATCTGATCATCACCACCGTACTGTCGCTGCTGCAGCACAGCGTCGAGCGCTGGCTGGCACGCAGCGTCACGCGTGAACCGCAACCTTCGCGCTGGCGCCAGTGGCGCAACCGCAGCGTGAACCCTGCCGTCAACGAGGAGCTGTCTCATGTCCGAAGCCATTGATTACCGCTATCTGCATACCACCGGCGCCATCAGTATTACCGGCGTCAGCAAGACGTTTGGCCGGCATAAAGCGCTGGATGAGGTGTCGCTTGAGCTGGCTCCCGGTTCGGTGACGGTGATCCTCGGGCCGTCCGGTTCTGGCAAATCGACGCTGCTGCGCACCATCAATCATCTGGAGCGCGTGGATGAAGGCTTTATTCAGATCGATGGCGATTACATCGGCTACCAGCGGCGCGGCGATAAACTCTATGAGCTGAAAGAGAAGGCGATTTTGCGGCAGCGCATCAACGTCGGCTATGTGTTCCAGAACTTCAATCTGTTTCCGCACCTGACGGTGCTGGAAAATCTGATTGAAGCGCCGATTGCCCATCGTCAGCTGTCGCGCCGGGCAGCGATCGATCGCGCCGGTGAGCTGCTGGATGTGGTCGGCCTGCGGCACAAAGCCGATGCCTGGCCGCGGCATCTCTCTGGCGGCCAGCAGCAGCGCATTGCGATTGCGCGTGCGCTGATGCTTAACCCGCGCGTGATGCTGTTTGATGAGCCGACTTCGGCGCTCGACCCGGAACTGGTGGGCGAAGTGCTGGATGTGATTAAAAAACTGGCGCGATCCGGCACCACGCTGGTGATTGTCACGCACGAGATCGGCTTTGCGCGCGAAGTGGCGGATAACGTGGTGTTTATGGTTGACGGGCGCGTGGTTGAGCAGGGCAGCAGCCAGCAGGTGCTAAATCAGCCGCGTCATGAGCGCACCAAACGTTTCCTCGCCAGGGTGCTGTAATGAAGCCGGTGATTATACTCGCGCTGACGGGTGCGGTGCTGGCGGCACCCGCGACAGGTGCGCAACAGCTGGACGCCAGTCACAACGAAACGCCGATCACCATGGCGGCCAATCCGCAGGCGATCGCGAAGATCCCCGCCGGATTTCATTTTGTTCACCCCGGCTATTTAACCGTCGCCACTTCAGCCAATAATTCACCGCCGATTGGTCTCTGGGCGTCCGATAATAAAACGCTGATCGGCAGCGACCCGGACATTGCGCGCCTGCTGGCCGACAGCCTCGGTCTGAAACTCAGGCTGGTGCCGGCGGCCTGGGAGGACTGGCCGCTGGGCATCACGGCAGGGCGCTATGATGTGGCGATGTTTAATATCGCGGTGACCGAGGAGCGCAAGCAGAAGTTTGATTTCGCCACCTATCGCGCGGATAACCACGCCTTCGCGGTGAAAGCGGACAGTAAAATCAGCGCGATTCGTCGCCGGGAAGACGTGGCCGGCAAACGGATTAACGTGGGCTCCGGTACCAATCAGGAGCGAATATTACTGAGCTGGGATGAGAAGAATCGGGCGCAGGGCCTGGCCCCGGTGCAGCCGATTTATCTCAACGATGATGCCTTCGCCACGCTGGCGCTGCTCTCTGGCCGGGCCGATGCGTCATTTGGCCCGCAGGCCATGGCGGCGTGGAAAGTGGCTTCGCGCGGGCAAACCAAAATTGTCGGGCACGGACCGTTTCGCGCCTGGGTGGCGGTCACGACGAAGAAGGGCAATGGCCTTGACGTCGCGCTGCAGCAGGCGATCAACGGCGCTATCGCTGGTGGCCAGTACCACCAGGTGCTGGCAAGATGGGGTGAAGAGGGCGAGGCGGTGGAGATTTCGCAGGTTAATCCGCCCGGGATTGTTTATCAGGATAATTAGGGCGGGGTGGTCAGGCGCACGGTGTGGTCACCATAAATGGCGACCCTACAGCTCGCACGGGCTTTCGTAGGGTGCGCATTGCTGCGCACTGGCTTAAAAAATGAAGGCTCGCCCGGTTTACCCTGCTTTTTTTATCCACTGCAATGCTTCGGCGGCGGGCAGCGGGCGGGCAAAATGGTAGCCCTGGAATAAATGGCAGCCCTTATTGCGCAGGTGCTCGAAATACTCCTCGCTCTCAATGCCTTCCGCCAGCACGTTCAGCCCCATCGCGCGCGACAACTCAATGGTCTTTTGCACCACAATCGCCGCCGATTCGTTTTCAAAAATGTGCATGATCAGGGATTTATCAATCTTAATATCATCAATAGCGAAATCACTCAGCGACTTAAGCGAAGAGTAACCGACGCCGAAATCGTCGATCGCCCACTTAATCCCTAACTGGCTGAAGTGGTTAATGACATCCCCAATGCGCTGCTGATCGTAAATAAAGGTGGTCTCGGTAATTTCAAACTTCAGCCGCTCGGGACGGATTTTGTAATGCGACAGCGTCAGCAGCGTGTCATGGGTAAAGTCGCGGTGCATCAACTGCAGCGGGCTGATATTGATGGAAAACACCAGCGGGGGCAGCCGCAGCACGCGATCCCACTCAACGATTTGCTGCAGCATGCGCTCCAGCACCCACTTGCCGATATCGATAATCAGCCCGCTTTTTTCGGCTACCGGAATAAACACTTCCGGCGAGATAAAGCCTTTCTCCGGGTGCTTCCAGCGCAGCAGCGCTTCAAAACCGATGAGATTTTTGTCGCCATCGACCTGCGGCTGGTAATAGAGCTCCAGCTGCTGGCGCTCAATGGCGGACGCGAGCTCGCGCTTGATAAGATCGGTGGCGGAATAATTGCCGCCATAGGTAAACACGGTCGACAGCAGTGCCGTCACCGGCACTGCACAATTGAAAACGGTAAAAACGGCTTCCTGCGGAATATTCAGATGAAAACGATTATTTTCCCAGATCAGACCGGTGGTGACAAAAAACAGATAACACAGCAGGCACAGCAGCGGAAATATTTTACTCAGATAAAAGGATTGCTGGCGCAACACCAGCGCCGAACCTACGATCAAGGCCACCAGATAGTTATATTCTGAACGCTTGCCGGCAGCGTGATGATTATCCACCAGCAACAGCACGATGATGGTAAATAATAACGCATGGGTAATGATCGCCAGATGCCGCTCCAGCCGGTCGCTGAAGGCGCCGATGATGATGTAGCCCCCCAGCGCTATACTGGCGATATACAGACAGCCAATGTCATGATGACCGCGACTGAAATTCAGGGTTGCCATAAAGATACCAGCCACGATACTGGCGACGCCGGCAATCAGCAGCGTCAGGCGGAGCTTTTTTTCCGGGCTATCACCCTGCAGAATGAAGGGCAGATTACGGATGCGCGACCAGGCTGAACTCAACAAAGGGTTCATAAACGGTTCCGGGTTTTATTGTCATGACGCGTGAAGGTGTAAACGCCACATAATATATTTAAGCGAGACGACTGTCATAATTGTTTTCAGATTATTTGCGCGTTAAGCGCGGATTTTTATATTTGACATAAGCGGCGTCAAATAGCGCTATTAACGCATTCAGGCGCAATATTTAACGCCGCCAGCGATAAGCGATGCGCTATACCGGCGAAGGCGCGCGCAGCGCGGCCCGATTGTTCCTCGCCAGTGACGTCGCCGCAGAGTAGAATGACCACGCGGCGCGGCGACAGCGTGCCGGACAATAACAGCCGGAACCGCAGCCGGATACGCGTCACCAGGTTGGACTAACCCACTTTCAACATACTGATTGCAATGAAAATTCGTTTCTTATCTGCTAATGAACTCAAGCTGGCCGAGGTGCGTACCATCCTTGAGCCGGTGGGTGTCGAAGTGGTGCCCATTGCGCGCCGTATTGAAGAGATTCAGACCGAAAATGAGGTGGAGCTGGTTCGTGACAAACTGACTAAAGCCTTTTCAATCATTGGCCGCCCGCTGTTTGTCGAGCATACCGGTCTGTATCTGGATGGGCTCAATGGCCTGCCCGCCGGTCTGACGCGCATCTTCTGGAGCCGGCTGAACGCAGAACGCTTTACCAAACTGGTAAACGGGCTGGACAGCCCGGGCGTGACCGCCAAAACCGTTCTCGGCTACTGTGACGGGCGCAAAATGTACCAGTTTGAAGGCCAGCTGCGCGGCACCATTGCACGAGAGCCGGCGGGGCCGCGTGAGTTTCAGTGGGACTGTGTGTTTATCCCCGAAGGGCACACCCAGACGTTCGCTGAAATGGGCGAACTGAAAAACGAAATCTCGATGCGCCGCCTGGCGCTGGATCGCTTTGCCACCTTTCTGAAAACTTCGCGGGGACTGGCATGAAACCGGAACTCAAACGCGCTTACGATGCCGGCAAACTGATTCTGTTCGCCGGTGCGGGCATCTCACGCAATCTCGGACTGCCGGAGTGGCACGAGCTGATTGCACATCTGGCTAATGAGCTGGGCTACGATCCGAAGATCTTCAATACCTATGGCACCCATTTGTCGCTGGCGGAGTATTACAAACAGCGCAAAGGCTCGCTCGGCCCGCTGCGCAGCTGGATGGATCGCGAGTGGCACCGTCCGGACATCGACGTACGCAGCTCTGAAATCCACACCATGATCACTCAGGGCAATTTCTCGCGCATCTATACCACTAATTACGACCGCTGGCTGGAGATGGCGCATGAAGCGCACAACGTGCCGTACAGCAAGGTCGCTAATGCCGCCGATCTGGTGTCGCTGACCGAAGATAAGCGCCATATTATTAAACTCCATGGCGATTTTGACGATGATACCTCCATCGTGCTGGACGAGAGCAGCTACTTCGAGCGGCTCTATTTTGACTCGCCGCTGGATATCAAACTGACCCATGATGTCATGGGTAACTCCGTGCTGTTTGTTGGCTACAGCATCAGCGATTTCAATATCCGCCTGCTGTTTTATCGCCTGACCAAAATGTGGGGCCGCACCGGGCTGGCGACCGCACGGCCTAAATCCTACCTGTTCACCAACCGTAATAATCCGGTGGCGAAAGAGGTACTGGGGCAGTGGGGCATTGAAATGATCGTGTCTGAAGAGGACGATCCGCGCAAAGCGCTGGCAACCTTCCTCGAAGAGCTGCTGGCTTAAATGGCAAGCAGAAAACCGTTGGCTAAAAAAGCTGAATGAAATATACTGTATATAAACACAGTAAATGAGGTGCATCATGGCAGTCGAAACCAAATATGTTGTGGTCAGAAAGGGTGAAGAGAAGATGACGTTTGCCAATAAAAAAGACGCAGATGCATGGGACAAAATGCTCGATATGGCCGACGCGTTCACCGACTGGCTGCAGCAACATCAGCCAGCGATGGATGAGGCCCAGGCAGAAGCGCTGGGTATGCTGCTGGCCGAACAGAAAGACGCGGTGCAACACATTCTGCGCACCAGCAAACTGCCGGACGCGGTGAAAGACAGCGGCGAAACCGCTGCTGACGACAGCGATACGGCTGCGCCGGAAAAAGAGAAGAAGGTGCGTGCGGTCAAAGCCGCCTGAGGAACAGCGCGTTCGCTTTGCACTGCTGCTGAATCCGGGCCAGCCTCTGCGCTGGCCTGAGAACCGTGCTAACGATCAGTGCGTGAAAAGAGAGAAGGTGCCTGAGTAGTAACTGACCATCCACGCCACATACACCAGCCAGACCACCATTAACCCTGCCAGACTCAATTTACCTGCCATGTTGCATTCCTCTTGTTATGCGGCGCGTTACGCCCGTACGCAATAACCTGACAGCACAACGAAGTGGCGATCTTGCGCCAGATCAAATTCCTTCTTTTTTACTGCATCGTCTTAGCGTTTTTAATGGCGACTCAACGCCGCAACAGCGGTTGATGGTTTTCTGATCGGACCTGCCAGGCCATCAAGTTCCCGGATTGTGCGCCGATAGAGTGATTACAGGGATGCAGGTGCACAGGGCGTGATTCTTTTTCAGTAATAAAGTGTCAACACCAGGAGCGCCGACATGGCCACAACCATATCTAATAAGAAAAAAATGAGCACCCGCACACAAATGCTGCTGACGGGCGCCTTAACCATCACCCTCGGCTTCGCCGTGACTATCGGCGTGCTCAGCTGGCAGTCCAGCAATGAGCAAAAATCGCTGGCGGAAAGTTACTTACAGCAGATTGCACAGAGTCAGGCGCTGCAAATCCAGCAGGAGCTAAGTTACGCACGCGATGTCGCACACAACCTCGGCCACAGTCTGATTGCCCTGCCGGCTGCCGGCGTGCAGGACCGCAAAGTGGCCGATAAGCTGCTGGTCTCTGCACTGCGTGATAATCCGGACTATCTCTCTATTTCGGTCATCTTCGAAGAAAACGCATTTGACGGACGCGATGCTGAGTTTGCCTCTCAGGCTGGCGCGGCACCTAAAGGACGTTACGCCTATTTCGTCGATCGCGACCAGGGCGGCAATTTTGCCCTGCATCCGCTGACCTCAATCTTTACGCCGGGCCAGGGCGATTACTATCTGCTGCCGCAGAAAAGCCAGAAAGATACGCTGATCGAACCTTATAGCTATGCCTATAACGGTGTGCCAACGCTGCTGACCTCGGTGGCCGCGCCAATTATCAGCCAGGGCAAACTGTGGGGCGTGGTGACGTCCGATATCTCACTGGCGTCACTGCAGGAAAAAGTGAACAGCATCAAACCGTGGGAAGGCAGCGGTTACGCCATGCTGCTCTCGAGCGCGGGCAATGTGGTGTCTTATCCGGACAAAAGCCAGACCAGCAAAGCCTGGAAGGGCGACACACATAATTTCAGCAGTACGGTCACCGAACAGCATGACGCTATTCTGGGCGAGGATGCGCTGGTAGCCTGGCGGCCGGTGGTGATCGGTAACAGCGATCAGAAATGGTATCTCGGCGTGGTGGCCCCGGTGAGCAAGGTGATGGAAGCGGCGCACCGTCAGCTGATTAACGCGGTGATTTTAATGGTGATCAGTATCCTGGTGGTGTGCGCACTGCTTGGGCTGGTATTTAGTCGCAAAGTGCTGAAGCCGATTGGCGGTGAGCCACTGACCGCAGCCACCATTGCGCTGGCGGTGGCCGATGGCAAACTGGATAACGCTATCCCGCTGAAAGCGCGCGACAGCAGCAGTCTGTTCTTCGCCTTGCACACTATGCAAAATCAGCTGCGCGAGATTGTCGGGCAGATTCAGGATGCCAGCGCGTCGGTGCGCCAGGGCGCAGGTGAAATCGCCAGCGGCAACCTCAACCTCGCGTCACGTACCGAAGAGCAGGCGGCCGCACTGGAACAAACTGCCGCCAGCATGGAGCAGATTACTGCGACGGTGAAACACAACGCTGCTAACGCGCATCAGGCGACGACGCTGACCGATAACGCGACGCACATCGCCAGCCGCGGTGAGTCACTGGTGGGCCAGGTGGTGCAGACCATGGCGCAAATCGACGACAGCGCGAAGAAAATCGGCGACATCACTGCCATTATCAACAGCATCGCCTTCCAGACCAACATTCTGGCGCTCAACGCCGCGGTTGAAGCGGCGCGCGCCGGGGAACAGGGACGCGGTTTTGCCGTGGTGGCGTCGGAAGTGCGTAATCTGGCACAGCGCAGCGCCAATGCGGTGAAGGATATCGCTGCGCTGATTGAAGAGTCCGGTCAGCGCGTCGGTAGCGGTGTGCAGCTGGTGCAGGATGCCGGTAAAACCATGCAGGAGATGACGCAGGCGGTGAACTCGGTGCGCACCATTATCGGCGAGATTGTTACCGCGTCAGACGAGCAGGCGCGCGGCATCAGCCAGGTAACGATCGCGGTAAACGAGATGGATGGCACCACCCAGCAGAACGCCGCGCTGGTCCAGCAGATGTCAGCCGCCGCCAGTTCGCTGGAAGACCAGGCGGCACAGCTGGCGCATACCGTGGGACGTTTTCACCTCAGCTGAGGTCGGTGACCGATCGCCGGCACGCTGCGTAAATCAGGACGGTCGCCACGTCAGGCGACCGTCTTATTCCTTTCATCCGTTTCGCCGTGACGGCATCATGCGCAGCAACGTATTGTCTTTAATCAGATAATGATGCACCAGCGCGGCCGCCGCGTGCAGACCAATCAGCCAGTAGCCGTATGGCGCGAGGGTTTCGTGCCAGTCGCTCAGCATATCGGCAAAGTCGGGATCCGGGCTGGCGCTGACCGGCATCGGAATCGCAAAAATCCACCAGTTACGGCCCATGTAGAAGCGCGAAAGGATGCCGAGAATCGGCAGTACGATAAAGAACAGATAGATCGCCAGATGCATCAGATGCGCCAGTCCGGTTTGCCAGTGCGGCGGCTGGGGTTCGATTTTCGGGCTGCGATGGCGAAAACGCAGCACAATGCGTGACAGCATCAGCAACAGCACACAACTGCCGGCGCTGAAATGTCCGACGATCATGGTATAACCTTGCCAGGATCCGCGCGTGAATAAGCCGCGAAACTCCATGGTGCAGTAAGCGGTGGCCACCAGTACCAGCGTCAGCCAGTGAATAAAGATTTGCGCAGGGGCATATTTGTTACGCATAGCCAGTCCGAAAATAAGCGGTGTGGGATGCTTAACATAGCGAAAAACGCGCTGAATTAATTCATTTTTTGCCACATCCCGTTCGGCTTACTGTTCGGCTGCCTGCAACAGCTGACGCAGCAGGGCGGCAAGCTGCTGCTGCTGCCGATCGTCCAGCGTGGCCAGCAGCGCGTTCTGCGTTTGCGTATGCATCTGCAGCGCCTGCTCAATCTTTGCCAGGCCGGCCGGCGTCAGCATCACCAGCGTGCTGCGCTTATCATCGGCATCGGCAACACGCGCAATCAATCCCTCTTCTTCCAGCCGGTTAAGCCGGTTGGTCATGGCACCGGAGGTGACCAGCAGCGATTTGTAGAGCTGCGTGGGCGATAGGCGGTAAGGTGCGCCGGCACGCCGCAGTGTCGCCAGCACATCAAATTCGCCATCGCGAAAACCAAAGGGCGCCAGCGCCTCAGCGCGCTTTTTCGCCAGATGCTTCATCAGGCGCAGCATGCGGCCAAAAATCGCCATGGAAGAGGCGTCCAGCTCCGGCATGGCGCTGGCCCATTGCGCAACGACAAAATCTACGTGGTCAGTCATGTTAATTCTCATCAGTTCACGGCGGGCAATGTGTCGCTTTGTGCGCACCCGCTATCGTTCTTCCGCAAAGTATCTTAACGTTAAGATACTTTGGCGTATGGAGACAGAATGTGAATCGTACCTTACCTGCTATTGGCTTGTTTGCTTTACTGGTTTTTGTGGTGGCGCTGAATTTGCGTCCGGTGATGGCGGCCATCGGACCGCTGTTCCTGCAACTGCAGCACGATGCAGGGCTCAGTGCCACGCAGCTGAGCCTGCTGACGACGCTGCCGGTCATTATGATGGGGCTGGCGGCGCTGGCCGGGCCGCTGCTGCTGCGCAGGCTGGGTGAAGCGCGCGGCATTACCGCTGGCCTGATAGTGCTGGTGCTCGCGGGTGGCGCGCGTGGCGTTGATCACAGTGCCACCATGCTAACCGCCAGCGCGCTGCTGGCCGGCTGCGGCATCGGGCTGATCCAGGCGCTGATGCCCGCGCTTATCAAACGTCACTTCGCCTCGCGTGCCGGTACGTTAATGGCACTGTTCACCACCGGTATTATGGCCGGAGCCGCAGTGGCCGCTGCCAGCGCCGCGCCGCTCGCCAGCCATGCCGGACTGACGATTGCCCTGATGCTGCCGTCGCTACCGGCGCTGATCGCATTGATTCTGTGGCTGTGCCTGCAGCCTGTGACCACAAGAGTAAACACGCCACCGGCCGGCGGCGTACACCGCACGCGGCGCGCCTGGCTGTTGATGCTGTTTTTTGGCATCGGCACCGGTGCATACACGCTGGTGCTGGCGTGGCTGCCACCATTTTACATGCAACACGGCTGGCTGCCGGCGCAGAGCGGCTACGTGCTGGGCGCATTAACCCTGACCGAAGTCGCCGCCGGATTTATGCTCTCCGCGCTGATTCATCGCTGCCGCGATCGCCGCTGGCCGCTGCTGCTGGTGCTGGCTTCCATCCTGCTGGGGCTGATCGCACTGCTGTGGCTGGGCGGCGAACGCGCCTGGTTGCCGACGCTGCTGCTGGGATTGGGGATTGGTGCGCTGTTTCCGCTATCGCTGATCGTCACGCTTGATCATGCCCGCACGCCAGAAGAAGCCACTGCGCTGCTGTCGTTTGTGCAGGGCGGGGGCTATATGCTGGCCGCGCTGATGCCGCTGATAGCCGGCATTGTGCGCGATCGCGCGGCATCACTCGACAGCGCGTGGCAGATCATGGCGGCGGGCGTGCTGCTACTGATGCTGATGGCGCTGCGACTCAAACCCCAGCGATAACGGCAGGAAACCATTGTCAGACGGAATACGCTGTTTTATAAACCGTGCAGAGTGAGAGGATCGATAAATCAGGAGCAATGATGTCCCCACAGGTCGGTGTTGGCGTATTAATTTTCCGCGATGGCAAGCTGTTGCTCGGCCAGCGTAAAGGCAGCCACGGTGCCGGTGACTGGTCGGCGCCGGGCGGCCATCTGGAGTTTGGTGAATCCCCGGAAGCCTGTGCGCGGCGGGAAGTGCTGGAGGAGACCGGTTTACTGCTGCACAGCGTACACAACGGCGCCTTCGTCAGCGATGTGTTTCCGGCGGTCAACCGGCACTATATTACACTGCTGATGGTAGCGCCGAACGCCAGCGGTGAGCCGCAGCTGCGGGAACCGGATAAGTGCGCAGGCTGGCACTGGTTCGCGCCTGAGGCGCTGCCTGAACCGTTGTTTGCCCCGCTGCAAAGCTGGCTGGCGCGCGACGGTCTGGCAGCACTGCAGGCGCTGGCCCAGCGCAAAGATCGCTAACCGTATTGCTTCATCGAGGCTTCGGCATCTTCTCCGGCCGGGATGCGCATCGGTGCGGCGGGATCGGTCGCGGCACGCCACACGGCAGCGGCAACGTCCTGTGCTTTAGTGGTTGGCTGGGGCTGCTGCATGCCGGCGATGATGCCATCAAACATCGGCTGGTAAGGCTCGAGCAAGGTGTTTTCCATGCGCGGCCGGGCATTTTTGCCAAAGTCGGTGGTGGGAGCCATCCCGGGTAATACCAGTTTCACCTGAACATTAAAGGGCTGCAGTTCCAGCGCCAGCGACTCGGTAAAGGCGTTGACGGCCGCTTTGCTGCCGGTATAAACCGCCAGCAGCGGCAGAGATTTCAGCGTCACCGTCGAGGTCACATTGATCACCATGCCACTGTTTTTAGCGCGAAACTGCGGGATGACCGCCTGCGTCATGGCGATGGTGCCCAACGTGTTGGTTTCAAACACCTCCCGTACCGAGGACATCGGCGCGCCTTCCAGCGAAGTTAATAAACCGATGCCGGCATTGTTGACCAGCACATCAATCTCTCCTGCTTCAGCCAGCGTTTGCCTGATGCTGGCGGCATCGGTGACATCCAGTGGCAGCAGGCGCAGATGGGCGGATTCAGGAAACAGTTCGGCGCGCGGGGTGCGCATGGTGGCGATGACTTTCCAGCCGCGCTCCAGAAACCAGAGCGCGGTAGCATGACCAAAACCAGAAGAGCAGCCGGTGATTAAAATGGTTTTCATGGTTCACTCCTGCATTGCGTTGGGTAAGAGCTCACTATAGAGTGCCACTACCGGACTCACTACAACGTACAGTCCTGGTTTCATTTGCAGGAGTCCATTATGATCGATCCGCTCGCCGAAATGGTGTCACTGTTACAGCCCGGGGCGGCTTATTCCAAACGCGCGCGTGCCAATGGATTATGGCGTGTGCAGCGCAGTGAGACCGGCCAGCCGTTTTACTGCGTGGTGCTGGAGGGGCGCACCCGGCTGGAAATGAAAGGTCATCCTCCGGTTGCGCTTGAGCAGGGGGATTTTGTCCTGATTCCGGCTGCGTGGGAGTTTTGCATGACCAGCGAGCAGCCACCGGCCGCAGATGCGCCTGATTCGATGCCGGAGATGCTTGCGCCGGGCGAAGTGTGGCTTGGCGATCGGCAGCAGCCAGCCGAGGTACAGACGCTGATTGGTTACTGCCAGTTTGCCGCACCCGACGCGGGATTGATTGTCTCGTTACTGCCACAGTTTATTCATGTGCGTGGCGCATCGCGCCTGACCACGCTGGTGCAGCTGGTCAGGGATGAGTGCCGTGCACAGCGTCCGGCACGGCAGATCGTGCTGGAACGTTTGCTGGAATTACTGCTGATCGAGGCGCTGCGCGCAATGCCCGCGGCGAATGCATCGCCTGGTGTGATGCGGGGACTGGCCGATGAGCGGCTGGCCGGGGCGATTCGCGCCATCCACGCCAGGCCTGCCCATGGCTGGACGGTACCCCAGCTGGCGAAACACGCGGCGCTATCGCGCTCGGCGTTTTTCGTACGTTTTCGCGATGCAGTGGGCATGGCGCCGATGGCGTATCTGCTGACGTGGCGCATGGCGCTGGCGAAAAATCTGCTGCGCAGCAGCCGCCTGTCAGTGGCCGACGTGGCTGAACGGGTGGGTTACCGCTCTGCCAGCGCCTTCAGCATCGCTTTCACCCGCTTCACTGGCCAGACGCCGAGCGGCTTCGCTGGCGCGGAACGGCGCAGCGGCACCGCAGAAGCTGAGCCAGCAATCACCCGGGTAAGTTAATCACGCCCGGGGCAGCCGCCAGCGTAAAACGTGTCGCCATAAAACGTGCAATGCCGTTCAGTTCAAAAATACCCTGTTAATGCCGGTGCGCATCAAGGTACAAACCGGCCACATGGGTAACACTTTAGACCGGGCACATGGGTAACAGTTATAAACGGCATAGCAGAGGAGACTCACTATGCCCTGGACTGAGACTGTTACCATGCAACGCCTTGAATTCATCCTCGCCTGCCAGGCAGGCGGGGAATCCATGACGCAGCTGTGTCACCGCCACGGCATCAGCCGCAAAACCGGCTACAAGTGGCTCAGCCGCTTTAACCCCGGCGAGCTCTCCTCGCTTGAAAATCTCTCCCGCGCCCGCCATCTCCAGCCCGATAAAATCGCCCCCGACATCGCCGCGCGCCTTGTTCAGTTCCGCCAGCAGCACCCCGACTGGGGGCCAAAAAAAATCCGCCACTGGTTCCTCAGCAACGGCGCTGACTTCATCGTGCCCGCCGCCAGCACCATCGGCGACCTGCTGAAGGCGGCGGGAATGGTGCAGCCGCGGACGCCGCGTAAGCGAACGCCGGGCAACCTGCGCAGTCTCACGACACCCGTGAGGAATAACCACGTCTGGAGCGCTGATTTTAAAGGGCGCTTCCGCCTGAAAGACGGCAGCTGGTGCCGCCCCTTCACGCTCACCGATAACCACAGCCGCTACCTGCTGTCCTGCGAGCCGGGCACGTCGGAGACCACGGTGTTCGTGCGCGGCTGCATGGAAAAGGCCTTCCTGGAAGGCGGGCTGCCCGACGTTATCCGCACCGACAACGGCTCGCCCTTCGTTGCGCCGGGCATCCTCGCGCTGACGCAGCTGAGCGTGTGGCTGATAAAACTGGGGATACAGCCGGAAAGAACCGCGCCGGGCTGTCCGGGGCAGAACGCCCGCCACGAGCGGATGCACCGGTCGCTGAAGGTCGCCATGAGCCATCACGACGTCTTTGGCTCGCTGCCAGAGCAGCAGGCGTGGTGCAGCGGATGGCGGAACGAGTTCAATCAGGAAAAGCCGCATGAGGCGCACGGGCAGCAGCCGCCCGCAAAAATATGGACGCCTTCACCGCGGAAATGGAACGGAAAAGTGCCGGAGGTGGGTTATCCGGAGGGGGCGAAGCTGTACAAAGTCGGTGAAAAAGGCGACCTGAGGCTGAACGGGCGGACCTTCCTGAGCGCAGCGTTACGGGGCGAGTACGTGCGGTTCCTGGAAGTGGACGACGGCATTGACGTCATCCTCTTCGACAGGCTCATCCTTGCGTATTATGACCGGGCAGAAAAGCGTATTATCCGGATCGACTGACCACAAAAAGTGTTACCTGTGTGCCCGGTCTGATCTGTTACCCATGTGCCCGGTCGTACCTCAATGCGCACCCTACAAAACCGTGCCGTTACCCGGCAAGGCCACCATTTACGGTGACCCAAAACACATTATAAAACCGTGCAATTAACCCGTAGGGTCGCCATTTATGGTGACCAGGTAAAACTTGTGAAGGCAACAGACGACCTACAAGAATCGTTTTAAATCAAAGCATCGTTAAAACAAAGAATTACAACTTCATCACAGAGCAATAATTGCTTCAATTTCGATTTTCAGATCGGGGCAAAACAGCTGGCTAATCTGCACCAGTGAACTGGCGGGCAGGTGTTCGCCATAATGCCGGTAAAGCACGTCGCGCAATGCATTTATATCGGTAAATGAAGTGATAAAAATCGTCACTTTAATTAGATTTTTTAGCGAAGTATTCTCCTGTGCGGCGAGCAAATGTAGCTGCTGAAAAATCACTTCTGCCTGCGCAGCAATATCCGCCTGCTGCGCCGTTGTTGCGAAGGCAGTCAGACCCGAAACGTAAAGCGTGTCGCCATGCTTCACGGCGTGCACGTAAGGCGCTTTCACTTCGCCCAGTTCTGGATAGTTTTTACGTACCAACATCTTCTTTTCCTTAAAAGATTTCCCTTCGCATCACGCTAACCTGTTCTGACGACACGATGCGCTGCTCGATTTCCTGCCAGCCATAGCGACGGTAAAATGCCTGCTGATCCGGCGTATACAGCCACAACTCTGGCATGTGGCGCTGGCGAGCTTCTTCAATTAAACGCAATACCAAAGCAGAGGCCACGCCTTTACCGCGGTGTGCCGCGACAGTCAGTACTTCGCCCATCCAGAACTGGCGTTCATGGATGTCATCAAGCTCGTGAAGAATCGTGCTGGCAGTGGCAAGCACTTCATTTTCTGCATTCAACGCGACCAGCGTAAACGTTTTTGCCGGATGCGCGTTGCGCATCAGCAGGCGTTGACGTATGGCGCTCCGATCGCGCCAGTGAGAAAACCCGGACCACTCCTGATGAAGCATAGTTGCCACCGTATCCAGCAACTGCGGGCACTGGCTCAGTAAACTGATATTCATTGTTATCCCTCCGCGACAACCCGAGGGATAACACAGCGTGGTGGTAAAGACTACCGTTAATATGTCGCTACACTATCGCGTTAAGCCGTTTTCACCGGTCAGCCAATCACCGGTTTAGCGTTTCGCCACCTGCTCGCCATCCGGGTTTTTGCCATGCCCGGCAGCAGCCAGCTCGGTATTAAAGTGGGAGACCAGCACCGAAAAAGTTTCTTCTGCTTTCATGCGGTACAGCTGTTCAGACGGATGAATACAATCGGGTGACATCAGCGACTGCCAGTCTTTCATCTGCAGGATGCGCTGATACTGACGCGCCAGCGGCACCGACTCTGCTTTAGCCAGCGCGTCCAGTTTGGTGACGTAAGGTGCAACGTGCCATTTCTCCGCGCGGCCACAAATCGGGTGCGGCTCCTGTAATATCACCTGCTTACCCTCTTCACGGGCAATAGTGATCAGCTGTGTCATTACCTGGGTATATTTATCCGGGCTAACCTGGTAATCCTTTTCTATATCGCGGAAATGGAAATGGCGTGCATCGTTGGTGGCAAAATTCAGCAAAATGATTTTTGCCGGCGATTTCTTCATCTCTTCGCGCCAGCTTTTATTATTCTTGTAGAAATATTTGCCATTTAACAGGTCCATGGCCTGTGATGAGGACGCGCCTTTATTCACTACGCGAATGCCATCGCCATACTTCTCCTGTAACCACTGGTTAATCAGAGCAATCTCATTGTCTTTAATATAGATTGCGCGCAATTTGCCATTTTCCTTTATCGCCATGGCACCGCGCGTACTGGAACCGCCATAGGCTTCAATAATAAAGTTATTATCGGGCTTGCCGCTTTCGGCGAATACGGTATTGCACAGACAGGCTGTGGTAATCAGCAAAGTGACGATGCCAGATAGCGCTCGTTGCATAACAAATTTCCGCCTTTTGATACTCAAGGTTACATGGAGAATCGGTTGTTTACCGTAAGCGAATTACCTTAACAGGGGAGATTGCGGGTCAACAATCCGAAAGCACGGTTGCGGGGTGAAAATTAGGTCAACTCTGAGAAAAAAGCCGCTCGCTGAATAAAAGTTATTTAAATACAGCAACATAAAAACAAACCTTACCCAACAGTCACCCTTCAGCCAGAAAATCCCGCATTGACGCCTGCTTAAAACATCACGGTCGCTTCAGGACATAACGCAGCTTGATTAGCGAATTTTCGCACTGCGAGTCGAACCGTTAATCCACAACCTGTTGTAAAAGAGTGGGTTTTCGCTGTTTTTCCGGGAGTTAGCTGCGAATAAGCACTGCCTGACGATAACTTTTACCATCAGAACATTCTGGCTTAAGCTTTATGGACATTGCACAGTGACATTCTTTACACTATGGCGAAATTCCGAAACGTTTCTAAACATAATGTATACAGATTAATCCGGTGTTAGCATTCTGACTGAATCATTATGATTGCGTTACAACTCATTTCAGGATGTGCAATGTGAAAACAGAATCCTTTTTATCCAGCCGTAATATTGGCCTGGATCTGCTGCGTGCCGGCCTAATTCTGGAAGGGGTGTTATTACACGCCTCACGGAGTTTACCGGGTGAGAATGGCTGGTATTATGTCGCGCAGCGCGATCCCTCGGAAATATTTACGGCACTGCTGAGCATGGTGCACACCTTCAGGATGGAAGTGTTCTTCTTTCTTTCGGGCATGTTCTCCGCGCTGATTATTTTGCGCAAAGGGCAGAAATTCTTTACGGATAATCGCCGTAAGCGCGTCCTGATTCCGCTGATATCAGCCTATCTGTTTATTCCGCCGCTGATGTATTTTATCGCGGGACAGATGAATAACACCCCGCTGAGTCTCGAAGGCTGGCTAAACAGCTATACCATGATGCACCACCTGTGGTTCCTCGTGTCGCTGTCGGTGATGTCGCTGCTGGTACCCGGCGCGTTTTATCAGTGGAGCGCCCGTCAGTTGGGCAAAATGTCGTTGCCAATGCTGATCGCCACACTGGTGATTCTGGGTAACGCCTGCTTCGTGCTGAAGTTCCTGGTAAAAGGCCGCGGTGAATTTGTCGAGCTCATCCCGGTGACCGCACGCTTCCTCGTCTACTACACCGCCGGTTTTGCGTTATACGTCAACCGCGAGAAAATTGCCCGGTACGCCAACAGTAAACTGATGAATGGCTGGCTGGTGGCCGCGCTGGTGCTGGCGGTGTGGGCCGCCTGCTATGTTGTCGCGCACAACCACATCACCGGGGTGATGAAATATGTGCCGGTGATGCTGGGCAGCGTGCTGTCGGTGATGCTGTCCTACTGGCTGGTGTTTAGCTTCGAACGCATCAACGTGAAAGAGAGTCGCATTCTGACGGCAATTGTGGATTCCGCGCTGATCATCTATTTGCTGCACTATCCGGTGGTGATCATTTTCTCATGGCTGCTGGATGTCTGGTTACCGGATAACCTGTCAGTACTGTATGTCCTGATCGATTTTGCCCTCGGCATTGCGCTGAGCGCGGTGTGTTACGCCATCGTCAAACGTTCACGCTTCGCCTCGTTCATGTTTGGCCTCAAGCCGAAAGATAAAAAAGTGTCGGTGCCGGTCGAAGCGCGACTGTAATTGTCATCATGCCCGGCCGCCACTGGCGTGCCGGGTATTATTTCCCGCCATCTGATTTTTGCCATTTTCCGCATTTTTAGTTCCAGATAATTATCTCAGGCCGTTAGCGCAATTCCTAAAGCTTATCGCCGTCATCACAATTCCTTAAGTCAAACTGGACGTTTTAATCTGATCGCGGTAATACTCATTTCAACGGATTTCCAGCTGTAAGCTATTACGACAATATATTTCGCTTCGCTATTTCCCCGCACTGCGCATTCGCTGTGCGGCATTTGTCTTTTCTCTGGTGAGGAAAATAGTGTGTTTAAATTAAATCCCTTGTTACTAAGCCTGCTTGCTGCGCAGGGCTTAATGCTGTCTGCCACACCGGTATCGGCGGTGGTATTAAAATCTTTCACTCCCGAACGCAACGACAATAAAGTTGGCGCTTATTGCTTATGTAATGGTTACACCCAGACGCTGAGCGGCGTGCCGCGCTTTACCGCTGGAGAAAGTGGCATGAGCAGCGTCACGCTGGGTGAACTACAAAAGGTTGGGCGTATTATTAATGACAATTTAATCGGCGAGCCCCGCCTGCAACTCGGCGCACAAAATTACGCTATTGGTATTCCGGATGAAGAAACAGGCAGTTATCGTGTCTATCAGGTTTATAACAGCGCGGAAATGATTGCGCCGGCGGAAATTAATGGCGCTACGGTAGTGCCAGATTATTATGATGTGAACGATAAGCAATATATTGATGCGCGCGTTGCGACAGTCACTAATGGCCGGTTAAATATCAATATTGGTCAGCAAGGCGCAGCCGCTAACGCCAGCACCAATCGCTGGTCAATGGCGGCCAAACAGAGTCAGTTATTTGCCAGCAGTAATAACGGCCAGATTAACTGGGACAGTAATAACCGCATCCGCTTTACCGCCGCCACGCCGCCGTACGGTGGCGATCGGCTGGCATTTGATGCCGGAGGCGTGGTGACCTACGCCGGTCTGTTTGATGTCACGCTTAAGGATGGCAGCAGCAACGCCTATTACGTCAGTAATCTCAATGAATTGCGTAACTATAACGACTGGCTGATTGACCAGATTAGCGGCGGCAACCTGAGCCCGGAAAGTTATAACGCCGCGCTGAACCAGGCGTTCAGCCTGCGCGACGGTCGTGTGGTTTACCGCATGAGCACCGGTAATTACGATGATGAAGTGGCTGCCGCACTCGGTGATCAGGTGGTGCTGAGTGCCGATGGCGCGAAAGCCAGTGTGGAAATCAATCGCGGCAAAACGCTGGAAGTGGCCAACAGCGCCAGCGCCGTGATGCGCGCCAGCAACGGTGCAACGGCGATTATCGCTGGAAAACTGGCGACCAGTAACGCGCTCTCATCCGAAGCGGGCGCGCTGGAGTTGGTCAGCGGCACGCGCGGTATCAATAATGGTGTCATCAACAGTGGCTTTTTCAACGCCGCCAATGGACGGGGCGTGGCGGAGGATTCCCTCGGCTATGCGGGCACAGCGGTGTCGGCGATTTATGACAGTGAGTTCCGCAACAATGGCGTGCTCAATGTGCATATCGGTGATGCGCCGTGGGGCACCGCCGGCTTATTTCTCGGCAGCAGCAGCGCGGTCAACCACGGCAATATTAACATCGGCATTCACGATGTGGCGAACGGCTCCTCAGCAGCGGCGGTGAGTTTCAGCGGCGAGGGCAGCTTCGTCAACGCGCGCGATGGCACGATTTATCTCGGCCGTACACCGCAAAATCATAAGGGCGACGTCACGCAGGATGTCGCGGTCAGCCTCGGCGGTGGCATCAGCGCCATTTCCGGCCTGCTCGACTCACGTGCCATCAATGATGGCCGTATTGTTATCGGCTCAAAAGTCGAGAACGCCGTTGGCATGCGCATTGAGGCTGGGCCCAACGCGGTGTCACTGAATAACGGCGTTATCGATGTCAACGGTATGGCGCAGGCGCTACCGCGCGAAAATATCGCCATGCTGGCGATGGATTCCGGCAGCGGCGGCCAGGTGGGCAACCGCGGCACCCTCAATCTGAATGGCTATAACAGCACCGGCCTGAAAGTGATCGCCACGGCGGGCAACCAGGCGCACGCTTTCTCCAGCGGGGCGATCAACGTGGCGGGTGACGCCGACCGCTTTGGCGGCACCAACAATACGGCGGTGTGGGTAACTGGCGAACCGGGCGGTCACGCCAGTGCCGATATCACCGGCCCAATCCGGCTCAGCGGCAAAGCGGGCATTGGGATTCGCGCTGAAGGCCAGGCAACGGTCGACGTTAGCGCCCACGCGATTCCCACCTCCAGCGGCAGCGACAGCATGCTGGATAGCGGACAGATCAGTTTCTACCGTATCGGCCCGGATGCGCGCATTAATCTGCCGGCCAACGGCCGCTACAGCGCCTCCGTGTGGAACGGCACGATTTTTCGCGTCGAGCAGGGCGCGGATTTTGACGGGCGCGGCCTGACTTTGTCGATGAACAGCCCGTTTGCGACCGGTGTGTACGGCAGCGGTGCCGGCACCGACATTAATACCCACGGCGCGACGCTGAACATCGCCAGCTTTGCCAGCGGGCTGACTATCACTGATGGCGCCCGCGCCACCATTGATGCCGCAACGCGTATTCACCTCAACGGGTCTGATGCCCGCGTCGCCATCGCTGACGGTAATCGCTATACGCTGCAGGGTAACGTTGTTAACCCTGATACGCAGTTCGACCCGAACACTTTACTGATCAATCAGGCGGCGATAGACGGCCGCGCCAATAACCAGCAGCCATTTACCGTGATGAATCATGCGCGGCTGGTGAATCGTGGCGCTATCTCCCTGCGGGGTGAAGGCGTAACGGGTATCTACGCACAGTATGGCGCCACGGTCGACAACCGCGGCGATATCAACATCTTACGTAACGGCCGTGCACTGTTTGCCGATGGTTATCCAGGCGCCGGCGACGGCAAAACCCTGACGGAGATTAACAATAGCGGCACGCTTAATCTCTACAGCGGCCAGAGCACCCAGCAAACCACCACCTTCGGTGCGGTCTCGTATCACCAGCTGGGGCGGATTAACCAGAACGGCACGATTAATCTGTACGGCGATAACGTGGTCGGCGCGAAAGCCTTTGCCGGCGGTCGTATTACGCTGGGCGCGAACAGCCGTGTGGTGTTCCACGATGCACAGCAGATCGGCTATCAGGCTTTTGATCCCGGCTCACGCCTGATCGTCAACGGCAGCCCGGTTGATGTCAGCAGTCGTAATTCGACGTTGTATGAAATCCGCAACGGCGCGTGGCTGTACAATCAGGGCTTTGGCAACGTCACGCTGAGCGGCAGGGACAGCACCGGCATCGTGGTCAGCGGGACGGATGCGCTGGTATCCAGCACCGATGTTTATCAGGTCACCGGTAAGGGTGCCACCGTGCTGCGCGCCAGCGATCGCGCGCAGGGGATCATTACCAGCCTTATCGCGCTGAATGGCAAAAACACCCTCGGCGCGCAGGCGACAGGCGATGGCACCGAGGTCTACGCCGCCTCGCTCATCACCGGCACCGGGCGCAACGCCACGGCGTTTGATGTCAGCGGCGACGCGCGCCTGTTTAATCAGCAGCAGGGCGTAGTGGATTTGCGTGGCCGCAACAGTACCGGGGCCCGGGTGCATGATGGCGGTAACTTTATCAACCGCGGCTCGGTTAGCGTCGCCAGCGGCACCGGCGTGGACGTCAGCAGCGGTTATGGCCAGTATGTCCCGCTCGACAGCACCTTACGCGTGAATGACGGCACCGCCGCGCTGCGCGTGGGCTCCGGCGGCGCGATGAAAATTTACGGCGACGGGCAGGGGGCCAGCACGCTGGCGGCTTACGGCAAAGCCGATGGTTTGCTGCTCGACAGCGGTGCGCAGCGCTTTGAAGCCAACGACATCATCATCGGCGCTTACGGCAGCGGCACTGCGCTGAACAATCGCGCCGGCATCAGTGATATTTCGCTGAGTAATGTGCGCTTCGAGGCTAACGGTGGCACCGGCATTCGCTCTGCCACCTCGTTCGAACCGGCGGGTAGCGCGCAGATTCACGTCGGCGCAGGCGGTACCGGCTATCGTTTTGAAAACGCAGATGGATCGACTACGGGCAACGATTTAGTGATTGGGCGCGACTACCGCATTGAAGTCAACGGCAGCGGCACCGGCGTGCGTGCCAACACCCGTGGACGGGTGATCGCTCAGGGCCTGATTGATATCCGCGATGCCGATGGCGGTTCGGCGATTGTCACCCGCAGCGCCAGCCAGGTGGTTAACCAGGGCACCATCCGTTCACAAAGCCGCGTGGCACCGCTTATTGATCTGCGCGGCGGCGAGACGGTGTTTATCAACCAGGGTACGCTGGATGCGCCTTATGCCGATCAGGTGGTGGTGGCGGGCGGCGCGACCCGTGATGTGGTGGCACTGCTGGCGGGCAACGTCACGGGCGAAGTGAACACAGGCAACGGCAGTGATACGCTGCTGGTCACGGGCGGTACGCTGGATGGTGGCCTGAGTATGGGCGACGGCAGTGCGAATCAGGCGACGGTGCAGACTATCAGCCTGAAACAGACCCGTCATATCACCAGCGGCGGCGCGGATAGCACGCTGAACCTCAGCCAGCTCAATGCGCGCGGCGGTTCGTTCCGGCAGGACGACCTCACCAAAGGCACCAACCTCGGCGCGGGCTGGAGCACGCTGAACTTCATCGATACGCAGTGGACGCTGAGCGACAACATTAAACTGGCGCACAGCACCATCAATATCGATGCCGGATCCACGCTGTTCGCCGGCGATGGCGTCAACGCGCGGCTGCAGGGGGCCAGCAATGATTCGCTGGTAGTGAATAATGCCGGCACGCTCGACCTGACCAACGGTGGCAATGTGGCGGCAAATACCCTGACCATCGAAGGTAGTCTGGCCTCCGCGCAGGGCCGCCTGAAACTCAATTCGACAGCCACCCACAGCGACGTGCTGCGTGTTAACGGTAACGCCAGCGGCACCACCTGGGTGGATGACCGGCTGCAGGGCGGCGGGCTGCTGGACAGCAATCGCGACAACGTCATCGCGGCCAGCGAAGGCATCTCACTGGTGCAGGTGACCGGCAGCGCCAGCGCCGACAGTTTCAGGCTGAGCAATGGCTATGTGGCGGCCGGGCCGTGGCAGTATGGCCTGTACAGCTTTGCACCGGGCAGCAGCGCAGGCGGCAACGTATGGGACTATCGTCTGGCAAACAATTTCATCTGCAGCGATGGCTCGCTGTGCCAGCCGCAGGCGGGCAGTGCGGTTAAGGCGGTGCGTCCGGCGGTTACGCCGCAGGTGCCGTCCTGGATCTCCGCACCGGTCGGGCTGGCGTACTACTCGCTGGCAGTCACTGACGATCTGCATAAGCGTCTCGGCGAACTGCGCCAGCAGCCGGCGGACAACGCAGAGATGTTTATCCGCTACCTTGGGTCGGATTTGCAGTATCGAAGCAATCGCGGCCTGGATGCCTGGGGTTATGATTTCGACCTCAACTACAGCGCCGTACAGCTCGGCGGCAATTTGCTGCGCGCCGATGGCGCTGAAGATAGCGTGCGTGGCGGCGTCGCCTATACGCGCGGCAACACGCGCATTCGCCCGCATGCCGCTGACGGGTACAGCTCCACCAGCTTTGATAGCGATACGTTGTCACTTTATGGCACCTGGCTGCGCAGCAGTGGCTGGTATGTTGATGGCTCGCTGAGCTGGAGCGGCTACCGTGGCGAAACCGACATTGCGCGGCAGAAAGCGGTCGCCAAACCCAAAGGGCACGGCTGGACGGCGTCAGTCGAGTCTGGCTATCCGCTGATGCTGGCGGGGGATGTGCGCCTGGAACCGCAGGCACAGGTTAGCTGGCTGCGTATGAACATGGACAGTTTTACCGATGCTGACGGCGCGCGCGTCTCCTATAACGATTACGATCATACCATTGGCCGGCTCGGCGCACGCGTGGCGCGCAGCTGGCAGGACAGCAGTCAGAACCAGTACACGCCGTATCTGCGCGCTAACTACTACCGCGGCTGGGGCGGTACGGCGCAGGTCAGGGTCGGCACCAGCGACAGCGACCTGAGCCAGAGCTTCAGCAGCGGCAAATTTGGCCAGATGTGGGACGTCGGCCTCGGCGGCACGGCGACCCTTATCAACAACGTGGCGCTGTATGCCGAGGCGGATTACCGCAAAGAGATTGCCGGCAACGGCGTCAAAGGCTGGCGCTACAATGCCGGGGTGCGCTGGTCGTTTTGATCGCTTAAACGTGCAATTACAGGCGGCGCTGTGATGCGGCGTCGAACAGCATCGCACGTTCGCTGTCGAGCGTGACCGGCAAAATATCACCGGCGCGCGCGCCGGAACGCTGGGTGGTAAACAGCATCAGCGGGTGGCCAAACAGCGAACCGTGAATCAGTTCGGACAGGCCGGTCGGCTCCACCAGCGACACTTCAAGAGGCAGCGCATGCTGCTCACCCGGCTGCGCCAGACTGATGTTTTCCGGCCGGATGCCGTAAATAACGTCGCGGCCAGCGGCCTGTGCCGCCCAGTGCGTATTCAGGGGCAACTGTGCGCTGTCGCTGATACGCACGCCGCTGGGGGTCATCACGCCGTTGATAAAATTCATCGACGGGGACCCGATAAAACTGGCGACAAACTTATTGGCCGGTGTGTCGTACAGCTCCAGCGGTGTGCCCACCTGCTGAATGACGCCGTGATTGAGCACCACGATGCGGTCAGCCAGCGTCATGGCCTCAACCTGATCGTGGGTAACATAAACGATGGTGTTGTTCATTTGCTGATGCAGTTTTTTGATCTCCACGCGCATCTGGCCGCGCAGTTGCGCATCGAGGTTGGAAAGCGGCTCATCAAACAAAAACACCTGCGGCTGACGCACAATGGCGCGGCCCATCGCCACGCGCTGACGTTGTCCACCCGACAGCTCTTTTGGCCGGCGATCAAGCAGGTGTGTCAGGCTGAGAATCTCCGCCGCTCGCCGGACTTTCTCCTCAATCTCAGCACGCGGTCGTTTCTGAATTTCAAGGCTGAAGCCCATGTTGCGCGCGACCGTCAGATGCGGATAGAGCGCATAGCTCTGGAACACCATCGAAATATCGCGGTCTTTCGGCGCCACCTCGTTCATCAGCTGACTGCCGATATGGATATTACCGCCCGTTGCCAACTCCAGGCCGGCAATGGTGCGCAGCAGGGTGGATTTACCACAGCCGGACGGGCCGACCAGCACCACGAACTCACCATCTTTAATGGTCAGATTGATGTCGCGCAGAACCTCAACGTTGCCATAGCGCTTTTCAATTTGCGCCAGCGTAATTTCAGCCATTATTTACCCCTTAACCGCACCGGCGGTGAGTCCCTGAACCAGGTAGCGTTGAATGAAAGCGAAGAACAGACAGGCTGGAATTAACGCCAGCACGGCGGCAGCCATCATTTCGCCCCACGAAACGGCGAATTTGGAGACGAAACTGAGCAGCCCGACCGGAAAGGTCATGACTTCGTTTTTGTTGATCAGCATCAGTGAGAACAGCAACTCACTCCACGCGGCGGTGAAAACGAAGCCGAGCGTCGCCGCCATGCCGGGCAGCGTCAGCGGCATCAGCACGCGGTACAGCGCCTGAAAGCGGGTGCAGCCTTCCAGCATGGCGGACTCTTCGAGATCTTTCGGGATGGCATCAAAAAATGACTGCATCAGGAAGGTGGCGAACGGGACATTGAAGGCGCTGTAAATCAGAATCAGCCCCAGCAGACTATTCGTCAGACCCAGCGGGGCCATCACCCGGTAAATCGGCGCAATGATCATCACCAGCGGAAACATCTGGGTAAACAGCAGCAGGGCCGCCATCACCATCTTGCCGCGAAACTGAAAGCGGGAAAAGGCATAGCCGGCAGCCGCGGCAATCAAGGTGGTCAGCGCGGCAGTGCTGCAGGAGACAACGAGACTGTTAATAAAAAACGTGGGGAAATCACTGTCGGTCAATACCTTCGCAAAGTGGCTCAGGGTGAAACCGCCAGGTAACAGCGTCACGCCCTGACTGAACAGTAACCTGTCCGGCGTAACGGCAATTTTAATGATCCAGTACAACGGAAACAGCGCAAACAGCAAATAGGCGGCGATGCTGAGACGATGACCGAACAACGGTAACAGGCGCATGCAGACTCCTTACTTAAGTAACTGATGGCGGATGCGCAGCAGTACCAGCGCATAGCAGGTCATCAGCAATAACAGACACACCGCCATCGCCGAGGCATAACCAAAATCCAGTTTGCGATAAGCGGTGGTGAAGATGTAACTGGAAAGAATCGAGGTTGAACCGGCCGGACCGCCGTCGGTCATCACCACGATCAAATCGGCAAAGTTAGCGATCCAGATGGTACGCAGCATCACGGTAATGGCGATCATCGGGGCGAGAAACGGCAGGGTGACTCGGCGAAACTGCTGCCAGCCGCTGGCACCGTCAATGGCTGCTGCTTCATACAAATCTTTGGGAATCGACTGCAGTGCCGCCAGTAAAGTGATGGCAAAAAACGGGATGCCGAACCAGACGTTAGCAATCACCGGCCCCCACATCGCCAGTTGCGGATCGGAAAGAATATTGTAGGGTTCACTGAGAATGCCCACGTCGCTGAGCCACTGTGGCAGCGGACCCACAACCGGGTTGAGCAGCCAGGACCAGGTCAGGCCGGAAAGAAACGCCGGCACCGCCCACGGTAAGAACACCAGCGCCTGCACCCAGCGGCGAAAGCGAAACTCGCGGTTAAGCAGCAGCGCCAGCGCGAGGCCGAAAAAGAACTGCAGCAGCAGTGAACTCAGCGTCCAGTTAAGGGTATGGCCGAGCGCGCGAAAGAAGCGGCGATCGTCGAGCATCTGCGCAAAGTTCGCCCAGCCAACCCAGCCGCTCTCCAGCGGATTGAGCAGGTTCATGCTCTGAAAAGCGTAAGAAATGCCGATCGCCATCGGCACGAAGATGAACAGGGCGATCAGCAACAGGCCCGGTGACAGATACCACCATGGCTCCGCAAGCCGGGTCCAGCGCCAGCGGCGGCGCGCCGGGCTGGCAGGAAGAGAGATTTCAGGCGTCATTTCAGGGCTCCGGTTTACGCGGGATTACTGGCTGGCGAGCCAGGCTTTTTGCTCTTTACTCAGATAGCTGGCCCAGTCCTGCACCATATCTTTGGTGTCGTTTTCGCCCAGTAACGTCTCCTGGCTGCTCTCTTTCACGATCACCGAATTGAAATAGCCCCAGCCTTTGAGATGGGTCGGCATGGTGAGCGGCACATAATTTGGATCGTTCAGCTCCTTAAACCAGCCGGCAAACTGCGGCGTCTGATAGAACGGGTCCTGTTCCGCACCTTTATAGATGGGTAGCGTGCCGACAAACTTCGCCCACGCCAGGTTGTTGGTTTTATTACTGAGGAAGGTAATCAGCGGCCAGGCGACATCGTTTTGTTTACCCTGTTTGAACATCGCCCAGCCGGTATAGCCGATGGTCGGGAAGGCTTTACCGGACGGCCCGACCGGCATGGGCGCCACGGCAAAATCCTCAGCCGCCATGCTATTTTTAATCGCGATCAGCGCGTCCGGATCCTGATCGAGCATCGCGCATTTGCCGGAATAAAAGCCCGAGACAATCTCGTTAAAGCCCCAGTTCACGCTGTCTTTAGGCGCGCCGCCTTGCTGATACAAATCGACCAGCAGTTGTGCCCCCTTTATCGCCCCCGGCTGGGTTAAGGTACTGTTGCCGTCTTTATCAAAGAAGGCAGGCGAGCCATTCATCGCCGCCATAAACATCATCCACGCATTGGTTCCCCCGACACCGCCGCGCATGCAGTAGCCGCTAATACCGTTACCTGACTGACTAATACGCTTCGCGTCGCTGGCAAACTCGTCCATGGTTTTCGGCGGCTCACTCAGTCCTGCCTGCTTAAACAGCTTTTTATTCCAGAACAGCGCCCGCAGGTAAAAACCGTACGGCACCATGGTGGCTTTACCGTTTGCGGCCCGCGCCATTGCCAGCGTTTTGTCCGTCAGCTGGGCGCTTTCAGGCCAGCTTTTCAGGCGGGGTTCAAGATCTTCCAGCATATTGTTGCTGGCGTATAAGCCTTGCCAGGTATCGGGCATCTCCACCACATCCGGAACCTGTCCGCTCTGTAACATGGTGCCCAGTTTTTCAAATGCCTGACCCCACGGCAGCGAAATCAGCTCTATCTCGGTACCGGGATGCTGCGTCTTATATTCGTCGAGCATTTTTTGCAGAAGCGCAGTACGTGGCGGGCTGGTGATGACTTCCACCACGGTGAGTTTGGCGGCGAGGCTGCAAAAGGCGCTGCCTAAACCCACGGCGAGTACCAGGGCTTTCAGGGCGAAACGTGTTGTCATGGCTGGTTCTCCGGAGCGTGATTAACGGTGAGTGGCGGCAGCAAGTGCCTGATTCAGATCGGTCCAAAGATCGTCGGTCTCTTCGAGGCCAACAGAGATACGGATCAGGCGCGGCGAGACACCAAAATCCTGGGCTGAATTAAATTCACTGGCCTGATTAATGACCGAAATCGCCGGCATCACCAGGCTCTCAAAACCTCCCCAGCTGACGCCCATGTGGAACAGTTGCAGGGCGTTGCAGAATTGCGGTATGTCGACCTGTTCGGTCACGGCAAAGGAAAACAGCCCGCTGTAACCGCGCAGCGTGGACCATGCAGGGGGATTGAGCCCGGGGTGGCAAACCGCGCTGACCTGCGGATGGTCACGCAGCTTTTCCGCCAGCTGCAGGGCGCTGTGCTGATGCTGCTTCATACGCAGCGGCAGCGTGCGCAGGCCACGCATCAGCAAAGAGGCTTCGTTCGCAGACAGTTTGCCGCCAAGGAACGGACTAATGTGACGGGCAATGTTGTTGATGTGCTGGTGGCTGGCAATCACCAGGCCGGCCACCACATCGCTGTGGCCGCTGATGTACTTCGAGGCGGAGTGCACCACGATGTCGATACCACACAGCAGCGGCTGCTGGAATATGGGCGAAGCCCAGCTGTTATCAATCAACGTGACGACGCCTGCATCGCGCGCCAGCGTGGCCAGCTGGCGCAGGTTCTGTTCACTCATCACCCAGCTGGAGGGACTTTCCAGATAGAGCAGGCTGGCGCCGGGCAGCGCGGCGGCCATCGCCGCTTCATCGTCGCCATCAACAAACTGCGTCGTGATACCGAAACGCTGACAAAAGCCGCGCAAAAAGCGGTAAGTATCGGGATAGACATGATTAACGCAGACCACTTTCGCGCCTGGCTGAACCACACTCAAAATCGCGTTGCTGATGGCGGCCATGCCGCTGGCAAAGGCGAGGCAGGCGTCACCGCCTTCCAGCGCGGCAACTTTATCCTGTAGCGCTTTGACCGTCGGATTATCAACGCGGGAATAGAGCGGCTGGTCGCTCTCACCGCGAAAGCGGGCGATCATGCTGTCGTAATCGCTGAAGGTAAACAGCGAGGACTGATAAATCGGTGGCGTTACGGCGCCCTGTTCGTGGCGCTGGTCGTGGGTCAGCAGTGTCTGTTGCGCAATAGGTTTAGCGTTTGGCATGGATCACGTCCTTCATGTCGCGTTCGGTAATATCAAGAATCTGGTGGCAGAGGGCGCGCGCGGCCTGGCTGTCGCGGGCGCGGATGGCGTTAAACAGTTCACGGTGCAGGGGAAACGAGTCTGAAAACAGTGCCTGCTCCGGCGGGGATTCGAAAAAGGCGTGCAGCGTGTCGTAGACGCCGTTAAGCATCTGCAACAGCAGCGGATTACCGGCGGCGCGGTAAATGCTGGTGTGGAAAGCCCAATCCTCCGGCCCGGCGGAACCGATAGCCAGGTGCACACGCTCCATCTCTTCCAGCCGCCGTTCGATTTCCAGCAGGTCGTCGGCGCTGGCGCGCTGCGCGGCCAGCACGCAGGATTCGGACTCAATGATGCGGCGCACTTCCAGCGCATGAAGCATGTTGGCGGAGTCGTTTTTAAAGCGCAGAGAGAGAAAGCTGTCATGCAGACCGACTTCTGCCTGCAGAAAAGTGCCGCTGCCTTTTTTGCGCACAATGATGCCGAGTGCTTCCCAGCGCTTGAGCGCCTCGCGCACCGTATTACGGCTGACGCCCAGTTTCTCCGCCAGCTCGCGCTCCGGCGGCAGGCGACTGCCCGGCTGCGCGCCGGCATGCGCCATGTAGCGCGTGAGCGCATCAAGAATCAGCGTATCGCTGCGCGTGGGAATGATGGGATGGAGTTCAGCCGGGTCATGCATCGCTTTGCCTTAATTGGTCCAACATCTCTACCAAAGGCTTAGCAACCCGCATGCCAGAATCGTGAGGCTTTGATTCAGCAGGAAATTTGATGCCGTAATAAGCACAGATTATGAGATTTACTGGTGCAAAAAGCGCCACGGTGCACCGTGGTGTGGCGGTGCGGTGCTCGTTTTTTGATTAATCGGGGTATGAATTCAGCAGATGCGGTGGCACAGCGGCAACTTTCAGCCAACAAAACCGTTAGCCATGACGTTAAGGTAAAAGAAGAGCGTTGTGACCGGTTAAATGACCCGGCACTGCGGCGTCAGCGCAGATTGCCGTGGCGCTTATCAATACGGCACTGATTTATCGCTGACATGATCTCATATCATTCGGTCTGCTTATGCGGGGGTCATGCCGCCATCGCTTTGTGTTAATGAATCAAAATCTCCTGCTAATTTTCTGTTGTCTATTTGTGCTAAGGAGAACTGTTTTTTTCGCGTAATTAAAACTTTGCGAAATTTATTGTCTTTTAATATTAAGCGGAACTCTCTGATTGTTTAGGTGATATTCTGCGCACAGAAGCTTACAAAACCTTTACAATTAATTTTACTTAAGTCTTTGATGATGGCAAAAATAAGGATATTGCTGGCGCTGTCTATTATTATAGCGTCAGGCCAGATTATCGCTGCCCCTTTGACACCCGGCGACCGCGATTATCTGCAAAACCAACAACAGCAGCGACTGGAGCAGGATCAGCAGCAGCGCGATGCACTGTGGCATGCTGTGGCACCGCTGAATGCGCCGGACGCCTCCCCGGCGGGCCCCGGCCCCTGTTTTCCGATCCAGCATATCCGTCTGCAGCACGTCACGCTGATATCCGATCGTCAGCAACAGGCGCTGACGGCACCTTATATCAATCGCTGTCTGAATTTAAGTGAAATTAATGCGCTGGTACATGCGGTTTCTGACTGGTATATGCAACGTGGTTACATTACCAGCCGGGCGTTTTTAGCCGAACAGGATCTGTCGCATGGGCAGTTAATTATTCCGGTGCTGGAAGGGAAACTATTCGCTATTCGCCTCGACGGGGCGCAGCCGGCAATGTTAAAGATGGCTTTTCCTCATACTGAAGGAAAAATACTTAACCTGCGCGATATTGAGCAGGGTATGGAGCAAATTAATCGCCTGCGCCGCACCCCGGTACAGATTGAAATTCAGCCTGCGCCGCAGCCCGGTTATTCAGTGGTGAACCTGACGACAGCGGCAGAATTTCCGCTCAGCGCCGCGCTGGGATTTGATAATAGCGGACAAAAAAGCACCGGTGTCGGTCAGTTAACCGCATCGCTGACCGGCAACAACCTGTTAGGGCTGGCGGATCGCTGGTTTATCAGCGGCGGTCGCAGCAGCGCATTCAGCGAGTGGCGTGACGCGCAGAATGTGCAGGCGGGTGTCAGCGTGCCGTATGGCTACGGCCTGCTCGACTACAGCTATAGCTGGAGCAGTTATCACAGTCATTTTGATAACAATGGTTTCACCTGGCTGAGTAACGGCGACAATATTGCGCATCGCCTGAATGGTTCATGGGTGCTGTTTCGCAACGGTGAAATCAAAACCAGTTTGCAGCTCGGCCTGAATCACTACACCAGTCACAACTATCTCAACAATACCCTGTTGCAGAGTAGCAGTCGCAAAATCACCAGTACCCAGATCGGATTCAACCATACGCAAAAGGTGTTCGGTGGCGTGGCAACGCTCAACCCAACCTTTAGCCGCGGTATGCCGTGGTTTGATGCGGAAAGTGATGCCGACAAAAGCGGGGACTTACCGCGGGCGCAGTTTCGCAAGTGGAGCCTGAGCGGCAGCTTTCAGCGACCGGTTTCGGACAAGTTATGGTGGCTCAGCAGCGTATATGGCCAGTGGTCACCGGATCGGTTATACGGCAGCGAACGCCTGACGCTCGGCGGCGAAAGCTCAGTCAGGGGTTTCAAAGAACAATACCTGTCAGGCGACGCGGGTGGCTATTTGCGTAATGAACTGGATTACACCCTGTTCACCTTGCCGTTGGTCGGTGACGTCAGCGCCCTGGCGGCGGTGGACGGCGGCTGGCTGAAGAGCGATGCGCAGAACCGCGAGTCTGTGGGCACGATATGGGGCAGCGCCGTGGGGATCAGCACCCGCAGCCGTTTCTTTTATACCCAATACACGGTCGGTTTTCCGCTCAGTTATCCCGGCTATCTGCAACCGGATCACGTTAGCATTTATGCCCGGGTCGGGCTGGTTTTTTAAGAGGCAATGATTATGGATGATCGTCAACCGGTTTCCCCGTTTCGTCGCGCGCTGAGCTACTTCATTTGTTATCTGGTGGCGGTACAGCCACTGCTGCCGGTTGTGGCCGCGGAAATTACCCCGGTTACGCCGGGCACGCGCATGGATGCCGCGGGTAACGGCGTGCCGATGGTCAATATCGCCACGCCGAATCAGGCTGGTGTTTCCCATAACCAGTACCAGCAGTACAACGTCGGTCAGCAGGGGCTGATTCTCAATAATGCCAGCGGGCAACTTACCCAGACGCAACTGGGCGGACTGATCCAGAATAACCCTAACCTGCAAGCCGGGCACGAAGCCCGGGCGATCATCAATGAAGTGGTGGGAGCTAATCGTTCGCAGTTGCAGGGCTATACCGAAGTCGCGGGTAAAGCCGCGAATGTGATCGTGGCCAACCCTTACGGCATAACCTGTAACGGCTGTGGCTTTATTAATACGCCCAACGTCACGCTCACCACCGGAAAACCGCAGCTGGATGCCAGCGGCAATCTTGCCGCGCTGGAAGTCACCAAAGGCGACGTGACGGTTGAGGGCAAAGGGCTGGATGGCAGCCGCGCTGATGCGGTATCGCTCATTGCGCGCGCCACCAAAATTAATGCGGATATTCATGCCAGCGATCTCGCTATCACGGCGGGTGCCAACCGCGTTGCGCAGGACGGCTCGGTTACGCCAATCGCCGGAGAAGGGCCAGTGCCGTCAGTGGCGGTCGATACCGGTGCGCTTGGCGGCATGTACGCTAACCGGATTCATCTGGTGTCGAGCGACAAAGGCGTCGGGGTCAACATCGGTAATCTACTGGCCAACCAGGGCGATATCACGTTAAACGCGAATGGCACCCTGACACTGGGGAATGCCAGCACCAGCGGCAAGCTGCTCGCGAATGCCCGCGATATGCAGCTGCAGGGGACGCAACAGGCGACCGGTGACGTAACGCTGAACAGCCAGGGCAATGTGCAGCTGCGTAACAATAAACTGACCAGCGGCGGCAATCTGCGCCTGGCGGCAAGCGACGTCACGGCAGATCAAAACAGCACCGTTGCAGCTAACGGTGACATCAGTGTGACGGCGCAGACGCTGATGAATAACGGCCTGATTCAGGCGCAGAAAAACCAGACTATTACGACAAATACCTTACGCAACCAGGGACGCTTACAGTCGGCAGGCGGGCAAACGCTCAAAACCTCATCGCTGGACAATCAGGGATTGATCGGGTCTTCGCGTGCGCTGCATATCAGTGCCACGCAGCAGGCGCTGAATGGCGCAACGGGGACGTTACTCGCCGGTGAAGAGCTGGACTTAGCGGGTGGCGATTTCACCCTGAACGGTTCTGTAAGCGGTAAAAACGGCCTGACGCTAAGCAGCACCTCATTGCAAACCGCAGCAGACGCCCGGCTTAGCAGCCAGCGCAACATCAATCTCAGCGCCCGTCAGCAAATACTGCAAGGCGAGATTGCCAGCGGGGGTAGCCTGATGTTGAACGGCGATACCCTCACGCTTGGCAGCACAGGCAGACTGCACGGTGACGGTGACGTCTCACTGACGGCCAGCCAGCAGGCTACGATCGGTGGTCAGCTGGACGGAGATAATGTTCAGCTGAGCGGCGGTGCCTTGCACCTGAGCAAAACCGGAATGCTCACGGCTCAGCAGGACCTTAGCCTGACCAGCGCACAGCAGCAGCTGGATGGACAAAGCCGTGCGGGTGGCAATGTCACTTTACGTGCAGACCGCCTCAACGCTCTCAGTGAGGGCAAGCTATCCGCCGGTAATGACATTGCATTACAGGTTAATGATCAAAGCCAGTGGGCTGGCACGCTGATTGCCGGACGCGAGCTGGCTTTCAGTGCAACTGACTTCGTCAATAGCGGTACGCTGGCGGCAAATGGTAATACGCACTTCAGTTTTGATCACCTCACCAACGCGGGTCTGCTGCAATCGCTCGGCCAGCAAACGCTTTCTGGCCACGTATTAACAAATAACGGTACGGCACAATCTGGCGCCGGGCAGCGGCTGGATGTCGGCCAGCTGGATAACAACGGTCTGCTGGGCGCGCAGGGCGACTTAACGCTGAATGCGGATCAGTTTACCGCTGGCGATGGCAGTAACACCCTGACAGACGGCGCTCTGCGGGTGCACTCCAGCCAGGCTGACCTCGGTGGAACGCTGAGCGCGAAGCACAACCTCAATTTCCAGACAGAAAAACTGACGACCCGCGCAGGTTCGTTACAGACCAGTGCGCAAAACATTCAGCTCAATGGGCAAAATATTGAGCTGAACGGCACGCTTTCCGCCGACCAGGCGCTGACACTGAATTCGCAACAGTTAAGCAGTGGTGACAATGCGCGCACGCAGGGCAAAAGCGCCATCGCGCTCAACGTTGCCGACCAGGCCGATCTGGCTGGCCAGTGGTTTACACCCGGCCAGCTGACTTTGCAGGCGGGTATGCTCAACAACCGGGCGCAGACCGGCGCGCAGGATCTGACCATTGCCGCAGACATTATTAATAACACGGGCGCGCTGAGCGCCAATGATCGCCTGGATCTGACCGCTGGAACATTACAGCAGCAGGGCACTCTTAACGCGCTGGGCGCGATGGCGATCCGCAGCGATGCGTGGCGCAACCAGGGGCAAACCTCTGCGCGAACGCTGGATATCAGCGTAAAAAACACGCTCGATAACGCGCCTGCGGGCTCACTACTGGCCTCAGATGGGGTGTCGCTGAACACTTCCGCGCTGAGCAACGCAGGTAACCTCAGTGGACAAACCCTCGAACTTGATACCGAACAACTGACTAACAGTGGGCTGATGCAGGGCAATCAATCGGTCACGCTGCGCAGCGATGCGCTCAATAACCTGCAATCCGGGCAAATTCTGTCAGGCGGTGCGCTGAAAGTGGACGCTGAAAGCACACAAAATGCCGGACGCTTGCAGGGCAGCTCGTTGCAACTGCGCGGCAATACGCTGAATAACAGCGGAATCGCCCTCGGCAGCAAAGGGCTTGATGTTGCGTTGCAGCAGACGCTGGACAACGCAGGTAGCCTGCTGTCGGACAGCGCCGCTACGCTGCAAAGCCGCGAGCTTAATAACAGTGGCAAGCTGTTGAGTGGTGAACAACTTTCGCTGACAGGCTCGCAGTTGCGTAATCAGGGTCAGATGCAGGGCGATATGCTGGCGATTCAGGCGGACAGTGTAAGCAACAGCGGCAATCTGATCGGCTTGAAATCCCTGGTGTTGCAATTACAGCAGGATCTGACCGATGCCCAGTCGGGCCGGTTACTGACTCAGGGCGCGTTGAACGTGAATGCGCAACGTATCAACCAGCAGGGTAGCTGGCAGGCGAACAGCATTGATGCCCGTGCCAGCCAGATTGATGTCAATGGCAGCATCCAGTCCGCAGCGCGCACCAGTCTTACGGCAACCGGCAACCTGCACACGCTGGCACAGGGTAATATCGTTTCCAGTGGTCTGGCGGCCATTCAGGCGGCGAGCCTGAATAATGAAGGCAAATGGTCGGCAAAAAATCTGCAGCTGCAGGGTAATTCGCTGCTTAATCAGGGAAGTGCTACAGCAACAGACGAGCTGACGGCCAACCTCAGCGGACAGTTGCAGCAGCTAAAAGGCGCTGCTTTGCTGAGCGCGGGAACCAGCACCCTGAAAGCGGGCTCGATTGATAGTGCCGGTGATATCGAAGCCAAAAATCTGGTGATAACCAGCGGCAACCTGACTAACCGTGGTCAGCTGTATGCCCAGCAGAACCTGAATGGCAACGTTGAACAGGCGATTGCGAATCAGGGCGGGGTTCTGCGCAGCCAGGGTGCTCTGCAACTCAACGCGCAATCTTTACTGAACCAGGGACAGATTCAGGGCGATGGCATTACGACGATAACGCTAAGCGACAGCCTGAATAACCCGGGAAGATTGCTTACCGGTGGACGATTGACGCTGTCGGCACCGACGGTACTGAATAGCGGCCTGGTGCAGGCGCAGGGGCTGGCTTACAGTGGTAACAACCTGGTGAACAGCGGGACTTTTACCGGTCTGGGTGATAGCCAGGTGAATGCCAGCCAGATGACCAATCAGGGACAGCTGCAGGGCGATAATTTACAGGTGCGCGGCGGTGTGTTGCACAACAGCGGTAGCGTATTCGCCAGCCGTGCGCTGGCCCTGACCTTACAGAATGCTGATAACCAGGCAACCGGCAAACTCTATAGTGCAGGCGATCTGACCCTCAATACGCCTGTGCTGAATGCGGCCGGCAGCCTGCTGGCGCTGGGCAACATGACCCTGCAACTGGGATCGGGGTTCACGCAGAGCGGCACGCTGGCAGCGGGTAAAACGCTGAATCTCAGTACGCAAGGCGATCTCACCGTTCTGGGGACGCTGCAGGGCAACAGCCTGCAACTCAGCAGCAATAATTTCATCAATAATGGTCAGCTACGCAGCGGCAGCGGCGCGTTGAACGTCGATGCCAGCAACATGACGCTTAATGATAGCGGAAGCGTCCAGGCCGGCGGAGATATGCGTCTCACCAGTCGCGGCCAGTTAGTGAATTATGGCTTCGTCGGGACAGCAGGGAATTTGCTGATGACAGCAGGCAGCCGGATAGAAAACCGTGCGCTGCTGTATGCCGGGAATAATATGCAACTGCTGGCCAGCAGTATTCAAAATAATTGTGGCGATATCCTGGCGAATAATAGCCTGTGGCTGCAGCGCGATGCGGCGGGTAACGCCAGCGCTGAAGTGATCAATACCTCAGGCAATATTGAAACCTCGCTCGGAGATATCACCATCCGTACCGGGCATCTGCTGAATCAGCGTGAGGGGATGAATACCTCTGTAACTTCAGCGTCCGCTACGAATGCCCCCGCCGGATTGGGACAAGCCACCATGAAAGTGAAGCTTGGTCAGCTTGATGACGATGAGATCGGCGTTTATCACGGCATGCATGGTTATCAGACGGGGGGAAGTAATGGTAAAGGAAACGGCCACACCGAATACCGGCCTTACACCACGCTGGCACCGAAACTTAGTACGGCGGTTCGCAAGTTTCTCGTAAGTTCTACCACCGTCACGGCCAGCGCGACTGGCGGTGCAGGTCGAATCGCTGCTAACCGGAATCTGGTAGTGACAGCCGATGCCCTCGACAATCAAGCCAGTAATTTACTCGCCGGTCAGGATATCGTGCTCACCGGCAACAATCTGAATAATCAGTCCTGGGAAAACAGTATTCAAAGCCAGTATCTGGTCTACAAATATGGCAATCCTAATACGGGACGGATTGATACTAACCTTTACGGCGAAGAAGATACTGCACCTTCGATCATTGCTGATTTACGTAACGGGAATTCACATGGTGTGAAATACGAGAGTGGCCTGGGCTCCGAGGTGGTTTATACCCTGCAGGGCGCACCCGTTTATGAAACCAGCCAGACGGGAGAAGGTCTGCGTGCCGTGATTCAGGCTGGCGGCAACGTCAGCGCCCGTTTTACGAATAACCTGAGCAATACGGATACCGTGGCTAACGCTGGCAGCATGGTGCATGCCATTAGCAAACCGGGTATCGCAGGAACTGCGCCACTGCAATCCGTGGGTGGCGTGCAGAACCAGCAGCTTGCCGCCGGGCAAACTATCGCCGTCGGGTCTCCGCAGTGGAAGGATGCGCTGACAGGCGCGCTACAGCAAATAGGTAATCAGGGCGCGGCGTTAACTGATTATCCACTGCCTGCCGGTAACAACGGCCTGTTTGTCGCCAGTAAAGATCCTGCCAGTCCCTACCTGATTACCACTAACCCACAGCTGGCAGAGGTCGGTAAAACCGACGGCAGCCTGTTTGATGGCCTCAATGCGTTTCTCAGGAACCCGACTTCCGGGGCAGCTCAACAATCGGCTCAGGCGGTAACGCAGCCGACGCTGAGCAGCAGCCCACGAGTCGAAACGGCGGCAATCTATACCGACAAAGATAAATTCCTCGGTTCTGCCTATCTGCTGAATCGTCTGCAGCTTACACCCGATAAGGATTATAAATTCCTCGGTGATGCCGCGTTCGATACCCGCTACGTAAGTAACGCCATATTGAGCCAGACCGGGCATCGCTATGTGGGTGGTACCGGCTCCGATCTGCAGCAGATGCAATACCTGATGGACAGCGCGGCCCGGCAACAGGCGGGCCTGGGCCTGCAACTGGGGGTTAGCCTTTCGCCGGAACAGGTGGCGGCCCTGACTACGAGTATTGTGTGGTGGGAAAAAACCACGGTTAATGGTCAAACCGTGCTGGCTCCGAAACTCTATCTGGCGCCAGGCGACAGTGAGATAGCGGCAGGTAGTGTGATTGCTGGTCAGGCGGTGAAACTGGATGCCGGGCAGATCAATAACGACGGTAGTACTATCAAAGCCGAAACGCTGCTGTCAGCCAACAGCAATAGCACGCTGAATAACCTGCATGCTGGTTTACTGGCTTCGGGCGGCGATCTGCAACTGAACGCGATTGGCGATATTAATAATATCGGTGCATCGATTTCGGCCGAAACCGTTTCGCTCGCATCGGCGGCGGGAAACATCAATAACGTTACGCAGGCTCAGCAGTGGAGCAGCCTGGCGCTTAACGGCATCAAAAATGCGCCCGCGTTAAGCTTCAGTGATACCCAGTTAGGGGATGTGGCCAGTATCTCAGCCAGCAAAAATGCCAGCCTCAGCGCGGGTGGCAACATCAATAACACGGGTGCGACGCTCGCTGCCCGCGGTGATTTACAACTGGGTGCGCGGGGCGATATCAATATCGCCGCCAATGCACTGCATACCGATCGCCTTAATAAAAATGGCAGCGCTGTGGTGACCACCAGCCAGGACGGTAGCGTAAGCGCGGGTGGCGATCTCACCGCGCGTGCCGGTCACGACCTGAATCTGAGCGGCAGCACGCTGGTGTCAAAAGGCGATACGAGGCTGGCCGCTGCAAATGATATCAATCTGAATACGCTGGATAACAGTAGCCATCAGACGCAGGGCAATAGCAAAAGCGACAGCATTAACGCTACGCGCAGTACCATCCAGAGCAGCGGAAATTTAGCGTTGAGCGCCGGTCGCGATATTAACTCGCAGGCAGCGCAGCTGATGGCCGATTTAAACGCCTCCCTGAGCGCAGGGCGTGATCTGAACCTGAATGCCCAGCAGAGTCGCGTATACAGCGAGAGCCGGGGCGGCAAAAAAGTGACGATCAACGAGCAGGTTCGTCAAACCGGCAGCGAAATCAGCAGTGGCGGTAATATCGTGCTCGCAGCAGGGAATGACATCAACAGCGCAGCCAGTGAGATTACGGCAAAACAGGATATCGCCGCGCGAGCCGGGCATGATATTAACCTCACTACGGCCACCGAAAGCGATTATAACTATCGCGAAGAGACGAAAACCAAAAAAGGTCTGTTCAGCAAGAAGACCACCCACACCATTCAGGAAGACAGCGCTACGCACGAAAAAGGCACGTTGCTCAGTGGCAACAATATCTCCGTGAGCGCGGGTCACGATCTGCTGGTAAAAGGATCGCAGGTCGCGGGTGATGATAATGTGGCGCTCAGCGCCGGTAACAATGTCGGGATCTCTGCCGCTACCAACACGGAGTCAAGCTGGCGCTTCTCCGAGACGAAAAAAAGCGGCCTGATGGGAACCGGTGGGCTGGGTATCAGCATCGGCAGCAGTAAGTCGCTGCACGATCTGAAGGAAAAAGGCACGACGCAAAGCCAGAGTGTCAGTACCGTTGGCAGCACCGGCGGGAACGTTTCAATCACCGCAGGCCAGCAGTTGCAGGTGCAGGGGGCGGATTTGATTGCCGGCGGCAACATGGCTCTGAAAGGTGACAGCGTAGCAATCACGCCCGGCCACGATGTACGTACGCGCGACGAACGTTTTGAGCAGCGCACCAGTGGACTGACGCTGGCGCTTTCAGGCGCAGTAGCCGAGGCAGTTAACAGTGCGGTCTCTGCCGCACAGTCCGCCAAAAAAGAGAGCGATGGCCGTCTGGCCGCATTACAGGCAACCAAAGCGGTGCTTTCCGGTGTTCAGGCGAACCAGGCAAGCCAGCTTGCGCAGGCCAATGGCGATCCTAACAATGGTGTTGGCATCAGTATTTCGCTGACCACTCAAAAATCAAAATCTCAGCAGCATCAGGAGTCCGACGCCGTCAGCGGTTCTACGCTGAATGCCGGGAAAAACCTCAGTATTGATGCCACCGGTAACGGCAATAGTGCCAGCAGCGGTGATTTACTGATTGCCGGTAGCCAGCTCAAGGCTGGTGGTGATACGTCACTGCACGCAGCGAACGACATCAACCTGACGGGCGCGGCAAGTACGCAACAAACCAGCGGTAAAAACAGCAGCAGCGGTGGCGGTATCGGGCTAAGTTTCGGCGTGGGCAGTGGCAGCGCAGGACTGAGTATTTTCGCCAGCGTTAACGGGGCGAAAGGCCATGAAAAGGGGAATGGCACCGTCTGGAGCGAAACCACCCTCGACAGCGGCGGTGTTGTCGACATCAGTAGCGGTCGTGACACCACTTTGACTGGCGCGCTGGTTAACGGTAACAGCGTGACTGCTGACATTGGTCGCAACCTGTCTATTACCAGCCTGCAGGATAGTGATAACTATGATTCGAAGCAGATCAGTGTTGGTGCCGGCGGCAGTTTCACTTTTGGCTCGATGACCGGTTCCGGTTATATCAACGCCAGCCAGGATAAAATGCACAGCAATTACGACAGTGTGCTGGAGCAAAGCGGCATTTATGCCGGTCAGGGCGGGTTTGATATTACCGTTGGCAGTCACACCCAGCTCAATGGTGCGGTGATCGCCAGCCAGGCTGACGCGGATAAAAACCGTCTTGATACCGGCACGCTTGGCTTCACGGACCTGCATAATCAGGCAGATTATAAAACCCAGCACCAGGGGATTGGCCTCAGTTCGACGGGCAACTTCAGCGGCCAGTTCAAAGGGAACATGGCCACCAGTATGCTGGCGGGCGCAGGCAGCAGTGGCCACGCAGAGGGAACCACGCAGTCAGCCGTTGCCCAGGGAACGATAGTGGTGCGCGACCAGGCAAATCAGCAGCAGGATGTTGCTGCACTTAGCCGCGACACCGAGCACGCTAATGACAGCATCAGCCCGATTTTCGACAAAGAGAAGGAGCAGAAACGCCTGCAGACGGCTCAGCTGATCGGTGAAATAGGCAGCCAGGTTGCTGATATCGCCCGGACGCAGGGGCAGATTGAGGCGACGGAAGCAGGTAAGAAGGAACTGGCAAAAAACAACATAAACCAGCCGGATGCCGACGCTCCTGCGGCTGAAAAGAAAGCGTATCAGGAAGCGCTGGAAAACAGCAGTGATTATAAGAAGGCCATGGCACTCTGGGGCACCGGCAGCGATATCCAGAAGGGGATTCAGGCGGCGACTGCGGCGATTCAGGGTTTGGCGGGTGGCAATCTGGCACAGGCAGCCAGCGGCGCGGCGGCACCGTATCTGGCCGAGCAGATACACAAATATACCGCCGACAATCAGGCCGCAAAAGCGATGGCTCATGCAGTGGTAGGTGCGGTAACATCGTGGGCGGCAGGCAACAGCGCGGCAGCAGGCGCGACCGGTGCGGTCAGCGGAGAGCTGATGGGTCAGTTGATCATGCATTCGATGTATCCGGGTAAACAGGTCAGTGACCTGCAGGAGTCGGATAAGCAGATCATCAGTGCACTGAGTACACTGGCTGCAGGTCTGGCAGGCGGCGTGACCGGCGGCAGTAGCGCCAGTGCGCTGGCCGGCGCTCAGGCTGGGAAGAATGCGGTTGAGAATAACTCGCTGGGTGATATAGCGCAGGCGCAGTCTGAAGGTAAAACGCTTGAGCAGAAGGCCGGTGAGTATGTTGAGGCGGAAAACGAGCGCTATATGAAGGAGAACTGTGCCGGATTAAGCGCGGAAGCCTGCTCGGTGAAAATGTACGACGAGCGGCGTGAATCGCTGAAAGAAACTCTTGCCGCCGGTGCAGATTTTGTGCCGGTGGTGGGTGATATCAAGAGCTTTGCGGAAGCGCAGAGTGCGCTGGATTATCTTGCCGCAGCGTTAGGGTTGATACCGGGCGCAGGGGATGTGGCGGGCAAGGCCATTAAAGCGGCTGAGACAGCGCTGAACAAAGGGGAACTTGCTGAAGCCTCGAAGCTGATCAATAAGGCCAGCGATGAAATCGTTGCAGTATCAGGTAGTAAGGGAAACTGGAGTAAAGAACTGAATAATCCCCTGCCAAATAAAACGTATAAAGTTGATGCTAATAAAACTTATGTGACCGATAATAATGGCCGGGTAGCGTCTGTTGAAGCAGATCTGTCATTATTGACAAAAGACCGTAATACATACCAACAGTGCAAAGCTGGTAAATGTGGGGTTGCAGGGGATGAAGGTGGTCACCTGATAGCCAGCATTTTTGGTGGTATGGGTGAGAAGCTTAATATTGTTCCAATGAGTGGTAATCTGAATAAGGGTGCCTGGAAACAAATGGAAAATACGTGGGCTTCTGCCCTGAAAGAGGGTAAGCAGGTGAATGTTAAGATAGATCCCGTTTATTCTGGAACTGGTGGTCGCCCTGAAAGCTTCAACGTTATCTACTCTATTAATGGTGGTCGCCCAATAGAAAAAACCTTTATAAATGCACCGGGAGGGAAATAATGAGAAATGATCAAGAGATTTATAAAGATATCGGTACTGTTTTATATAGTATCGCTCCCGACAAAGCTAAGAAGATCATTATGCGTGCAGAATTGTCACCGGAAAATGATCATTGTGAGTATGAATATGATTATCTTGATGATGATGATAAAACTCAATGGTTAACGGCAGGTGGAAGGGCGAATACAGATATCCTTCATTATTTAGTAGAGCTTCGCAACTACTATATTGAAAACAATCTGACCAATGGCCGCCCTGCGTGGCATGGATGTAAACTGACTCTGGATGTTGAAAAAATGAAACTAAATATAGACTTCCGCTACGACGATTAGCCATCAATGATCCCGGCTCTCAAGCCGGGATCTTCCTATTTTTAGCCGTCAAATCCACCCATAATGCCCGTTCCCGCGCTTGATCACCGGCAGATCGTCGGTGTAGTTCAGCGCGCCAAGGAACGCCTTAAGTCACTGCTTCATCTTCGGCCTGTTGACGGAGACCACGCCACATTTAGATAACACAAGTACTTATGAACATGGCAAATACTTGTTAGTTCCAGAATTGAAAGTATTTTTTAACCCGCAAAAAATAATGTAGTTGTGGTTGATATAACAGGTAATTTTGTCAGTGGATGGAAGCTTGATCCTCAAACGAAAAAGTATGATAACGTTATGGATAACGAGATTCAAGATGAGTCAATCACTTAAGAGCTACATTGACAGTTTTATATCCAAGGACATAACCGCTGGCTGCTTTGTGGACACTTATATGATTAAGTGGAAAACAGAACGTGATAATGAATTACTTGCACAGGATGATGATAATTTAAGTGAGTTACTCTCCAGCGTATTTTGTATTGCTGATATGTATAACCCAGATAATGATCGTCAAGAATGTGAATTTAATGAAGGTCAACTTTGGTGTGAAATAAATAAGCTAATAGCCGCTTATACAGATAACTAAAAGGAAATCCTGGCCATTGAGCCGGGATTTTTACATTATCACTCAGCTGCTGCCAGCCGGATAATCATCTGTCCCGGTTCAGTGATCCCCTCGATCTTCTGCCTGGTCGCAAATCCCAGCTCTGCCATCCAGTGCCCGCGCAGGGTGATCGACGGTGAAGGCCGGTGCTTCAGGTGATCACGAATATATCCCACGGTATAACGTCTTGATTTAGTTGAGGGCGTGTCGGTTTCTGACTTAAGCTGGGTGCCAGCCATAAGCAGCTCCTCGTTAATTGCTTGCGGTCAGCGGGCTGGGATATTCGAGCACCTCAGTTCCGCGCCTGTTAGCTAATCCGTTTACCCATCACGTTATCGAGCATCTCAGAAATAAACTTCTGCTTCGCCATTAGCGTCTGTCGGATCGCATCGATCTGCCTTTCCAGCCGTGGCACCAGTGCAATGGTTCGTGTGATAAGATCGCGGGCGGCAGGAACCAGCGCGGCAGCAGGTGCGACCGGTGCGGTCAGCGGAGAGCTGATGGGTCAGTTGATCATGCATTCGATGTATCCGGGTAAACAGGTCAGCGACCTGCAGTAGTCGGATAAACAGATCATCAATGCACTGAGTACCCTGGCTGCAGGTCTGGCAGGCGGCGTGACCGGCGGCAGTAGCGCCAGTACGCTGGCCGGCGCTCAGGCAGGGAAGAATGCGGTTGAGAATAATGCGCTAAGTTTGGGTACGGGTATGACCAGTTCAGGCTCCGCTGCGCAGTCATGGAATCAGTATTCAGAGGAACATAACCTTACACCAGAGCAGAAACAGGCAGGATTGGATAAACTGACGCAGGGTGATTTGCCTGACGGCGCGAATATAACCAAGGTTATCGTGAATGGATATAAGGACGGCGTGTTGATAGCAGGAGCAGCTTATTTAGGTCCGGCTGCATCGGTAGGTAAAGTAGTCGGTGGTGCAGTCATCGCGGCAATGGCTAATGGTACGTATCAGTGGTTTGATATCAACAGTGAGAAGAATCAAAGCCTGCCTGAAAATCAGCAAACAACCTGGGACTACTGGGGCAGTGCTTCTGCGGCTGTAACCGGCGCACTGGCTCCGGGACGTGGACTATTGCAGAACGTAGGAATAGCTACGACTGGTGCGGCATTGAGCAATGGAGCTGATATTGGGGCGATTGGTATCGCCGCAGGTAGCGCTGGATTGGGATGGGGATTTGGTGAATATGCACCAGGGGTTGTTAATTCGTTAACAGGAAAGGATGCACCTGGCTTCATATTTGATGCTATAGGCTCGCTCGGGACAGAATTTTTAGGTGGATATACACAAAATCTCTTAAATACATTAACTCCACAAAAATCTTCTGAAAAAGAAAAGGAGGAGAAAAAATGATCGCATATATCAAATTACTAATTTACTCTTGTGTTTTTTGTATACTGATTTGTTTTATTTTGGGGGCTGGATCATCGATGATTATATATATCAAAAATGGATTTTTTCTAATTCCCGATGGACAGCTAAAGAGAGCTATTGTTTTTGGAACTATTGCAGGAACAGCGATTACATTAGCTACAATAGTTTTTAATCTGACAGACAAGTTCAATACGCGAAAATCTCCCCCATCAGATCCTAATTGATCTTAACAAAAAATCCCGGCCAGTGAGCCGGGATTCCATTTTTATCAGTCAGTTATCCTTAAGCAGCCAGGCGGATAATCAACTGTCCCGGCTCAGTGAGCACCTCGATCTTCTGCCCGGTCTCAAATCCCAGTGCCGCCATCCAGTGGCCCTTCAGGATAATAGACGGTGAAAGCGTGAACTTCCTCTGATCCCGGACATATCCCACGGTGTAACGTCTTGATTGAGCTGTGGGCGTGTCGGTCTCTGGCTTATGATGCGTGCCAGCCATAACCAGCTCCTTGTTAATTGCTTGCGGTCAGCGGGCTGGGGTTTCGAGCACCACGGTTCCGCGCCTGTTAGCTGCTCCGTTTACCCATCACGTTATCCAGCAACTCAGAAATAAACTTCTGCTTAGTCATTGGCGTCTGTCGGATCGCATCGATCTGCCTTTCCGGCCGAGACATCCGTTCAATGGTTCGTGTGATACGATCGCGGGCGGCAGGAACCAGTGCGGCAGCAGACGCGACCGGTGCGGTCAGCGGAGAACTGATGGGCCGCTGATCATGCATTCGATGTATTCGGGTAAACAGGTCAGTGACCTGAAGGAGTTGGATAAGCATATCATCAGTGCACTAAGTACCCTGGCTACAGGTCTGGCAGGCAGCGTGACCGGCGGCAGTAGCGCCAGTGCGCTGGCCGGCGCTCAGGCAGGGAAAATGTGGTTGAGAATAACTGGCTGAGCGTGCAGGAAGCCGACAGAAAGAAACAGCTGGAGACGAAGCGCGACTATCTGAAACAGGAACTGACACCGGCTGAAGCGAAAGAGCTTGCGGCGATTAATCAGACAGATAAAGCGCGTGATGAAGCGATAAAAGCGGTCTGTATGGATGGTAATTAAGGTGATTCAGCCTGTGGTGCGCTGATTGGCCCGGCTCAGAAAGCATTTAATAAATATGGTGAAAATGCGACCTACTCATTGTTGTACAGGGATTTATATCCACAGGATGTGAAAAACCTGGAAAGTGTTTTGCAGGGACTGGATGCAGGCAGTATCAGCCGCGACCAAGCCATAACAGCAATAGCACAGGCGTCCGGTGTGAGCTGGGAAACAGCAGCAGGCCGTTATGATATAGCAATGCAGACTCAGGAACTGGCTGCCGCTCTGGCGGGTGCTTACGGGCTGAAGAGTGTAATTAAGGAACCGACAAAAGAGAGTTCAGCATAAAAACTATCTCAACCTTCAGCCGGAAGAACGGCAGAGCCAAATAGAAATGCTGCTGATGAGGAAGCTTCAGGGGGGTCACAGTACGATAAATACCGTAATGAAAGCGGAGACTGGAACTGGCCTGCAAAATTAGGTTTTGCCGAAGAACCAGTTAAAACAACGCTTCCTGTAGGCACTCATTTGGATAGGTATGGCAAGACAAATGGTTCTTTCTTGGCACCACAAGGTACGCCCCAGGAACAGCGCGCTTTAGCCCTGGCTCCTTAGCGGATAAATACCATGAATACGTTGTCATAAAACCGTTGCCTGTTATGCAAGGGAAAATAGCCCCTGCTTTTGGTGAACCTGGCGGAGGTATTCAGATTCTGCCTAATATGCAGGAACCAGTAAATGTACAATGGTTGTTAGACAACAAATATATTGAGAGGGTTAATTGAAATGCTGTTGAGTATTAATGATCTTCAAAAAAAAATAGATACGCTGGTTTTGATATTAGGTTTTCCGGTTCACTCTGTTAACCTTTGCTCAGCACCTATTGATGATGGAACGCCTTATATTTCATTTGAAAATGGAAAGTATAATTATATCTGTTCCGAGAGAGGATGTGAGTTCTCTAGAAAGGTTACAGATTCAACAGATGAGTTACTTTATTGGATTATGTATGATTTTATACATGATGTAGCAGTCGAGTACGAATTAAATAATCGGATTCCTGGTAAAGATAGTCGGCGTATTTATTTTCCAAAGATTATTGAGCTTATGAACAAAATCAACATCGACTGGGGAATAAAATCTCGAAAACATTTTGAAGAAATTCTTGCTGCCAGTCCTTACGATGATAGCCTCTACTTATAATCTTAACTCAATAAATCCCGGCCTTAGTGCCGGGATTTTAATCCACAGATCAGTTAATTACCCTTCATTCGCCAGCCGGATGAGCAGTTGCCCCGGCCCGGTGATCACCTCGATCTTCTGCCCGGTCGTGAAGCCCAGATGCTCCAGCCAGCGGCCTTTAATGGTGAGCTTTGGCAGCGGGTTCGGCTGGCACCGGTTAGGCCGCTAGCCGACCTGTAATAATGCGCCTGTAGTCCGCAGGCAGCGGTTGTGGGTGTGCGGGTCTCTGACTCATGATGCGTGTCAGCCATGATCAACTACTTCTTAGTTGCTCATGGTCAGTGGGCTGGGGTGCTCCAACACCTCAGTTCAGCGTCTGTTAATTACTCCGTTTTACCAATCGCTGCCGTAACGCTCTGGAAATGCTCACTTGTGGCTTAGTATCGTGCTCAGCCATGATTAACTACCTCGTATAGTTGGTTATGGTTAGCAGGCTGAGGTGTTGGCGCACCTCAGCTCAGCTCCGCGCCGGATATCTACTCTGTTTAACCAATCACATCGTCCAGCATCTCAGCCACAAACTTCTGCTTCGTAATTAGCAGTTGCCTGATCGCATTGATCTGCCTTTACAGCCGTGGCACCAGTGCAATGGTTCGTGTGATAAGATCGCGGGCAGCAGGAAACAGCGCAGTAGCAGGCGCGACGGGTGCAGTCAGAGGAGAGCTGATGGGTCAGTTGATCATGCATTCGATGTATCCGGGTAAACAGGTCGGTGACCTGCAGGAGTCGGATAAGCAGATCATCAGTGCACTGAGTACCCTGGCTGCAGGTCTGGCAGGCGGCGTGACCGGCGGCAGTAGCGCCAGTGCACTGGCCGGCGCTCAGGCAGGGAAGAATGCGGTGGAGAATCATGCGCTGAGTGACCTTGCGGAGAACAAAGCCTCTGGAATATCACAGCAGGAGAAATATCAGAAAGCGCCGGATGCATTAGTGAAGGTTACTGAGGAATTCAAGGCTTAAAATTGTGCCGGAATGAGTGCCGAAGCCTGCGGTGCTAAAATGGATGCGCATCGTGATGAATCGCTGGCAGGTGCGGATCTGGCCGGACTGGATTTTGTGCCAATCATCGGTGACATAAAGAGTTTCAAGGAAGCCAAAACTAAACTTGATTACCTTGTGGCAATGGTCGGATTAGTACCTGGAGCGGGTGATGTTGCAGGCAAGGCTATCAAAGTAGCTGCAACGGCGCTTAAGAAAGGAGATCTTGCCGAAGCATCAAGACTGATAAATGAAAGCAGCCAGCAGATTTCTGCGAAAGCTAAAGATACTCAGATTTGGACTGAAACTAAGAAAAAAGAACCTGTTCCTAGTGCCTATGGGCATTGGGATAAACATAAGCAAGAGTTCACTGAATTCCAGAATCCTAAACAATATGTAGATGCTACTCATTCATTTATAAATAATCCGCCTGTTGGCACATAAGTAAAAACTCGTCCTAATGGCGATACGCTGTATTACAATCCAGCAACGAATACCTTCGCATCCAAAGATGTTAGTGGTGTGCCAAGAACAATGTTTAAGCCAGAAAAGGGGATGGAATATTGGAACAAACAATGACGGAACAGGAATTTCATGCGTGCCCTTGCTGTGGCAATAAAACCATTTTGGAATTAGGTGGTTATGAAATTTGCTCGATCTGCGGCTGGGAAGATGATCCTGTGCAAGCTGAAGATCCTGATTTTTCTGGCGGGGCTAACAGTCCCAGCTTAAATGAAGCTAAAAGGCGTTTTTTTCATAAATAAAACAAATCCCGGCTATCGAGCCGGGATTTTTACATTATCACTCAGCTGCTGCCAGCCGGATAATCATCTGTCCCGGTTCAGTGATCACCTCGATCTTCTGCCCGGTCGCAAAATCCCAGCTCGGCCATCCAGTGGCCGCGCAGGGTGATGACGGTGAAGGCCGGTGCTTCAGGTGATCGCATATATATCCCACGGTATAACGTCTTGATTTAGCTGTGGGCGTGTCGGCCCCTGACTTATGATGCGTGCCAGCCATAACCAGCTCCTCGTTAATTGCTTGCGGTCAGTGGGCTGGGGGTGCGAATACCCCTGTTCCGCGCCTGTTAGCTGCTCCGTTTACCTATCACGTTATCCAGCATCTCAGAAATAATCTTCTGCTTCGTCATTGGTATCTGTCGGATTGCATCGATCTGCCTTTCCAGCCGAGGCACCAGTGCAATGGTTTGTGTGATAAAATCGCGGGCGGGAGAAACAGCGCGGCCGCAGGTGCGACCGGTGCGGTCAGCGGAGAGCTGATGGGCCGCTGCTCATACATTCGATGTATCCGGGTAAACAGGTGAGTGACCTGCAGAAGTCGGATAAGCAGATCATCAGTCACTGAGTACCCTGGCTGCAGGTCTGGCAGGCGGCGTGACCGGCGGCAGTAGCGCCAGTGCGCTAGCCGGCGCTCAGGCAGGGAAGAATGCGGTTGAGAATAATGCGCTGAGTGCAATGGCTGGCTCAGACCTTGGGTTCTGGCTGGGTAAAACACCAGAGTGTGATACAGCGTGTAAGGCCGGGATAGCCAAAGGGGTTGCAGAGGGTAACCTTGTTGTCTCTGCTGGCGTAAGTGCTGTGGCAGGAGGGGCAACGATTGTTGCCGCCACTCCTGAAATTGCTGCTCTCGCTAAGGCTGCACTGGAAGGATGTAAAGTAGCTCCAAGGATATGCCTGAATAATGCTGGTTTGCAGGTTGCTGAAGCTGTGACACCAGGGGGCGTAGGTGTTGCTGGCGCCATCGGGGTTGGTAAGACAGCGGTAGAAGCGATGGCAGCGAAGGCTGAAGCTGTAGCAGCTAATACGGCGAAAAATAGTCAATTAGCTAGTAATTCCAAAACATTAAATATTGCATAACATATTGGGATGTTACGTGATGCAGCTAAAGTAAATAAAGGAAACTTTGGCTTAGGAAATGCCACAACTAATGAAGCCAATATATTAGGAGAAGCATGGGTGGGGCCGGGTTACAGAATATCCAAAGATGGAACATCATGGGTAAGTGCTGATGGCTTAAGAGTCTATCGGCCACCTTCAGCTAAACCAAATAGTACAAAAGCTACAACAGGAATTCAGGCTAATTTCGAGCAAAAAGTAGCGCGTGGAGAGCCGCCGATTAGTAATGGCCATTTGGATATAATTAAATGAAAGCTTTATTAAAAGAATTACGTTCATTAGATATAGAAGATGATTTGCTCTTCTATTGGCCAGACGACCCTGAAGTTTTTGGGAGTTGGGTTAGGGCGATGATTGGCCCTGATAATGAAGAAGGAGCTGAGTATTTCGACATATTAATTTGTACTCCTAAATGGTTAGCCCTGGAGGCTGAAAAAAAGACGTTTTTTGGGGTAAAGGGATGATCATCATTAATGAGTATAATTACGATAAAATTTTAGCCTTTATAAAAAAACAGATCGCTGATTGTCATGCAGATGATTGGCCCGAGATTGCTCAAAAGCTCAGCCGTTTTAGTTTTTGGCAATATGAGGACTATCAGCCTTATTAGAGTGAATCCCGGTCATTGCACCGGGATTTGTACATAGCCTGCCAGCCGGATGATTATCTGCCCCGGTTGTGCGATCACCTGGCTCCGCTTCGTATTCGAAAGCCATCACTTCCGGAAGTTGCCTGATAACTTTTTGTTGCGCCTGTGTCACGTCGCAAATTGCCTAAAACTGCAACCCCGGTTGGCATCCGGGAGCAACTTGATATCAATAAGATCAGTGAGTTATATGGATACCTGAGATCTGCGCATTATACTGGCTTCAGTTAACGCCGCCGCTTTGTCACTCAAAGCACCGTTCCTCACGCTGCGGTTGTCAGTCCACAATCCCTGACGTGCCGATCCATCCCGCAAATTTCCGCTCTCTGCCTGGTAAAGGCGCGCCTGCCTGACTACACCTTAAGCATCCTTGTTATCACTGTCCTTTCCGCTGCTTAAGCGGTTTTCAGCCTGCGCGACGGCATCCTGACGCGCCGGCACCTTTAGCGGCCAGACATGAGCTCTGGCCTGATTCGGAGTGAATGATGAAGAGTCGCAACCTGGCGCGATCGGCGGTCGCGTTTGCCACATTGAGTTGCCTGTATGTGCCGTTTAGCGCCCTGGCGTGGGATAACCTGACGGTTTTCGGCGATAGCCTGAGCGATGGCGGTAATGTCGGGCGCTTTACTTATGATGGCGCGCAACATCCACTGTATGACGAGATCCTCGCCGCACAGCTCGGGCAAACGCTGCAGCCGTCGTCGCGCGGTGGCAGCAACTATGCACAGGGCGGCGGCGTTACCGTGCCGGCGCTGGATGCCAGCCTCAATACGCAAGACCAGCTGGCTGCTTATCTGCAATCCACCGGCGGCCGCGCAGATAGCAACGGACTGTACATTCACTGGGTGGGCGCTAACGATATCGCGGCGGCGGTGACCAATCCGCTTACCGCGCGCGAGACCATCAGCAACAGCGCCAGCGCGGCGGTGTCGCAAATCAAAACCCTGCTGGATGCCGGTGCGGGGGCGGTAATCGTGCCAAACGTGCCGCAGCTTGGCTCCACGCCTTTCATGGTGCAGGCGGTGCTGAGTGTGCTGGGCCCGGCGGCGCAGTCGGCGATGGTCGCGGCGTTTGCCTCGCTGGACAGCCATGCCACGCCCGACGTGGCTGCGCGCCAGCAGGCGGTGCGCGACGCATTCGATCAGGCCGCCGCACAGGTATCGACCATCCCGGCGCTGCGTGCCGCGCTGGCGCAGCAGCTGTTTTCGGCCTGGCAGGTGCTCAGCGAGCAGGTGACGGCCCTCTCCGATGGCTATAACCAGCAGGAAGAGGCCGGGCTGGTGGCGCTGAATGGCAACATTGTGCGTGCCGACATCGCCGGCCTGTTCAACGAGGTAATTGCCAATCCGCAACGCTATGGCCTGAGCAATACGCTGGGGATGGCCTGTCCGGTCGGCACCTCTGCCGCCGAATGCACCTCATCAACGCCCGGTTTCAGCAACGCGCAGGCCTATCTGTTTGCCGACCGGCTGCATCCCAGCCCGGCGGTACATGCCATGATCGCCGACTACATTCAATCGATCCTCGACGCACCTGCGCAGGTGGCGGCACTGGCACGGGCGCCGCTGATGCTGTCGCGGGATATGCAGAACACCCTCGACGGCCATTTACAGCAGCAGCGTCAGCAGCCGGCCAGCGCCGGTCAGGTCAGCGTGTTCGGCGGCTATGCCGGTCAGCATATTGATTATCGCGGCGACAGCCTGCTTAACGGCGACGCTGATACTGGCAGCCTGACGCTGGGATTAGGCTATCAGTTCACGGATAACTGGCAGGCGGGTCTGCTGTTGTCGAGCACCGCGCAGCACCAGCATCCTTCGGCGCACTATGATTACAAGCTGCGCGGCAATTTGCTGGCGCTGTATAGCCAGCTGACGCTGCTGGAGCAGGGCTGGATCAACGCGGATGTGCATTATGCCGATCTCGATTTTGACAGCATCGAACGTCGCATCGATATCGGCCCGGCAACGCGCACCGAACAGGGCAGCAGCAGCGGCAAAATGCTCGGGCTGCGGGTGCAAACCGGCTGGGATGTGCCGATAGGCGAACACCTTTCTACCGGTCCGGTTGCCAGCTACGCACTGGATTATGTGCGGGCAGGGGGCTACAGCGAAAACGGCGACAGCAGCACCGCCATGCGCTTTTCCGATCAAACCCTGCATTCGCAAATCGGCGCGCTTGGCTGGCGTATCGACAGCAAACTGTGGCCGGTGAATCCGTGGGCGCAGCTCAGTTATAACCACCAGTTTGACGATACGCAGAACGCGGTGCGCGCCGGGCTGAAGTCAACGCAGACCGGGTTTGTACGCAGCGTCAGCGCCGGTGATAAAAACTGGCTGGATATGTCGCTGGGGGCCAGCGTGCCGCTGGGTGAAACGGTCAACGCCTTTGCCGGGGTTTCTGCGGTCGGTGGCAACAGCGCCTATCACCAGGTGAGCTGGAATATTGGCCTGAACGCGACATTTTGATAACGGCGCGCCAGTCGGGGATTTCCGCTGGCGCAGCGTTGCGCGCAAGAAATTTAACTGATGATCGCCGGAAATATTTCGATAATTCAAGCCATTCTTCTTCGTAAGTCAAATTAATCAGAACGTTCGTACCGGCGATTACCACAATTATTCTGCGATAAATCTGTAAAATGTATTTTTGTCGCTTCGCTTTCCTTCCTGAATCATATCGTTATTCTCTCTCGCCACATCATGCCGCTGAAAAGCTCCCGTATAAGCTGGTACAGGTGAATATATTAATTTTCAATCACTTATACTGCTGATGCTCTGTCGTATTACGTTAATAATTTATGGGGAACACCATGGCGAATACATCTGGCATCACCAGCACTACCACACCATCTGCCACCGGGACGGTGATTCAATTACATACCATTGAAGATTTACGTAAACAGGAACCTGTTTCGATTGGCGAAATTGCGTCGGTGCTGGAGTACAGCCGTGGCAGTCGGATGGGCGGCGGCGTGTTTGTCTACGATGCCACCGACAACAGCACGCCCGATGACGGCGGGCTGAATTTCGTGACGTCCGGTAAAAAGCGCTGGAAAAGAGTGGTCCTCGATTATAGCGCGGTCACGGTGGTGGATTTTGGCGCGATAGCCGATGGCACCACCGATTGTATTGATGCGGTGATCCGCATGTTTAAATGGTCACAGCGTGTTTTACCCTCCGCGGGCATTCGCTTTACTGCCGGTGAGTTCAGCCTGTCCGGCTTTGATTTAGCGGAAGTGCTGGGCAGAGACAGAGAGATTAACCGCTTTAAAATTTCCGGCGCGCCGGTCAACTTCGGTTATTTCCCCACCACCACGCTGAAATTTAACTGGGGACCGAAACCGCGCAAAACTCATTTCTTTAGCGTGCGCGCACGCTATGTGGAGATCTCCGGCTTTGTGGTGAAAGGCATGAGTTCTGACAGCGGCGAAGACGGCGGCACGGCGTTTAATAATGTCGGCTTCTTTACCAACAGTATTATCGGTGGCCAGTTTCTGCGCGTCAGCAGTATGGAGTTTCGCTACCTCGGCGGGCGGGCACTGGAACTGATTGATACGCTGGACTGTAAAATCGACCAGTTTTATTCACGTGGCTGTCAGGGCAGTATTGTCTATGCGCGCTGGTCCGATCGGGAAAAAGGCGCCTGGGATCATTCGACCGCCATTGAACTCTCCAACTTTAATTTGCAGCGCAGCACCAAACAGCCAGTGTTCGATCTGCCGCGCTGCACGCAATCGTTTATTCGTAATGGCTGGATCGAGCACTCCGAATTTGCCGGCGATCTCACCAATGGCCAGTGGACCATTGAAGGGCTGGTGATTGAATCGACGCAAAATCCCATGAAAATGGGCTATTGCCGCGCGATGATTATCCAGAAAAGCGTGCACCGCGACAGCGCGGGCTTTGATTTCAGCAAAGAGGGTATTGAGCCATGGACGCTGCTGGCGGAAGGCGACCGTGGCGTGATGGAGATTTCCGATCTCGGCGCGATCATTCAGGGATCGCTGAGTTATGACTTCACCACCTCGCAGCATCACATGGATAACCGTGGCAAAGACGCAAAATGGTTTTACGTCGGCGAATTTAATTTTTCCGACGCTACCTCACAAATTCACGTTCGCATTCTCGGCAGCGCGCAGTATGTTTCCCAGTCGGAAACGCAAACCGATTACAGCTACCGGACACCGGAGGGCGTGGCGCATATTTATCTGCAGGCGCGCAACGACGATAACACCATTGGCAGCTGGCACAGCGAAGGCTCCTCACCCGTAATTAAGGTGCATATTGAGGGCAAAGGCGCACACACCAAACTGTACGTTAAAATTCCGGCCTATACCGGCTTCTCAATTGCGCTGGTGGAAACCAACGGGCGCGATCGCTATCAGTCCGGTCAGTGTTTTATTTTCCGCAAAAGTTTTACCGCCTGCAGTGCGGAAGAAGCCACGGCGCTGGACAACCAGCCGGTCGTCGCCTTTGAACAGCACTGGGTGGGCAATAAAGATGTCGGCTTTGGTTACAACAATAATAAAGAACTGCTGCTGCGTGGGCCGTTTTTTGAACGGCAGGAGCAGGATGCCGCGGGGAAGTGGATCACCCGCCGTTTTCTGAAAGTCCGCGTGAACGGCGTGCCGCGCAGTATTGAATTACTCGATCCGGATAACCCGCGCTAACGCTTCAGGCCAGCAGTATTCCTCTGCTGGCCTGAATAATTCATTTTCCCCAGCGCTGACGTAAATAATCGACTGCCTGCTGCGTCTGCGGCTGATTAAGGTAATCTTCGCGAAACAGAATGGTGCCGTCGATGTGCGGCAGCGATTCATTCAGATCGAGCTGTTTTTTCAGTTCGGGAACGCCGCCCTGAACCGTCCAGTCCGGCTCACTTTTCGAGGCTTCACCCACCTTATACAGCGCCACGCCGATGTACAGCCGGGTGCGCGTTGGCTGTACCACATTGGCCCACCAGCGCGCCAGGACGTCATAGCGCGCGGCCTGACGGGCAAACGGCCAGTACAACTGCGGCGCGATGTAATCCAGCAGGCCAAGCTGCACCCAGCGGCGCGTGTCTGCATAGGCTTCATCATAAGCCGCCGCACCGCGCGTATCGGAGCCGGCTGCATCGTGCGACAGATTACGCCATACGCCCGCCGGGCTGACGCCGAACTCAACGCCCGGCTTGAGCTGCTTAATCGTGTGGGAAACCTGTTCGATCAGCAGCTGGGTATTGTGCCGCCGCCAGTCGGCTTTGCTGGCAAAGCCCGCGCCGTACTGGCGGAAGGTGGCGCTGTCATTGAGCGGCGATGCCGCGGTTTCGGTGTAGAAATAGTCATCGAACTGAACGCCATCAATGGCGTAGTTTGACACCACTTCCGCCACGATGCTGGTGATCCAGTCGCGCGCCGCCGGAATGCCCGGATCGAGCACGAAGCGGTCGCTGGCGGTGCGGATCCAGTCGCGATGCAGCACAAACACGCTGGCCGGCTGCAGCTGGAGCGTGTTGTTTAACGCCGTCACGGTGGCAGGTTTGGTATTGGTCGACACGCGGTAAGGATTGAACCACGCATGCACCTTCATGCCGCGTTTGTGCGCCTCGTCGAGGATAAATTGCAGCGGATCGTAACCCGGATCCTGCCCGATGTTGCCGGTCAGGGTATCGGACCATGGCAGGATGCGCGAACGCCACAGCGCGGTGCCATCGGGCTTCACCTGGAAAAACACCGTGTTGATACCCAGGCTGTGCAGCTTATCCAGTTTGGCCGTCAGCGCCTGCTGCTGCTGGCGAATACGCAGCGCCGGGCTGGCTGTAACGGAGGATATCGGCGGCCAGTCGAGGCGCGACACCGTGGTGAGCCAGACGCCGCGCAGCGGTTCAGTCTGCGCTGCGGGTTTAGCCGGAACAGGAGGTTTGGTTGGCGACGGAAACGGGGTGACCAGCGATTTTGGCGGCTCCGAGGCGCAGCTGGCCAGCAACAGCACGGCAGACAGCAGACGGGCGACGCGTTTAATGTGGGTAACAGAGAGGTAACGCGCTGAACAGGCTATGATAAACTCCGTTTCTTGTAGTCCGTTATTCGCAGGCGTTCATTCTCTGATCATCAGACATAATGTCAAGACATTGGCTGAGATGAATGCCGCCGCGGCGCTGTCGCGCGTCCCGCATCTTACAGGAGTTCTCACTATGCAATACGAAGACCTTTATCGCCGCATTGGCCAGATCATTTTCAGCTGTGGCCCCGACGGCGCGCAGGTGCTGGTGGTGCAGGCGGAGCTGTTTGCCGATGAGGAGGGCGGGCAGTTTCAGTTTAACTACCTTGATGAAAACGGCGAACCGGACTGGTTCGAGCCGGACGCGCGCGCGATTGGCGATCTCAGTGCTGCGCTGAAAGACTTTCAGCAATACTTTATCGAACATGAGATGACTGAAGGGCAGCCGGTGTGGACGCACTGCACCGTGACGATTAACGTGGCGGATGAGTCGATCAGTATTGATGTGCAGTAACGGCGGGCTTCCGTGCCCGTTAAGGCGAGCGTTACGAACGCAGCGCTACCATCTCCTCGCTGTTTTTACGCGCCGCGCGCTTGCGGTGCACTATCTGGCTGGCAACCAGCACCAGCAGCGTTAACAGCCCGGTGGCGATAATTTCTGAACGATGCTGCGCATTGAACAGCATTGACGTCAGTACGCCAACAATGAACACCATGGTGGCCCACGTCAGACCCGGGAACAGCCACATGCGATAGCTGAGCTGCTCGCCGCGCGCCTCGCGCTTTTTCCGCAGCACCAGATGCGAAGCGGCAATGACCAGATAAACCAGCAGCGCAATGGCGCCGGAGCTGGCCAGCAGGAACTCAAATACCGCGCTTGGTGCCAGATAGTTGGCGATCACCGCCAGAAATGCTGCGGCGGTAGACATCAGCACTGCGACCCACGGCGTGCCGCTGCGCGTGGTGCGCGAGGCCGCCGCTGGCGCATCCTGACGACGCGACAGGGAATAGAGCATGCGCGACGCGGTGTAAAGCGCAGAATTAAGACAGCTGCATACCGCGATCAGCACCACCACATCGACAATCTGCCGGGCATACGGCACGTTCATCATCTCCATCGCCGTCTGGTAAGACCCGGCTTTCATCAGCGACGGCGTGTTCCACGGCACCAGCGCCACCACCAGAAAGATCGACAGCAGATAAAACAGCGCAATACGCCAGATCACCGAGTTGGTGGCGTGGGTGATTTGCTTGCGTGGCTCATTGGATTCGGCGGCGGCAATAGTGACGATTTCCGTGCCCATGAAAGAGAACATGGTGGTAAGAATGGCGGCGAGCACGGCACTGATACCGTTAGGCATGAAACCGTGGGTGTCGTACAGATGTGAAATACCCTGCGTGCTGCTGCCGGGCAGCAGGCCAAACAGCGCCAGGCTGCCGGCACAAAGAAAGGCGACGATAGCCACCACTTTCAGCAGCGCGAACCAGAACTCAAACTCACCGTAGTTTTTCACGCTGAACAGGTTACTGATGGTCAGGAAACTGGTGATCGCCAGCGTGTATTCCCACACCGCCACCTGCGGGAACCAGCCGTGCAGAATGGTGCCGGCGGCGTTGGCCTCCAGCGGGATCACCAGTACCCAGAACCACCAGTAAAGCCAGCCGATGGTAAACCCAGCCCAGCGGCCAAGGGATTTGTCGGCGTAGGTGGAGAAGGAACCGGAGTCCGGTGAGGCGACCGCCATCTCCGCCAGCATGCGCATAATAAGCACCACCAGCGCGCCGGCGGCGATATAGGCCAGCAGCACCGCCGGTCCGGCTTCGGCAATCGCATGGCCGGAACCGACGAACAGCCCGGCGCCAATCACACCGGCAATCGACAGCATGCGCACGTGGCGGGGTTTCAGGCTTTGTGCCAGTACATCGGCATTCTGAGCAGTCATCAATATCTCTCCAGATCGTCTCTCAGGCAGGGCAGACCCCGCCTGTTATGCAGGTGAAACTTGCCTGCGCGCGGCAGGCAAGCGATCGGACAATGGGTGGAACGCTAAGGCTGGCTGAGCAGGCTGTCGAGAATATCCAGCGCCTGACGGAACTGGGCATCCGGAATGGTGAGCGGATAGAGGAAGCGGATCACGTTGCCCTGCGGGCCACAGGTCAGCAGCAGCAGACCGCGCGCCATCGCCTGTTGCTGCAGCGCCTGCGCCTGCTGCGCACTGGCAAACTCCATCGCTACCATTGAGCCCAGCGCACGCACGTCGGTAATCGACGCGTTAGCGCGGCGCGCGCGGTGCAGCAGTTCGCTCAGCGTAGCGCCCAGGTCGCTGGCGCGCTGGCACAGCTGTTCTTCGTCGATGACATCCAGCACCGCATGCGCGGCGGCAATCGACAGTGGATTGCCGGCGTAAGTACCGCCCAGCCCGCCCGGACCAGGCGCATCCATGATGTCAGCACGACCGCTCACCGCCGACAGCGGCATACCGCCCGCCAGGCTTTTCGCCATGGTGATAAGATCGGGCTGCACGCTGTAGTGTTCCATGGCAAACAGCTTGCCGGTGCGGGCAAATCCGCTCTGAACCTCATCGGCAATCAGCAGGATGCCGTGCTCATCGGCCAGTGCACGTAGCTGCGTAAGAAACGCCGCCGGCGCGATGTGGAAACCGCCTTCGCCCTGCACCGGTTCCAGTACGATGGCGGCCACATCCTGCGGCGCGATGTCGTGGCTGAACAGATCGTGCAGGCTGGCGATAGCGTCCTCAGCGCTGATGCCGGTGACCGCGTTAGGGTAGCGGGCGTGAAACACCGAGGCCGGCATCGGGCCAAAATCGCGCTTATAGGGGGCCACTTTGCCGGTCATCGCCATGGTCATGAAGGTGCGGCCGTGAAAGGCGTTACCGAAGGTGATGATGCCGTGACGACGGGTAGCGGCGCGCGCCACTTTAACCGCATTCTCTACCGCTTCAGCGCCGGTGGTGAAAAAGGCGGTTTTGGCTTTACCGGCAATTGGCACCCGCTGATTGATGCGTTCCGCCAGCGCCACATAGCTCTCATACGGCGTGACCTGGAACGCGGTATGGGTGAATTTTGCTAACTGATCGGCAATGGCCTGCACGATGCGCGGATGACGGTGGCCGGTGTTGAGCACCGCGATGCCGCCAGCGAAATCAATCCAGCTATTGCCCTCAACGTCACGCAGGGTGGCGTTTTCGGCCTGATCGACATACCACTGACAAAGATTACCGGTGCCGCGCGGCAGCGCGTCATCTTTGCGTTGTTGCAACTGGCTGTTTTTACCTTCCATAACCTTTCCTTAGCGATAAGCGTCTTTACAAATCACGACAAACACGCTTATTTATGCCTGCACTGAGCGCGGTTGCCAGAGCCAATTTCACTGAGAAGGATGGAGCCAATTGCGGAGTTTGTACGCCGATCATGTATTGGAACGACTACAGTTTGTCGCGGAAGGCACGCTGCAGCAGCGCCTGCTGCACTGCATGCAGGCGGCGATTGTAGAGGGCATTTTCCCGCGCGGCTCACGCCTGCCGGCGACGCGTGATTTAGCGCGCGAGCTGGCGGTGTCGCGTAATACGGTGCTAAACGTTTATGAAAATCTGGTCGCGCAGGGATATGTCAGCGCGCGCACCGGCAGCGGCACCTGGATTGCAGAAAACCTGCCGGAAGGGAGCCTCAACAGCACGCCGGCGCTGCCGCTCAGTGAACCCCTGATGAGTAAACCGGCGGCGATTTCAAAACGCGGCGCCACGCTGCTCGGTCACGCCAATGCCTCGCCTTATCAGTGGGGCGCATTTGTACCTGGCGCGCCGGATGTGCGTGAGTTTCCGCATAAGTTATTTAGCCAGATTCAGTCGCGCCTGAATCGCGAACCTGACATCGAGCGGCTGATTTACAGCAGCAACGGCGGCTGTCCGCAGCTGCGCCAGGCGCTGGCTGAGTATCTCAGCGTGGCGCGCTCGGTGCGTGCCGACGCCGATCAAATTATCATTACCGAAGGCATTCATCAGGCGGTGGATCTGGTGACGCGCGTACTGTGCGACGCGGGCGATCCGGTGTGGATCGAGGAGCCAGGTTACTGGGGCACACGCAACCTGTTACGCATTAACGGACTAAAAATTCAGGCCAAAGCGGTGGATGAACAGGGCATTATCCCGGAGCTGGCACCGCGCAGCAAAGCGCCGAAGATGATTTTTGTGACACCGTCACACCAGTATCCGCTGGGTGTGCATCTCAGTCTGGAGCGGCGCAGGCAACTGCTCGACCTGGCGCGCAAACACAAAAGCTGGCTGGTGGAAGATGACTATGACAGCGAATTTCGCTTTGCCGGCCAGCCATTTCCGTCGTTGCAGGGCTTTGAGCCAGATGCGCCAGTGATCTACATGGGCACCTTCAGTAAAACGCTCTATCCCGCACTGCGTCTCGGCTATCTGGTGGTGCCGAAAGCGCTGGCGCAGCCGCTGCGCGTGGCGGCGGCCGAACTCTATCGCGGCGGCCATCTGCTGGTGCAGCGCGCGCTGGCGGAATTCATCCAGAAAGGCCACTACATGACGCACATCCGCCGCATGCGCAAACTCTACAGTCAGCGCCGGCGCTTTATGATGACGCTGATTGAACGCTACCTGGGCGCGGCATTCATGCCGGTGGTCAATCATGAAGCCGGGCTGCATCTGGTGCTGAATCTGCCCCCGGGCTGTGATGATGTGGCGATTGCCGCGCTGGCGCTGCGACGCGGCGTGAAGGTGCGGCCGCTGTCGCAATACTATATGCATCCGCAGGAGCGACGCGGTCTGCTGCTCGGTTACGCCTGCGTGGATGAGCGCCAGTGCCAGGATGCGTTTGGTGTGCTCAAAGCCTGCCTGATAGAAGCGGGCATCGCCGGGCGGGGATAGCCCCGGCGTGTGGCTTACGCCCGGCCAATGCTGTCCAGTTGCGCAACCACCTCCGGGCTCAGCGTCAGCGCCGCGCTGGCCAGATTTTGCTGCAGATGCTGCGGCGAGGAGGTGCCGGGAATCAGCAGAATATTATCTGAGCGTTGCAACAGCCAGGCGAGCGCCACCTGCAGCGTACTGGCGTTGAGCGTGCTGGCCACCGCGCTGAGCTGTTCCGACTGCAGCGGCGAAAAACCGCCGAGCGGAAAGAACGGCACGTAGGGAATGCCCTGTGTGGCCAGCTGGTCGATCAGCGCATCATCCTGACGATTGGCGAGATTAAACAGATTCTGTACGCAGGCAATCGGCGTCATCTGCTGTGCCTGCGCCACCTGACTGGCAGTCACGTTGCTCAGGCCAATGTGCCGAATCAGGCCACGCTGCTGCAACTTAATCATCGCCTCAATTTGCGGCTCCAGCGATCCTTCTGCTGGCCCATGAACGCTCAGCATCGAGCGTAAATTGACTACCTCCAGCACGTCGAGCCCCAGATTACGCAGGTTATCTTCAACCGCCTGCGTCAGCTCCTCCGGCGTGCTGGCGGGCAGCCAGCCGCCTTTGGCATCACGTCGGGCACCCACTTTGGTCACCAGCAGCAGATCGCTGGGGTAAGGATAAAGCGCTTTTTTGATCAGCTGATTGGTGATGTGCGGCCCGTAAAAATCACTGGTGTCGATGTGATTCACACCGGCAGCCACGGCATCGCGCAGCACCTGTAGCGCGCGGGCTTCATCTTTTGGCGGGCCAAATACGCCGGGACCGGCCAGCTGCATGGCACCGTAGCCGAGACGGGCAACCTGACGGTCGCCCAGCTTATAAGTAGTTGTAGCCTGTGACATGTAAACCTCCTTCATCGGATAGTGTTTAAATTGTAATCACAACGGTGCTGTGCGACTATCCGTGTAAATCAGGACAGACTGTACGGAGTGACGCACAATGGCGCTGGATATGGCGTTGCTGCATGCGGTAGTGGCGGTGGCAAAAGCCGGTGGATTTCGCGAGGCGGCGCGCATGAGCGGCAGCAATCCGTCGCGTTTGAGTGATGCGGTGCGGCGCGCCGAACAGCAACTGGGCGTTCGGCTGTTCAATCGCACTACGCGAACGGTGGTACTGACCGAAGCGGGCCGGGCTTTGATGTCACGGCTGCTGCCCGCCATGAACGAAGTGGATGCGGCGCTGGATGCCCTGAACACGTTCCGTGACACGCCGGGCGGCACGCTGCGGCTGAACGTGCCGGTCAGCGCGGCGCGGCTGGTATTACCGGCGATTGTGCCGGGATTTCTGCAGCGCTATCCCGACATCCGGCTGGAGATTGTGGCGGAGAGTAATGTGCAGGACATTTTTCGCGACAGCTGCGATGCCGGTATCCGTTATGACGATCATCTGGAGCAGGATATGGTGGCGCTGCCGATTGGTCCGCGCGTGCAGCGCTTTGCCGCGGCCGCGGCGCCGGCCTATCTGGCGGCTTACGGTACGCCGCAGCATCCGCGCGACCTGATGCAGCATCGCTGTCTGTATGGTCGTTATGCCACCGGGGTGACGGCCGAATGGGAGTTCAGCCGCGGCGCGGAACGCATCACGCTACAGCCGCAGGGGCCGCTGATTTGCAGCATCGGTGCGGCGATGGAGCTGACGGTGTCGACAGCCATCGCCGGTGCCGGCGTGGTCTATCTGTTTGAGGACTGGCTGAAGCCGGCGCTGGCCAACGGCAGTCTGCAACCGATTCTTGCCGACTGGTGGCTCAGCTTTCCCGGCCTGTGGCTGTATTACAATGATCGCCGGCTGATCCCGGCACCGCTGCAGGCGTTTCTCAGCTGGATACGCGAACTCAATGCGACGCCGGGTTGACCAGCAGCCCCGAAACCAGCAGCCGGAAGGCCTGCACCGCACGCGGCAGCGCCGCGACCGGCTCATCGGCAGCGGCAATCCACAGCGCGGCATTGAGCGCGGCGCCGTTGACCAGTTGCGCCGCCGCTTCGGTATCGACCGGTTTCACCGTACCTTCCTCAATCAGCTCCGCCAGCATGGCGGCGGTGGTGCGCAGACAGGCGGTCTGATTAGGCCAGCGCGACGGATCGCCCAGCACCGCCGGGCCATCCAGCAGCATGATGCGCTGGACTTCCGGCTCCAGCGACATCTCGATATAGGTAATGGCTTCCGCCAGAAACGCGTGCCAGCGAGTGTGATACTGCTGCCCGGCTGCGCGCATCTGCTCAAGAATCTCACCATCAATCTGGTCAATAACCGCCTGCAATAACCCTTTCTTGTCGCCGAAATTATGATACAGCGCACCGCGCGTCAGCCCGGCGGCTGCCGTGAGGTCATCCATTGACGCTTCGCTGTAACCTTTCTGCGCAAACGCGCGTCGTGCAGCGGCAATCAGTTTGCCGCGCGTCTCTTCCACCTGGTCTGCCCGTCGTCTGGCTGCCATCGCTGTTCCTTAAATTTTGCATTGACATACGCCGCGTATGTAAAACATAGTAATACATACGCGGCGTATGTTAAAGCGAAAGCGGGCATAGCTAACCCGTTTTCTTCTCTCATCTTCAGGAGTACGATTATGAACAAACGCGATGCTGTTTTTCCAGCGGGCCGTCAGGCGTTGTACAACATCAATAAATACTCTGCGGCGATTCGCTCCGGCGATCTGCTGTTTGTTTCCGGCCAGGTGGGCAGCCGTGATGATGGCACCGCCGAGCCCGATTTTACGCGTCAGGTTAATCAGGCATTTACCAATCTCGCGGCGGTGCTGAAGGCCGCCGGTTGCAGTTTCGATGACGTGGTTGATGTCACTACGTTTCATACCGATCCAGAAGCGCAGTTCGCCACGGTGAACGAAGTACGGCTGCGCTTCTTCGGCGATGAGCCTTATCCCAACTGGACTGCGGTGGGCGTCAACTGGCTGGCGGGTTATGATTTTGAAATCAAGGTAATTGCGCGCATTCCGCAGTGAGCCAGCGTGCGGCGATCAGTCTGTAACCCATAAAAAAAGCCGCTAACCGTTGCCGGTTAGCGGCTTGTTCACTTCACGCCTAATCAGGCGCTCAGCAGTTGATCAGCGGTTTTTTCTACCAGCGCCAGCAGCAGCTTGATGTCTTCCAGCGTGACGGTCGGGTTCAGCAGCGTCAGCTTCAGGCAGGTCACGCCTGCATGCTCGGTCACACCGACGTTAGCGCGGCCAGATTCCAGCAGCGCATCGCCGATACGCTGGTTGAACAGGGCGATCTGCGCGCTGTCGCTCAGCTGGGCTGGACGATAGCGGAACAGCACGCTGGCCAGCTGTGGCTGCATTACCAGCTCCAGACGCGGCTCAGATTCAACGAACTGCGCAACGTCCTGTGCCAGGCTCACACCGTGGTCGATAATCGCGGCGTACTGTTTCTGACCCAGCGCTTCCAGACCCATCCACAGTTTCAGCGCATCAAAACGACGCGTGGTCTGCAGTGATTTGGACACCAGGTTCGGCACGCCAGCTTCTTCATCGAACTCGGAGTTGAGGTAAGCCGCCTGATAACGCATCAGCTCATAGTGACGCGCGTCTTTCAGCAGGAACGCGCCGCAGCTGATGGTCTGGAAGTATTGTTTGTGGAAGTCGAGGGTGACGGAATCCACCAGCTCCAGACCATCCAGGTAATGACGATACTTTTCAGACAGCAGCAGCGCACCGCCCCAGGCCGCATCCACGTGCACCCAGATGTTGTGCTCAGCGGCGATGGCTGCGATTTCACGCAGCGGATCGATGGCACCGGCATCGGTAGTACCTGCCGTCGCGACGATCGCCAGGATCTGTTCGCCGTTGGCTTCAGCCTGCGCCAGTTTGGCTTTCAGGTCATTCACGTCCATACGGGCGAACTGATCCGACTTCACCTGCACCACAGACTGATAGCCGTGGCCCAGCAGCGCCATGTTCTTCTGCACGGAGAAGTGGGCATTTTCTGAGCACAGCACTTTAATCTTGCGCAGATCGCCAGTGATGCCGTGCTGCTGCACGGAATGGCCCTGACGTGCATAGAAAGCGTCACGTGCCAGCATCAGGCCCATCAGGTTGCTCTGCGTACCGCCGCTGGTGAACACGCCCGCATCACCGGCCGGATAGCCAACCTGCGCACGCAGCCACTCAATCAGTTTAATTTCAATAATGGTGGCAGAAGGGCTCTGATCCCACGAATCCATGCTCTGGTTAGTGGCGTTGATCAGCACTTCAGCCGCCTGGCTTACCACCAGGCTCGGACAGTGCAGATGCGCAACGCACTGCGGATGGTGCACCGCCAGACTGTCTTTGAGGAAATATTCAATCGCACGTTCAATCGCGGCCTGGTTGCCCAGGCCGTTTGGATTGAAGTCGAGCGTGATACGCTCGCGCAGTTCGGCAACCGTTTTGCCCTGGTACATCTCAGGCTGTTGCAGCCACTGCACAACCGCGGCGCTGCTCTGGGCAATCGCCTGCTGGTACGCCTCAATGCTCGGGGCCGAGGCGGCCAGAATCGGGTTTACTTCAGACATTTACTCTTCCAGTCAAACAGGTTTGACGCCAGCGCCCAGCAGCGCCTGCTCAAATTTATCCAGGAACACGGCCAGCTCTTCGTTGCTGATCAGCAGTGATGGCAGCAGGCGCAGTACCGCACCATGACGACCGCCACGCTCCAGAATCAGACCGGCTTCGAAGCATTTTTTCTGCAGCAGTGCAGAGAGTTCGCCGTCGGCCGGGAAGCTGCCCATGTGGTCAGCTGGCTCGTGTGGCTTAACGATTTCGATACCGATCATCATCCCGAGGCCGCGTACGTGACCAATAACCGGGAAGCGTTTCGCCATCGCGTTCAGCTGGGCTTTCAGCCATTCACCCTGTTCTGCCACTTTGCCGGCGATGTTCTGCTCGGTCAGGATCTTCAGCGTCGCCAGACCGGTTGCCATCGCCAGCTGGTTGCCGCGGAAGGTACCGGTGTGGTGGCCAGGTGACCAGGCGTCAAACTGCTTTTTGATACCCAGCACGGCCAGAGGCAGACCGCCGCCCACCGCTTTAGACATCACGATGATGTCTGGCTCAATGCCCGCGTGTTCGAAGGCAAAGAACTTACCGGTACGGGCAAAGCCAGCCTGGACTTCGTCAAGGATCAGCAGAATGCCGTGTTCCTGAGTCACTTTGCGGATGCGCTGCAGCCACTCAACCGGCGCCGGGTTCACACCGCCTTCACCCTGAACTGCTTCGAGGATCACGGCCGCAGGTTTACGCACGCCGCTTTCAACGTCGTTGATCAGGTTTTCGAAGTAGTAGGTCAGGGCCTTCACGCCAGCTTCGCCGCCGAGGCCCAGCGGGCAACGGTACAGGTGCGGGTAAGGCATGAACTGCACTTCTGGCATCATGCCGTCAACCGCTTCTTTCGGCGACAGGTTGCCGGTCACGGACAGCGCGCCGTGCGTCATCCCGTGGTAACCGCCAGAGAAGCTGATTACGCCGCTGCGGCCGGTGACTTTTTTCGCCAGCTTCAGCGCCGCTTCAACGGCATCAGCACCGGATGGACCGGTGAACTGCAGGCAGTACTCTTTACCCTGACCTGGCAGCAGCGAGAGCAGAGATTCGGAGAACTGATCTTTCAGAGGCGTCGTCAGATCAAGAGTATGTAACGGCAAGCCGCTGGTAATGACATTTTGGATGCTCTGCAGAACATCAGGATGGTTATGACCAAGTGCCAGCGTCCCTGCGCCAGCCAGACAGTCAAGATATTGTTTGTTTTCAACATCCGTAATCCACACGCCATTGGCTTTGGCAATCGCTAAAGGCAACTTGCGCGGGTAACTCCTGACGTTTGATTCAAACTCAGCCTGACGGGCTAAGAATGCGTCGTTGTTTCCGTTGAATGAGTTGGCACCAAAAGTATCAATACGGACTTTATCCGTCATCATATCTCTCCTTCAACCGGGGCTCGAACAGGCTGGCCGATTGACTAGTTGAACAAAAAAGTATCAGTGGCTCAAAAAACGCGGCCAATATAGAGCCTTTTGACGCACATCACAATGATTAATTTTGTTTAGAATTGTTTATTCTTTTCATATAGGAATCAGGACGTTGGACAGAAACTGGCCACTTATTTTAGCGCCGCGATATGAACAGGCGATTAAATAATCGTGTGAATAAAAAGACTTATGCCCGCCAGTGCCAGCCACGGACCAAAGGGCAGCACGTGATACAGCTCGCGTTGCCAGCCTAATCGGGCCATCAGAACAAACAAAATTGCGCCTGTGCAAGCCAGTAACAGCACAAAGGGTAAAAGCGCCCAGCCGAGCCAGGCACCCAGCGCAGCCAGCAGTTTGGCGTCTCCGCCACCGAGGCCGGGGCGCTTTTTTATCAGCTGATAGAGTCCACCCACTAGCCACAGCGCGCTGTAGCCGGCTATCGCGCCGAACACGGCATCATTCAGCGTACCGGGCAGCCAGTGCAGTGCTTTGAACAGCAGGCCAAGCCACAGCAGTGAAAGGGTGATAGCGTCCGGCAACAGCAGATGCTCAATGTCGATGAGGGTCAGCGCCAGCAGAATCCAGGCGAGCAGCAGGGCGGCAGGCAGGCGGCTATCGGGCGGCAGCAACCAGGCCAGCGCCAGGCTGATCGCGGCGGTGAGCAGCTCCGTCAGCGGGTAGCGCAGGCTCACCGGGTGGTGGCAGTAGCGACAGCGTCCGCGTAACAACAGCCAGCTGAGCAGCGGCAGCATATCGATCGCGCGCAGCGTGGTCTGGCAGTGTGGACAGTGCGAGCGCGGTAGCAGCAGGGTAAGGCCGGGTTGCGGGTTCATTACCTGCTGCGGCAGGCGATAAATGACCACGTTGAGAAAGCTACCGACACATAGCGCCAGCAGTGTACCGATCAACCAGTAGGCAATTTGCATGAGGTTTTCTCCTGCTGTCCATGCAGCGTTGGGTTTTTCTGTCGCCACGAATGGCGACCGGGCAGGTCATGGCGCGGTGGCCGTGGGGGCGATTTTTTGCCCGGTTGCACAGCAGGTTGCCATAAAGGTGCCGCATAACCTGTTTGCGCGATAAATCGCGCCGCTACGGATTTGTGCGGTTTGACGACAGGTCACCATAAATGGCGACCTTACAGGTTTCACAGGGTGCGCATTGATGCGTACCGCGAAATCGCGCCGCTACCAGCTCTTTGCGGTTTGACGACAGGTCACCATAAATGGCGACCCTACAAAACCAGTAGGGTGCGCATTGATGCGCACCGCGATCTGTCGTCAACCATGGCCGGTGTGCGAGAGGCACAATACGCCGGTGGAGACGGCGTGGCGAGCAGCAAAGCGGCGTTGCAGCGATTTGCAGCAGGATTTACGAGCGGGTTCCAGAGAACAGAGGAGATATAAGCAGGGATGCGTGAATTTACGGGCTGGCAATGACCAAATCGATGCGAAGACAGGCAAAAATCCAATCAATGCGCCAGCTGAGGCGGGCAACAATCTAATCAATACGCCAGCGGAGACAGATATTAACCTTATCTATGCGTCAGCGAGTTTACTGGCTCTGTTTGAACTGCTGCATGGCTTCCAGCACATTGCTGGTGGCGAGCGACATCACCCATTCGCTGTTGCGAAACACGTCGTAATGGCCGGCGTTATAACGAAACACATACAGCTCACCGCGGAAACGCAATCCTTTTGTTTTCACACCAATGTGATGCCGGCGCAGTGCTGCCTGTGAAAGTCTGTCAGTCGCGGGGCTCATCATCATTCTCCTGTCCAGCCTCTGGCGTCACTATCCCAAGGAAGAATAAGCAGCCAACCTTAGGATAACCTTAAGAACAGTATAGTCTCTTAGTTAATGCATTGAAAAATGGAGATTTTAATTGTCGTGTGTCGACAAGCCGACCCATGATGTCTGACCCGATGCTGATTTCCGGTCCCGGCGCGCAATCTTCTACCAATCTTCAACATCACGTAAAAAAGTCAGCGTGCCGCTTTGCCATTTAATGTTCAGTTAAGTTTTCCCCCGTATTTTGGTTTCTTATAGCGATAAAACAGACCTGCTTAAGTTTTATTGCGCGCAGATGACAGCCGCCCTGCGAACACACTCGTTTAAGTAACGTTTAAACAAAAGGTTACAGCGTGTTTCATCAGGTTGTCATGCGCGGCAATAACGCTTGTTTTATTTTTCAGCATGTTTTCAGGCACAACAGTAAGGTTATCTTATGAGTTTCCTTCCGTTTTCGCGCCCGGCATTGGGTGAGGAAGAACTGGCCGCGGTGCAGGCGGTATTTGCATCGGGCTGGATTACCACCGGACCGCAGAATGCTGCGCTGGAGCAGGCGTTTTGCCAGCTCACCGGCAACCAGCATGCTATTGCCGTCAGCTCTGCCACAGCAGGCATGCACGTCACGTTGATGGCGCTGGGTATCCAGCCCGGCGACGAGGTGATCACCCCGTCGCTGACCTGGGTTTCCACGCTCAATATTATTACGCTGCTGGGCGCGACGCCGGTGATGATCGATGTGGATCGCGATAACCTGATGGTGAGCGCAGAACAGATCGAAGCGGCCATTACGCCGCGCACCCGCGCCATCGTGCCGGTTCACTATGCCGGTGCGCCGGCGGATATCGACGCCCTTCGCGCCGTCAGCGCGCGCCACAATATCCCGCTCATTGAAGATGCGGCCCACGCGGTAGGTTGCTATTACAAAGGCCGGCACGTCGGGCAGCAGGGCACCGCAATCTTCTCGCTGCACGCCATCAAAAACATCACCTGCGCCGAAGGCGGCATTGTGGTGACCGATGATGCGCAGCTGGCTGACCGCCTGCGCAGCCTGAAATTCCACGGCCTCGGCGTCGATGCCTACGATCGCCATACCCATGGCCGCAAACCGCAGGCCGAAGTGATCATGCCCGGTTTTAAATACAACCTGCCAGACATCAACGCCGCGATTGCGCTGGTGCAGCTGCAAAAGTTGCCGGCCATCAATGCACGTCGCCAGGCCATCGCCGCGCGCTATTTGCGCGAGCTGGCAGATACGCCGTTGCTGCCGCTGGTGCAGCCGGCGTGGCCGCATCAGCATGCGTGGCATCTGTTTATCATTCGCGTGGATGAAACGCGCTGCGGTATCAGTCGCGATGCGCTGATGGAGCAGTTGAAAATTCATGACATCGGCACCGGCCTGCATTTCCGCGCCGCGCATACCCACAAGTATTACCGTGAACGCTATCCGCAGCTCTCGCTGCCGGCCACCGAATGGAACAGTGAACGTATCTGCTCGCTGCCCCTGTTCCCCGACATGCTCGATGACGATGTAACGCGTGTGATTGCTGCCTTACGCCACCTTGCGGGAGCCTGAGATGCTGGAAGAAAAACCGATTCGCAAAGTCTCCGTGGTGATCCCGGTGTACAACGAAGAACAGAGCCTGCCGGAGCTGGTGCGCCGTACCGACGCGGCCTGCCGCACGCTCGGCCTTGACTATGAAATCTTACTGGTGGATGACGGCAGCGCCGACCGCTCCGCGCAGATGATCGCCGATGCGGCGGATATGCCGGGCAGTCACGTGGTCGGCGTGCTGCTAAATCGCAACTACGGGCAACACTCGGCGATTATGGCCGGTTTCAGCCATGTTTCCGGTGATGTGATCATTACGCTGGATGCCGATCTGCAAAACCCGCCGGAAGAGATCCCCAATCTGGTCAAAGCTGCGCAGCAGGGCTACGACGTGGTCGGCACCGTGCGTCAGAACCGTCAGGACAGCTGGTTCAGGCGCCGCGCTTCACGCACCATCAACCACCTGATTCAGCGCGTGACCGGCAAAGCGATGGGCGATTATGGCTGCATGCTGCGCGCCTATCGCCGTCACATTGTTGATGCGATGCTCAACTGCCACGAACGCAGCACCTTTATCCCGATTCTGGCGAACACCTTCGCGCGCCGCACCATTGAACTGCCGGTTACGCATGCCGAGCGTGAGTTTGGCGACTCCAAATACAGCTTCATGAAGCTGATCAACCTGATGTATGACCTGGTGACCTGCCTGACCACCACGCCGCTGCGTCTGCTGAGTATTGTCGGCAGCTTAATCGCGCTGGCCGGTTTCGCCTTTTCTCTGATCCTGATTGTGCTGCGCCTGTTCCTCGGTGCCAGCTGGGCCGGTGACGGTGTGTTCATGCTGTTTGCCGTGCTGTTTATTTTTGTCGGCGCGCAGTTTGTCGGCATGGGCCTGCTGGGCGAATACATCGGTCGTATTTATAACGACGTACGCGCCCGTCCGCGCTACTTCATTCAACGTGTTATCCATCCGCAACAAGATGCCCCGTCTGTACAGGAAATTAAGCAATGAAAACTATCGTCTTCGCCTATGCCGAAATGGGCTGTGCAGGCATCACTGCGCTGCTGAACGCAGGCTATGAAATCAGTGCCATCTTCACCCATGCGGATACCTCGCCGGAGAGCCATGCGTTTCCTTCGGTAGCACGCCTCGCGGCTGAGCAGGGCATTCCGGTTTATGCGCCGGAAGATGCTAACCATCCGCTGTGGGTGGATCGCATCCGCACCATGCAACCGGATTTTATCTTCTCGTTTTATTATCGCGCACTGCTGAGCGACACCATCCTGAACTGTGCGCGGGTTGGCGCGTTTAACCTGCACGGTTCGCTGCTGCCGAAATACCGTGGTCGTGCGCCGCTTAACTGGGTGCTGGTCAACGGCGAGACGGAGACTGGCGTAACGCTGCACCGCATGGTGAAACGTGCCGATGCCGGCGACATTGTGGCGCAGCAGCGCGTGGCGATTGACCCGCAGGATAATGCGCTGACGCTGCACCGTAAGCTGGTGGCCTGCGCCAGCCAGCTGCTGGAAGGCGCGCTGCCGCCGATGAAGCGCGGTGAGATTGCCGCCACGCCGCAGAACGACGCGGAAGCGACCGTGGTCGGTCGCCGCACGCCGGAGGACGGCCGCATCAACTGGGAGCTGCCGGCGGCTAAAGTGAATAACCTGGTGCGTGCAGTCACCGATCCCTGGCCTGGTGCGTTTGCGTATGCCGGCACGGTGAAATTCGTGGTGTGGAAAGGGCGGGTTCACCAGGATGCGCCCAGCGCCAAACCGGGCACGGTGCTGTCAGTTGAGCCGTTCCTGATTGCCTGCGGCGAGGGCGCGCTCGAAGTGGTCACCGGGCAGAGCGACAACGGTGTTTACATGAACGGCAGCCAGCTGGCGCAGAGTCTGGGCATGGTGCCGGGTGCGCTGCTCTATTCGCAGCCGGTTGCAGCGGTGAAACGCCGCACGCGGGTGCTGATCCTCGGCGTAAACGGCTTTATCGGCAACCATCTCACCGAACGCCTGCTGCAGGATGATAATTTTGAGGTTTATGGCCTGGATATCGGTTCCGATGCCATCAGCCGCTTCCTGGATGAACCGCGCTTCCACTTCGTTGAAGGGGATATCAGCATCCACTCTGAATGGATTGAGTATCACATCAAGAAATGTGACGTGGTGCTGCCGCTGGTGGCGATCGCCACGCCGATCGAATATACCCGTAATCCGCTGCGCGTATTCGAGCTGGATTTCGAAGAGAACCTGAAGATTATTCGTGACTGCGTGAAGTATAAAAAGCGCATCATTTTCCCGTCGACCTCCGAAGTGTACGGCATGTGTACCGATCAGCATTTCGACGAGGATCACTCCAACCTGGTGGTCGGACCGATCAATAAACAGCGCTGGATCTATTCGGTGTCGAAACAGCTGCTGGACCGGGTGCTGTGGGCCTATGGCGAAAAAGAGGGGCTGCGCTTTACGCTGTTCCGTCCGTTTAACTGGATGGGCCCGCGGCTGGATAACCTCAACGCCGCGCGTATCGGCAGTTCTCGCGCCATCACCCAGCTGATCCTTAATCTGGTGGAAGGCTCGCCGATCAAGCTGATCGACGGTGGCTCGCAGAAGCGCTGTTTCACCGATATTCGCGACGGCATCGAAGCGCTGTTCCGCATTATCGAGAACAAGCACAACAACTGCGATGGCCAGATCGTTAACATTGGTAACCCGGAGAACGAAGCCAGTATTAAAGAGCTGGCGGAACACCTGCTGGCCAGCTTTGAGCGCCACCCGCTGCGCGATCGCTTCCCGCCGTTTGCCGGTTTCCGTGAGGTAGAGAGCAGCAGCTACTACGGCAAAGGCTATCAGGACGTGGAGCACCGCAAGCCGTCGATTAAGAATGCCCGCCGCCTGCTCGACTGGACGCCAACCGTGGCGATGGATACCACCATCGACAACACGCTGGACTTCTTCCTGCGCACCGTTGAGCTACAGGAAAAGCCATGAAGCGAGTGGGTTTGCGTGTTGATGTCGATACCTGGCGCGGCACGCAACTGGGCGTACCGGCGCTGCTGCAGCAGTTCAGCCTGCATCAGCTGCAGGCCAGCTTCTTCTTCAGCGTCGGGCCGGACAACATGGGGCGCCACCTGTGGCGCCTGATGAAGCCGCGCTTTCTGTGGAAAATGCTGAGATCGCGCGCGGCCTCGCTGTACGGCTGGGATATTTTACTGGCCGGTACCGCCTGGCCGGGCCGCGAAATAGGCAAAGGGCTGGCTTCGATTATTCGCGCCACGGCAGATCATCATGAAGTGGGCTTACATGCCTGGGATCACTTTTCCTGGCAGACCTGGGCTGGCGTCTGGTCGCCACAGCAGCTGAATGCGCAGATTGCGCGCGGTAAAGTGGCGCTGGAAGCCATTTTGGGTGACAGTGTCACCTGCTCTGCAGTGGCAGGCTGGCGCGCCGACAGCCGGGTACTGGATGCCAAGCAGCCGTTTGGCTTTCGCTATAACAGCGACTGTCGCGGCAGCGGGCCGTTCATTCCGCGCCTCAGCGATGGCAGCCTCGGCACGGTGCAAATTCCGGTAACCCTGCCAACGTGGGATGAAGTGGTGGGCCAGCAGGTCAGCGCGGAGAGATTTAACGACTTTATTCTCGCGCAGATGCATGCCGCCAGCGGTACGCCGGTCTATACCATTCACGCAGAGGTCGAAGGCATTGTCGGTTTGCCCGCCTTTGCCGATCTGCTGACGCGCGCGCAGCAGCAGGGCATCCGGTTTTGTCCGCTGAGCGAGCTGCTGCCGGACGATCTCAGTACGCTGCCGCAGGGCCATGTGGTGCGCGGGCACATTGCCGGCCGGGAAGGCTGGCTGGGTTGCCAGAGTTAACATTTTACAGGACCCAAGTATGGAAACACCGATGCGCAGCCGCACCCGCATAGTGCTGCTGATAGCGCTTTTTGCTCTCTACTATCTGATCCCGGTGCCATTCCGTGATCTCTGGCAGCCGGATGAAACCCGCTATGCCGAAATCAGCCGCGAGATGCTGCTGAGCGGTAACTGGGTGGTGCCGCATTTTTTTGATTTGCGCTACTTCGAGAAGCCGATTGCCGGTTACTGGATCAATAATTTTGGCCAGCTGTTATTTGGGCATAATAATTTTGGCGTGCGCGCCGGTGCGATTATCTGTACCACGCTGAGTGCCCTGCTGATCTACTGGCTGGGCAAGCGGATGTTCGCCAGCCGCAAAATAGCGCTCACCGCCAGCGTGATCTTTCTTACCTCGCTGCTGGTTTACGGCATCGGCACTTACGCCGTGCTCGATCCGATTCTGCTGCTGTGGCTGGTGGCGGCAATGTGCAGCTTTTGGTTTGCTGCGCAGGCGCACAGTACCTCACAGCGGCTGATGGGGTATGTGCTGCTCGGCGCGGCCTGTGCCATGGGTTTCATGACCAAGGGCTTTCTGGCGCTGGCGGTGCCGGTGCTGGCGATTGTGCCCTGGGTGCTCTGGCAGCGACGTTTTGGCGAACTGCTGCGCTGGGGCCCGCTTACTGTGCTGGTGGCGGCCGCGATCAGCGCGCCCTGGGCGCTGTCCATTCAGCATCAGGAAGGCGATTTCTGGCACTACTTCTTCTGGGTCGAACATATTCAGCGCTTCGCGGAGAGCGATGCGCAGCACAAAGCCCCGTTCTGGTATTACCTGCCGGTGCTGCTGGCAGGGTGTTTGCCATGGCTCGGCCTGTTGCCGGGCGCGCTGAGCGACGCATGGCGACAGCGTCAACCGCACGCTGCCGCGATCTATTTGCTTAGCTGGGTTGTGCTGCCGCTGCTGTTCTTTAGCATCGCCAAAGGCAAACTGCCGACCTATATCCTGCCGTGCTTTGCGCCGCTGGCGTTGTTAATGGCGCATTATGCGCACGGTAACACCGCGCGCCTGAAACAGGCGTTGGCGGTAAATGGCTGGATTAACCTGCTGTTTGGTCTGGGCGCCACGCTGCTGGTCGTGGTGGTGCTGGCACCCTGGGGACTGGCGCACCATCCGGTGTACGCGCGCGATGAGTTGCTGCGGGTACTGTGCGCTGCGCTGGCATTTGCCGGCTGGGCGGTGATGGGCTGGTTAAGCCTGAAAACAGGCCGCTGGCAACTGGCTGCGCTTTGCCCGCTGGCCCTGGCGCTGCTGGTCGGGTTGGCTATCCCACAAAAGGTACGTGATAGCAAACAGCCGCAGAGCTTCGTGAGCGCCGTTCGGCCACAGCTGGCGCAGAGCCGCTATCTGGTGGTGGACAATTCCGGCATCGCTTCTGCGGTCGCATGGGAATTGCGCCGCAGCGATATCACTTTCTTCGATGAAAAAGGTGAGCTGGAGTACGGACTGGGTTATCCCGATGCAAAAACGCGCTACGTCGACGGGGAAGCTTTCGCCGACTGGCTGCGCCTGCATCGCCGACAGGGTCCGGTAGCGCTGGTGCTGCTGCTAAATTCTGACGAAAAGCAAGCGGATGCGCATCTGCCGGTGCCGGACGATGTCTATCAGCAGGGACGGCTGGTCTACTACGGCTACAACGCGACACCATGAATCTGCTGCTGATCCTGCTGGTAAGCCTGCTCAGTTGTGCCGCCCAGCTGTGCCAGAAACAGGCGGCCCACTGCGGCGGGCACCGCCTGTTCGGCTGGCTGGTGCTCAGCCTGCTGCTGCTGGGGACGGCGATGCTGCTGTGGCTGGTGGTATTGCGCACCGTGCCGGTCAGCGTGGCTTACCCGATGCTGAGCCTGAATTTTGTGCTGGTGGCGGTGGCGGCGCGCGTCATCTGGCGAGAGACCTACACGCGGCGGCAGTGGCTGGGTACGCTGGCGATCGTTGCCGGGGTTGCGCTGATGGGGAGCCACCTGTGAAGGGCTGGCTGCTGGCGCTGGCCAGCGTGCTGCTGGTGTCGCTGGCGCAGCTGCTGCTTCGCACGGCAATGCTCGCGCTGCCACCGCTGGATACATGGACCGCGCTACCGTGGCAGCACGGCCTGATACCGTTAATCGCCGGACTGGCCGCCTACGGCTGCTCAATGCTGTGCTGGCTGCTGGCGCTGCGGCTGTTGCCGCTCAACCGGCTCTATCCGCTGCTCAGTCTGAGCTATGTGCTGGTGTGGCTGGCCGCCATTTCCCTGCCAGCCTTGCATGAAACCTTCCGCTGGAGCAGTCTCGCTGGCGTCATATTGATCGTCTGCGGCCTGCTGTGCGTGGCGCTGCCGCGCCGTTAACCGTTAATGCTGCTGCCACGGGTGATATTCACCCTGGCGGCGGGCTGGCGCCGTTTCCGGCAAACGCAGCAGGCCGAACAATGAAATCACGCCCAGCACTGCAACATACAGCGCCAGACCATACCAGTGGCCGTGGGTCACCTGCAGAATTTTCACCGCCACCAGTCCGAGTACGCCGCTGCCGATCAGCGAACCGATCTGCCAGATCACCGCGATACCGCTGCAGCGAATGTGCGTGGGAAACAGTTCGGGGAACCATGACGCCTGCGGGGCATAACACATGCTGTGACCCAGCGTCAGCGCCACGATCATCGCCAGCTGCGTGAGCCAGTAGCTGTTGTGCGCCAGCGCGAGAAAAAAGGGCACGATCGAGAGCATGATCAGCAGCGTGCCGATCAGGTAAACCGGCTTGCGACCGATGCGGTCGGAAAGGGCACCCATCAGCGGGATCGCCAGGACTTCGAGGATCACCGCGACGATCATACTGTTCATCAAAATACCGGCATCAAGCTGATTAGCCTTACCCCAGGCAAGGATGATGACGGTAAACAGGGCAAAGGCGCAGGCTTCGATCAGTTTCGCTGCCACGCCGTTGACCACCAGCCGCGGATTACCACGCAGCACCTCTTTTAACGGCCTGGATTCTGCCGCTTTGGTTTCACGAATGGCGGCGAAGACCGGCGATTCATCAATGCGCAGGCGAATAAACAGGCCGACAATCACCAGCAGCGCGCTGAGCAGAAAAGGTACGCGCCAGCCCCAGTCCATCATCTGCTCCGCGCTCAGCGCGGCATTAAGCATAGCGAACAGCGCCAGCGGCAGCAGAAACCCGACCGGAGCACCAATCTGCACCCAGCTGGCAAAGAAACCGCGCCGGGCAGGCTGCGCATATTCGGCCGTCATTAATACCGCGCCCGCCTGTTCGCCGCCAACGCCAAACCCCTGCAGCAAGCGGATGGCAATCAGTAATATCGGGGCCCAGACGCCAATTTTTTCGTAGGTTGGCAACAGGCCAATGCAGAACGTGCCAAGGCCCACGATCAGGATGGTCGCCACCAGCGCCTTTTTGCGTCCCACTTTGTCGCCGATGTGCCCAAACACCATGCCGCCAATGGGACGTGCGAGGAAGCCAACCGCATAAGTGGCGAAGGCAGCGAGTGTGCTGACCAGCGGATCGTGACTGGGAAAGAACAGATGGCCAAAGAACAGTACCGCTGCCGTACCGTAAGCGAAAAAGTCGTAATACTCTGCCGCCGTGCCTATCGCCGAGGCGCTGGCGACGCGGCGAATCAATGATTTAGGGTGAGCTTCAGCGGTATCAGATTGAGCAACAGTTGAAGAGGCCATGACAAATCCCTAAGAGGTTAAAGAGCGACTACCATACAAGAAGGTTTGTGCAGCTGTTGCGCGATTGATCACAAAGCGTGGCGACTCTCGGCGTAAAGGGGCCGGTCAGCTGCGCTTCCATAACCACCTCGCCCAATCTCCATTCTCCTTATTTCGGCTGATGTAAATCCATCAAAATAAACCGGTCAAAAGGCTTGAACTCACAATTTGAAAAGCAGGTTTCAAATATAAATTAACATGAAATAAAAATGCCGATAGCCTGGACGCGCTGCTTTGTTCTGATGCTTTTCCTAACGCATTTTTTACCAGGAGGTATTATGGAAAAAGAACTTTATCTCTCCACCAACACCGCGTCCGGCCCCAACAGCACAACAAAAACCGAACCCTTCGTAAAAATCATCGCGCTGGTGGCGACACTCGGCGGGCTGCTGTTTGGTTACGATACCGGCGTGGTATCCGGTGCGCTGCTCTTCATGCGCAGTGATTTGCATCTCACGCCGTTCACTACCGGGCTGGTGACCAGTTCACTGTTGTTAGGCGCTGCCTTTGGCGCACTGCTGGCAGGGCACTTCGCGGATGCCCTCGGGCGCCGCAAAATCATCATCACGCTGGCCTTTATTTTTGCCCTCGGCGCGGTCGGCTCTGCCTTCGCACCTGATGTGGTGACGATGATTGCGTCACGCCTGTTTCTTGGTATTGCCGTTGGCGGGGCGGCTGCCACGGTGCCGGTGTATATCGCGGAAATTGCTCCGGCGAATAAACGCGGCCAACTGGTGACGCTGCAGGAACTGATGATTGTTTCTGGCCAGCTGCTGGCCTATGTCTCCAATGCGACTTTTAATGAAATCTGGGGTGGCGAACATACCTGGCGCTGGATGCTGGCCATCTCCACCGTACCCGCCGTGCTGTTGTGGATCGGGATGGTCTTTATGCCGGAAAGTCCACGCTGGCACGTCATGCGCGGCAACACCGCTGGCGCGCGCAGGGTGCTGGAGAAAACCCGGGCGGCGGAGGACGTAGAGTGGGAGCTGGAGGAGATCGAAGAGACCATCGAAGAGCATCGCCAGCAAGGCAAAGGTCGCCTGCGTGATTTGCGCACGCCATGGCTGCGCAAAGTGTTTTTACTGGGAATTGGCATTGCCGCCATCCAGCAGCTGACCGGTGTGAACACCATCATGTACTACGCGCCAACCATGCTCACTGCTACCGGCCTGAGCAACGATGCGGCGTTGTTCGCCACCATCGCCAACGGCGTGATCTCGGTAATCATGACGCTGGTGGGGATCGTGATAATCGGTAAGGTTGGTCGTCGTCCGCTGGTGCTGATTGGGCAGATGGGCTGTACCGCCTGCCTGTTCTTTATCGCCACGGTGTGCCTGCTAATGCCAGAGTATCACGCAGGTGGTGCGGTTAATCTGCTGCGGGCCTACCTGGTACTGGCCGGAATGCTGATGTTTTTATGTTTTCAGCAGGGCGCGCTGTCACCGGTCACCTGGTTGCTGCTGTCGGAAATTTTCCCGGCGCGCATGCGCGGCATTTGCATGGGCGGTGCCGTTTTTGCCTTGTGGATTGCCAACTTCGCCATTTCCATGGCCTTCCCGCTATTGCTGGCCGCCTTTGGCCTGGCCGGAGCGTTTCTCACCTTCGCCGTAATCGGGATCGGCGGCTCCCTATTTGTACTGCGCGCTATCCCGGAAACCAAAGGGCGCAGCCTGGAACAGGTCGAACACTATTTCTATGAACTGTATGACGGCAAAGGCTAAATGTGAGGGCGCTCAGGCTGATGTAAATCACTCAAAGAAGCCGCAGAGCGGACAAAAAAGATAACTTACTATCAGGGCATGTCAGTACCTTGCAGTAAACAGAACCTTACCCAGTGATTATTATCCAGGAAAGATCATGACCTACAAAATAAGCAGTGACCGATTCTGTGTTAACCGTAAAATTGCCCCTCATCTCAGCATGGCGGAATTCTTCGCGCTGGTGGAACAACTGGGATTAAATAAAGTTGAAATACGCAACGATATGAAAAGCGGCAGCGTGACCGACGGCGCAGGCGGTGAGGAAGTGCGTCGTCTGGCAGCGCAGCATCAGCTTGAGATCGAAACCATCAACGCGGTGTATCCCTTCAATCAGTTAGATGATGCAGTGCTGGAAAAAACGCGCGCGCTGTTAGCCGATGCGCGCGCCACTGGGGCGAAAGCGCTGGTGCTCTGTCCGCTCAATGATGGGACACCGGTAAGTAATGAGCAAACCGTACAGGCGCTGCAAACCCTGGCGCCGCTGTTTGCCGAATATGGTGTTGCCGGGCTGGTTGAACCGCTCGGTTTTCCGCAGAGCTCACTGCGCTCCGCCGCGCTGGCGCAGCAGCTTATCGCTCAGGCCGGCGTGCCGTTTAACATCGTGCTGGATACCTTCCATCATCACCTGTACGAAGGCGCCGAACAGGATTTCGCCGGTGGCGTAGACGTGAATCACATCGGCCTGGTGCATCTCTCTGGCGTAACGGATGCGCGCCCGACTCATCAACTCACCGACGAAGAGCGCATCATGCTGAGCGCGGATGACCTGCTGAAATCCCGCGAGCAGGTGCAGCGCCTGGAAGAGATGGGCTATCGCGGTGTTTATGCTTTCGAGCCGTTTTCTTCGGTGATGAAGAGCTGGAGCGCTGAGGATATTGCGCGCGAAATCCGCAGCAGCATTGATTATCTAAATCACTAACCAATCCGGCATTTTGCTGAAGGAACCTCGCATGACACTCAATATTGGTGTAATCGGCACTGGCGCTATCGGCCGTGAACACATTCGTCGTTGCAGCCAGGTGCTGCAGCATGCGCGCGTGGTCGCGCTTAATGATATCAATCGCAGCAACTGTGAGCAGGTGATTAGCGAGCTCGGCTTGCAGGCGGAGATTTACGACAACGCGCACGATTTAATCGCCGCGCCGGAGGTGCAGGCCATTCTGGTTACCTCGTGGGGCCCGACGCATGAAGAGTTTGTGCTGGCAGCCATCAAAGCCGGCAAAGCGGTATTCTGCGAGAAGCCACTGGCAGTGACCGCGCAGGGCTGTATGAATATTGTCGAAGCGGAAATTGCCGCAGGCAAAAAACTGGTGCAGGTGGGTTTTATGCGACCGTACGACAGCGGCTATCGCGCGCTGAAAGCAGTTATCGACGGCGGCACCCTGGGTGAGCCGCTGATGCTGCACTGCGCGCACCGCAATCCGGCGGTCGGCGATGCTTACACCACGGATATGGCGATCACCGATACGCTGATCCATGAACTCGACGTGCTGCGCTGGCTGCTGAACGATGATTACGTTAGTGCGCAGGTGATTTACCCACGCAAGACCCGCCACGCGTCATCGCACCTGAAGGACCCGCAGATTGTGCTGCTGGAAACCGCGAAGGGCATCCGCATTGATGTCGAGATCTTCGTGAACTGCGCCTATGGTTACGACATTCAGTGTGAGGTGGTTGGCGAGAGCGGCATTGCCCGCCTGCCTGAACCAATGTCGGTACAGACCCGCCACGCGGCGCAGCTCTCCACCGGCATTCTGACCGACTGGAAAAAGCGTTTTATCGCTGCCTATGACGTTGAGCTGCAGGATTTCATTAACAACGTGCTGTCGGGCAATATGACAGGCCCGTCGGCGTGGGACGGCTATGCCGCCGCCGTGGCGGCCGATGCCTGTGTCGCAGCACAGAACAACGGTGACATTGTCCCGATTACCATGCCGCCACGTCCGGCTTTCTATCGTTAATCCCGTCACATCGCGGCTGGCGCACCCTAACCGGTGCGCTTTTGTGTGACATTGTCACCTGTTGACAGCTGTCTTCCCGTCAGTCACCGCCCGCGCCTCACATTTGTTAGCGATCCCGTGTATCATCGCCGCCTTTATGTTGTGCAAGGAAAAGTGTGATGACGGAGAGCGTAATGGCGCGCCGCCAGCCCTCGGTATGGTGGGGCGCCATGATCATCTGTGGGACGGTAGTGGGCGCCGGTATGTTTACGTTGCCGATCGTGATGGCCGGGGCGTGGTTTGGCTGGGCGCTGCTGCTGCTGGGCATAAGCTGGGGCGCAATGCTGCTCTCCGGGCTGCTGTTTATGCGTGTCAGCCTGCATTATCCGCCAGGCGCGGGCTACGATACGTTGACGCGCGATTTGCTTGGGCGCGGCTGGGCCAGCATCAATGGCCTTAGCATCCTGTTTGTGCTGGGCATTCTCACCTACGCCTATATCTCAGCCAGCGGTCCGGTTTACCAGCACTCGCTGAATCAGCTTGGCGTGCCGCTCTCAACCGCCGGGGCCAAAATCGCGCTGACGTTGTGTGTCGCCGCCGTGGTGTGGCTCGGCACCACCGGCGTCAGTCGTTTGATGACGTTCTGCGTGCTGGCAAAAATCCTGCTATTGATTTTGCTGTTCGGCGGACTGTTAACCCAGGTCGATGTGCCCTCACTGTTCGCTGCCGCCGCGCCGGGAGACAGCTACTGGCCTTACGCGCTGGGCGTGCTGCCGTTCTGTCTGGCCTCTTTTGGCTATCACGGTAACATCACCGGACTGGTGAGTTATTATCAGCGCCGCGAGTCGCCGGTGACACGCGCGCTGGTGCTGGGTACGCTGATGTCGCTGGCGCTGTACCTGTTCTGGATTGTCTGCACCATGGGGAATTTGCCGCGCGCTGCGTTTCCTGACATCGTGCAGCAGGGTGGAGATATTGCCGCGCTGATGGCCGCGCTGCGCGATCATCTGCACGTGCGCGCGTTGTCGCTGATGATGTCGGTGTTCTCACATTTTGCGGTAATTGCCTCGTTTCTCGGCGTGACGGCAGGCCTGTTTGATTTCATCGCCGACCGCCTCGGCTGGGGGCATTCCCCGCGCGCGCGTCTGCAAACCGCCTGCCTGACATTTTTGCCGCCGCTGCTCGCTTCGCTATGGTGGCCGCATGGCTTCGTCGCCGCCATCGGTTTTGCCGGTCTGTTTGCCACGCTGTGGGCGGTGATTATTCCGGCGCTGCTGGCGCGGCGTGCGCAACAGCGTTTCGCCGATCGGCCGCGTACGTCACTGGCGATTGGTCTGGTGCTGCTTTTCGGCGCGCTGAATGTGCTGGCATGGACGCTGAGCTGGCTGGGTGTGTTACCGCAATTTGCTGCGGCCTGAGTGGCGTGAGCCATGGGGTTCAGAGGTGAGGCTGCACTATTCGTATCGTAGCGGCGCGATTTATCGCGCTAATCTGGCCACCGCGCCGTTGTAAATTGCGCAATGAATTGCGCCGCTACCTGGCGCTGGGGCTACGACTGGGTTGAATAATTCACTCTGCTTAAATCAGCGATAAGACCCGGTCCTGTGGGCTGCCAGTTGAGCTGCTGCCGCGTCCAGGCACCGCTGGCACGCAGATCCAGCCTGGCGAAAGCGGCGAACCAGCCGAAATGCTCCGCGGCCTGATCGGGTTTCAGCGAAACGGCAGGAATACCCAGCCCTGCTGCCACGGTTTCAGCAATCAGCCGTGAGGCAATGCTTTCCTCTGCTACCGCATGATATCGTTTGCCGCGTTCGCCTTGCTCAAGCACTTTTACGTACAGCCCCGCGACGTCATCAACGTGTGTCGCGCACCAGGCGTTTTCACCTCCGCCGATATAAGCTGCCGCGCCTTTCTCCCTGGCAAGAGCGATGTAATAGCTGATTAATCCCTGACGTTCGGTGTTGTGAACCTGAGGTAAACGCACCACACGTAGATCGATCCCCGATTCAAGGAGCTTAATGCCTTCCATTTCCGAGGCAACGCGTGGGTTAGGGTGTGCCGGATTGAAATTCTGCTCAAGAGCGGGCTGGCCGCTGCCGTCATCACCCATTCCGGTACCAGAAGTGATGAGCAGCGGACGCTGACTGCCCTGCAACACAGAGCCAATCGCGCGAATAACGCGGCGGTCTTTTTCGCAATTATCGACAAAACGACTGAAATCATGATCGAAAGCGGTGTGAATCACCGCATCACATTGTTCAATGCCGGCAATCCACGCCTGGGGATCTTCCAGCGTACCGCGCTGGGCTGTGGCGCCCTTATCGTTTAACTGCTGAGCTGCTTCTTCTGAACGTACAAGACCGGTCACCTGATGGCCGCGAGCCAGCAGGGCCGATACAACGCGTGAGCCGATAAAGCCCGTCGCACCCGTTATAAAAATACGCATAGCCTGTCTCCTGAGTGATTTAGTGCGACAGCGTAAGCGCGGATCTTTTACTATTAAAGTAGTGAAGTTATCAGGGTATAAACATTAACAGGGTGATTTATGACGCTGCTTTCTGAAAATCCGCTGGGTGAGTTTTTAAGGGCACGCCGTCTGGCAATTGACCCGGCTTCGTTTGGTTTTTTGCCCGGCCGCCGCCGTACCCCGGGCCTGCGCCGCGAAGAGGTTGCCCAGCTCGCGAATATCAGCCCGACCTGGTACACCTGGCTTGAGCAGGGCCGCGGGGGAGCGCCCTCGCGTGAGGTACTGAACCGCATTGCTGCCGGGCTGCGGCTTACGTCTCCCGAGCGCGATCATCTGTTTATCCTCGCATTTGGGCATCCGCCAGAAAACCGGGTAAGTCGGTCCGACAGCATAACCCCACGGCTGCAACGCGTACTGGAAAGCCTGACGATTCCGGCGATTATCAAAACCGCCACCTGGGACGTGGTGGCATGGAATCACCCGGCGACGGTTGTGCTGAAGGATTACGGGCAACTTCCGCCCGCGCGGCGCAATATTCTGCGCCTGCTGTTTACCGACCAGGAAGCGCGGGGGATGCAAGACGACTGGGAGGGCGTGGCCCGTCTCATCGTCAACGCCTTTCGGGCGGATGCCGCGCGCCTGGGTGCTTCAGAGGAAATCGATCGACTGGTTGAGGAGCTATCCGCTCAAAGCGCTGACTTCGCCCGCCTGTGGCGTAACAACGATGTGGCCGGGCATGGCGAAGGGTTTAAGGTGCTGCATCATCCGCAAATGGGGACGATTGCCCTGGAGTTCTCGACCTATTCTGTTGAAGGCAGGCCGGATTTAACGATGATGCTCTTTAATCCGGCAACCGATGAAAGCAGAGCGAAAACAGAGCGCTGGATTTCACAGAACCCAGCTCAGCGCGAAAGCTGAGTCAGGCAGTTTTTAATGCGTCAGCCAGCACGCTATAGCAATCACACCAGTCGAAAAAAAACAGGCTTACCCTGTAATGGGCAGGAGAAACGATATAGAGGTTCTCCTGCCTGATTCAATCGCTTAACGAGGCAACGGTTCAACAAAACGTACTGGTATAAATATACCGTTCGCAGCGCCTTTTTTGCTTAGTTGCCGCGATAGGTGGAGTAGCCGTACTGGCTGAGCAGCAGTGGAATATGGTAGTGCTGATCGGCATTATCCAGGTTGAACATCACCGGAATTTCCGGGAAGAAGGTCGGCTGACCGTTTTTTTTGTAATAGTCACCGGTTTTAAAAATTACGCGGTAAATCCCGGTCTGCGCCTTCTGGCCCGCCGGGTAAAGCGCCGGAATACGTCCCTGTTCGTTGGTGGTGCCCTGCGCCAGTTTCACCCACTCTTCACCCTGTTGCTTATCCAGCTCGACCTCAATACCTGCGGTCGGTACACCGGTTTGCAGATTCAGCACGTGCACACTCAGTGGGTTTTTCATCTCTGCGGCCAGGCCGCTCACGCTGAAAGCACAGAGCGCGCCGCCCAGTAAATAATGCTGCAATTTCATTTTATCTTCCTTTTGGTTGATTGGCAGAAGAAGCATAAGACGAAAAGCGTGCAGAGGCGCACAACGGGCTGAAATCTGTGAAATTTCCCAGAACAGGACCGGCAACCGGGCGGCTGCCGGTCAGTCGGATTACTGGTTACTGATCAATGTGCCTTTGAGGCCGTGCGGTTCGGAACGTAGATACTGTGGCGGCGCTTTGGCCTGCGCGCCCAGTTCGGCGGCGGCGTGCCATGGCCAGCGTGGGTCATACAGTACCGCGCGTGCCAGCGCGATCAAATCGGCATCCTGCTCCTGCAGCGCCTGCTCGGCCTGTTTCGGTTCGGTAATCAGCCCCACGCCAATCACCGGAATCGAGACCTGCTGGCGAATCTCGCGGGCGAACGGCAACTGATAACCAGGGCCCACGCTGATTTGCTGCTGCGGTGCCAGGCCCCCGCTGGAGACGTGAATGTAGGCGCAGCCTGCGGCTTCGAGCTGCTGGCTGAAAACAATCGATTGCTGATTATCCCAGCCGCCCTCGATCCAGTCGGTGGCGGAAAGCCGCACGCCAACCGGGATTTCCGCCGGCAGCGCAGCGCGCAGCGCCTTAAATACCTCAAGCGGGAAACGCAGTCGGTTCTCTAATGAGCCGCCATATTCATCGTCACGCTGGTTGCTGAGCGGCGACAGAAACTGGTGCAGCAAATAGCCGTGCGCAGCATGCAGTTCAACCAGCTGAATGCCGATGCGTACCGCGCGCAGGGCGCTATCGACAAAGGCTTTTTTGAGCTGCGCCAGATCCTGTTTGCTCAGTGCGGCCGGCGGACGTTCATCCTGTCCAAACGGCTGCGCAGACGGCGCGACGGTCTGCCAGCCGCCGTGTTCCTCAGAGAGCTGCGCACCGCCTTGCCATGGCGCTGCACAGGATGCTTTGCGCCCGGCGTGACCCAACTGAATGCCAATCGGCAGGGTAGCGTAGCGCCGCACGTCCTGCAGCACGCTGGCCAGCGCGGCTTCAGTAGCGTCGTCCCATAATCCCAGGTCGCCCGGCGTGATACGACCAATGGCTTCCACCGCCGTCGCCTCGATAATCAGCAGTCCCGCGCCAGAGAGCCCCAGCTGGCCGAGATGAATGCGGTGCCAGGCCGTTGCCTGACCCTCTTCCGCTGAGTATTGGCACATCGGTGCAATTACAATGCGATTTTCCAGCGACAACTCGCCAAGCTGCGTCGCGCTAAACAGTAAACTCATGCATACCTCATATCCGCACGTTAATGACTCCCTACAGCATAGGAGCTGCAGCCGGATTTGCAGCAATGCCAGATGTAAGCGGCAATGACACACATTAATTACAACATACTTTTAGTGATTGATGTAATAGCGCCGGGTTCGGCTAACGTGCCGGTAAGGCTGGATAGTACCAGCCATTCAAACCAGGGGCTGAGGTTTAACAGAACGCAAGCTAACGCTAAGGGACTTTGGACAGGCGTAAACCTGGCGGCTCAAAATAACTTCTCATGTTAAGTGGGATCTGATTAAGTATTATCGAATCATCGGCTAATCAAAGGAACTGTGAAATGGATGAAGCACTACTCGCAATGATGCGTTCAAATGGGCGCAACAGGGCCTGGGCAGAATCGATGGTCAATCTTGAAGCCCGTAAGCTGATTGAAACGGCTAACCGTGAAGCCGGGTTTCACATCAGGGATGGACTTACACGACTCCAGTTTGTGCAGGAAATAAGGGATGTGATTGAAGAGCAGTTCTCGATCGCCCGGCGCGCAAAGTCTGATGAAGAGTGCATGGCCTGCGTAGAAAACCTCAGGGCAGAGACCGAAAATCTTGCAGAGCAGGGGCAAATGCTGCGCAGGAATACTGCGAAACTTTACGCCAAAGTGGAGTTCGTCCGGGAAAATAACAAAATTGTCGGTTATGTGATTTCTGCTGTGAATGTAGTGCTTTCGGGCGCAGAAATAGCTTTAGGAACAACGCTACTGGCTAGCGCTAATCCATTGGGTGTGCTGGCTGGCGCAATACTCGTTGTGGATGGATTCAATGGCCTTAGTAAAGAATTTAGCCATCAGGTACTTCATGATTCTTCATCTGAAGGGTTCGCTGCCAATGCTGCTATGTCTGCGGCTGAATTTATGGGTTTTAGTTCTAAAAGTGGATTAGGCGTATATAAATCAATCTCACTTATTGCTAACGCTTACAGCATTTTAGGCTTAATAAGAAAGCCTGGAGCATGGAGGCTATTTCGCTATATGCCCATCGATTATTACAGGAAAGTCAGTACGTTAAGTCGGCCAAAACTAACCATGAAAATTGTTGGATACGGCGTGAAGGCCAAAGTTATTTTTGATCTGATGACAATTACAGATCGCCCTTAATCCCGGAAGCATGTTTTTTATACCGCCAGGCTTTAAAAGCGAGTTTGGCGGGCGTTAAATACCAGATAAAAGGTAACCCTACAATTAACGCAAAAGCCAGAGAGAGTGTGTTATTTTTTGTAGATAAAAAAGATGTAAAAATCAGGATTAAAAAAGCAATAATAGTTATCCACTTAGCTACATTGAATCGTTTTGCTAAATCCTGAACCACTTCATCAAGAGTTCCCCCGAAATTTTCCACATTGCTTTTGATTTTCTGGAGATCTTTATGACTGAAGCCGGACTCCAGCAGTGATTCTTCGCTAATTTTCATGGATTTCATCCTTAAAATTCACCATAACATCACCAGTGAGTTTACCCGAAAACAGGCGATAAATCGCCATCTGTGAATCATGTTTCGATGTTAGTTAATTTAACTTTGAAACAGCAGCTTACGTCATTAGTCTGACTTGCTGGTTACTTGTAATCGATTTACCAGAGAAACAGCACGAAACCGGCAGCGATGACCGGCGGCAGCAACACGAACGGCAGTACGGCCAATTCTTCACTGAACGCATAGCCGGCTTTGTTGATACCTGTCCACATGTTGATGAATGCGATTATCACCCAGACGGCGATGAAACTTTTCGTGGTTAACTCACTGGGAAAGGGCCCTAAATGCCAGAGCCATCCAAATGCCAGGAAGATGCCAAATAGCGCAAAGCCACAGATAAGGATGACAACGGTGTGCATTTCCGGCGCTCCTGTTTGCGTGTTAAAGCGACCGGCGAGCGATCCCGCCGGTCACGCCTGTTATCCTTCACACGACGGTGCTTTTGCTGGTGTCAGAAGATCGGACAGTCCAACCCGATGTAGCATTTCGGCGCGCAAACGGTCGATGACCGCAAAGCCGATATTCGCGCCGTCTTCGGACGGATCGTTATGCACACGAAATGGACGCGTACCAAAAGGCATACCGACAACATCGGCAATCTGTGCTGCAACGCGCGCGGGATCGGCATCTTCCGGCACTATCTCCGCAAAGGCCTTTTGCACAACATCGCCGAAACCGGCATAAGGACCTGCTTCATACTCTGCGACACGCCCGGTGTCGGCAGGACTTCCTGAATGGGCAAAATGGTTCGTCCCTTTGGTAAAGGCTCCCGGCACGATGATTGTCGTCTCAATGCCGAATCGGCTGAGCTCGCGCGCATACTGAACGGCAAGCGTATCCATCGCCGCTTTGGCGGCAAAGTAAGGGGCCAGATAGGGCGGTGTGCCGCCGGTCACGCTGGAACTGGAAATCCAGACCAGCAGGCCTTCACGGCGGGAGCGCATATGCGGCAGTATGGCCCGATTGACGCGCTGCGTTCCCAGCACGTTAACGTCATACTGCTGGGCGAACTGCTCTGGCGTGAAGGCTTCGGCCGGGCCGAACATCATGTGGCCAGCATTGTGTACCACCACATCAAGCTTCCTGGCGTCGGATATTATCGTTTCAATGGCAGCATCAACCGATTTATCGCTCTGAACATCAAGTTCCAGCGGTCGCAGGTCAATTCCTTCCCGCGTGGAAAGTTCGCTTAACTGGCGGACATTTGCGGCATTACGACCCGCAATATCCCGCATTGATGCATAAACGGTATGGCCAGCACGAGCCAGCGCTTCGGCAGTCAGGCGACCGAAGCCGCTTGACGATCCGGTCACCAGGATAATCTTCTGAGACATAACAGTACTCCTTTGACTCAATCTGCAGTTTGCGGCTCAGACCATTCCGCCATTGGCGCGCAGGATCTGTCCGTTCATCCAGCTGCCCTGTGGTCCGGCGAGGAAAGAAACAACACTGGCGATATCCTCAGGCGTGCCGAGGCGTTCCAGCGGATTCATTTTGGACATGCGCGCGATCAGTTCATCGCTTTTCCCGTTGAGGAAGAGGTCGGTCGCAGTCGGACCGGGCGCGACGGCATTGACGGTGATGCTGCGTCCGCGCATCTCTTTGGACATGATGGTTGTCAGTGTTTCGACGGCCGCCTTGGTCGCGGCATAGACGCCATAATTCTCAAGCTTAAGCCCGACAACCGACGTGGAGAAGTTGATGATGCGTCCCCCAGAACGCAGGCGATTTGCCGCTTCGCGCAGGGTGTTAAACGTTCCCTTCAGATTGATGTCGATCTGCTTGGTAAAACTCTGATCGTCGGCGCTGGCCAGCGGAGATAGCATCATTACGCCGGCATTATTGACGAGCACATCAATACCACCAAACGCAGATTCGGCTAAATCGAACATGCGTTTGACCTGGCTGGCATCAGCAACGTCCGCCTGCGCGGTGATGGCTCTGCCACCGGCGGCTTCGATCTCCTCAACCACGGCGGCAGCGGCCTCTGCGTTGCCGGCATAGTTCACCACGATGGCAAAGCCGTCCGCAGCAAGCTGCCTGGCAATGGCGGCACCAATTCCGCGGGATGCACCGGTTACGATTGCAACTTTCTCTGAAACAGACATAGATATTCTCCGATTTTCGCGCGGTATCGCGCCTGAACACGGAGAAAATCTAGCACTGTATCCTTTCCGGATAATCAGTCATTATCTGGTATCAGAATCCGATTATGACGAACAATATCATGGACAGAATTGATACGATGCGCGTTTTCACGCGTGTGGTAGCGCGCCGCAGCTTCAAAAGGGCGGCGGAAGATCTCGGCCTGCCACGCTCGACCGTAACGGACGCGATTAAGCAACTTGAGTCGCGCCTCGGGATTAAGCTGCTGGAACGCACCACGCGTCACGTCAGCCCGACGCTGGACGGTGAAGCCTATTACAAGCGCTGCGTTTCTATACTGGACGATATCGAGGATGCCGAGGGCGCGTTTGCCGGCGCCCGGCCGAAGGGATTGCTGCGTGTCGATGTTCATGGCACGCTGGCAAGACATTTTGTTCTGCCGCACCTACCTTGTTTCCTCGAAGCTTATCCTGATATCGAAATCTATCTGAGCGAGGGTGATCGGCTGGTCGATCTGGTGCGTGAGGGAATTGATTGTGTCCTGCGTGTCGGAACGCCGCAGGACAGCGATATGATCGCACGCTGCGTCGCCACGCTGGAAGAGGTCACGGTCGCTTCGCCCGGTTACGTCTCCCGGTTCGGGCTTCCGTCGGATCCGGATGAACTGCATTCCGGCCACAGGATGATCGGATTCCGCACCACGGGCAGTAGCGGCATACTCCCGCTGGCATTCAGGGTGGACGGCAAGCGCATCACCACGACGATCAAAACTTCAATTACCGTTAATGCGGCTGATACCTTTGTATCCGTGGCGCGCATGGGTCTCGGCATCATCCAGGTGCCGCGTTATCACGTGGAAGATGATCTGAAGACGGGGGCGCTTGTCGAATTGCTCAAAGCCTTTCCACCTGAACCGTCTCCCGTCTCTGTCCTGTATCCGCGTAACCGACAGCTATCGCCCAGAGTCAGGGTCTTCATCGAATGGCTAAAAGAACTCTTCCTGCAGCACGACGTGGATAGCAATGCCGGCAAGTGATCTGTGTGAAAATCGAAAACGGTGCAGAGGAGTCTGGCGCCGTCACAGATTACACAGATATTGATAGAGCTCCGCGTCCCGCTGATCCGGCGTAAAGCGCGGGCAGCTGTGGCACTGCTGGCTCAGCGTGCGGTAGTGCTGCAGTAAACCAAGTTCACGCAGCATGCGCAGCCAGCCCATCGGGCCATAACACTGCTGCTCATAAATTTTGTCGCGGATACTTTTCACATCCACGCGCAGCAGTGCGGCGTTAAGGTCACTGTAATCCGGGTGCTTTTTCGTGCCGCCGACCTGTTTGAACAGGAAATTGCGCTCGTAAAACGCAGCAACCTTCTCTTTAACCTGAATAAAGATGTCATCCACCTGTTCAATGAAAATGGTGTAGATCATGATTTTCAGGTACAGCATAAACACGATGTTTTCACTGTCTGCCTGATAGCGTACCGACAGCGTGCCAAGCTCTACCACTTTGCGCTTTTCCAGCTGCAGGGCGGCCATCTCTTCACGAAAAAGTTTGCTGCACGGCAGACGGTTATTGTGATTGGCGATGACGCTTAGCGTGCCGAGGATATCCTGGCCTTTGCGGGCGAGAAACAGCGTGCTTTCCGGATTCAGCAGCCCTTCGTTATAGAGAAAAATTGAGCGTTTTTCCTTAACGATTCCACTGCGCCGGTACTGTTCGTTGGTCACCTCCATCCCTTTAAGGAAGTCAATCAATCCGCTTGCCGGTGTAATGCTAATGCGCTGATCGATACCATTAAGTATCCTGCACATTCTGTGGGTTCTTTTTGTCAGTACGCCATCAGAGATAGCGCTGCTAATCACTGATTTCCTTGTTAAATGCACTGTAATCCTCAACCAGTCCACATTAAAGTTTCGCTAATATAATAAATATAATTTAATGATTGAATAAATTTTTGCTGCAAATTTAGATCTTCAGAAAAGCGTGGCGGCAGGGGATAAGGCGCGTTACAGGGGAGAAAATACCGGCGGTAACAACCGGAACGACAGCAGGGTTAATGATTAGCGTGATTTAATATTCGTGGCGGGACCAGCAGCATGGCGCTGGCTGATTTCAACGCCTCGTCGCGACAAAGGATTTTAACTGGTCAATAAACGCTCTCAGCGAGGCCGACATATGGGGATTGTTAACGTAATAGAGATGAAGACCTGAAAACACTGCAGACCACTCGCCCAGTACCTGCCTGAGTTCGCCGCGTTCAATCCAGGGTTGTGCGAACTGATGGCTGATATAGGCCAGCCCGGTTCCTTTTAACGCCGCGTCGAGCACAAAATCCGTTTCGTTGGCGGTGACAATGCTTTCAACATTCACGCTGTGCGCGCCTGCCGGCCCATGAAATTCCCAACGTTGCAGCACCCCGGTATCGGCCCAGCGATAGGTCAGGCATTGATGCTGGCGCAAATCCTGCGGATGTTGTGGCTCGGGATGGCGTGAAAAGTAGTCCGGGGAACCGACCACAATCATCCGCATGTCGGGCGTCAGCCGCACGGCAATCATATCCTGCTGCACGAGTTGTCCCGATCTGATACCGGCATCGAATCCCTTGCCGACAATGTCTGTGAGGCTGTCATCAATGACCACATCAAGAGAGACATGCGGATAGTTCTCCCTGAATGACGGCAGCATGGGCGCAATCAACATGCGGGCAGCAATACGTGGCAGATTGATGCGAACCCGTCCACGCGGCTCGTCCTGACAGGCACCGACGTCCCTGACGGCCGAGGCGATCTCCGCCATCGCCGGCATCAGGCGATTGAGCAGGGCCTGTCCTGCTTCCGTCGGCGCCACGCTGCGGGTGGTCCGGTTGAGTAACCGGCTACCCAAACGCTCTTCGAGCACGCGGATGGTATGACTCAGCGCGGAGGGCGACATACTCAGGCGCTGCGCCGCCCGTCTGAAACTGCGTTCCTCCGCGACACAAACAAATGCCCGGAGTTCGCTATATTCGCTGCCTTTCATTATTGCTTCCCGGCTCAACAACCTGTGTCGATTATAGCGTATTGTTATTCATAATCAGAAGCCGGAGACTAACAACACCAACAAAATTAATTACCTGGAAGGGCTTAACGATGACAAAACACATGCGGCGCTGGGAAACAGACGCCATCGGGCGCGATAACCTCGAACTGAGAACGGTCGCAATGCCGGTTCCGGGTCCGCAGCAGGTGCTGGTGAAGGTTGAAGCCGTCGCCCTGAATCACCGGGACAAGATGGTAATTGAGAATGGCCGGGGTCTGCCGCTTGCGTTTCCTTTTACACCGGGGTCCGATCTGGCCGGCGTCGTTGTTGGCCGGGGGGAAGGTGTCAGCCGCTTCAGCATCGGTGAGCGGGTTATTTCAACGTTTACGCCCGACTGGATTGACGGTGTGCGTCCCGGCGATGCGCGCACGCCAGCCTATAAAACGCTGGGCGGCTATTATCCCGGCGTGCTGGCTGAATATGTGGTTATGCCGGAAGCGTGGCTGGTTACCGCCCCCGCGACGCTTAACGCGATTCAGTCTGCCACATTGCCCTGTGCCGGTCTCACCGCCTGGTTTGCGCTGGTCGAACGTGCCGGCGTGCAGGCTGGCGATATTGTACTGATTCCCAGTACCGGCGGGGTTGCCCTGTTTGGTTTGCAGATTGCCAAAGCTCATGGCGCGCAGGTGATTGTCTCCGGCAGAGCCAACAACGCCGACCGGACGAAAGCGCTGGGTGCCGACCATTATGTGGATCGCCACCGTGAAGACTGGATGGAAGAAATTTACCGCATCACCGCCAATCACGGCGCCGATCATATCCTTGAAGTCATCGGTGGCGATCATCTGGGGAAATCCGTGCAGCTGGCGGCGGTCGGTGGGCACATCTGTCAGATCGGTGCGCTTGAGGGCTTTGACTTTAGCTCACCGGCGATGCCGCTGATGATGAAAGACGTGACCCTTCATGGTATCGGCACCGGTAGCCGTCGCGCACTCACACGCCTGATTCGTGCCGTTGATCGGACCGGCATAAAGCCGGTGATCGACTCAGTGTACGCGTTTTCTGACCTGCCATCAGCACTGGATCATCTGGACCGGGGGCCTTTCGGTAAGGTAGTCATCACGATGAGCAGCGAGTGAGACGCGCGCTGATCGCTGGCGATTTATGCAGCATTCACCCGTCGTCCAGTGGCCATCGCCACGCCTGACATCATTACCGTCTTTAATCCTGAAAATCCCGTCGCTGATTATGTGCTTAACTTAGCGTTAACACGGCAACAGGGTGAAACATGACGTTTAAAAGGAAAAATGAAGCGGCAATCATTTCAGGTTCCTCGCTGCTGCGCAGTATTTTGCTGTCCGGCGGATTGCTGATATGCGCGATCATTGCGCTCACCCTGTGGACGCTGCGCGAAGACTGGCACGGCGCGGTGCGCCAGACGGAAGAGATGGCGGTCAATCTTTCCCTGTCACAGTCACGTCAGGCGGAAGATACCGTGCTCCAGACCGAACTGGCCCTGCGTGAAGTGCAGCGCGACCTGCAGGCGCAGCCGCTGGAAAAACTCAACGCCGCCAATCTGAGCCAGATTATGCGCGATCTGCAAAGCCGTCTGCCGCAGCTGCATGGGCTGTTTTACTATGATGAGCAGGGCCGCTGGATCGCCACCTCCACGCGCAGCGTGCCGGTGGGCACCAACAACTCTGACCGTGAATATTTCCGCTATCACCGCAACAACAGCCGTGACAGTTTGCACATCGGCCCGGTGATTCGCAGCCGCAGCACTGGCGATCTGGTTATTCCGGTTTCCCTGCGCGTCAGCGATGCCGCGCGTGATTTCAAAGGCATCCTGTTAGCCACCATTAAAGTGGATTATTTCCGCCGTTTTTACAGTTACTACGAACTGGGGCCGCGCGACGTGCTGGTACTGATGCTGGCAGACAGCACGGTGCTTTATGCCCGTCCGATGCCCGACAGCTATATCGGCAAAAGTCTCTCCGCCAGCCATCTGTTCCAGCAGATGCTGGTGAAAGCCGATCGCGGCAGCGGCGAGTGGAACGCGGCGCTGGATGGCCAGGTGCGCATCTTCGGCTTCGCCAGCTCAGAACGCTATCCGCTGGTCGTCGCGGCGGGTTATGACAAGCGCAATCTGTATCTGCGCTGGGTGAAAGGAAGACTGCAGGATATTTCCCTGAACGTGGCGCTGCTGGTCGCGATTATCCTGCTGGGACTGTTTGTCATTCGTCAGGCTCGGCATAGCCAGCATTATCAGGAAGCGCTGCTCAAACTAAAAAACGACCTCGCCGATGCCAATCACCATTTGGATCAGCTGGCGTTTTTTGATGGGCTGACCGGTCTGGCTAACCGCAGACAGTTTGACCGCTTTTTGCAGAATGCTCTGCATAATCTGCGGGAAAAATCAGCACCGGTGTCGCTGATTTTGATGGATATTGACTACTTCAAACACTACAACGATCGCTACGGGCACGTGGCAGGCGATCACTGTTTACGCCAGGTGGCCGACGCGCTTAAACGCCTTAAGCTACGGCAGAGCGACATGGTCGCGCGCTATGGCGGCGAGGAGTTTGCCATCATCCTCGCCGGTGCCGATCAGCATGCGGCGCTGAATATTGCGCGTCAGGCAGTACAGGCGATTGCTGACCTGCATCTGCCTCACGCCGCCTCCGCACTGCCCGACGCGCAGGTGACGCTCAGCGCGGGCTGTGCGACCACCTGGCATGACGATCAGGCCGGCAACCTGATCGAGCATGCTGATGCGGCGTTGTATCAGGCCAAGCATAGCGGACGCAATCAGGCGCAGGCCTGGCGGGCAGTGAGTGATTAACGGTTAAAACCTGGAATGAAGCGTGAAACATCGACTTCCATAAACTGCGAGCGCTGGAAGTTGTGTTTCAGGTCATACGGCACCGTACAGTCAAAAATGGTTTTACAGGTGATGCCATGAGCGCGAATCGAGTTGCTGAAGGCCGGATCCTGTGAGGGATCGAGCGGGTGACAGCGCACGCCGGGAATGAAGATGGTATCCGCGTCGCCCTGATAACGCGTGGTCATCGCCCAAATCACGTCATTTAAGTCGAACACATCAACATCTTCATCGACCAGGAACACGTGCTTCAGCTCTGAAAAGGCCGAGAAAGCCAGCAGGGCAGCCTGACGCTGGCGTCCCTCATCCTGTGGGCCGCGCTTATTGATTTGCAGCACCGCAACATATTTCCCGGTGCCTGGCGAAGGGCAATGCACATTCTTCACCAGACCGGGTAACGCACGCTCAACCATATCGAGAATGCTGGCTTCGGTCGGGATACCGGCCAGATTGGTGTGCTCGTCGCTCGGTCCGATGCAGGTTTGCAGGATGGGATTTTTGCGGTGCGTCACGGCTTTGACTTTAATCACCGGCACTGCCGCCTGCGCTTCACCGGTATAACCCGGGAATTCCGGCATCGCTTTACCGCTATGGGTATGCTGATCTTCCTGTACGCGATAATCCGGCACCAGTTCACCCTCAATCACGATCTCTGCATGGGCAATGGCGCGGGCATCAACGGCGACACCCTTAACCAGCTCAACCGCCCGACCGCGCAAGCCCCCGGCTATCGCCAGCTCATCAAAACCGAGCGGTGTAGTCGGCGGCTCGAAACAGGCGCCAACTTCGATGGCCGGATCGACACCAATACTGATGGTAATCGGCAACGCTTTGCCCGCCTGCTCAGCCTTAATGCGGAACTGATCAAGATGGCGGCCCGGCACAAAGTACATCGAGATCTCATCTTTGCCCTGTACACACAAGCGGTGAATAGTGACGTCATGTTCGCCGGTTTCTGGATCGGCGGCATAACACATCCCCATGGTGAAATAAGGGCCGGCATCTTCAGGCGTATTGGTAGGCGCAGGCAGCAGGCGGCGGATATCAAAACCGTCTTCCGTGGCGAGGTGCACCACTTCCTGACAAACCGCCTGCTGCTGGCTTATTTCCACCGGCGCAATGGCGTTGTGTACCGATGAACGCAACAGATGCGCCAGCTTTTCTTTCGGCACTCCTAGCAGGCGCGCCACGCGCTGCCGTGAAGCCAGCAAACCAATCAGTACGCGAAAGTTGTCGTAACCTTTGATGTGATTAAACACCATCGCCGGTCCGGTCTGCGTGGGACGCATCACGGTACCGCCCGCGCCAACGTAACGATAGACACCGGACAGTTCCGCTTCGGGATTTACCGGTTCATCGGTCTCAATATACTCACCATCAAATTGTTTCAGCAGTTCGATGGCAGAACGCAGATCGTAAACCTCACTGCTGTGCGAAGAGGGAGATGTGTTTGACATAGGCTGTTCCTTAGTTTGGGAGTGTCAGGTCATCACTGGCGGGATGTAAACCCTGCCAGCGCGTGGCGCCAGCAGTGTCGATACCAAGCTGATCCAGCACGCGACCCACGATATGATTTTCCACATCGGCAATCGTGGCCGGATGGTTGTACCAGGCCGGCATAGGCGGAATCAGGCTGACGCCCATGCGTGACAGCGCCAGCATGTTTTCCAGATGAATGGTGTTGAGCGGGGTTTCGCGCGGTACCAGAATCAGTTTGCGCTGCTCTTTCAGGACGACATCCGCCGCGCGGCCAATCAGCCCTTCCGCATACCCGCTGCGGATACCGGCCAGCGTTTTCATGCTGCAGGGAATAATCACCATCCCGTCGGTGACAAATGAGCCCGAAGAGATAGTCGCGGCCTGGTCACCGGCGGGATGAAACACATCGGCCAGCTGTTTGATGTCGTTGAGAGAACAGTTGGTTTCATGTTCCAGCGTCACTTTTCCCCAGCGTGACAAAATGAGATGCGTTTCGATGTGCGGAATGTCCGCCAGCTGCCGCAGTAATCGCAGCGCGAGTGGGGCACCGGTAGCGCCGGTTACGCCGACAATGATGCGCATAAGGCCTCCTGTGAAAGGCAAAAATTTTCCGGCGCGTTCCTGCCGTCGCCGTCCTGCTGGCAAAGATAATGCGCTCGCTAATCAGGGTCTAATTGGTATTATGCTTTTATTAATAACGAACCCTTATCAGGTGTGCCATGGATTACCGTAAGCTGCGTTCTTTTCTGGCACTCGCCGATACGCTGCATTTCGCGCGAGCGGCGGCGGCGGTTAACCTGACGCAACCGGCGTTGTCTCAGCATATTCAGGCACTGGAGCAGCAGTGGGGCGTGAAGTTATTTGCGCGCGACAAGCGTAAGGTGAGTCTGACGCGCGAAGGCGCATTGCTGCTCGGGGAAGTCCAGCAAACGGTGCAGCGTGTGGAGCATCTGCAGGACACGATTAAGCAGGTGGCCGCCGGACGACGCGGCATGTTACGCATTGGCTATGTGGGCACATCTATGCTGGAGCCGGCGCTGGTCAAAATTATCCGTGCCTTCAGACGTGATTTTCCCCAGATCGCGCTGCAACCCGTGGAGTACAGCGTCAACCAACAGCTAAGCCTGCTGGAGAGCGGCGATTTGGATATCGGCATCCTGCGCGGGCCACTGCCGGAACGTCGTCAGATTAGCCGGCAAATTCTGCATCAAACCTCGCTGTGTGCGGTGCTGGCCGACGACCATCCGCTGGCGCAGCAGGCCTGCGTCTCGCTCGCTGATTTGCTAGCGGAGCCGCTGATTTTGCAGGAAGATCCGGAAGGCATCGGGCTGGGTGGCGCGGTACTTAATCTCTATGCGGTCGCCAGGCAGATTCCCGTCAGCGTGCTCCGCGCGCGCGATGTGGCCACCGCCGTTGACCTCGCTGCGCTGGGTCTGGGCGTGACCTTCATCCCCCACGCTCCGGAGAGATTTTTGCGGCAGGATGTGGCACTGCTGCCGCTGGCGCAGCAGGATGTCACAACGGCACTCTACCTGTGCTGGAAAACCGGCGCGGCTAACCCGGAGATCCGGCGCTTTGCCGGGTACGCGCAGTCACACTATGGTGAGGAACCCGCTGCGTAATCAGCCGGGCATTCCAGCCTCAGCGGCGTTATGGGGATCAATATGGCGAATTGCTATGGCATATCGGCTAAATTGTGATTCACTGACGTCATCTATTGTCAGATTATGCGTGAGAAGCGTAGTCATGAAGCCAACACTTAATCAGCTAATGAGTTTTTGTACCGTGGCAGAAGTGGGGAATATAGGCCGGGCAGCAGAAAAGCTGAATATTTCGCAGCCACCGCTAAGCAGACAAATAGCCCAGCTCGAACGTGATGTGGGTGCGAAACTGTTTACCCGTAATGCCAAAGGCATGAAACTTACCTTTGCCGGCGAGCAATTTTTAAAAGATGCTTACGCCGTATTAAGAATGATGCAGCAGGCGTGTAGTAATGTGCAGGCTGTTTCAGAAGGGCAAATGGGATTAATTAAGCTGGGCGCAACCATGTACGCATCGTACAGTGTTGTGCCGCAACTGGTCATGAAACACAGAATGAATTATCCCAGTATTGATCTGCAATTTCAGGAAATGATCCCGACCGGGTTAAACGCTGCGCTGGAGGATGGGCGGCTGGACGTTGCGATTAGCTTTTCGGAAGTTACCAGCTCCGCGATTAACTCGCTGGTGTTATTGCGTGAACCGTTAATTGTCGCGCTGCCTGCGGATCATCCCCAGGCGAATGTCGAAAATTTCACCCTGGAAACGCTGGCCAATGACCCGTTTATCATTGTGCCTCGCCCTATGTCGCCGCTGCTTTATGACAGAATTTTTAATCAGTGCCTGAAAGCCGGCTTTAGTCCACATATTGGCGTTGAGGTTTCGGTCCAGCAAACCATCGTTAATTTCGTCGCTCATGGATTAGGGGTGGCCATCATTCCGGCAAGTATGGCGACGGCGCAGATAAGAGGCATTAATTATCGGAAGATTGCGGACGCAAATACCATCGAAAATATCCTGATGTGGTCTTCTAATAATAAAAATCCAGCGCTGGAACACTTTGTTAACCAATGCCGTGCCCTCGCAGAGGAGTTAAGCACGGCATCGGATACCCGCATCAGTTCTTAGCAATCACGATTTCGATCAGGCTGGGTTTACCGCTGGCGATAGCCTCCTCGACAGCCGCAGCGATCTGTGAAGCCACCTCAATCTTACGCGTTTTCAGCCCCAGCGCGGTGCCAAGTGCCTGATAATCAATCACAGGATCTACCAAATCCATGGCGATAAAGCGATTGGTTTGCGCCGAGGTATAATCGTCTTTAGACCGCATAAAGTTCTTAAGAACATTATATTCAGTATTGTTCATCACAATAAAGGTTACCGGCAATTGCTCATGAGCGGCGGTCCACAGCGACTGAGGCGAATACATTGCCGCACCATCCCCAACAAAACAGACAACAGGGGCTTTGCCCAGTCCGAGGGAATATCCCACTGCAGCGGGCATGCCCCAGCCCAAACCGCCACCGCGCATAAAAGCATATTGATCTGCTCTGTTACTCGACAGCGATCTACGCAGCGATTGTGAGGTCGCAATGGCCTCGTCAACAATGGTTATATCCGGACCAATAGCGCGCGCGGCCTCAAATGCGGCGATCAATGGCGTGATCTTCGTGGCCGACTGCTGCTCTTGTACCGACTGTAATAAGTTCTCTTTAGTTTGTTCGAACTGTGCTGCCGCAGCCGCGAAACGACGCTGATAATCCGGGCGATTATGCGCGGTAGCCTCTTTCAGCTCAGGTAGCAGCACCGCCAGCGATAATTTAATATCGCCGAGAGTTGAGAGCTCGCTACGATAAGTTCGTCCCAAATCGCCGGCATCAGCTGAGAGCTGGAACACTTTACAATGCTCCGGCACGGCACGCCCCTCGGTGTAGAGGATGGTGATGAGCGATTTACCGCCGAGCGCAAAGATTGCATCGTATTGATCAAGCGCTTTGGCAATGTCTATCGCCTGAGTAGAGAGATTGCCTCGCCACAGAGGATGCGCGGTGGGATACGGAATCCGATTCGGCCAGGTTGAGCCATAAACGTCAGCGGCCAGCAACTCAGCCAGTGCGACAACTTCCGCAGCCGCGCCGCTTTGATGAATCTCATCGCCGGCAATAATCGCGACCTTGCCGGGGGTGAAGGCGGCTAACTTTTTGGCTAACAGCGGCAGTGAACCTGCGACCGCTTTACGATCAACGTTAGACGGCGCGCCGATGTCAACGGAGCTCATGGCTTCCATCACATCCATCGGTAAAGAGAGGAAAACCGGGCCTTTGGGTGCGGCGTCCGCATCATGAAAAGCACGGCGCACCAGGATTGGCAGCTGGTCAACGCTGGTGACTTCCTTCGACCATTTGGAAAAAATCTTACCCATACCCACTAAATCCCCCAGCAGCAGGGGATCGGTGATGCTGTGGCGTAAATCCTGCTGGCCAGCCGTCACCACTAATGGCGTTTGCGAGCAAACCGCATTGTGCAGATTGCCCATGCCGTGCCCCAGACCACCGGCCGTGTGCAGATTGAGAAAACCGGGCTTACCGGCAGCCTGCGCGTAACCATCGGCCATCGCAACCGCACTGGCTTCCTGCAAGGCAAGCACATAGTTGATGTTGGTATTTCGGAGCAGGGCGTCTATGAACGGTAATTCAGTCGTACCTGGGTTACCGAACACATACTCAACGCCTTCGCTCTCTAACACTTCCAGCAGGACATCACCACCGCGGCGTACCGGGGTGTCGTTTAATTTTGCAATGGGTTTATTCATCGTTGTTCACCTCTGACTATCGGTTAATAATCCGCCAGTTTCCGGGCTGAATTTATCTTAGAAGCAGGGTGAGCGTTGATTCCAATACTAAGATTGGCCTGTTTGATACCCTAAAAGGTATGGCTATGAAGCAAAGCCGCGTGATTAAAGGTGCCCATTCATCAAATCCACCATCGCCCCGGCATGGGCATCAACGTGGCGAATATAGCGCATCACCGTTTCCGGCTTCTTCCAGGTGCCTTCCTGCATGATCTGCGCGGTGCTGTACTTATTGCTGGCCATGTCGATGGCGGCACCGACCCGGGTGCTATGTCCCGACCAGCCGCGATAGCGATTCTTATTGGGTTGCACGCCGGTGCCCGGTCCCGCTTCACGCCAGGCGCGGACGAAAATATCCTCCAGCGCGCGAGTCGAGAGCGGTTTATCGCAGACAATCTGCGCCTGGTTGGCGCGGTGCACCGGGCCAAAAATGAACGCGTCGGGTTCTGCGATCAGCCCGGATACCACCAGCCATTCGGTCAGCCGTTGTGATGAGAGATCGCCGAGTGCCTTAATCAGTCCCCCGGTCATCACAATGGTTTTGGTCCAGGCGACATCAAGAATGATACGGCCATCGGCCGAACGCGAAATGTCACGCACCCGCAGGCGGCTCAATTCACTAATGCGTAATAGCGTGGCGTAAGCTACATGCAAAAATGCCAGATCGCGCTGCTGCTGCAGGCGGTCAGCGCCCGCCCAGCGCTGATCCAGCTTAAGTAAATCCCGAATGCGAAAGGGGATGGCCTGGCCGGCACGTTCACCGGCTATCACCGCGCTGCGATTGATTTTTTTCACCGCGCGGAACACCAGCGGCGAAACATTGGGCGGCACCAGACCGGCGTTACGGTGTAACATGGAAATTAATGCCGCATGAGTCGCGATGGTAGAAGAGGCGCGTCCCGATGCCTGAAGCCACAGCAGGTAGTCACGCAGATCGGCAGGATCCATCGGTAAAAATTGCCGGCCATGTTCAGTCGCCCAGCGGCTGCCGATCCGCATAACGCTCAGCAACTGTCGCCACGTGTTATCAGAAAACGCCTCTTTATCACTGACAAATTCTCTCAGGCGTTCAGCAATATCCTCATCAGCACTGTGCATCAGGGCCGGGCTGGCGGTAATCCCGGGCAGGGTGTCCGTTTTACTCATTAATTTATGATGTCGCTACGTGAATTCTGTGCATGTAGCAGGGTCATCACCCGCCAGATTTAACGTAGCGGTGCCGGTTTTTTATGCACGGCGTGGAGCAGACACACTGCCTCATGTTAACCAAAGGTGATGATCCTGCGGATCCTGACTTCATATAATGCCAATTATATGAAGTCAGCTATTCTAACCGCTGAAAATCTGGATGGACAGCGCTAAAGGGGATGAAAAACGGTGATGGTGAAGTTTTTTCAACTGACAAACGCGCCGTCAGCTGTCAGGCTAAGGGTTGCCAGCTCAATGGTTCAGATTATCGCCTGATTTTGCAGGTTTTTTGCCCAACCTTTGCTTACTTACCCTCAGTGCGAGCCTGGTGCAGGTAACATGAAGTTAGCTCATCTTGCTTTGAAATTTAATCACTTTTCCTCACGCAGGGACTCTGGCATAACTAAGGTCATGTTAAATATTTTCGACAATATGACCACTGCTGAATTTGCAAACCTGTAAACGTTTTGAGAACTCCGGTAAAGGAGAGAACAGCGTCAGGCTGCAAGCAGAAATCAGGATGCCCGCTCGCGATGAAAAATGATTTTACCTTTAGTATAAAAAGCACGCGCTTCGATGAGAATTACAATCCCTCCAAAGATACGCGCATTACCACCAATTTTGCCAACCTGGCGCGCGGCAGCAATCGTGAAGAGAATCTGCGCAATGCGCTGATCATGATGAATAACCGTTTCAATTCGCTGGCGAACTGGGACAACCCCAAAGGCGATCGCTATGCGGTTGAACTGGATATCATTTCTGTGGAGATGAATCTGGGTGCAGGCGGCGAGGGCAAAAGCTTTCCGGCGATTGAGATCCTGAAGACCAACATCGTCGATAAAAAAACCAGTGAGCGCATTGAAGGGATCACCGGCAACAATTTCTCTTCATACGTGCGTGATTATGATTTCAGCGTTTTGCTGTCCGAGCATAATAAAGGCCGTTCCGGTTTCAGTATTCCGGATGACTTCGGCGTGCTGCACGGCAATATTTTCCGCCATTTTGTCAACTCAGAGACGTATAAGGCTAACTTCCGCAAAGCGCCGGTGATTTGCCTCAGCGTCTCCAGCAAAAATATTTACCGTCGTACCGGTAACCAGCATCCGGTACTGGGCATTGAGTATCAGCAAAATGAATCTTCATTGACCGATCTCTATTTTGCCAAAATGGGGCTCAGAGCGCGCTATTTCATGCCGGCCAACAGCGTGGCGCCGTTCGCCTTCTATTTCTCCGGTGATCTGCTGAGCGATTACAGCAACCTTGAGCTGATCAGCACCATCAGTACCATGGAAACCTTCCAGAAAATTTACCGCCCGGAGATTTACAATGCGAACTCACCGGCGGGCATTGAATATCAGCCAGACCTGTATCATCAGGATCACTCGCTGACCAAAATTGTTTACGATCGCGAAGAGCGTACACGCCTGGCGATTGAGCAGGGTAAATTTACCGAAGAGCAGTTTATTAAGCCTTACCACAGCATTCTGAAACAGTGGTCTGATCATTTCGCTCTTTGATTAACGAATAAATAAGGTTATTGATTAATGAAAACATTATTACCGACGTCAACCGCGGGCAGCTTACCAAAACCTTCCTGGCTGGCGCAGCCAGAGACATTATGGTCGCCGTGGAAATTGCAGGGCGATGAGCTGATTCAGGGCAAGCAGGACGCACTGCGTTTATGTCTGGACGACCAGCAGCAGGCCGGTATTGATATCGTCAGCGACGGTGAGCAAACGCGCCAGCACTTCGTCACCACCTTTATCGAACACCTTAACGGCGTTGACTTTGAAAATCGCAAAACGGTGCGCATCCGTAATCGCTATGATGCCAGCGTACCCGGCGTCGTGGGCGAAGTGAGCCGGCAGAAACCGGTCTTTGTCGATGATGCCAAATACCTGCGTCAGCTGACGCAGCGTCCAATCAAATGGGCGTTGCCTGGCCCGATGACCATGATCGACACGCTGTATGACGATCACTATAAAAGCCGTGAGAAGCTGGCCTGGGAATTCGCTAAAATTCTCAACCAGGAAGCGCGCGAATTAGAAGCCGCTGGCGTTGATATTATTCAGTTCGACGAGCCCGCGTTTAACGTCTTTTTCGACGAGGTGAATGACTGGGGCATTGCCGCTCTGGAAAGAGCCATTGAAGGCCTTAAATGTGAAACCGCAGTGCACATTTGCTACGGCTACGGCATCAAAGCCAACACCGACTGGAAAAAAACGCTGGGCACTGAATGGCGTCAGTATGAAGAGATCTTCCCGAAACTGCAGAGTTCCGGCATTGATATTGTATCGCTTGAGTGTCAGAACTCACGCGTGCCGATGGATTTGATTGAACTGATTCGTGGTAAAAAAGTCATGGTTGGCGCGATTGATGTCGCCACCAACACCATCGAAACACCGGAAGAAGTGGCTGCCACGCTGCGTAAAGCGCTGCAGTTTGTTGATGCCGATAAACTTTATCCAAGCACCAACTGTGGCATGACGCCACTGTCACGTCATGTGGCTTACGGCAAGCTGCAGGCATTAAGTGCCGGCGCAGAGATTGTGCGGAAAGAACTGCAAGGCTAACGCGTAACGCCTTATTTGTCTCTGACTCAGTCCGCAGGGTTTAAATATCCTGCGGCCTGAGCGTCGGTAATCAACATCCTTGCCGTGCCGCCTGTCTGGCCTCGCTAAATTATCCTTTATAAATACACGCTCCGACCATTACAAATTCCCCATTTTTATCTGATTCCTGCTCTGCATCTACTCCGGCGGGCAGCCTGAATATCATCGTCTATACTCAGCAACGCGAAGTGATATATGCCGCTGCTTTTCACGCTGCGCTGGCGTTAATTTGATTAGCCCGCGCGAACAACAGCCGCATTGACTCATCAGTACACGCTTTTTTCTGTGCTTTCATCCTTTAGGGACTTCCTGGTATGTTGCAATCTCAATCCTCCCGTTTGGGCAGTTTACTGCTGCTGCTGGCGGCACTCATCGGCTTTGCTGTCGCGTTGTATGCCTGGCTCACGCCACTCACCGGTGTTACCGGCACCATTGGCGCGCTGGGCGTCGCCATTGCCAGCGTCGTCCTGGCGGTGCTGACCTTTCTGCTGCGCGCGGCCACCGGCCGTGCCGGGCGCATTTTCCTGATCGTCATCACGCTGCTGCTGCTATGCGCGATCGGTTTTGCTGCCGCGCTGCTGCATCAGGGGATCATTACGCTGGCGATGATCATCGGCCTGATTGGTCTGATTATGCTGGCGCGCAATCCGGCGCATCGCGTTCGCCACGCCACTGCACAAGGAGCTAACCGTGCATAATGAAAAATACATTCCGCTGCTCAAAGTCGGCATGACCGCCCTGGCGCTGCTGATGGCACCTGCCACGCTACGCGCCGAGGATAAAGCCGCTGAGGCGTCGATGGGTACGCAGGAGAAACTCAACGTGGATGCGGCCGATCAGCAGGCGCCCGGCACCACGCACGCCACTGATGATGTCTCCAGCGGCAAGCGCGACGGCGAGAAAGTGGCCTCTGCCAGCCAGCCGGCCACGCCGCTGGTGCCCTCCACGGCGACGTGGGACAGTTTTCACGGCCAGCTCAACGCGCAGAAATACAGCCCGCTGAAACAAATCACCGCTGACAACGTCAGCAAGCTGAAAAAAATCTGGGAGTTTCACACCGGTGACGTTTCGGATGGCAAGGGCGACACGCCAGCGACCGTCTGGTCCGCCACGCCAATTTTTGCCAACGATACGCTGTACATCGGCACGCCATTTGATCGGCTGATTGCGCTGAATCCGGGCACCGGCAAGGAGAAGTGGCATTACGATACTAAATCGCCACGTCAGGCGCTGACCCAGCCGGTACTGAAAAATCGTGGCGTCTCTTACTGGCAGGCGAAAAATCCGCAGGTGGGTCAGGCCTGCCAGAAAATCGTTTATATGGGCACCGTTGACGGCAAGCTGTACGCACTGGATGCCGATTCCGGCAAGCCGTGCGAAAACTTTGCGGATAAAGGCGTGCTCAACGTCAACCAGTGGAATACGGTTAACGCTAAATTCCCGCTGTCCCTGCTCCAGCCGCCGACGGTGGTGGGTGATCACCTGATCGTTGGCTGGGCGGGCAAAGACTGGGCTTACGCAGAAGCGCCGCCGGGCACGGTGTTTTCAATTAACGCGCAGACCGGGGCACGTGAATGGACTTTTGACGCCATCCCGGCCAGCATTCGCCAGCGCACCGGCACGGCTAACGTCTGGACCCACATGTCGGCCGATGAAGCGCATGGCCTGGTTTATCTGCCGGTGTCATCACCTTCGCCAAACTACTGGGGCGGCAACCGCGTCGATCCAATTCCGCTCGGCACCTCCACGACCGCGCTGGATGTGAATACCGGCAAAGTGGTGTGGTCGCGCCAGTGGGTGCACCATGATGTGTGGGATTACGACATTAACTCAGCACCGACGCTGATGGACATTACCGTGAACGGCAAGCAGATTCCGGCGCTGATTCAGGCCACCAAGCAGGGCTTCCTGTTTGTGGTCAATCGCCTGACCGGTGAAGATGTCTGGCCGATTGAGGAGCGTCCGGTGCCGCAGGGGGATGGTTCGGTGCAGGGCGAGAAACTGTCGCCAACCCAGCCATTCCCGACCAAACCGGCACCGCTGCTGGATCAATCCAAAAAACCGGCGATCTGGAAGCTGGCTGATATTGTTGGCGCCGGTCAGTGCTCACGCCTGTGGGATAAGCTGAGCTATGACGGCATGTACACACCACCAACCACCCAAGGCGAAGGCGCACTGACCTATCCGGACAGCGCGGGCGGCGTGCAATGGGGCGGCGTGGCGTTCGATCCGCAAAAACAGATCGCCATTGTGAACACCTCACACATCGTGCAATACGTGAAGCTGTACAGCCGCGCCGATTACGACAAGGCCGATAACGGCTCGGGTAACGAGAGTGGTTTCGCCCCGCAGGAAGGCGCGCCTTACGGCCTGCGCCTGATGGTGGCGAATAACTGGCTGGGCATGCCGTGCTGGCAGCCGCCGTTTGGCGAGATTGTTGCGCTCGATATGCACACCGGTGATGTGAAATGGCGTCGACCGGTCGGCGCGTCGCAGCAGTACGGCTTCTTCATGCCGGAAAGCTGGGGCTCGCCAACCATTGGCGGTCCGGCAGTCACCGCCGGCGGCGTGATCTTTATCGGTGCCTCAATGGATGCCAAAGTACGCGCCTATTCACTGGATAGCGGCGAAGAGCTGTGGTCCGATCAGGTTGAAGCGCCCGCAGTTGCCAACCCCTCGGTGTATGAATACAAAGGCCGGCAGTATGTTGCCTTTGTCGCCGGTGGTAACACCATCCTGAAGGATCAGGTGGGCGATCAGGTGGTGGTTTACGCACTGCCGGAATAACCCAGCGCAGTAAACCAACAAAGTGGGGCCACGGTGCCCCACTTTTTTATGCCTGCAATAAAAACGGCGGCCATTGGCCGCCAAAACCTCAACAGGTGGTTGCCGTTGAGGAAGCAGTGGTACTGATGAATCTTTAACCTTTTACACCGCCCGCCGTCAGCCCGCTCACCAGCCAGCGCTGTGCCAGTAAAAACACCAGCGTGATGGGAATGGCGGACAGCACCGCCGCCGCCGCGAAATCGCCCCACAGATAGTTCTGCGGATTAAGATACTGTTGCATCCCGACCGCGAGGGTATAGCTGTTGACGTCGCGCAGCAGCAGCGAGGCGACCGGTACTTCGGTGACCGCAGCGATAAACGCCAGGATAAACACCACCGCGAGGATTGGCACCGAAAGCGGCAGCAATACCAGACGAAACGCCTGCCACGGCGTGGCACCATCCAGCGCCGCCGCTTCCTCCAGCGAACCATCAATGGTTTCGAAATAGCCCTTAATGGTCCAGACGTGCAGCGCGATGCCGCCCAGATAGGCGAAGATCACGCCGCCGTGGGTATTGAGGCCGAGAAACGGCAGATATTGCCCCAGCCGGTCAAACAGCGCATAGAGCGCCACCAGCGACAGCACCGCCGGGAACATCTGAAAAATCAGCATGCCTTTTAACAGGCTGGCGCGACCGGCGAAGCGCATGCGGGCAAACGCGTAGGCGCAGGTGGTCGAGAGCGCCACAATCCCCAGTGCGCTAATGGCGGCGATCTTCACCGAATTCCACAGCCATAGCAGCACCGGGAAGGGCGGCGGCGTCACGCGACCATCGGCATGGGTGACGCTGAACCCGAGCGCCAGCCGCCAGTGTTCCCATGAAATCTGTTCCGGGATCAGACTGCCGGTGGCGAAATTGCCGCTGCGTAGCGAGATGGCAATCACCATCAGCAGCGGGAACAGAATTGCCGCGATAAACAGCAGCAGCAGCAGATGCGTCAGCAGCAGACGCAGCTTCTGCGATTTCGGTTGTACCATGGCCATAACGCCTCCTTAATCAAACTTCATGCGTAGCGCTTTCAGGTTAATCACCGCCAGCGCACCGACCAGCAGGAAGATCAGCGTGGCGATGGCTGCCGCCAGGCCGAAGTCCTGACCGCCGCCGCCCTCAAAGGCGATGCGCCAGGTGTAGTTGACCAGCAGATCGGTGTAGCCCGCCGGCGTAGTGGTGCCGAGTCGATCGGGGCCACCATTAGTCAGCAGCTGCACCAGTACGAAATTATTGAAGTTAAAAGCAAAGCTGGCGATCATCAGCGGCAGTAGCGGTTTCAGCAGCAGCGGCAGCGTAATCAAAAAGAAATTTTGCAGCGGCCCGGCGCCATCCATCGCGGACGCTTCATACAGATCGTCCGGGATCGCCTTGAGCAAGCCCATGCACAGGATCATCATGTAGGGATAACCCAGCCAGGTATTGACGATCACCAGCATGGCGCGCGCCAGCGTCGGATCGCTGAACCACGCTGGCTTGAAGCCAAACAGCGCATTGAGCATGACGTTGATTTCGCCAAAACTCTGGTTAAACAGCCCCTTGAAAATCAGTATCGAAATGAATGCCGGTACCGCGTAGGGAAGAATCAGCATCACGCGATAGATGGCCTTGCCCCGCAGCGCTTCCCACTGCACCAGACACGCCAGCACCATGCCCACCGCGACCGTCAGCAGCACGGTCAACAGCGAAAACAGCATCGTCCAGCCAAATATCGCCAGGAAGGGTTTCTGGATGCCCTGATCGGTGAACACGCGGGCAAAGTTTTTCCAGCCCGCGCCAACGGTAAAGCCGGGGCTGAGCTGTTCGCTGGCCCAGCTGCCATCTGCGTTAATCTGCTGATAGAACCCCGTGTCCCGGTTAGCCTGATAGCGGGCACCGTTTTGCTGATTTCTCAGCTGTCCCGGTGCGTCCAGCACATACAGCGGCCGCGTGCCGGAAAACTGGCGCAGCGAACTCATCACCAGCTCGCGACCATCCGGCAGACGGGCAGTTAACTGACTCAGCGCCTGACGGTTTTGGGTGATGATTTTTAAGCTGGCGCGCGCGGTGGCGGGCAGCGTTGCTGGTGTCAGGCTGAGCTGCTGTGCCCCACCCACCGTGAAGGGCGCGGACAGGAAGCTGCTATCGCCTGTGCTGAGCGCCAGCTGCCAGCGATCGCCCTGCGGATAGAGCGCAAAGTTCATCGCGGCCCCGGCCTGATACTGGCGGCTCAGCAGCACCTGCTGCGCGCGCGCCTCACTGAGCTGGTTGGTGCTGCTGTAGTTGGTGAAGGCAATAGCGACGGTACAGGCCAGAGGAAACAGCACGAACAGCGCCATGCCGGCCAGTCCCGGATACACATAGCGCCAGGCATAGGCGCGCCGGTTGGTGTAAATCCACAGGCCTGCGGCGCTGACTACCAGCGTGACCAGCGCAAACAGGTATTCACCCTGAGCATACATCAGCACCAGAAGGTAGCCGACCAGCAGACAGCCGATCCCGACCAGCAGGCTGCGCAGCACCAGGCTGTGCCGTCTCTTTTGCGGTATTCCTGACATGATACGGTGTTCCTTAACAGCCAGTGGCGAGCCGACAGCCGTCGGCTCCGTAACAGCATTACTTATTGAGACGCGCCTGCGCATCCTTCAGCGCCGCATCGACGTTTTGACGACCACTCAGCGCATTCAGCGTCGCGGTGCGCATCGCATACCAGAAGGCCGCCATCTGCGGGATGTTAGGCATGATGTCGCCATTGCGCGCATTGTTCATGGTGGCGGCGATGCGCGCGTCTTTCTCCAGCGTTTGCTGGAATGACTTCAGGGTGACCGCGCCCAGCGGCTTGTCCTTGTTAACCGCGTTGAGACCGGCGTCAGTCAGCAGGTAATTTTCCAGAAACTCTTTGGCCAGCTCTTTATTAGGACTGGCCGCGTTGATGCCCGCGCTCAGTACGCCGACAAAGGTTTTGGTTGGCTTGCCGTTCAGCGTCGGTAACAGTGTAACGCCGTAGTTGATGCCGCTTTTGTCGATATTGCTCCACGCCCACGGACCGTTGATGGTCATCGCGGTTTGTCCTTTATTGAAGGCCGCTTCGGCAATCGAATAGTCAGTATCGGCATTAAGGATTTTGGCTTTCACCTGATCGACGAGGAACTGCATGCCTGCTTTCGCGCCGGCGTTGTCGACGCCGGTATCTTTCACGTCATAGCCGCTATCGGTCTTTTTGAAAGCATAGGCGCCACCGGCGGCCAGCAGCGGCCAGGTGAAATAGGGTTCCTGCAGGTTAAACATGATGGCGCTCTTGCCTTTGGCGCGCAGCTGCTTATCCAGCGCCGCCATCTCTTCCCAGCTTTTCGGTGGGGTGGGAAGCAGATCTTTGTTGTAAATCAGCGACAGCGACTCCACAGACACCGGATAGCCAATCAGCTTGCCGTTGAAGCGCACTGCATCCCAGGTAAACGGAAACAGCTTTTGCTGGAAGTTTTGATCCGGCGTGACTTCGGCGAGCAGCCCTGACTGGGCATAGCCGCCAAAGCGATCGTGCGCCCAGAAGATAATGTCCGGACCGTCACCCGTGGCGGCAACCTGCGGATATTTCTCTTCCATTTTGTCCGGGTGTTCGACCGTCACGCTGATACCGGTGTCCTGCTCGAATTTTTTGCCTACCTCGGCGAGGCCGTTATAGCCCTTATCACCATTGATCCAGATGACCAGTTTACCTTCTTCAATTTTGGCCACGGCCGAAGCCGAAAACAGTACGGCCGTAAGGGCGGAAAGGGCCAGAACGCGTGCGCCGGTTTTCATTGTCATAACTCCATCCTGTTAGCGGAAGCGGAAATCATTAGTGGCATCATTGTGCGGCGTTATGCCATTTCCTCATCCTCCTGCGCTCTACGCCCAAAGGCACTAAGCCGTGATCGCGCTTGCAAAACAGCGCCTTAATACGCGCTGGCGCACACTATTGACGCATCAGCTCTGCGTGACAGCTCACAAAATTGCCGTGAACGTCGCGCCGGCGCGGCTGGCGTGCGCGTACTCCTCCTCCCGCCTCATCCCCCAGTAAAAACCCACACGGTGGAGGATGTTGCGCCGTCTGCGCCTGCCCATAGTGGTCGCCGGAGTCTGCCTGCGGTGCTGCAGGCAAGCATGAGCCTGCGAAGAGGAAAGCATCATGGCGAGCGTTGCGTTACACCATGTCACCAAGGCCTGGGGCGATACCGAGGTATCAAAAGACATCAATCTGGAGATCGGCGAAGGGGAATTTGTGGTGTTCGTCGGTCCCTCCGGCTGCGGCAAATCAACGCTGTTACGCATGATCGCCGGCCTGGAAACCATCACCCGCGGCGATCTGCTGATTGGCGGTCAGCGTATGAACGATGTTCCGCCCGCTGAGCGCGGCATCGGCATGGTGTTTCAGTCTTACGCCCTTTATCCGCACCTTTCGGTGGCCGAAAACATGTCGTTTGGCCTGAAGCTGGCCGGCGTAAAGCGTGCTGAAATCCAGCAGCGCGTCAATCAGGTGGCAGAGGTGTTACAGCTGGCGCACCTGCTGGAACGGCGGCCCAAAGCCCTATCGGGCGGACAGCGGCAGCGCGTGGCCATCGGGCGCACGCTGGTGGCCGAACCGCGTGTGTTTCTGCTCGACGAGCCATTGTCCAATCTTGATGCCGCGCTGCGCGTACAGATGCGCATTGAAATCTCACGCCTGCACAAGCGCCTGAAGCGCACCATGATTTACGTTACGCACGATCAAATCGAAGCGATGACGCTGGCCGACAAGATCGTGGTGCTGGACGCCGGTCGCATCGCCCAGGTCGGTAAGCCGCTCGAACTCTATCACTATCCCGCTAACCGCTTCGTTGCCGGCTTTATCGGCTCGCCGCGCATGAATTTTCTGCCCGTCAAAGTGACCGCCACCGCCATCGATCAGGTGCAGGTGCGTTTGCCCAACGATCAGCTTGTATGGCTGCCGGTGGAGAGCGCCGGCGTCCAGATCGGCAGCAACATGTCGCTGGGTATTCGTCCGGAACATCTGCTCTCCAGCGACATCGCCGATGTCACGCTGGAGGGCGAAGTGCAGGTGGTTGAGCAGCTCGGCCACGAGACGCAAATCCATATCCAGATCCCCGCCATTCGTCAGAACCTGGTGTATCGCCAGGAGGACGTGGTGCTGGTAGAAGAGGGCGCCCTGATGGGTATTGGCCTGCCGCCGGAGCGTTGTCACCTGTTCCGCGAGGACGGGAGCGCCTGCCGCAGGCTGCATCAGGAACCCGGTGTTTAGCCCTGCAAAACAATAAAAGCAATGACCTCAGGAGATAGAAAATGTTAACTCTGCGCAAACTTCCCGTCGCGATTGCCATCGCAGCGGGTACGCTCTCCGCTCAAGCCATGGCGGTCGATTTTACGGGTTACGCCCGTTCGGGTATCGGCTGGACCGGCAGCGGCGGTGAGCAACAGTGCTTTCAGGCTACCGGCGCGCAAAGCAAATACCGTCTGGGCAACGAATGTGAAACCTATGCTGAACTGAAACTGGGTCAGGAAGTGTGGAAAGAGGGCGATAAAAGTTTCTATTTCGATACCAACGTCGCCTATTCCGTTTCCCAGCAGAATGACTGGGAAGCGACCTCACCGGCCTTCCGTGAAGCCAACGTTAAAGGTAAAAACCTGATCGATGCGCTGCCGGGTTCCACCATCTGGGCCGGTAAACGCTTTTATCAGCGTCATGATGTTCACATGATCGACTTCTACTACTGGGATATCTCCGGTCCGGGCGCCGGTCTGGAAGATGTCGATCTCGGGTTTGGTAAGCTCTCGTTCGCCGCGACACGCTCTTCCGAAGCGGGCGGCTCTTACACCTTCTCCAGTGACCAGATTCGTGATTACGCCACCAGTACCGCCAATGACGTTTTTGATGTACGTCTCGCCGGCATGGAAACTAACCCCAATGGCGTGCTGGAACTGGGTGTCGACTATGGCCGCGCCAACGCGCGTGACGGTTATCGCTTAGATGACGGCGCGTCGAAAGATGGCTGGATGTTCACCGCGGAACACACGCAGAGCATGCTGAAAGGCTACAACAAGTTTGTGCTGCAGTACGCCACTGATGCGCTGACCTCGCAGGGCAAAGGCCTGCCGCAGGGCAGCAACATCAATAACAACGGCAATATGTACCGCATCCTCGATCACGGTGCGATCTCGCTGGCCGATCGCTGGGATCTGATGTACGTGGCGATGTACCAGAACGTCGATCTGGATAACAACCGCGGAACCGAGTGGTACACCGTCGGCGTACGTCCTATGTACAAATGGACGCCTATCATGAGCACCCTGCTGGAAGTCGGCTATGACAACGTTAAGTCACAGCAGGTCAGCGAACGCAACGGCCAGTACAAAATTACCCTGGCGCAGCAGTGGCAGGCTGGCGACAGCATCTGGTCACGTCCGGCGCTGCGCCTGTTCGCCACCTACGCCAAATGGGATGAGAAGTGGGGCTACAGCAAAGACGCCTCCGGCGATATCACTTCGCTGGCCGCGGCGGACAGCAGCGGCAACGGTCTGTTCACCAACAGCCGTGGCGACAACGATGAGTGGACCTTCGGCGCACAGATGGAAATCTGGTGGTAAGGCGCTGCGCAGGTTAAGCAAACATCCGCCGTGCGGCAGACGCACGGCGTATTCGGACAGCGGCAGCCATTGCCTGGCCCACGTCGCTGCCTGACAGCTTGTTGGGATATCACAATGAAAAAACATCTTATTGCCTTCTGCCTGAGCAGCGCGCTGCTGACCGGCGTCATTATGCCAGTTCAGGCCGACATCAATCTGGTACCGCAGGATCTTTCCGCGGCGCCGTCCATTCCCACCGCGCGGCTGCAGCAGCTCAGCTGGCAGCCGGTAGATGCAACGCGTGCACAAACCACCACGCTGACACAAAGCGCAACGCCGCTGGATGTACGTGGCGTGACAGGAGCCATCGCGGCTTACAGCCTGCCTGCCAATCAGGGCGAGCTGACGGTTACGCTAAGCAGCGAGGTGGTACACAATCAGGTCTTTGCCCCTAATGTGCTGGTACTGGATGAAAACCTGCAGCCGGCCGCGTGGTTTCCGAGTCGCTTCTTTAGCTATCAGCAGCCCGGCGTGATGAGCGCCGACCGGCTGGAAGGGGTGATGAAGCTGACGCCGGTGCCGGGCCAGCAGAAGATCTATTTGCTGGTGTTCACCACCGATCAGGATTTAACCCAGACCACAACGCTGCTGGATCCGGCCAAAGCTTATGCCAAAGGCACCGGCCATGCGGTACCGGATATTCCCGATCCGGTGGCGCGTCACAGTCGCGACGGCAAAATCAAACTGAAAGTGGCAACCAGTTCCGGCTCGTCGATTCTGGTCGGCCCGCTGTTTGGCTCAGCCGCGCCTGCCGCTGTCACCGTTGGCAGCACCCGGCCGGCCATGGCCGCCACGACGGCGCACGCGCCAGCGCCTGAACCGGCACCGCTGGAGAATGAGACGGAAAGCTATTTCAATCAGAGCATTCGTCAGGCGGTGCAACAGGGCAATATCGATAAAGCGCTGAAGCTGCTGGATGAAGCAGAGCGTCTGGGATCGACATCGGCGCGGCAAACCTTTATCAGCAGTGTTAAAGGCAAGGGGTGAAACTGCCCCGACAGTGCTGAGTTGCCCCACCTGGTGCGCTTCGGCGCACCTTTTTTATGGCACTCCGACCTGCACGCAGCAGGTCGGTTTCGTGCTACTTACGCTGACGCTGGCGTGAATGTACCGCCGTCAGCAACGCATCAATTCTGTCATCCTCCGCCATCGCTTCCAGCGTTACGCTGAGTTTACGTCGCCAGTTGGGATACTGATCGACGGTGCCCGGCACGTTGACCGGCAGTGCCATATCCAGCCACTCTTCCGGCTGCAAACCGAGCAGCGCACATTGGCTGCGGGCCAGATAGCGATGGATCGCCTGACTAAGCTGATGGCTCATGCGGACGCTGGCCCGCCGGAAGCGGCGGCGCGGCGGCAGATCACCGCTGCGCAACAGCGTACGCAGCAACGCCTGTTTAGCCAGGCGCCGATCGCGATACAGGCCAGCGAGAATCGCCCGATCGGGGTAAAGCCCCAGCGCACTGCCCAGCCGCAAATCGTCACTTTGCCACCAGCCGCGCAGCGTCGGCATATCATGGGTGGTGGTAACGGCCATCGCCTGACGCGGCCACGCCGCGGGCGCGCGGAAGTGGCGCTGCGATTCCTGCTCAAAGTAGAGCACTTTGTAGGAGTACACACCGGCGTCGCGCAGTTTATCAACGATGGCTTCCGGCACGGTGCCCAGATCCTCGCCAATCACCATGCAACGATGGCGCTGGCTCTCCAGTGCCAGAATCGCCAGCAAATCATCCACCGGATAGTGCACATAGGCACCGTGCGCCGCGCTTTCGTCCTTCGGTATCCACCATAAACGCAGCAGCGCCATCACATGGTCAATGCGCAGTGCGCCGCAGTCGCGCATGCTGGCGCGCAGCAGGGCGATCCATGGTTCATAGCCGCGCGCGGCCATCACCTGCGGGTCCATCGGCGGCAATCCCCAGTTCTGACCGAGCGGACCGAGGATATCCGGCGGCGCGCCAACGCTGGCGTCCAGGCAGTAAAGCTGCCGATCGCGCCAGGTTTCCGCGCCATCCGCCGCCACGCCCACCGCCAGGTCGCGATACAGCCCGATCGCCATCTGCTGCTGCTGACACAGTTGCCAGCAGGCGGCGAATTGCTCTGCCGCCAGCCACTGCAGCCACATGTAGAAACGCACCTCGTCGCTGTGCTCAATGCGAAACGCCAGCACTGTCGCACTGTTGGCCTGCTGCCATTCGGCCGGCCAGTGTTGCCAGCCATAGCCCGTGCCATCCTGGGCGCTGCGCGCCGCGTGCAGCGCATCAAACAGCCCCTGATGCAGCAGGCTGTCGCCCCCGGCACGCACAAACTCCGCAAACGCCTGCGCCTGTCCATCATCTGCCGTGCGCCGGCGAAACTGCTGCCAGGCAAGCCGCAGTCCCTGCAACTTAAGCCGGGTGACGGCAGTGTAATCCACCCACGCGGCATCACGCGTTGCCCGAATAGCCTGCTGCGTCTCCTCAGCTTGCCACCAGGCCTGCGCCGCGTCGCTGAGGCCAAAATCTGCCACAGCGCCCACGTCGATATAGACGATGTTGAGCCAGCGCCGGGAAGAGGGACTGTAAGGGCTGGCGCTCTCCGGTGCGGCAGGAAACAGCGCGTGCAGCGGATTGAGCCCGACAAACGCGCCGCCGCGCCGCGCGGTTTCAGCGATCATCTGCCGCAGATCGCCGAAATCCCCGATGCCCCAGTTAGCCGCAGAGCGCAGCGTATACAGCTGAATACAGCTGCCCCACAGCGATTCGCCCGCCAGCAGTTCCGCAGGTTCGTAGCAGCGGCGGGGTGCCACTATAATCGGGCAACGGTGACACTGTAACTCCTGGGTCAATGTCAGCTGGTGATAACCGGCGGGCAACGCGGGCAACACCAACGCTTCACCTGGCTGGCAGCGCCCGGACCAGTTTTCGCCGCTTTCGCTCGTCAGCTGCCATTCCGCATCGGCGCTGAGCACCGGTGCCAGACTCAGTGGCTGTCCGACATAAAAAATCACCACCGGCGGCAGCGGTGCGGAGCCGTCCGCAGGGGCCTGCATCAGCGCGGCGAGACGCTGATGGGTAAGAGCAGAAATCTGCCGCGGTTTTCCGTGCGCATCAATATATTCCGCAGCGATAAGCGCGTCAGCACGGCGATCAAGAGCATCTTTGGGTTTCATGGCGTTCCTTAGCGGCTGGCCTGCCAGATACGTTGCTGATAGTCACGAATGGCGCGATCGGCACTGAACATGCCGCAACGCGCGGTATTGAGGATTGCGGCGCGCGTCCAGGCCTCAGGATCGGCCCACAGCGCTTCAACCTGCTGCTGCGCGTTGAGATAGTGGCGAAAATCAGCCAGTACCAGATAAGGATCGCCGCCTTGCGCGCCCAGGCTGTTGACCAGATCGCTGAACGCCGTGCGGTCGCCGTTACTGAAGGTGCCATCTTCCAGCGCGGTCAGCGCGCGATCCAGCTGCGCGTCCTTACTGCGCCAGTTCAATGGCGAGTAACCGGCCTGTTTCAGCGCGCTGACCTGCTCTACGGTATGGCCAAAGATAAAGATATTCTCTTCACCGACCTGCTGCGCGATTTCAACGTTGGCCCCATCCAGCGTACCGATGGTGAGTGCGCCGTTCAGCGCCAGCTTCATATTGCCGGTACCGGATGCTTCTTTGCCCGCAGTAGAGATCTGTTCCGAGAGATCGGCGGCCGGGATCAGGCGCTCGGCAACCGACACGTTGTAATCAGGGATAAAGACAATTTTCAGCCGGTCGCCGACGCGCGCATCGTGGTTGATGGTTTCCGCCACTTTATTGATGGCGTAGATGATGTTTTTTGCCAGCGCATAACCCGGCGCCGCTTTGGCACCAAACAGCATCACGCGCGGAGCCAGATTGGCCTGCGGATCGCTGACCAGCGTTTGCCACAGCGCAATCATATGCAGCAGCATCAGGTGCTGCCGTTTGTATTCGTGCAGCCGCTTGATCTGGACGTCAAACAGCGCATCAGGCTGCACCGCAATGCCGGTTCGGGCGGCGATCCACTCTGTCAGTGCCTGCTTGTTGTGCTGCTTAATGGCGCGATATTCGGCGCGGAAGGCGGCATCGTCGGCGAATGGCGTCAGATCCTGCAGCGCATCGAGATCGTTAAGCCACGGACGCTGCAGCGTTTTGTTGATCAGCGCCGCCAGCGCCGGATTGCACTGGTTGATCCAGCGACGCGGCGTGATGCCGTTGGTGACATTGTGGAACTTCTCCGGCCACAGCGCGTGATACTCGGGGAACAGGTCCTGTACCACCAGCCGCGAATGCAGCGCCGCCACGCCGTTGACTGCAAAGCTGCCGACCACGCACAGATTTGCCATGCGCAGTTGCTGATCGTGCACCAGCGCCAGTTTTGACCAGATCGCCTGATTACCCGGCCAGCGTGCCTCAACCTGCTGTTTTAGCTGCGCATTGAGCGTATTGATGATCATCACATGGCGCGGCAGCAGGCTGCGCACCAGGCGCAGGCTCCAGCACTCCAGCGCTTCCGGCATCAGCGTGTGGTTGGTATAGGCGAAGGTGCGCTGAGTAATGCGCCAGGCGTCCTGCCAGCTGAGCCGGTGCTCATCCAGCAGCAGGCGCAACAGCTCCGGGATGGCCAGCGTCGGATGCGTATCGTTCAGCTGGATCACTTCATAATCCGCTAACGTTTCGATGGCTCGCCCCGCGGCCTGATGACGGCGCAGAATATCCGCCAGCGTACAGGCACACTGGAAATACTGCTGCATCAGACGCAGCTTTTTGCCGGCCTGATGGTTGTCATTCGGGTAGAGCACTTTGGTCAGTTTTTCCGCCTCAATGCCTTGCTGTTCTGCACGCAGAAAATCGCCGTTATTGAAACGCTGGAGATCAAACGGTCGGGCATGCTTTGCCTGCCACAGACGCAAGGGCTGCGTGATGCCGTTGCGGAAACCGACCACCGGCAGATCCCAGGCTTCACCCTGCACAACAAAAGCAGGCTGCCAGTGCGTCACGCCGTCAATGCTGGTCACACTGCCGCCCAGTCCGACCTGCACGTCAAGCGCCGCGTTGTGGCGAAACCAGGGATAACGATCGCGCTGCCAGTCATCCGGCTGTTCGTGCTGCGCGCCCCCGACAAAATGCTGGCGAAACAGGCCGTACTGGTAGTTCAGGCCATAGCCGATCGCAGGCTGGCCGGTGGTCGCCATCGCATCGAGAAAACAGGCGGCCAGCCGTCCCAGACCGCCGTTGCCCAGCGCCGGATCGGTTTCACGCTCCAGCACGTCACTCAGCGTCACGCCTGCTGCGGCCAGCGTCGCTTTGACGCCGTCGTACCAGCCGAGATTCAGCAGATTGTTGCCGGTCAGCCTGCCCAGCAGAAACTCCATCGACAGATAATTAACGTGGCGCTGTCCGCCAGCGGCCGGCTGCACCGGTATATCCGCCAGCAGTTCGGCCAGCGCGCCGCTCAGCGCATGCCACCACTGGTCGGGGCTCATTTCCTGCGCATCCGGCAGGCCAAAACGTTGCCACTGGCGCACCAGCGCGGCAGAAAAACGGTCAGGGTCAAATGTGGGCAGTGCCATAGGGAAACTCCAGTCGAATAAATAGGGTTACAGGCAGTGTGACGCTGCCGCCAGGCGGCTACCTCCTCCTGTAAAAAATTCCACGGGGAGGACTGGGAGGGTGGAGAGGCTGAGGTAAATCTGAAAGCGCGGCAGGAGTGTGATAACACTCGCTTTTGTAAAGCGTAACTAATCAGTTCGCTTGCATTCAGTAACCGAATCTCCGAACGTGTATGACTATTAATTACGAAGCGTAAAAAAATGATGCGCTGAACGTTAACGGAGAAGCGTGCGCCCATGTTGATACCCTCAAAACTGAGTCGTCCCGTTCGTCCTGAAAGCACGGTTACCCGCGATCGTCTGCTGCAAAAGCTCAGCGCAGCGGCGAATTACCGGCTGGTGCTGATTGCCAGCCCGGCGGGCTACGGCAAAACCACGCTGGTATCGCAGTGGGCGGCTGATAAAAGCGAGCTGGGCTGGTATTCATTAGACGAGGGCGACAATCAGCCGGAGCGCTTCGCCGATTACCTGATCGCCGCGCTGCAGCAGGCTACCCGCGGCGCATGCAGCCGCAGCGAGACGCTGGCGCAAAAGCGTCAGTACGTGAACCTCAATGCGCTGTTCGCCCAGCTGTTTAATGAGCTGGCCGCGTGGCAGCAGCCGCTGTGGCTGATCATTGATGATTATCATCACATCACCAATCCTGCCGTGCATGAAGCGATGCGCTTTTTCCTGCGCCATCAGCCGGATAACCTGACGCTGGTGGTGCTGTCCCGCAATCTGCCGCAGTTGGGTATTGCTAATCTGCGCGTGCGTGAACAACTGCTGGAGCTGGGCAGCCAGCAGCTGGCCTTCACCCATCAGGAGGCGAAACAGTTCTTCGACTGCCGCCTGAGTGCGCCGCTCGCGCCGGATGAGAGCAACCGTCTGTGTGATGATGTAGCAGGTTGGGCGACCGCGTTACAGCTGATCGCACTGTCCACCCGTCAGGGCGCGGCATCGGCGCAGGACTCCGCTCGCCGGCTCTCCGGTATTAATGCCAGCCACCTTTCCGATTATCTGGTCGAGGAAGTGCTGGATAACGTCGATGCCGCCACGCGCCATTTTTTGCTGAAAAGCGCGTTATTGCAGTCGATGAATGATGCGCTGGTCGCCTGCGTGACCGGTGAAGACAACGGGCGCATGCGGCTGGAAGAAATTGAACGTCAGGGGCTGTTTATTCAGCGCATGGATGATTCAGGGCAGTGGTTCAGCTATCACCCGCTGTTCGGCAGCTTTTTGCGTCAGCGCTGCGAATGGGAGCTGGCCAGCGAGCTACCGGCCATTCACCGCGCGGCCGCGCAAAGCTGGATGGCGCAAGGTTTTCCCGGCGAGGCGATTCATCATGCGCTGGCGTCCGGCGATACCGATATGCTGCGCGACGTGCTGCTGCAGCATGCGTGGACGCTGTTCAACCGCAGCGAACTGGCACTGCTGGAGCAGTCGCTGAATGCGCTGCCGTGGCGCACGCTGCTGGCCAGTCCGAAACTGGTACTGCTGCAGGCCTGGTTGATGCAGAGCCAGCATCGCTTTTCTGAAGTTAACCGGCTGCTGGCGCGCTTTGAGGAAGGCTGCGACTGCGAAATTGACGCCGCGCTGCAGGGCGAATTCAATGCGGTGCGCGCACAGGTGGCCATCAATCACGGCAACGCCGACGAAGCAGAGCGGCTGGCACGGCTGGCGCTGGAAACGCTGCCGGAAACGCGTCGCTACAGCCGCATTGTGGCCACCTCAGTGCACGGCGAAGTGATGCATTGCAAAGGTGACCTGACCAACTCGCTGGCGCTGATGCGGCAAACCGAACAGATGGCGCGCCGCGATGAAGCCTGGCACTACGCGCTGTGGAGTTTGATTCAGCAGAGCGAAATCCTGTTCGCGCAGGGCTTTTTACAGTCAGCGTGGGAGATTCAGGAAAAAGCGTTTGTGCTGGTGAGTGAACAGCATCTGGCGAACATCCCGCTGCACGAGTTTTTACTGCGCATCCGTGCGCAGCTGATGTGGGCGTGGGGCCGGCTGGATGAGGCCGAACACGCCGCGCGCGCAGGCATCAAAGTCCTGAAAGGCTATCCGCCCCAGCAGCAAATCCAGTGCCTTGGGCTATTGATTCAGTGCTCGCTGGCACGCGGCAATCTGGATAATGCGCGCAGCTATCTCAGCCGGCTGGAAAACCTGATGAATAACGGCGTGCTGCACAGCGACTGGATTGCCAACGCCGACAAAGTGCGGCTGATCTACTGGCAGATGACGGGCGATGCGCAGAGCGCCAGCCACTGGATGCGCCATACCGATAAACCCGCCTTTGCCAACAATCATTTTTTGCAGGGCCAGTGGCGCAATGTGGCGCGGGCGCAGATCCTGCTGGGCAACCTCAGCCAGGCCGAAGTGATCCTCGATGAGCTGAATGAGAATGCGCATGCGCTGCGGCTGATGAGTGATTTAAACCGTAACCTGCTGCTGCTTAATCAAATCTACTGGCAAACCGCGCGCAAAGCGGAGGCGCAGCAGGCGCTGCTCGAAGCGCTGAAGCTGGCACGCAGCACCGGCTTCGTCAGCCACTTCGTGATTGAGGGCGAAATGATGGCGCAGCAGCTGCGCCAGTTAATTCAGCTCAATACGCTGAGCGAACTCGATCAGCATCGGGCCCGGCGCATTCTCAGTGAGATCAACAAGTATCACCGGCATAAGTTTGCCCATTTCGATGAGGGCTTCGTCAGCCGGCTGTTGAACCACCCGGATGTGCCGGAGCTGATTCGCACCAGTCCGCTGACCCAGCGCGAATGGCAGGTGCTGGGGCTGATCTATTCCGGCTACAGCAACGATCAGATCGCCGGCGAGCTGGACGTCGCGGCAACCACCATCAAAACCCATATCCGTAATCTGTACCAGAAGCTGGGCGTCACCCATCGCGCCGAAGCGATGCACCAGGCGCAGTCAATGCTGAAACTGATGGGCTACGTTTAAGGCAGAAGTCGTGTGGCGGTGGATCTCATTACCTCGCAGAGCGCGTATAACGCTGGGCATGACTTGATATATGCATGAGGGAGTGAAATACTTGTAATGACATTTGTATGTACAAGAGGTGTAGGACATGGGCAGCATCAACCTGCGTATTGATGATGAACTCAAAGCACGTTCTTACGCTGCGCTTGAAAAAATGGGGGTGACTCCCTCTGAAGCGCTTCGTCTCATGCTTGAGTATATCGCCGAAAATGAACGTTTACCGTTCAAACAGACACTGCTGAGCGACGAAGATGCTGAGCTGGTCGAAATAGTGAAAGAGCGGCTTCGCAATCCTAAGCCAGTTCGTGTGACGCTGGATGACCTTTGATGGCCTATTTTCTGGATTTTGACGAGCGGGCACTAAAGGAATGGCGAAAGCTGGGCTCGACGGTACGTGAACAATTAAAAAAAAAGCTGGCTGAAGTACTTGAGGTACCCCGTATTGAAGCGAACAAGCTTCGCGGTATGCCTGACTGCTACAAAATAAAGCTCAGGTCTTCAGGTTATCGCCTTGTCTATCAGGTGATAGACGAGAAGGTGGTGGTTTTCGTGATTTCGGTTGGTAAAAGAGAACGCGCGGAGGTTTATAACGAGGCCGTGAAGCGCATTCTCTAAAACTAAGCCGGGTATTTCTGTTTCACCTTTAAAGTATCATTCTGCTTTAAGCTAACAGAGTCATCGTATTGCCACTGAATCTGCTCCAGACGCTCCCCGGCGTGCACTGAACCACAACTCAGCTTTGTGCCGCGAGCTGGCGCGTAAGCCACGCATCCAGCTCGCTTTCCGGCAGCGGGCGCGCATAGAAGTAACCCTGCGCCTGATCGCAGCCGTACTCCGCCAGCGCAGCAACGGTGTCGACATTCTCTACGCCTTCAGCCAGTACGGTGTAATCCAGCTGTTTCAGCATGGTAATGATGCTGCGTGCGATAATCCGCGACGCGGTATCTGAGGCGATTTCGCTGATCAGCGCGCGATCAAGCTTGATCACATCCAGCGGCATCCGTCGCAGGTAGCCGATATTGCTGTAGCCGGTGCCAAAGTCATCCAGCGAGATGCCAAACCCACGCAGCTTGAGCATCTCCAGCCCCTGTAGCGCGGCGGGACTGTTAATAATCTGCTCGGTCTCCAGACATTCAATGCCCAGCAGCGAGGTCGGCAGGCGGGCCTGCAGCATCTTCGTTTCCAGCGCATCGGCAAAGCCGGGATCAGAGAAGTCGCGGCTGCTGATATTGATGGTCACTGGCAGCTGGAGGGGGCTGTGCTGCAGGCGTTTTAACCTGGCGATCGCCTTGTCGGTCACCCAGCTGGTTAAGGCGCTGAGCAGCTCGGTCTGTTCCGCCAGCGGGATAAACAGATCGGGAGCGAGTTCGCCGCGCTGCGGATGCCGCCAGCGCACCAGTGCCTCCAGTCCAATGGGCCGGCCACTGTTCAGGCAGATCTTCGGCTGGAACGCCAGCCACAGGCCCTGATCCTGTTGCAGTGCCGCAGCCAGATCGTTCATCAGCAGAAAGTCCTGAGTGCGGCGCTGATCGGCCACCAGGCTGAAGCTCATGGCGGGCACCCGGTTGCCGATCGCCTCATGCAGCGCACTCACCGCCCGGCGCAGCACTTCCTGCGCGCGAAGTTCTGCTGGAATGAAAATGACCTCGCCGGTAAAGCAGGTGAGGGCGACAGAGATGCCCGCGTCCAAATCCGCGCTGATCCCTGCCAGGTTTTCCGCCACCGATGCGGCGGTCAGCGGGCTGTTATCCATGGTGAGAATCGCAAAACGCCCGGTGGCGACGGTATAAATGATGTCGTCCGCACCGGGCTGCAGGCGCAAAGGCAGTAACGTGGTGACGTGCTTCAGCAGGCTTTCCACCGGCCCCATGCCCATGGAGCGCGCCAGCTCGTAGGCGCGCGGCATGTCAATGCAGTCGATCAGGATCAGCCGCTGCGGCGTCCGGTCCCCGATGGAGGCCAGCCGCTGCAGGTCGCGAATCAGGCGCTGGCGGTTAGGCAGTGCCGTGACCGGATCGGTGAAGCCGGCGCAGTGCCACGCTTCGAGGAATGACATCACCAGATCGGCCAGCAGCTGTAATACCTTCACCTGATCAGCGCTGAACGGGTGCGGTGCAACGTCGGTCACGCACAGCGTGCCCAGCACGTAACCGTCACGATGCCTGAGCGGCACACCGGCGTAAAAGCGGATAAAAGGGGCACCGATGATCAGCGGATGACGGGCAAAACGCGCATCCAGCAGGGTGTCGGAGATAACTACCGCGCCGTCACTGTCCACGGCGTGGCGGCACAGCGAGTCCTCGCGGGAAGACTGCTCCAGCGCAAAATTGTGGGCGGCGCAGATATGCTGATGTTCATCATCCAGAACCGAGACAAAGCTACCTGGAATACCCAGTGCCTGACTGGTCAGCCGGACAAAGTTTTGTAATACGTCGTCACGGCTTTCGTCGCGACTGCGCAGCGCCTTCAATGCCCGCGCACGGCGATCGTCGTCACCGTTGAAATTCATCAGCATAATTTCCTCCGCGCCGGCCTGGTTCCGATGCGAAATTTAACAGCAAAAAGTACAGTATGCGGCCTGCAACACCCTGCCGCTGGCGTGGTTAATAAGCGTAAATATTATAATGGTCTTTCTCATGGTAGGCTTAACACCGGCATCTGTCATTTTTATTTTCTTTAACGAAATTTTTAAGCAGCGACGATTCTGATAATTTATCGTAATATTTTTATCAGTCTGATTGATAACAGGTTATGAGTCCTTACTGCTAACTCTAATTAAGTAGAAGGTACAGGTATTAGACATTGCCAATGAAGACGTTATTAATTTCTGGCAGGGATGAGTCGGGAAATAATGCTGGTTTTTAGTGATTGATGAGCAAAATAATAGTATCACTGCGTATTATTATCCTGATAAAAAACGCACCTGCCGGTATATTTATTATCCCGGCTAATGTTATATAAGCGTATTGTTCATTCCGCTCTGTCACCACAGACATCAGATTTCCCCCTCAAATTATTCCCCGTTAATCAAACTCAGCAGGTGTAACACCGTTTTGGCCGGATGATTACGCCGCCAGGCAAAGGCAATGTCGGTGAACAGCGTATTGTTTTCAATGTCACGAAATACCAGCTGTGGATTGTTGACGCAGCACAGCGAAGCCGGCACCAGCGCAACCCCGCAGCCTGCGCCCACCATGCCGAGCGAGGAGGTAATCTGCGGAGCCTGCTGAAAGCGTGTTGCATCAAAGCCGGCGCGCAGACAGGCACTGACGATTAATTCGTACAGGCTGGGCGCAACCTCGCGCGGGAAAATAATCAGTGATTCTTCGGCCAGCTGCGTTAGCGCAACACTTTGCTGCTGGCTGAGCGCATGGCTGGCTGGCAGCGCCACTTTCATCTCCTCCGTGGCGATCACTTTCAGGTTAAACGCCTTACTGCTCTCACACGGCAGACGAATGAACGCCGCATCCAGCAAACCCTCCCCTAAGTCCTGCATCAGTAGCGCCATGTTCTCTTCCCGGGTGATGAGCTCCATCGCCGGGTAGCGCGTTTTGAAGGCGCGAATCAGTTCAAACACCGGCGCGCCAAACGCCACCGAGCTGGCAAAACCCAGTGACATCTGGCCGCTCATGCCGCGCGCCACGCCGCGCGCCTTTTCCAGCGCCATATCGGCCAGCTGCACAATCGCTATCGCATCGGGCAGAAACGCGCGGCCCGCATCGGTCAGTTCCACGCCGCGCGTCAGGCGCTTCAGCAACGGCGTGCCGATCTCGTGCTCCAGCCGCTGGATTTGCTGGCTGAGCGGTGGCTGCGATATGCCCAGCAACTCGGCAGCGCGGGTAAAGTGCTGCGTTTCAGCAACGGCAACGAAATAACGCAGGTGGCGAAGTTCCATATCAAAAACGTCTCGAAGTTGGCAGTTTTCACTATTGGATTCTGTGAGCTATGTAGCCCACCATGATATTAACACGGCTTAACTATCTGATTGTGAGGCAGCAAATGTGTAACTTTGTATCTGATTGTTCATGCGAAGATCAGCTAAAAGCATCCGTCACTCAACTGGAACAGCAATCACCAGAAAAGGTTATCTATCAGACCTCCCTGATGAGTGCGCTGCTCAACGGCGTCTATGACGGTTCAACCACCGTCGCGCAGCTGTTGCAGAAGGGCGATTTTGGCCTCGGCACGTTCAATCAGCTGGATGGTGAACTGGTGGCATTTGACCGGCAGGTTTATCAGCTGCGCGCCGACGGCAGCGCCAGTCCGGCGCGGCCTGAGCAACAAACCCCGTTCGCCGTGATGACCTTCTTTAAACCGGAACATCAGCACCGCTTTGCGCATACCGCCACGCGCGATGACGTCCATCAGGTGATTGATCGCATCATCACCTCCGATAACCATTTCTGCGCGCTGCGCCTGAGCGGCCGCTTTGCCTCGGTACAGACGCGCACCGTGCCCTGCCAGTGCCGTCCGTATCGCTCTATGCCGGAAGTGCTGGGCAATCAGCCCACCTTTGATTTTCGCCAGCGCGACGGTGAGCTGATTGGATTCCGCACGCCGCAATATATGCAGGGTATTAACGTCGCCGGCTATCACGAGCACTTCATCACCGACGATCGTCAGGGCGGCGGGCATATCCTCGACTATGTGCTGGAGCAGGGCACGCTGACGTTTGGTGCCATCAGCAAGCTGGTGGTCGACCTGCCGCAGGATCGAGAGTTTTTACAGGCCGATCTCAATCCGCAGGATCTGGATGCCGCGATCCGTTCCGTCGAAAGTTAATCGCAGAGGTGATCATGAAACAGCTTAAAACCCAGACGCTGTGGAACAGTGGTGCAGACCTGGTTGTCGCTCAGCTGGAAGCGCAGGGCGTAAACCATATTTTTGGCATTCCCGGTGCCAAAATCGACAAGGTGTTTGATTCGCTGGTGGATTCCTCCATTCAGCTGATTCCGGTGCGCCACGAGGCCAACGCGGCGTTCATGGCCGCGGCGATTGGCCGTCTGACCGGCCACGCCGGCGTAGCGCTGGTGACGTCTGGCCCCGGCTGCTCGAACCTGGTGACCGGCATGGCCACTGCCACCAGCGAAGGCGATCCGGTGGTGGCGATCGGCGGGGCGGTTAAGCGCTCCGACAGTGCCAAACAGGTGCATCAAAGCATGGACACGGTGGCGATGTTTCGCCCGGTGACCAAATTTGCCGTCGAAGTCACTGATGCCTCGGCGCTCGCGGAGTGCGTATCGAACGCGTTTCGCCATGCCGAAAACGGGCGCGGCGGCGCATCATTCCTCAGTCTGCCGCAGGACATTGTTGACCAGCCGGTGTCAGGCAGCCTGTTACAGCGTTCAGCACACATCACGCTGGGCGCTGCGCCCGACGCGCTGGTGAATGCCGTAAGCCGCGAGATTACGCGGGCGAAAAATCCGGTGATTATGCTGGGCCTGATGGCCAGCCAGCCGGAGAACAGCGCGGCGATTCATGAACTGCTGAGCAAAAGCCGTATTCCGGTGACCAGCACCTATCAGGCGGCGGGCGCGGTGCGGCAGGAGCACTTCTCACGCTTTGCCGGCCGGGTTGGCCTGTTTAACAATCAGGCCGGTGACCGCCTGCTCCAGCAGGCGGATTTGATTATCACCATTGGTTACAGCCCGGTCGAGTATGAACCGGCCATGTGGAACAGCAGCAACGCCTTGCTGGTGCACATCGACGTGCTGCCCGCCGAGACCGATAACCACTATCAGCCCGACGCCGAACTGGTAGGTGATATCGCCGGTACGGTGCGCAAAATCGCCGCGCAAATCACGTCGCCGCTGCAGCTCAGCGACGCTGCCGCCACCATTCTGCAGGATCGTCAGCAACAGCGTCAGCTGCTGGCGATGCAGGGTGCCAGCCTCGATCAGTTCGCCCTGCATCCACTGCGTATCGTCCGGGCGATGCAGGACATCATTAACAGTGACGTCAGCCTGACGGTCGACATGGGCAGTTTTCATATCTGGATTGCCCGTTATCTTTACAGCTTCCGGGCACGGCAAATCATGATTTCCAACGGGCAGCAAACCATGGGCGTGGCGCTGCCGTGGGCGATTGGCGCCTGGCTGGTCGATCCGTCCCGTAAAGTGGTTTCAGTGTCGGGCGACGGCGGCTTTCTGCAATCCAGCATGGAGCTGGAAACCGCCGTCAGGTTAAAGGCCAATATTCTGCACATCATCTGGGTCGACAATGGCTATAACATGGTGGCGATTCAGGAAGAGAAGAAATACCAGCGCGTGTCCGGTGTGAACTTCGGGCCGGTGGATTTCAAAGCTTACGCGCAGGCGTTTGGTGCCGCTGGATTTTCGGTGAACAGCGCAGCTGAACTGGAACCCACGTTGCGGCGGGCGATGGAGGTGGAAGGACCGGCTGTGGTCGCCATCCCGGTAGATTACAGCGATAACCCGCTGTTGATGGGGCAGCTGCACCTCAGCCAGCTGCTTTGATCGGCTGTCACCTGAGCCAGTCCGGACCGGCCGTCAACGTCACGGCGGTCCGGAGTAATGCGCTATTTAGCGCCTGGCTGGCCGTATTGGGTTAAAAGCTCTGCCAGTCCGCGTCCATGCCGTGACCGGCGGCCACGGGTACAGCAGCCGGACGTTTCAGCGCGGAGACCGTTTTCGGGCGCTCAGCAGGTCGCGCGGACCCGGCCAGTGAAAACTGATTCACCAGGCCGGACAGGGTTTGCGCCTGATCCTGCAATGACGCCGATGCGGCAGAGGCCTCCTCTACCAGCGCCGCATTCTGCTGCGTCACATCATCCATCTGATTGATCGCCAGGTGCACCTGAGAGATGCCGGTGTTTTGCTCTTCCGCAGCCGCCGCAATTTCGCTGACTAAATCATTCACCTGGCGGAACGCGGTTTTCAGTCCGGCCATGTTCTCTTCCACCGCTTCGGCCTGTACCGCACCCGATTCCACCAGGCTGTAAGAGGTATCGATCAGCTGTTTGATCTCTCTGGCCGCCTGGGTCGAACGCTGTGAGAGGTTGCGCACTTCACCCGCGACGACCGCAAAGCCCTTACCGTGTTCACCGGCGCGTGCCGCTTCGACAGCAGCATTCAGTGCCAGGATATTGGTCTGGAAGGCAATGCCTTCGATCAGCGTGACAATTTCGGTGATTTTTTTCGAGCTTGAGCGAATCTCCGCCATGGTGCTGAGCATATTGCCCAGCGACACCGCGCTGGCGTCTGAAAGTTCTGTCGCGTTACCGGCCAGACGGTTGGCCTGCCGGGTATTATCCGCCGTCTGACGCACGGTTTCGCTCAGTTCCGCCATACTGGCCGCCGTCTGTTCCAGCGAGGCGGCCTGCTGCTCGGTTCGGGAAGAGAGATCTTCATTACCCGCGGCGATTTGTGCCGACGCCGAACTGACGGCGTGAGAAGCGGTACTGACCTGCGCCAGCGCGCTGCCAACCCGGTCAAGCAGCTGGTTAAAGGCGCGGGCCATGTTGCCGACTTCGTCTTTTTTGCTGTCATCGGCGGTGACGCTCAGGTCAAGGCTGCTGCCAACGTGATCCATCACCTGCCCAATTGCTTTCAGGCTCTGACGAATGCGCATCAGGGTTAACGCGGTGAGCGTACCCAGTAACAGCAGTGTCAGCGTGACCCCGGCACTCAATCCCCAGAATGTGCGGTGATAGATCTCCTGGTTCACCACGCGCAAGCCGTCACCCAGCGACAAATTAAGCGCCATCTGCTGGCGATAATCATTTTTTAACTGGCTGATGGCGCCGCCAATACCGCTTTCGGCTTCCAGCATGCCGAGCGTGACGTCATCCTGATGAGCATGTGAAGCAGCAAGAAACGCCGGCAACCGCGACTCCACCAGCCGCAGCGTCGCCAGGCCTTTAATGGTGATCTGCTTGTCTTCGTCGCTGGAGATATCATTGGCTAAATAATATTCTGCCAGCGTTTTAATATCGGCCAGGCGCTGGGCGATCTCTTTCTCGACCGGCGGCATGCGCGCATTGTCAGTCTGGCTTTGATGCTTATATAGCGACAGAGAGAGTTTATTGCTGCGATCGATCAGCTCGGATAAATCGCGAATAGAAGGAATTGCGTTAGCCTGTACGTATTCAAAACGGTCCTGAAAACCGCCCAGCAGTCGCACAGAAATAATACCCGTCACCACCAGTGAAGCTGAGAGCAAAATGAAAGCCAGGGTAAGTCTTTGAGTAATATTCATCATCTGTTTACCTGGAAAAAGTTTAAAAGGAAGAACACAACAACTCAGCGTTAATCGGCATCACATCACAAAAGGTTATTTCAAAAAATATGAATAAATTAACTTCTCAGGATCATTAATTTTGAAGTAATTAAAAAACTTTCAAAATGCGTGGCGTATTATTTGGTGCTGATTACCTGCGCCTTACGGTGTGCTATCCACTCACGATACTGGGCCGGCGTCATCGCCATCACCTGATGGAAGGCTTTACGGAAGGCGGTGTCTTCGCTGTAGCCGCACTGCATGGCGGTCTGACGCACGCTAACGTCGGTGCTGGCCAGAATGGTACAGGCCAGTTCAATGCGGATGCGGGTAATAAACTCTTTTGGCGTCTCCTGCGACAGGGCTTTCATTCTGCGCTGCAGGGTGCGCCCGGTAACGTTGAGTGCGGTTGCCAGCTGCGCGGCATTGATGGCGGGATTTTCCATGCGGATGATCTCCTGCGCCCGCACCAGAAACGGCGTGCTGCTTTTCCCCGTACCCGGCGAGCCGGGAAGGTGGGTGTGCAGCACAGGGTTATCGGCCAGCGACATCTCCCGGGTGAGATCCGCCACCGCCTTGCCGGCGCTTTTTTCAATGATATACAGGGCCAGCGATATCCACGAAAAACAGCCACCGCTGGTAATGACGCGATCGTCTTCCTCCAGCGTTTTGCCTTTCGCCAGTCGCGCCTGCGGATAGCGCGCCTGCAGCATATGGCTGACCCACCAGGTGGTGGTGTAGAAACGGTCATTCAGCAAACCCGCCTCGCCGAGGATCACGCCACCGGTGCCCGCAGCAGCCACCCAGACACCCTGCTGATAGAGTTTTTTAAACCAGCCAGCAGCCTGACGGATACTGTCGAGGTTGATCGGTTGCAGGTCGGGCCCCAGCAACATGCCGGGCGCAATCACCACATCAACCGCACCGGCCCCCTGAAATGAGCTGTCGATGTGAATCAGGCGGCCTTCCGTATCCCACACCGGATCCCCGTTGGCGCTGACAATCAGCGTTTCAAAAGCTTTATCGGGAAAGCGTGCGGCGTGCACGGGGGAAGAGGCAATCGCTTTATTGGTTATCCAGAAAAGGTCGGTCATTCCGGCAACGGCGGACAGTACGCTGCCTTCCAGGGCGAGTATGGCGATACGCATAAGGGGTTTCCTGTGTTCAGATTGTCGTGATTTGCGTGAAAAATGTGACATTTTCCGCCGCTGAAGCTTTGTGGCCTCAATAGCGGACTCTTAGTTTATCTGGCCCTGGCGGTTGTCATCGGAAAAGAAACCGGCAATACGCGGATATCAGACCAGCAGGGAAGCGGAAAGGGCGCGTGGATGAAGCGATGGGATCGGGCAAATGAGAGGTGTGTGACAGACAATAGGGCGTGTAGCCAGCGCCAACATCATCGTGGCGCTGGTGCTGACGTTAGCTGAATCTTTCCGGGCGGAAGGTCGCCAGCATCGGGTGTTTAACGCCGGTGAGTATCTCCTGCGTCAGTATCTCACCGAGGATCAATGCCAGCGTGGCGCCGGAATGGGTGAAGACAACAAAACAGCCGGGAATCTGCTGCAGCTCACCGACCACCGGTTCGCCATCGCCAGGAATCGGTTTGAGACCGATTTTCCAGCTGCTGGCTTTCAGCGGCGCGCCGTCAGCGATCAGGTTACCTGCTTCCGCCATCAGCTGGTTAATGACTGCGGTATCAATGCTGTACTGCCCGTCGGCCTGCGCGACGATGTGCTCTTCATACCAGTCATGATCGACGGCGATGGTGTTGCCGGGATTAGGCCGGACCGCCGCGCGCGGCGTATTCATTACCACCTGCAGCCGGTGATCGCCGGGCTGGCTGGTCACCAGCATAGAGACCGGAGAACCGTTGGGGATGTGCACGCCGAGCGGGGCAACCACTTCCGGCGTCCACGGGCCACACGCTACCAGTACGCGATCGGCCAGCAGCTCACCGCGCTTTTCGCTGCGAATGCCGCTGGCCCGGCCGTCTTTGGTGATCACGCTGGCTTTACCGGCGTGCTCAACGATCTCTCCGCCCAGCGCGCGCAATGCCTGAACCAGATGCTCAACCAGATGCGGTAGGCTGACCCAGCCTTCACCGGGGTTGGCAATCGCGACCTGACTCAGGCTGGCCGGATTCACCTGCGCATCGACATCACCGACCGTGGCGCGATTGATCAGCTTTGAGTCGTAGCCCTGCGCTTTTTCATAGTGATGACGCGCTTTGGTGCCCGCGTCATCGTCAGCGGCCCAGTAAATCGCGCCGTCGAAGCGCAGCCAGTCGAGCTGCGGATGGCGGGCAAACAGCGTGCGATAGCGGTCAATGCCCGCCATGCGCAGCGCATGGTAAGGCTGCGAACGCTCGCCCGCGGAGTTGAGCCAGGAGAGGGACCGGCCGGTGGCGCCGGAGCAGAGTGCCGCTTCCGTCACCAGCGTGACCTGCGCGCCCGCCTGCGCCAGCTGCCAGGCGGTTGAGACGCCGAGGATGCCGCCACCCAGCACGATGACGGTTTTTGCCACGGTTTTGTCAGACATCATTCATTCCTTCTGTTAAAAAAATGTTCGCCCTTCAGGCAATACGTACGCGATGCTGCCGATGGAGCTGCTCAATAAGCTGTAAAACGCCGAGCGCTTCACGCGCATCAACCGGCGGCGGCCCGCCATGTATCAGGGCGTTGGCTAACAGCTGATAGAAAGCGGGGTAGTGGCCACGTTCAATCGGCACCGTTGTGGTTGCCCCGACCGTGCCGGCCCGGGCAGAGTTTTCTGCCGGCGTCACGCCGTACTGGCTATCGCCGGGCGACATGCCAGCCGCCAGCTGCGGCTCCTGATTGTCCAGCCCCCAGTGGGTGAAAGCGCCTTTGCTGCCCAGCAGGTGAAAGCGCGGCGCATTCAGTGCCGCCTGGCCATTCATCCACAGCCGCGAGCGCACGCCGTTGTGGTGCAGCAATGAGACAAAACAGTCCTCGTCGCTGTCCGATTGCGGGCCGGAATGGCGCGCCAGCTCTGCCGTGGCATGGGCGACCGGGCCAAAGAGCTGGATGGCCTGGTCAATCAGATGGCTGCCGAGATCCAGCAGCAAACCACCGCCCTGCGCCAGCGTGACGCTGTCACGCCAGTTGCCGAATCCCTGTGGTCGCCACCACTCGAAACGCGACTCAAAACTCCTTACGGTGCCGAAGGCTTCCTTGTGCACCAGGCGCTGCAACGTCAGAAAGTCGCCGTCCCAGCGTCGGTTATGAAACACGGTGAGCAAGGTATTGGCCTGCTGCGCGGCAGCGATCATCATTTCTGCCGCCTGCACGTCTGGTGCGAACGGTTTATCCACCACCAGATGGATCGCGCGCTGGCTGGCCTGTACAGCCTGCTCCGCGTGTTGCGCCGTCGGCGTGGCCAGCACGATGAGATCGATGCCGATCTCGCCGCCATCAATGGCCTTGAGCAGCGCTGGCCAGTCCGGCAGCACGCGTGCATGGGGGTAACGTTGCTGCGCGGTCGCTACGCGTTGGGCATCGCCAGTGACGATAACGTCGAAACGATAGTCGGCGTTATGGGCAAGCAGCGGTGCATGAAACACGCTGCCGGCGACGCCAAACCCCACCAGCGCCGTGCGGATTGGGCCGCTAACCTGAAGATGTGTCATCACAGTACCTCCGACAGAAAACGCTGCAGGCGCGCGGATTGCGGACGGTCAAAGATTTGTTCCGGCGTGCCGGCTTCCACGATTTCGCCTTCATCCATAAACACCACCTGGTCGGCCACGCGCCGGGCGAAGCCCATCTCATGGGTCACGACTACCATGGTCATGCCGCGCTGGCACAAATCGGCCATTAACGTCAGAACGCCTTTCACCAGCTCAGGATCGAGTGCCGAGGTAGATTCATCGAACAGCATCACTTCCGGCTCCATCGCCAGCGCGCGCGCTATTGCCACCCGCTGCTGCTGCCCACCGGAGAGATCGCGCGGCCGGTGATCGGCTCGCTGAGCAAGTCCCACTTCAGCCAGCCGCTGACGGGCAATCTCCAGCGCTTCGGCTTTCGGACGGCCTTTTACTTTCCACGGTGCCAGCGCCACGTTTTCCAGCGCGCTGTGATCGGGAAACAGGTTGAAATGCTGAAACACCATGCCAATTCTCAGCCGCAGCGCATCGGGCTTGTCCTTGAGAACAGAGCGCCCGGCCAGTAAGACATCGCCGTTCTTCGGCTCATGCAGGCGATTGATGCCGCGCAGTAAGGTGGATTTTCCCGATCCCGAGGGACCGATAATGCAGGTTGTCGTGCCCGGTTCGATGCTTAGCGACACATTGCGCAGCACCTCAATCGGGCCGTACGCCAGGGTCAGATTGCGCAGCTCGAGACTGGCGCCGTGAAATGCAGATGGCATGGCCATATTAGTGTCCTCGCTCGCTGGTAAGTGAGACCGCCGGAACCACGTTGCGCTTTTGCTGCACTTCATCGAGCTCCTTCAGGCCGCTTTGTGGCGCGGTGGCGCGGCGACGTCCGGTACGGTAGCGGACGTCGATGTAGTTCACGGCGTGGGTGAGCGGCACGGTGATCACCAGATAGAACAGCCCGGCCAGCATCAGGGGTGACAGGTTGCCGCTTAGCACGGCGGCATCCTGGCCGACGCGGAACAGCTCACGCTGACCGGTCATCAGACCCAGCAGATAAACCAGCGACGAGTCTTTGATGATTGCGATGAACTGATTGACTATCGCAGGCAACACGCGGCGGATGCCCTGCGGAATGATCACCAGGCGCATCGCCCGGCCATAGCTCATTCCCAGCGCCCGGCAGGCTTCCATCTGCCCCTGTTCCACGCTCTGAATACCGGAGCGGAAAATCTCGCCCATGTAAGCGCTGGCAATCAGGCTCAGGGCAAAAATGCCGAGCGGATACGGCGTCGGACCAAATAGCTGATAGCTAAAACGCGCCAGGCCCTGACCAATCAACAGAATGGTGAGGATGGAAGGCAAGCCGCGAAACAGATCGGTATACAGCCGCGCGGGCACGCGCAGCCAGCGCGAGGGCGAGATGCCCATCAGCGCCAGTATCAGGCCGAATAACGTGCCCAGCACGGTGGCCGCCACGGAGATAATGATGGTGTTAACCAGTCCGGTTCCCAGCAGCTGTGGCAGGACGTCCATCATCGATGGAATATCAAAAAACGTACGGGAAAGAATAGTGATCAGATCCATAGCCGATTCTCGGTTGCGGGTGACGGACATGCGCCGTCACCGGATGCAGTCTCACGCATAACGATGCGCAGGGTTATTGGCCGCCGGGCAGATACTGTTGCGGCATTGGCGAACCCGGGAACCACTTCTGGTACAGCTGTTTCCAGGTCCCATCCTGCATCGCCGCTTTGATGGCTTTATCCAGCGCTGCTTTGAACTCGGGCTTGCCTTTGGCGATGGCGACACCCGCAGGCGCGTCAAATGAAGGGATGTTCGCCGCCGTGACCAGCTTAAAGCGGGTGGCATAATCTTTGGCGGCTTCGTAGTCGAGGAACATGGCATCGAGCGTGCCGTTATTCAGCGCGGACACCGCTGCGTTGTTATCGGGGAAACGCACCAGATCGGTCTGTTTGAAGTGCTGCAGCGCATAGTTCTCCTGCAGCGTGCCCTGAATCACCCCCAGCCGTTTATGCGCCAGGGTTTCAACGTTTTTCACCCCGGAATCGCTGCGGGTCAGCACCGTCAGATAGCCCGCAAGATAGCCGGTGGAGAAATCGACGGTTTTTTCGCGCAGCGGGGTGATGCCAATCGCGGCGACGCCGGCATCATACTGGCCATTTGCCACCGCCGGCAGAATGGCGGAGAAGTCCTGACCGATAAAATCCACCTGATCGATGCCCATGCGATGCGCCACATTTTTGAAGAATTCGACGTCAAAGCCGGTGAAGTTGCCGTTTTTATCGGTGAAGGTGTAGGGCTTCGCGTCGCCGAGGCTGGCAACGCGGAGATGACCGGGTTCGATCAAACCCCAGGGATTACTGTCGCTGGCGGCATGGGCGCTCCAGCTGGCGGAAACCAGCATTGCCGTGCCGAACAGGGCGGCGGTCAGGTGATTGAAACGTTTGTGCGATGTCATAAGGCTCTTCCGTCTGTGCAGGTGAAACTTCAGAGTTCGCCAAGCCGGTTTATTGTTATTGAGACCGGTCTCAACGCGGGGCAAAATGAAACCGGCTCTGGTTGTGAGACCGGTCTCATTCGGATATACTGATATTAAGCACACGCTATCAGCAGCGTCAATTATGTTGTTATCAACTTGTGATTCGAAATAATTATGACCAATGAAAATGCTCGTTCACGCGGTCCGACCGTCGCCGACGTCGCCCGCGCCGCCAATGTTTCCAAAGCTCAGGCGGCTCGCGCGCTGGGCGGGTATGGTTCCGTCAGTGAAGACGTGCAGACGCGGGTGAATCAGGCTGCTGAAGCGCTGGGATACCGACCGAACGAGCTGGCGCGCAGCATGAACACCGGCCGCTCCAATACCATCGGGGTGATTGTCGGCGACATCGAAAACCCGCACTTTGGCCTCGCGCTGCGCGGCATGGCCGACGTCGCGCGCCAGGCGGGCTTTCACCTGCTGCTGAGCAACAGCGATGAAACACTGGACGAGGAGCGGGAAGCCGTGCGCGTGATGCTGGATAAGCGCGTCGATGGCATCATCGTCGCGCCATGCAGCTCATTGTTTGAGGATAATGAACATCTGCGCCAGGTGCTGGCAGAAGGGCGTTCATTAATGATGTTCGACCGGGCAGTGCAGGGGATGGAAGTGGAGACCATCCAGGCGAACTTTGTCGCAGTGGCCAAACAGGCGACGGAGCTGTTACTGGCGGCCGGGCATCAGCGAATTGCTTATCTCTCCAGCATGCGCAGCGCTGCACCGTATTCGCCGGCAATCACGTTGGGCCCCACGCCGGTGGCGCAACGTGTTAGCGGAATGATTGATGCCTACCGGGCCGCAGGTAAGGAACTGGATCCAGCGCTGATTCGGCTTAATGCGCTCAGCGAAGCCATCATTGAGCAGATCCTGACTGAACTGCTGGCGCTCGCCGAACCACCCAGCGCGCTGATTGCCTCAGATAACCTGATTGCAATGGGCATCCTGCGCGGCCTGGCCAAACGCGGCCTGCGTGTACCCGAAGATATCTCTTTTGTGATGTACGACGATTTTCCCTGGACCGAGCTGATGTCACCGCCGCTGACCGTGGTCGCCCAGCCGGTGTATGAAATGGGTCGCGAAGCCGCGCGCCGGTTGATTTGCCATATCCGCCAGCAATCCGCCGGCGCTTTACCCGCGTTTGACAGCTGGATGGTGGTGCGCGGCTCGGTGGGGGAAAACCCGCCGGCCGGGTGATACCATGCGCCGCGGCGAGCTTGTGGAATTTCTCCCTGCTTTTTTTGGTCGCCATGAATGGCGTCCCTACAGAAAACCGCACGGTTTTGTTTCTTAAAACGCGCCAGAGAAAAAGTAAATTGTGTGATGCCTCGCAGGGTGCGCATTCATGCGCACCGCATAAACACTAAATTGTGCGATATCTCGTAGGGTGCGCATTCATGCGCACCTGGATAGCACTGCATAGGCGTAATCAAGGAGATACCCTCGTTTCATTAATTTGTCAGAGTGGGTAAGTTTTAAATCCAGCGCTATGATTAATGAGATAGTTGTAATAACCCCGGATGAATTTCAGCGCTTGCCAGTAATTATAAAATAACTCTCTTTTGATTTGAGTTAGCGCAGCACACCACATCAAATTAAATGCTATCAAAGAATCATTCTCGTTTTATTTCTCCATCAGGAACTTTCTGATTGTTTAAGTGATATTCTGCGCAAGCAGGCTTACAAAACATTTACAATCAATTTCACTTAAGTCTTCTATGATGGCAAATACAGGGAAGTTACTGGCGCTAAGCGTCAGCTTATTTACTGCTTCAGCGCTGGCCGCACCGTTGAATCCCGGCGACCGCGACTATATTCAGAACCAGCAGCAACAGCGACTGCAGCAAGACCAGCAGCAGCGAGACGCGCTGTGGAACGCTGCCGCGCCGCAGGCCACAGCATGCAGCGGGGTTATATTACCAGTCGGGCATTTTAACCGAACAGGATTTATCGACTAATGAGCTGGTTATTCCGGTGCTAGAAAGGAAACGCGACGAAATACGCCTCGATGGCCAGCACCAGCGATCGCTGGCCATGTCGTTTCCCGAACTCGACTGTTTTGCAGCGCGGGCTACATTTCACCTCTCGCAAAGCCGGATCTGGAGTATAGGAACGACGCGCACCGATTCAGGCTCGCGGTGCCGACAGGGTGAATTTGTGATATGCGCCCGGACACCGATCCTTTTACTTAAACATTATCGAGAAGCGCGATCTTAACTTATTGAATAAATTTAATTTTAACTGAAAAATAAGATTAACTTTACTTTTTTGATATATTATTCAGGTATGTAAGCATAAACTTTAACTTAGACAAAGAGGATTCCATGATGAATTTTTCGCTTGATAAAAAATTGAAATCATTTGGGTGCAGATTTGGTGCAATATTATTAGGAGTTAATTTAACGACATTTTCCATCTCTGCTTCGCCGTTAATGGCTATTGAGGTGGCTGAAACAGTATCAAATATAAATCACACCTTCGAAGGAATTAATAGAGTAAAAGCCATTTATAAACCAGCGGAAATTGTCGCTTTAATATCTTCACCGTCCAATGGATACTATAACAACCTTGAAGAAAGTTATATCAGTTACGAGAGCAAAGGGTCTGACTGGTTGAAGAGATTTTATATCGACATGAAAATCCCGGAAAATTTATTTATAAAAGAAATCCCACCTCTTGATGGTAAATCTAAAGATGTGAAATACTTTGCTTACATTATCACAAATTTAGATAAAAATTCTTGTAAAATGCTTCATAGTGAGATTAAATCACTTTTTGACTATGAATATATAAACCCGGGCAAGGAAGTCAATACATTAGAGAAAAGAAAGGGTAAATGTGAAGACAAAAAAGACAACGAAATTGTTGTAATGAAATAAGAAACTGCCTGGATTAAAACCTTCTGAAAATAACTAGCTATATCCAGCAAACAAATCGATAGCGCTACGTGAAATCTGACGAAAGCGCTGAGGGATAACCGGGATGTTTTCGCGTAGCGTTGTCATTGTGGATGAGCTAAAGAGATAGTTGAAGCACCGAGGGCGAAGCTAACCGGGTATTCAGTTGTAGGGTGCGCATTGATGCGCACCAGGATAACGCAGTGGTGTCCATCAAACGGACCGGTGGGATAAGTTTTCACATAGTGTCGCCGTGGTGGAATGCGTTGTGGGCCTTGTAAGAGGCGTGAAGGGCGAAACCTAACGACAGCGTGAGGGGGCAGCGGACAGTCTGTTGTAGGGTGCGCATTGATGCGCACCAGGATATCTCCGTGGTGTCCATCAAACGGACCGGTGGGATAAGTTTTCACATAGTATCGCCGTGGTGGAATGAGTTGTGGGCCTGCTAAGAGGCGTAAAGGGCGAAACTGAAGGATTGCGATACCTGACGGAATACCATATTTAACATAATCATGATTATGCGCACTTTGACCCGAAAGGTGAATCAGTAGTATCCACACACAGCTCCATTAGTCTGAGGCTGCCAGTTATGGCGCACTCACCATATTTAAACCCTCGCCGGCAATAACGGATAACACTTAGTCCAGTTGTAGTTAGTCTTCGCCAGCATCAGTTCTCCCGCCACCGCACCAAAATTTATGTCCTGACGCTCATAAAAGAATTGACGCAAAACTGCGGGTAAAAACTCAGCGCTGTAGCGCAGTAACGTGCTGTGCCAGAAGGGTGCCGGCAACAGGCTGTTGCCATGCCGCATCAGCAATTCTTTTTTCCAGTCTGAATCCAGAACCTTGTCGCAGAATGACTGACGCATGGCAATCGCAGGCGTATCAGGTATGCCCGCAAGCAATAACTGACTGGGCAACGCCACTAAGCGCAGATTCCGGATAACGATTTTTTTTGCAGCAAATTCCTGCCAGATCGTGGTCAATTGCGCCGCTTTCGCTGGTAAAGGCTCGTTGACGTTATACAGCGGTAAAGTCAGAGGCAAAAAAGTAAAATGAAGGCCTTGCGCTGGCAGCGTATCGGCAAGCGGATCTGCCAGTGTGAGTCGTTGCAATTCATCAATCAGACGTAACACCGGTAAGGGAACTGACGGCTTTATCCCTGCGACAAGCGCCAGTTTTACCGGATCGTAGTAGTTCTCTTCACGGATGTTTCCGATGCCTGCATTTTTCGCCCACAACGCGATGGTGTTTTCGTTTGCAGAACGATATCTGTTTTGCAGGCTTAGTGGTTGCATGTCAGACCTTACAGCATTTGGGTGAATACCGGTGAAGATGATGAATAGTATCGCTATCAGATATAACAGGCTATCAATTGATTCAGACCGTAGAGGTCATTTTTTGCTGCGGGCACTGAGAAAACCTGTCAGCTCTGCCCCGCTCCATACCCCTCCATCTGACATTTACAAAAAAGCGTAGCGGCTCGATCTAGTAAATTCATTTATGAATGCTAAGCTCATTTTTGTCTGTCTCTATGCGTTATCCGCTACTTACCCTTTAAGGTGGGATACACATGCAACTCTCTGAAACAAAATCAGATTCTCTTTAGACACAGCTACATTCCCTACTGGACTGCGCGCTGGCTTATTGTGAAAGAGGCGATTACTTTTCTGCTTTTCAACTCAGCGGAGAAAAACTCACTCGGCTCTGCGACAGGATAAACATTAGCTCTTCAGATGATTACTGGCTGTCGGCCCGTCAACATCCCTTCTTTATGCTCTGCCAGCAGGATCCTTACACCTCCCGAGCGTTTAGCAAACCACGCGGCTATGCGGGCGATGCTGTCATGCTGGATTATATTTATTCGGGTGCTGTACCACCGGAGACAACACTGCATGGTCGTGGCATCTTTGCCTGCACAACAGCGAGTTCG
>NZ_CP028052.1:0-69056 GCF_043544755.1 Pantoea sp. SGAir0184
ATGGAATTAATCAAAAGGCTCTTGAGTGCAATTTTAATATGCACGTACTTGTCTGTGTTTGTGTACGTGCCAGTGAGCGCCGCGCAAGACACTCCTGCCCCGAATTATGCCTGTGGCATAGACAAAAATGGTGATGGCAGTTTCGATACCGAAGGTGAATATGCTACGTGTTTAAACCGAACTAACATATTAACCGTAGGGCCAACGCACTCCTGTCCTGCTGGATATACAATGAACGGAAGCACTTGTATCCGCCAGGAAAACTCGCCGCCATCATTCAGTTGCCCTTCTGGCTACACTCAAAACGGTACGAAATGCACGGTCCATTACAGCAAACCGGCATCGACCAGTGCCGACCCATACACCTGTAGCGATCCGAGCCATATGTACTGGGGAACCGCATGGTCGTCAAGAAAATATATAGGACAGGCGTTCTGTGCTGACACTCCTGAACGCTGGACTGAGCTGATGAACAAAAAAAACCGATGTGATCTTATGAACGGCTATTGGCCCTCATGCGACCCGGCTATGGATCGGTTTATCCAGAATGGCTGGCTGGTTCCTTACGTGAATAAATACTGCGAACCCGGCTGGACGCCTTCAGGTGAACAATGTACCCAGGACGTGACTCAAGATGCGGTAATGGTCTGCCCTCCAAACTATAACTACGTTAACGGATCATGCGTTTTCGTCAGCATGACACCGGAAACTATTTCATGCCCTACCGGTTATTCGCTACAAAACAATATCTGTTCAAAAACCGAGCAGTCGATTGTTTGTCCTCTTGGCAATGCAACCTGTGTTGATCTGACTCAGAATAAACCCTTTGATGAGGGTAACGTTGATGGGACTCAGCTTGTTGATGACGGCAAAAAGAACGAGGAGGGAGTCTGTCTCGATCAGGTTCTTATCTTCAATGGTCGTGGTGCTGACTGTAAGCTTGCAGGTGTAAGCACAGCTTTCAAAAACTGCTGCAAAAGCGAAGGCAAGGTGTACTCAGACGATGCCGGACCTTATACAACCGTGCTTCAGGCAGCAAGTATGGTTAAGGACGTCTATGCAGCCGCACAGGAAGCCTATCTTTATTATTCTGTAGCTATGCAGGCAACGGCAGACGTGGCTGTTGCCTCCTCAATGGCCGCAGACGCATTCGTAAATGCCATGATGGCATCTATGAACCCTGCCACAATAGCCATTGCTATAGCCGTCCACTTTGTTATGCAGTATCTGATGAAAGCCTGTGATCAGATGTCTATGGAGACCGCAATGGAGGCTGATTCCGGCATGTGCCACGAAGTAGGCACATATTGTAAGAAGAAAGTTCCACTGATAGGGTGCGTCCAGAAAGCAAAAACATATTGTTGCTACAACAGCATACTGGCCCGAATTATCCAGGAGCAGGGCAGACCACAACTTAAAACATTTAACGGCTGGGGTTCACCTCAAGCTCCTGAATGTCGCGGTTTTACCCCTGAAGAATTTCAGAATCTTGATTTCAGCAAAATCAATCTCGATGAGTATGTTCAAACGATGGTGCATGCGGCCACCGCTGAGATACAGCAAAATGTGACGACCATAACGCAAAGTTTTTACGATAAAACCAACTAAGAAACATTCAAGCGCCCGTCCTGACGGGCGCTTGATTTATGCAAATCCTCCCACTGATATCATTAATTAAAAACTCGCCTATCAACTAAATCAATTTTACCTTATGATACTAATATGTATCACAGGATGGATTGATAATGACCAAGTTTAATGTTCGCATAGCTGCATTACTCCTAAGCGTAAGTAGCAGCGTAAGCGCCTCTCAAGACGTGATCGGGCAGGTTTATTCAATTGATGAGCCAGATGCACTGACTGAAGTTCAAAACCGCGTAGCCAGCGTCAATTGGGAAAAAGAGCTAAACAAAAACCGCGACGACTGGGCTGCGTTTAAAGGTGTTCGCCTTCCTACAGCCCAGCAGGATAGCACACGAACGTTTATCCCGTTTTACACTTCCACCGTGGACGTACCGGATAAAGAAGGGCGCATACTCTATCCGAAAGGGTACACTTTTAATCCTCTGACATACGTCAAGCTGCCTCAACGCATCGTAGTTATTTCTCCGGGACAGGAAGACTGGCTGAAGGATCACGTCACAGACACAGACATGATTCTCTTTACCCACGGCGACGTTATCACCAAAGGTAAGGCAATAGGCCGCACAGCGTTTATCCTGGACGATTCAGTCAGAAAGCGTCTCGATATTCGTGTAACCCCTTCGATTGTCCATCAGGAAGGCGCTCGCCTGGTTATTCAGGAGTTTGCTTGGAATCCTCAGAAATTACGGTCTACCGCATTGCTTCGTTCGCTGGGAAGCGATGTTAGGGGCGCGGGGGATACGCTCTTAACCTCGATGTTTAACTCCCTGATCACCCCCGCGCATGCAGAGTGTAATAGTCAGTTTATAAATCCTGTCACCGATATTGGCTGGAGTTGCATTTTTCCTATGCGTATAGCCGGTGTTCAGATCGTAAATGGTGAAGAAAACCCTTCTTCTACTAATAGCCCCATATGCATCTGTAAAGGCGGCACCATCGCAACGCTTGGCCTGCGAACCTCATTTTGGGAGCCGAAACGCATTATCGACACCGTCAGTGATCCTTACTGCATGATGCCGTTGGGAGTTGCGCTGAACACTCCGGTTCCCGGCACATTGTCAGGTGGCCTCAACGAAAACAACACTTCAAAGCGCGCCTTCCAGCAAGCCCATTACTACATTTTCCCAGCGTGGAAAATCTTGAATATGTTCTATGACATTCCCTGTCTGGATGATGAAGGGTATGACGTTGCGATGATGACGGAGATTTTGCCGCAGTGGAATAACGACGTTCTGAGCCTGATCATTAATCCTGAAGCGGTACTGTTTGCTAATCCAATCTCAACCATCACCTGTTCTGCTGATGCAGCACTGGCGACCTATGGCATGCCAAATAATCTCCTGTTCTGGTGTATGGGGTCATGGGGCAATGCATACCCGCTTTCCGGTGCCATTACGAGCACAGACTACGTAGAAGCCAATGCCGGTATCGCTGCGCGAACCATTTTCATGATGGGAAGGCTGGGCCTGCTATGGAATACCTCTGAAGACGGGTGTTACCGCGAACTCGCACCTATCTGGCGTAAGGACCGCTTCAAGCTTCAGATGATGCGCCCGACCCGTGCATCAGCGTGTGTCCCCATTGGGCGTGAAGGCTTGCTCTGGGACAGCATGAAACACAATCCGCGCAAAGATAACTTCATGTGGATGATGTTTGAAAAGAAAGATTGCTGCATTCGCTATCAGGGCTAAGAAGTTGCGCATGCGCAACAAAAGGAAAACATGAAACCTTTATTCATTTTGAAAAACTATCGTATTGACACATCTCCTTGTCTATGACGATTTCCTTTTTAAAAGATGAATTTTGATTGAGTCAACGACTCCTGAAAGAGAATTACAGATATGTGCAAATTACTTAAAGCGATAAATAACACGGGTGTAATTATTTACCCTGTCATGTTCTATTATGCTTTTCTAATGGTCATTTCCCTTGCTATGAGATCATCATTACTCCCTGCTGACTTTATTTTTATTAGATTCCACTTTCTTTTATCAGTGCTGCTTGTCTTCTGCCTGTGGGCTGGTCGGGATAAAAAGCATGCAGCGTTGGCCTCCATCGCTGGAGTTCTGGCACCTCTGGTTATTATGGCAGTATGGTTTCTGCTTAAAGCTTTCGTGCTTTATTCACAGATAGAGTGGACGCCAGAAAGCTTCAGAGAAGCAATTTCTTTTTCGGGACTATTCGGCGTTCTGTCTCCGATCCTTTTCATTAATTCAGCAAATCTCAAGTTCGGGAAAAAATGAGAATGAAAAAAACAGAATTAGCCAATGACAAAGGTGGAAAAGTCGTCATGACGGCTTTGAAGTTCGCCGTCATGATTTTACTGGCAATGGCATTGTTTCTTTCAACTATGTGCTTTATTTGCCTGACTGATCTTTTTCAACCGATAAATAAGTTTTTTGGCGTGGACGTAGACAGCATGAAAATATCATTCACGTATAGCCTCATCAATTCTTTATGGCTATCTCATACTATCGTCAACCTGAAGTGGAATAAAATGCCATGAACAACAGGATTATTATTTCGTTAGCTCTGGTTGCTTCCTTTGGCGTATACGCAGCAGGGAACAGTATTTCTATCACTCCTGAAATGATGAAATCTGCTCAAGATGCGGTGAAAAGCCAAGGCGAAAAACTGAAAGACTTCGATGTTCAGCATGCAGAAGATATGGCCAGGAAAATTTCTGATTATTCGAACAGCACTGATTTTCGACAAAAACAAAACGCACTCAAATCGCAAGTCTATAAAACAGCCGGTTTAGACGAAAATAGCGATTCAGAAAAAGGACCTGAGCTTGTATCAGATCAGGTTGTATTGTTTGTATCCAGTAGCATGCCTATTCAGACACTACGTAATTACGCTCGCGACCTCGCTAAAGTAAATGGCGTAATGGTACTGCGGGGGTCGGTGGGTGGTATCAGTAAAATAGGCGCGACTATGAAATTGACCCATGATGCGCTTCGTGCTGATCCCACTTGTGAAGGAGCGAATTGCAAAATGTGGGCTACTCAAATGCTGATTGATCCGGTTATTTTCCGCGTATATGGCATAAATCAAGTTCCTGCCCTTATCTATCAGCCAAATATGCATATTCAAAGCTATTGCGATGGCTTGGAAAACATTAACCGCGCTTCCTCCGTTATTTATGGTGACGCCTCGCTTAAGGGCATGCTGAATCGCATGAATCAGCTTAATCCTGACGAGAAAGTTCAGGCATTGATTAAAAAACTGGAAAAAGCCTGATGAAAACGGAAGACAGAAAATCACTCAGTGTCGCCGTGCTACTCATCTGTATGGGCATTGGTTCATTCACAATGAATCACATTCTTATCCCTGCTACCCACAGCATTAAATACAGGGTGCTCTGGCGGTCTGGCGGCATTCCTTCAGCGCAGAACGAATACGTGATGTTTGAGCATAACGATCCCTATCTGCCTGAAGGTGAAACGCACCTGGTTAAACGTCTGGGCTGCATCGAAGGGCAGTACCTGAGCAAGCTAAACCGTCAGTTTTATTGTGATGGCGATGAAATAGCAATTGCTGCGGTTCAGGACTCGACTGGAACGGCCCTGCCTGTTTTCTCATTCACCGGACTAATTCCTAAAGGGAAAGCCTTTGCCGTAGGTGATACCGACAAGAGCTATGACAGCCGGTACTGGGGATTCATGGATATCAGCAAAGCCGAGCGGCTGACGCCGATTTTCTGATGATTGCGCATGCGCAACTTTTCACGCTCTGACCAACAGGTGATGACAATGAAATTAAAACAACTCAGCTTCGTAATGGTGATGCTGCTATGTAGCTCAGCGCAAGCGAGTGTCGGGCAGAATGGAGAGCAGAGCACACCTAAACATGGCTTGTTCTGGTACGAAACACCTAAGAAGCCTGATGAAGTAAAAGAAGAAGAGAAACATCCACGCCCGGTGGTTCCGTCTTCAGACGCGCTTTTTAAAATGCATCCAAAAGATATACAGGCGTTACTTGATGAAACGCGTGATTATGCCGTGTTTAAGCTTACACCTGATGCTGTACTCGATTACTACAAAGTTCAGGATGCAGCCCGCCGCAAAGCGGCAGCTTATACCAACCTTACCGGCTACGTGATGCTTGAAAATCCGCAATACAACGCGGCGCAGGATTATCCAATCACCAATCCGGGTACAGCGGAGAAAAAGCGCGAACGTGAAGCATCGATTGGCGCAAACCTGTCCCGTAACGCGAATGCTTATGCACTTTTCTATTTCACGGAGCCTGACTGCGGCTTATGCACTCAGCAGTCACACATTTTAGAAAACTTTCAGCGCGAAACAGGATGGTATATCAAGCAGATTGATATTAAAGCTCACCCCGAAGCCCGAGCCAAATTCAAGATCGACCGTGCGCCTGTGACAGTGCTTATTAAGAAGAATGTGCCTGATAAATGGATGCCGGTGTCAGTAGGCGTTGACTCGCTCGATAACCTCCGAACCAGCGTTTACAACATGACACGCCTGCTTAACGGAGAAACAGATCCCCGCCAGTTCTTTACTAGTGAAAAACAGCAGGGTGGTTTCTTTGACCCCCTCAAACAAATCAATAATCCAGCACAGGATGTCACACCATGATTATATCTCGCCGTCAGTTTGTTGCCGGAGTCATTGGCCTGGGTGCAGCACTACCGGCTTTAGCCTCTTTACCGATGAAGCCTATTGCGTCCGTGCTGGATAGGCTGGCAAGTCAGAACAATCGCTATGCCCTGCTTTATTTCGTCCAGGAAGGGTGCCCGTATTGTGCGAAAGAACAACCGATTATCTCTGCGTTCAGTCAGCGCACGGGATGGTACGTAAAAGAAGTCGATATTCGTCGTCAGCCCGAAGTGCGCACCAAATTTAACGTTACAAACACTCCAACCATTGTACTCATCAAACACGATATGGACTCGCGCTCTTGGCAGCCCGTTTCTTATGGGTTTGCAGATGCTGGAGCGCTTGTTAACAGCATTTACGGGATTACCCGAGTCCTTAACGGTGAAGCTCCGGCACAAGAACTCAACAGCCTTGTAATGCAGGGGCAATCAACATCCTATAGCGGAGAGCAACAATGAACCTGGCAAAACTGTTATTTACCGCAACGCTGGCTGTCAGTTCATTACCATGCCTGGCTGCGAATTGGGCGGATAAATGGTTCGATAATGCTGTATATGACTCTCCGAGCAGTTTTGAATCACAGAAGCGAGGCTACTACACGATGGGCGGATTTACCGCTCGAACGACGAGCAGCACAGACTATCCCGTAACAATCTCACCACCTCGATTATCAGTCGGTTGCGGCGGCATTGACGGCTTTTTGGGAGGGTACTCTTTCCTTGACCCGGATTATCTCGTCGAAAAGGCGCAACGCGCCATGCAGGCGGCTCCATACGTTGCTTTCGATATGGCGTTGAAAACTATGTGCAAGGAATGTGCTGATACGCTTGGGAAGATAGAGCAAATAACTAACTTTCTTAACGGCATTCAGCTTAATGAGTGTGCTATGGCTAAGCCAATCGCAACGGCTATGGTCGATCAAGATCCAGAAGCGCTGAAGGGGCTTTGGACCGAAATGACCGGCACAAAAAACCTGAATGAAGCTGCTGATCGCATGTGGTCTGATACAACAAGCAAAATTAAAGCGAACAACGACAACCCAATTGCGAACCTGAATGAAATGATTGCCGGTTGTCCTGCTGATTTCCGCGACCTCATGCGTAATGGTTCAATCGTGCAACGCGCCGCTGATAAAGTTGGGATGGGGGATTACGCTGACACTATCCGAGGCTACCTTGGTGACGTCTGGATTGACGCTAAATCAAACAACAAGATCCCTATGGCCGTAACCGTAACTGCATGCCCTCAGAACCAGAAATACAGCCTGGACGATATGCTTAACGGTCGCGTTTACATTAAAACGCAAGATAAACAATGTGTACCTTCTGGCTCCCGCCCGGTTCGCACGGTTGTGTATCAGAAAATGCAAAGCATCGTGGACCACATCAAGGCATCGCAGCCGTTATCAACAGATGACCAGGCATTTATCAAGAATACCAATATGCCCGTCTATTCCATCCTTAAAGAGGCAGTCGTGCGCGGCGAAAGCGACGTAATGCTTGGCACTCTGTCAGAGCTTGTTGGCCTTAATTACACGTATTTCATTTTCACCGACCTTTACCGCAATACACAAAACACCTTCGATAAGGTGAATGAAATGGTTTCAATGCCTCTTTCCGATCCGAATGCCGGTTCGAAGCCATGCCGTATGGACTTATTCAAACCGGCTGTAGCCAAGTTTGATGACCTTATCAAGCAGGCGCGCGATGCCAGCGGTAAGGTTGAGCAGGCTTATAACAGCCGCCTGCAATCCTACATGCTGAATAAAGACTTCAGTCAGTCATTTGAAAAAGATGAGCGGCAGCGCGGTCGCGATTGGGCGGGAGCAAACCTGAAATGATTAAAAAGAATCTACTGCTGTTTACCGTTCTGGCGGGGCTAAGCCCCGCTGCATTCGCCTTTGACACTGACTATGTTGTCATGGGCGGATTTGAAACTGTCGTGAATGCTTTTGTCCGGCTAAAGCTTATCTTCAATGACAATCAGTATACGATGCTGATATCAGCTTTTATTTTCATGGGTATTGCCGCAGCTTTGCTTACCAAAAGCGCCAAAAGCGGGATCGAGTATCTTGAAACCGGCAAAGCACAGATGGGGATGGGATGGCTTGCAATGGCCGTCATGGGAACCCTGTTCTATGTCGGGCTGGTACAGCCTAAAGGTACAGTCCACATTTATGACCAATCCCGAAATCAGTATCAGGCCGTCAGCGGTATTCCTGACTTTCTTACCGTAACTGCGAGACTGACTAACTCTGTTTACCAGGCATTCGTAGATTTCTCTAATCGGGACACGGCTTCCACTACCCGTTTTACGGGTGAGGGTATGGCCGTAAAAATGCTTATGAACGTAGTTTCACGCAATGGAGCGCCGTTTGACTCATATCTTACCGACAACGTAAAAGCACTCTGGCGGCAATGTGAACCTATTGCAGAGTCCCGAGGTTTTGATCCGCGCACCGTTAAATCGGGAGCTAATGCTCTGGACGTAGTGACGGCACTCAGTCCGTTACGAAATCAGGCGGCTTACACGGTATGGTACAGCAGTTCAAATCCCGGTGGCGCAACGGTAACGTGTGATCAGTCGTATACCTCCCTCAAAGGCGCATTGGGTAGTCCCGCAGCCTATGATGCACGACTGAGGGATATCTGTGTGAAAAGCGGATACGCTGTCTCTGACAGCGCTCAGTACGTCGATTGTAAGAACCGACTTGAAAGCTCGATTCAGACCATTTTCGGATCTAGCTCTCTCTCGCTTAACAGCATTATGAGCAACGTTCTGGTATCGCAAGGTATCACCGATGCACTTATCGAAAACAATCCTGAAGTTGCAGCTTCAATGGTGGCTAATCGCTCAATGATGAACAGCGGGTTAGCGGATGCCATGACTAACCCGGAGTGGATGTCTACGATAATGGCCGCTGTGCTGGCTATTATCCTCGCTATCACTCCGATGCTGCTTTTACTGGTTTTCACCCCTCTGATGGCAAAGGCGCTGACCCTTCTATTCGGTCTTTGGGTCTTTATCACGACCTGGCAGATTGCTGACGTTATGCTTTTGCAGGCCAGCACAGACGAAATCCTGACTGTAATGAACGAAGTTAAGAATTATGGATTGGGGATCGACTCAATGCAGCTTGCGCCTACGGCTGCAATGAAAGCAATGTCTGTTATGGGGTCTGCGCGTACAAGCGCCGTACAAATTGCCACTCTTGTTGCGGGTATATTTGGAGTCAGTGCCTTTGGCCTGAGTGCTTTTGGTCAACGTGCCCTGTCTAACCTTGACCGTATCAGTAATGAAGTTGGTGACAAAACGCTGACGCCAGAGGGACGCGGCCACTTAATCAATGATATCAGCGGCGGCATGGCAACTCAGCAAGTCCTTAACACAGCAGGTATTGATGCCATGTCCAATACCAGCATGCTTGGACAGATGAAAGATATAAGCGCTTCCAGTGCCCAGATTCAGGGCTTGGGTAACGGCAGTGTTGAAACCGCAGCACAAAGAATAGGGCAAGTGCAGGGAGGCAGACAGGTTGGCGAGGTTAGCGGGTACGAAACAGCCCTGCCAAACATGTCGGGTGCTGAAAGCGCGGCTGTTGCATCAAAAACCAGTGCACAGCACGAAGCAGGTAACGCTCTTGGTCAAATTGAATCAGCAGGTGCAGCTAACCTCAGTGTGGGTGAGCAGGCAAGGGTGACGGGTGCTGCGTCAGGCGTTATGCAGACCGCTGATGCACAATCCAACATAGCTAACGCAGGCGGCACCCTCGCAAATCTACATAAACAGCAAAAACAGGTTCATGGTACGGAACGTCAGACTGAAATCGGTACATCCGCAGGTACGCAGCAGGCAGCGAATGCGGCTGGTCTATCGGTTACTGATATGACTGCCAAGAAAACCAGCGTCAATCAGTCATCTGACCTGGGGCATTCACAAGGCATTCTCGATGCAGCCGGTGGCAGTCTCGCAAATGTACAGTCCCGCGAAAGCTACGTTGCAAGTACAGGCAGTGCAGAAAGCAAAGGCCATGCTGATTCGTTGCATAATGCATTTGGCGGTAACGGCGGTATTGAGAGCGGTATCGCTGCAATGCAGACCGAGCAGACAAAACAGCATGCGGTTGATATGCAGCGCCAGGCAGAGTTAGTGAATACCCTGCAACAGCGGGACGAAAACGGGGTGGCTCATAAAACTGAAGGCGAGGCACGTCGAGATTTGTCCGATGCGAATGGCGCACAGACTGCCGGTGCCCTCAGAGCACACGACGGAGACGGTAAAGCCGTTGAAGACACGGCAGCGTATGACGCTACCAAGCATCGTTCGCAGAACATCGGTGAACAGAAAGCGCTTTCAGCAAACGGGGTTGAAGCAACACAGCACTTTGAGCGTGGTGGGGAAATTAGTACGGAACGCGGTATTGCGGGGCAGAATCAGTTCGATGAACTCAGTAAACCACTCGGAGGCGATCAGCAACTTGCAGCGGCAGAAGCTGGTTCTGGTGTGCATCTTGCCGTTAACGCTGCGCAGGCAGAATCGCTCAATAAAAGTGGTCTTATTGACGCGCGTCAGGCTGCAAGCGTACCGGATGGAGGCGCGGCAAAAGTGGACCTGGCTCTTGCACGGAATCCGAAAGGTGAACTTTCTTCCACCGGTTCGGTTCACAGCGGCCACAGTATATCCAGAGATAACTCAACTAAAGACGACAGCAGCTATTCAGTTAATAAAGGGATTGATACGGGCGGTGACAACAGTGGCCGCACGGTGCTCCAAGATCCACAGAGTGTGCTGGGGCTGATTAAGCAAAGTAACGCTAATCGTCCGGGATCTGCACCGGAAGTCCTGGCGAATGAGGCTGCGCGAAATATGGCTTCAATTCGCTCTGCATCGAATGAAGGCAATACTTCAACAAGCATTTCGGGCGGTGTTAACGCCGGTAAAGGTGTAGCAGGTGGTTTGCTGGGTGCCAGCGCGGGGGCAAATGCGTCCCATACTGACACAGACACCGAGAGAACAAATGCTATGTACGGTGCTTATCTGAACGAGGCTCAGGCAATGCAGGCGGCAGGGCTGCGTGAGGCTAATAAACTGGGTCTTCACGGTGATGCTAAACAGAACTATGTGGACGATTATACAGCCCGCGAATTTGCAAATTATTACGGTCAGAATTTACGAACTGCAAATTCTGATTCGATGGAGTCCGGTCTTTCTACTCGTCAGAATAAATTCAATGAAACGTGGAATGAAAAGAACGGTATGAATGACAGACCAACCGCACCCGTTATCCCTACAAATGAAAAGGGAGAAACGCAAATGATTTCACCACAGGAGTATCTATGGCGACAGCAACAGAACGGGGCGGTAAGAACGGCGTCAGAACAAGTCACTGAGCAGGTTAATCAGGAAAAGGCAAATTCATCAACCAGCGAACCACGGGCACCAGATTATACGCCGCCTAATGTACAGACAATAGTACGGGTCAGAAAGGCAGATGCAGGCGAGGGCGAGTCACCCGAGGCAAGCAGTCACGATGATACGGGCGCACATCCGCCAGTAAATACCGGTACAGCTTCAGCCGGTATTCCTATTGCTAATTCAGCCAAGGATAACCCAAAAGCCCCGAAATAATACCTCATGCCCAAGGACGGGCTGTTTAAAAACACAGTATTATTTGCTACCTGGATAGATTCATGCTAAAAATAAGATATGGCTAAAAAAAGGACAGAATAATGAAAAAATGGCTGACGAAATTAATGACTGATATTGCTTTTCTGTGGCGAAAAACCCGGAGAAGTGCACGAGTAGTTGCTAAAAGCTGGGCCTCTGGAAACGCGCTATCCCAACTGAATGGTATTGCAAGCCGCAATGGTAAACCGGCAAACTTTGCAGATCCTCTTACCGCCGAAACTTTGGTGAACGGACAACCGGCGCACTTCATTGGACAGAATGTTGCGCATATGAACGCGAGAAGTGAAGCGATGGACGGCGGTCACTATCATCGCGGGTAGCATATGCCGTTGCGCATGCGCAACAATTGACGAGCCAGACCGTTAAGGTTTGGCTTTTTTTTATCCCTCAATGATACATATTAGTATCATAGGTGTTATTATGAATATGCTAAAGAAAACGGCTTCTGCTCTGTTATTAACGGTCATGGCTGCATTACAACAAAGCTATGCAGTCACGGTAAACATTCCCCAGCAATTAACAGCAGGCATGGATAAGGGCAAGTTCATTCAGGAAAGCAGTGGCTTTGACGGCTCCCGTCATGCTGCATACATGCAAGCTGATATGACCTTTTCAAATGTTTGTCGCTCTACGGCAACGATTGAAAACCTGAAACGTATAGCCTCGACGTCTGAGTTTGAGACTCTGTATTCAAAGCTTAAATCGGGACGTATTGTAGGAATGAACGAGAGCAGAAATATTCTTGTAACTGACAAAAAAACTTTTTGCAGAGGGTGATATGACACAATTTGAAGTTAATCTAATTGGCGGGATCTTATTGGCTGCCCTGTTTTACTATCTCAGTATCTACAGGCCCAAGAAATTGATGAGAAAGCCTCAAGATATTCAGCCGCTACTTAAGCAAGCCAATAGCCTAAAGCTGGGAGAAATTTGTTATAAACATTTCTCAGACCAGTTTTATGTTTGCACACAGCAGCCATTTAGTTCTCTCGTTTACTCACCAGGACTCAGTAAAAACGCCAATTTCCAGCAAGAAATGCATCGCCTTGTCGCTGAAGCCGTGTTGATAGATAAGAAAACACGCTTACCGTTTGCCGCAATCATCTTGTCTGGCAAAGATGATGATCGCAAAGGAGCAATAATGGCAGGGGTAGGGGTAGGTTGTCTTATCTTTGCACATGTCGATGATGACTCGGAAATAGTTGAAGGCATAAGGCAGTATCTTAACGAACCTGAAGCTCAGTATTCTTCCGCAACAGCAGTCCCGGTATCAGGACAGTAATGAAAAAAGCCCCTCATCGAGGGGCTTTTCTTTAAAACTCAATTAAACTTTGCGCAAACTTAAATTATTTTTTTGAACGTGGTACTACTGCATTTCTGATAGTTAGAACTACAAGAACGGTCAATACAGCGACTGACTGCCAGAACATGATAGGATCATTCATCATTGCTTCTTTCATAAAACCTCCATTAGTTATTACTCATTACTGAGTATACAACTAAATGACGCCTGTAAAAGATGGCAGGCAAATTTCAAGAAATATCCAACATAAAATAGTTTACTAATTGAAATTAAAGTTATAGCGAACAGACCGCATAATCCTTTGCTTGCTCTGCGGCCAACCGGCACAGCAATAAAAAATGGACATGTGCAAGATACTATGGACAAAATGAACGTGGCCGGGGCAGCACATCTTTCCCTTACCGGGGTTTATAAACTGTACCGTTGTCCCGGCCATCCCCGATTTAATCCCTTAAGGCAGATGTTCTGCACTACGTAATCATGTCAAAGTAATTTACTTTTTTACAAATCTACCCATACTAAAGACTCACCAAGGAAACGGGTGAGGGCAGACTTGGCAGACTGAGGACGCGTATAGAAGCGGGGAAACCACCCGTCGAAACTCTGAGTACCGTTGTAGCGGTTTTCTGGACAAACTGACAGGCGATAACCTTTATCGTATGATGTGATCGTGAAAGTGTAGCCGTCACTGCTACGGGCCATGAGCGTTCTTCCAGTCATTCAAGGCTCACTGACAGGGTTATGCACCTCACTCTCTACTATCCTTCTTACCCGATTGCATGTGCTCTTTGATTAGAGTGTAAATCAGAAAAGAGCCATATCCAATGGCGATGCAACTCCATAAATAAACTAAGGGTAAAAAAATATCGGCAAGATTCGGACCTAGAGAATCAGGCGACTTACGGGTAAGGTGTTTGTAAATAAATGGAAAGATTACCCCCCATGAAATGCAGAGAGCCGACGAGCAAATATTATCAATTTTTTTATCTGATTCCCGCATGTCAGTATCTCCTAAATCTGACTTTCCATAAAACTCTATTGAACCAGTTTCCAGACGCTCGCTGGAACTTTATCGAATAATTTACCAACTGTAAGCTCAGCTAAGCGGTGGTCAGATGCGGAGTAAAAGACTGATAATTCACTTTCTGAAAGTTCATATTTATTTTTATCGATAACCTTCTCCAGCGTGTCGATCCTATTTATTTTTCTCAACCTGAAAAGCCAATCTTCTCTTGTCATTTTTGTTCCTGAAATATAATCACTGAAATAATTTATAAGCAATCAAAGTGCTTATATGCCAAAGCATTCAACCGCGTCAGTAAAGAACACGTTCTTTTGTATGATCGTACAGCCAATCACACTTTTTTTGGGACTTTTTGGACAGACTGACAAAACATCACGTTCTCATTATGATACATTTTAGTATCACTAACAACAAAAAACGGATAAACTCATGCATAAGAGCAGCATTTCAGACTATGCCTAATTGGAGGGGAGCGTGAAGGACATCTTTGAGAGAATGGCTGAATTGCCTAAAAAAGTACGAAGTTGTTTAGAGTTAGCTTTAGTAATGGTGCTGTCAATTTATCTAACTCACTGGATATGTGATACCTATGACTATCTTCATGAACAAACAATAGAGCAAGATCGTCGTGACTCATTTATCCTGCATGCTCAAAATGAACCTCTACCAGATGATGTAAATAAAAAAATCAACGCAATAGAGATAGCGATGAATGAAAAATTAACTTCTCTTATTAAAGAAAAATATTTAGCATCATCCAGTCAAAAAAATAAAGAAATATATCTTACTCAACAGTGCATCAATGGATTTGCATACGAGGCTAAAACGAATGGACAATTAATAGCTTTGATAATACCAGTTTCATCTGACAACGATAAAGCTTTAAAACCTGCAAGGCAGGTACGTTGCAAAGTCGAATTTTTCTGATGCATATGAATCTACGACTACTACGCATAATCATAATTATGTTAAATATCAACAATTTATCAACATGGCTACGGTGAGAGCTAAGCTTAATTTGTATAGAAGGGAGGCTAATAAATGAGTGATTCTGGGAAGTGACAAACACGGCCAAAAAGGCAGAACGTGTTTCCTTGAAGAAACTATCAGAGCTTTCTGGTCTTTCAGCAAGGCAATTATCACGCATGGAAGCCGGTTCAAAGACTACTAGTGACTCAACAACCGTAGTCAAAATCGCTAATTCTTTAGGCGTCTCTGTTGAAGAAATTCTTGGTGAAAAAAGACAGTTCCTCAACACAGTTGAATCAAATAACAATCAGCAACGAAGTAGAACAACTTTTGCTGTGTCGATGGTTGAAAAAACGAAACTAGAAATCATTGCTTTAAAGTTGGAAGAAAAAATTGGTTGCAAAGTCAGATGGACCGACATATTACATCGAATGATTGATGATATTGACCTTGAAAAGACGCTTGAGATATTCACAAGTTATGTAAACCCTTCTGATTAGAGAGGATAGGTATGTGCATACTGAAAGATGAATAGGTGATAGCAATGGTAAATATTAGTACGTTGTTTCAATTGAATTATCGATGCTATCGATTTATACGTGTAAGTAATTTTTAACCAAGAGTGATTATTGATGCAAGAAAAACAATTACTGTTAACAATTGCTGGCATTTGGTTATGCAGTTTACTGTTAATGATCATGCGGCCCCGGAGTGACATGCGACCATTATGTATGATGATTTGTATGTTCTGCCCGATGTCACTCATCTTTAACTTTTACTACCCGAGTGATGGTGCTGCTATCCTCACATGGCATTCACCCGTTTCTGGATTTGTAATGTCTGTGACGGCTACTTTGGTAGGGATTTTCACAAGCAAGAAAAGTCTTCTTTAAAAGTGTCGATTTGTGCGGAGAAAGCGGTATTCTTCCGCAGACATTTAGCATCTTTCTTTATCATTGAGGCTGGAAGGCAGCCACCTCTGCCAAAATTTCCTGTCTGGCCTCGTCTTCGCAAACATAGCAACCGATATACTCAATCATTTTGGGATCTCCTGTGACGTAGTGACCACAGCGATCACAATGCATTATGGTCCACCCTCGTTCTTCGCAGAAAACGCAAACGGAGAGGTTATCAACTTCAACTACAGAAGGAGTATCGGATTCGCAGCTATGACAATAAGCGACCGGATATACGTCGTCTACGGAATCATCACCCTCCTCAAAATCAGCTCGATATATTTCAGTGTATTTGGAGAGAGCATATTCATCAGTGCAGATATGCTGACATACCTTACATTCATGTGAGGCATTGAGGAAATACGCGAGTGGCGAACTGCATTTTTCACACGGTATTTCAGTGTTAATTTCTTTAGGGAAGTTATCTTTGACCTCACAAACAAGACAATAAAAATCATCTCCCCAAAAATGACTATGCGTGATGACCGCACTATTCAGACCACATGATGTACAGGTCTTGAAAACATCTCCATTGGATTTTCTTAAATTGATGTCGCTTTTAATTTCATCAAACTTTGCTTGCAAGAACTCTTTACGCTTCAAAATATTTTCATGAAGCACGTCGAATTGCGCTGTAAAGTCTTTAAAAATTGGAGACCACTGATTTATCAACAGGTCTCTCAGATAAAACCACGAAGACCAGTGTTCAATTATTAACTTCTGATTAGAACCATTAAAATCAGTATGGGCGAAATGAACAATCTGATTTCTGTGTTCTCCCAATGCTTTGAAGTTATTCATTGCCTCAGTTTTAAAACTTTCATTGCAGATATTTTTAAGTCGCTGTTCAGACTCTGACAAATATACAGACTTGAAATCTCCATTTTCAAATTTCGTCAGATTAGCACTTTCTGGTTTCGTGATAACAAGAGACCAGTGCTCTTTCATGAGTCTTGCTTTGAAAATTAGCTCAATTGCGGTATACAACTCTATAATTGCCGCTCTTGGTGAAGCATCAAGATTGCTCACCGAACTGTTCAGGAAGTAAATTGCATTCATAACCACTGAGTTGAACCAAGCATCTTTGTTTTGTTTATTTTGTTTAACACTCATACTCTAGCCCTTGCTTTGTAATGATAGTAGTCTTGTTAGTCTGCGCTGTGTACTGACATTATTTTTGTACTTCTTCTTAAGGATGGTAACAAGCCAGGCCATCGATTGCCATCCAGTAAAGCATCTGTGCTTGACTCATTGATTTTATCATATATGATAATATTACTATCATTTATGGAGATATTCATGATGCCGCAGATTACTCTTTCTGATGCAGTTTACAAGCGTCTGGAACAGCACGCCACGGGCTTTGACACCCCTGAGCAGGTCATATCGCGACTTCTGAACTTTGCCGAAGGGAACAGCCATACCAAGCCCGAACTCTCATTTTGCCCTGAAGATGATAAAGAATTTAAAGCAGCCTTCATCGCCAGTGGGCATGCTGAAGTTGCGCTCTACTATAACAGCGGTAAACGAGAAGTGATCCACTGGGAAGTCAAACGTTTTAATGAAGATTCAAATCTTCGCGCAAACCTGTGGTCAGGGTATCTGCGTAACTGGAAGGATAAGGGCATAGTAAAGGCAGAATTAACCGCCCTGCCACGCGAAACTCACGACCCTGAAGATGAAACCATGCGCACGCGCCTGATAGCCCATGCTATAAATCTCAAATATGATGAACTGGATGAAATCCAAGGCTTGTTTGAGGTTCATGAACAGACGACTAATGATGGCATGCTTGTCGGTTATTACGTTGAGTTCGACCGCGATACGCCAGAGGCTCTACTGGAAAAGATTTCTGGCCTGTCAGGGCATACTGTTGATCTGTCCGTTAATATTTTTGATACTCCTTATTATGATGAACAATCGTAGTTGGATACCATTTAATTTTTCACCAAAACTTCACATGTTCTTAATTTGGGAGTTTTAAACGTGATTACAGATATTCCTACGAAAATTGATTTTTATTCTATGGCTGACCATATGGTCAATGAAGCGTGGGAAAAAATTGCTGATTTGGCATATGAATACAGAGAGATAGATATCTGGAACGGATTTTACAGCGAATCAGAACATTTCACCGACGATGAAATCAGAAACCTCGAACACTACTGGTTATTTGCGCGCCCCAAATTAATTACTGCATTCACCTTAATACTTCAATCGGTGGAATTCAGAATTAAAGGTCTTATTGTTGATATTTCCCCCTATCTTCTTATAGTGAATGCAACCCGTAATACGCCAAAGGCAGATAGTGATGGAAATATTTCGTTCTCTGAATTTCATACGCTTGATGCGCAGGATCTCATAAAAGTTCACGACACATTTTCCCCGTAAAATTCCCGGTTAAATTTACCGACTGGTTCAGAGATATGCGTATTCTCAGGAACAGATTTATGCATACGGTTGATATGAAAACGGACATATCACCCGAATTAATTTTCACTTCAGTCGTTTTTGCTCATATTAATCTTAATTCTGATGCTGCGCACTGGATTTGGCACAGGTATCAATATAAAGCGGCGCATTCCTCTGGCGGCATCAGCTATCACCAGGAAGATGAGGAAGAATTCTCTGGTATTGTGTGGGAAATGCTTCAGACTCACTACGAGTTTTCTGCCGCTATTTCGGCATGCTCCGAAGAATCAGCGCGTGAATATTTTGGTTATACTAAAAACCATCCTGAAGATGAAAATAAGAAAGAAAGTTTCTATTGCAAGAAATGTGTATCAGTCATGAAAAAAAGCTGGAATTTTGACGGAAAATTTATCGAGTCTGCGCTTGAAACTGTGCAATACAATCGCAAGCGCAATCGTTACGTCTGCCTTTTCTGCCACGATGAGCAGATATCCAAGCCCCGTGGTATATGGGAGGAAGACGAGGATTAATTACGTCTCGTCACTCCACACTGTTTATTCACCCTTGCGGAAGAAGTGGTTTTCTTCCGCACGCCCTGCCCCTTCCCGCTCTGCACAACATTTAGTGCCAACCTTCCACTCACGACTACCATATGTTGCTTTTTTTGTAATTATGAACCTCCGAAAGCAACTCTTACCGGCATTTATTTGTGCGGAATTAGCCTGTACAGCATAGTTACTTCCGCACAGCCTGATCGACAGAAAATAATTTCTTCGGGTGCTTACGCACAGCCTCTGCGGCACAATAACACCCACAGGTGTTGCGCATGCGCAACACAGCATGAAATGACGTAGGCAACGCTACGCCCATTCTGAAAAAAATACAGGGGGAGAATCTTGCAGAATTTACCAGCCGCACATTTCGCTACAGCGCCCCTGATTCAAACTGAGTCATTGAGGGAGTGGGAGATCGCCGCTGCTATGCGGCGAATGGCACAAAATCTGACCGACCCGATCATGTATCTGCTTGCACCAGAAGTTTCTGTGCTGTTTAGCTACATGCATGACATGCGGCGCCTGGCACATTTCCAGACTCTCTGGAACACTGGTGCGCGTCCCAATGAAGCGCTGGCTCTGACGCCTGCAAGCTTCGTACTTGACGGGCCACGGCCCCACGTCATAATCCGCACTCTCAAGCAGCGCAGTCGCAAGCCTGGGCGGCCTTCTCGCGGAGACAGCGTGAAACGTGTTGTACCATTACTCGATAAAGATTATGTCAGGATGATGCGACAATACCTTGCAACCTTCCAGGTTCCTGTCAGTAAACCACTTTGGCCGGAGTCACCTGATACGGTCGCGCGGTGGCTGAAGGAAGCAATTGTCCTTGCTTCGGGTGACGGTGTCACTTTTACCATTCACATCACCCCACACACATTCCGCCATTCATTTGCAATACATCTGCTTCTTAACAGGGTTCATGAGAAAACGTTGCAGACATATCTCGGGCATAAGTATCTCAGTAGCACTGCGAAATACACACGCTTGTTTGCTATGGATATCGGCGCACAAAACAGGGTGTCTTTTTCCTGGGATAGCGAACTCGCTGTACGTGCGTTAAGAGATCAGACCATTACCGGTTCACTGGAATAACAGTAGGCTGAAATATGTCTGAAACATTTCATGAACATGTCCTATACTGCTGATATGTGGAAATTTAAAAGGGAATAAATCAATGAGTTATGAAGGAAGATTTGCAACAAAGTTGCCTGGTGAGTCCTATTCATGCACAGATTGCAGTGTGGAAAGTTATACTCGGGAACAGGTTCAGGATGACTGGCTTTGCCCCGGTTGTAAAAATCCCGTTCTGATCCACGCACATAATCCGGTTAGCGGGGAGGATGGCACTTTTTATCGTATAAGAGCCTCAGATATCGTGAAGGGGCACTGGCTTAAACCCGGCCATCTGCAAATAAGTCAGATTTACGAAGTGCTTGGGGTAGAAAAAATAAATAAAAATACAATTGGGGTTGGGCTTAGAGGGTACACAAGGATAACACTGCATCCTGATGAATGGGTATCGCGGTCGGTGTAAAAAAAACCACGGCTTCTGCCGTGGCCGTCAAATAAACGGTTTGAGTTTTAATCGTCGCTGGATGGCTGCTCTTCTGTTTCATAAGCTTTCAGCCCTTCTCGCCCGACACGCTCCTCAAGCGCCTTGAGCTTGGCTGGCATTCGGCCTGCACCCTTGTAAACAATGTGCTCCCCTTCGATAAGGTAGCACCGCACCGGCCCTTTTGATGGCTTCTTTTTCCTGAGAAACGGTGTCAAATCATTAGCAGACACGCCATCCTGCTTAAGCTGTTCCAGGGTCTGTTTGATCTTGGCCTGTTTAACTGCTTCCTGTTCTTCTAGTCGTTTTTCTTCCTGGTCACGGTCAGCCAGTACGTTCTGTGCATCAGTGATTAACGCTTTTAGCTGCATCATTGAAAGTGAACGAAATACCTGGCGACGGCGTGACAAATTACCCAAATATGAGCAAATTTCCTCGGTTGTTTTTTGTCCAGAGTTTTTCATATTGTCAGCCATCAGATAATTGAGAAAGGTACGTATTCGTCGTCAGAAAGCGTGAAGAAACAGAGTTCAGACGTTTTGTATGCAGAGCCATTCTTCACGCTTTTCCAGAGGAGCCCTTTCTCAAGATCTGCTTTATCGACGTTGAGTATGACAGGAAAAGCTGCCCCCTCTACGTTATCTGCCTTAACAGCAAAAAGGCGTGAGTAAGACTCAGACAGCGTGGCTACCTTATCCCTGAGCTGTATAAATTTCTTTTTTCCGCGATATATCTGAGCGCAATTGAGGTTGCCCGCGAGAGCAGTTGCTGGAACATCATTAACGATGTGACTGACAATCTGCCTGATAAGTTGCGGTTTGGTGACGGTCAGCAAGCTAAGCGTCAGCGATACCTCCTCGCTGGATCTATGTTCTTCTCTGGTCAATCGCAACCCCATTGCATGTTTTGTTTAATTTCCTTGAGCATCATGGCATAAAAAATCAAATGCCTCAATCCAAGCTAAATTAATTTTCCTTTATGATACTATATTGTATCATGTGAATTAATCATAAGCCCAAGACACAATAATGAAATTGTTAAGGATGCATTCGTGATCTCTGCGATTGATTTCAAGAAATCGCTTTGTCTTGCCGTCAAGCATGGCTTAGTGGTGCCTGGAGCATTTGCTGTAACCTTGACTTTAGCTGTCGGCCCTGACCGCATCTATGACTGCTTAACGGACTTAGATACCGCAATTCTGTATGAATCCATCGAAAAATCTCTGCACAAGACCAACATTAATGATACTTCACTGAATCAAGAGGTAATTAACCTGAATGTGGGAAAAGTAATAAATCAACTACCAGCCAATATTTCTGGCAGCGCTAATGTAATTATTGGTAAAGGTGAGTACAGCGTTCCGGTTGATTTAAGCCCTGAACTTCACAACAGAACTTTAACGACCGCAGCAGTTCGCCAGACCCGTCTGAACGTGCTTTTAGACATGTCGAATGACCCGGCCTTACCACGCAATGCACTTAAAAGTGTTCTTGTTGGTTTTGCCTCTCACCGGAACAGCCTCAAAGCCCTCGTCTCAGACGTGTTGCTTCTTTCATGGATGTTGTCTGCAACTTGCTCTTTTGCCATCGATTCTGTTTTTCAAAACCGAAGAGAGAATAAGTCGAAATGATCAGAACTCTTTTTTTGTGCAGTGCAGCATTAGCAATATTCAGCGCAAATGCTTCTACCTCTGTATACGGGCCAAGCCCTTATGATAAATGCTTTGTTAAAGCAGGAGAGGAATACGGTATCGATCCGATGGTACTTAAATCGATAGGCATACAGGAGTCCTCCTTAAATAACAGAGCGGTTAATACGCATTCGCCCCGCTATGACGATATCTCTTTAATGCAGATCAGCGGTTGGTGGCTTAAGCAGCCCCACTTTATAGCCAACAACATAACCCGTGACGCCCTCCTGAATGATGGGTGTCTGAGCATAAGGACAGGTGCATGGATACTAGCCGGTAACTTTGCTTTGAATGGCGTTAACTGGGAATCAGTCGGTGCTTATAACGCCGGTTTCAGAACTGAAACGGCACAAGCAAGAAGGATCTACATTGGGCTTATCCAGAAGCATCTCGCCAGGCTCAAAGGACGGACAGACAACGTCCTCATTGCGCAAGTCAGTGACAAGTTACGATCTTTACCGGTCAGTGAGTTGCGTGAAACTTTCGAAGGCGGCGCGCACAACTACCGTTTCGAATCTCAGTTAAGGTCTTTCTCTTTCAATATTGTTCGCCAGCGAGATCTTGGCGCTCCGGGCAAACTCGTTGGTAACTTCTGATGAATGAAAAAATCACAGCCCTGGGCGCTTTCGCTGCCCTCATCTTTTACGTCATGAAACTGTTTGGCTATTTGCACTTTTCTGATTACCAGATGGCTATAGGCACGTTGCTGTCGCTATGGTCACTCAATTGCGCAATGAAGGTATTTTTGGTCAATCAGAGTTATCACGTTTTCTTTTTGTTCATCACGGCTGGTCTGCTGACGCTCGATCACATGTACTCCAAACCCGGTTTGCCGTCAGTATATTTAATGGCCGTGACTGTATGGCATGCAGTTGCATTGGTGTTAGTTTTGTTTTCACTTCCTCTCGGTGATTCTGAAAATGTTGCGCATGCGCAACAAAATGATGGAAGCGATGTAGATGCTCAGTAAGTTCGGCATTGGCATTGCTCTGATCGTATCTGCGTTGCTGGTATTGGTGGGCCTACGTTGGGTCACAGGCAGCAAAAGTGACAACGGCACGGGCGATGCCAAAAGATTCCAGATGCCACATGAATTTGAAGGAAAGTCTATGACTGAAAAGGAGATAACTGAGGGTATCGAAGGAATACCGGAAACTGACCTGCCTGCTTCAGATAGCCTTAATACTGACTCATATTTTAACACCCATGAGTCAGAGAATACTTCTCCCCCTACGGACTCATTTTGATGACACCTGCAAGCCTGGTTAAATTAGCATTCGAATACAGATATCTTATCATTTTTTTTTTTGCTCTTTATCTAATCACTCGCGCATTTAGAAGGAAGAAAAGCAGACATAACAAAAAAATAAAAACCGCAGATTATGTTTTAAAAAGGATAAGCCAGTTTACACCTCCTCAAAAGTTAGGGTACTTGCGTAAGATTGATCCTTATAGTTTTGAAGAGTTAATAATGACGTGTCTGGAAAGGAAGGGATTTCCAATTAAAAGAAACGTGCGTTATTCAAATGACGGTGGAATTGATGGTCGTTTCTTTGTAAATGGTGAAATGTATCTCATTCAGGCAAAGCGCTATCAGAAAGAGATTCGCTACGACCACCTTGAAGAATTTTCAAACATTCTTGAGGAAAATAACTGTAAAGGCATATTTGTACATACAGGTAAAACGCCAAAGAACATCAGCCTTCGCAAAATCAATATGGGAAAAATAACAATCATCAGTGGGGGGCGATTACTTGATCTACTAAACAGTGAAATTAAATTAAAATTTTAAGGAGGTTATTAATGGCCTTTCTTCGCAGAGAAACCAATACATCCTGTTCTACAGAACCTGTGATAAACAAAGTAGCAAGACCTCATGACGCTCTTTGCCTCCGAGCAGAGAGATTTTTGCGAAGCAATGGTTTCAGTGTGGCATTTAGTGATCGCTTTCAGGCTGGAGTTGCAACTGGTGAAAAGCCTGACGCCATTGGTTTTCGTAACGGATGCTCATGTCTCATTGAGGTTAAGTGTTCTCGTTCCGATTTCCTGAACGACCGTAAAAAGCATTTTCGCATAAACTCAGAGCAGGGCATGGGCGATTGGCGTTTCTTTATGAGCGAACCGCACATCATCAGTTCCAGTGATTTACCGCAAGGATGGGGATTGCTGCATGTCATTGGCAGGTCTGTAGTAAAGGTGCATGGATGGCCGCCTAATACGATGTGGTTTGACCATAAGCCATTTCTTGCAAACAAGCAGGCAGAGTGCGACTTTTTATATAGCGCACTACGTCGTATTAAGCATCTGGAACCGGATAACTTAGCTCAGGAATGACCGCATAGCTTATAGAATATCTTAGCGAAATAAAGGCCGCAGATGCGGCCCTTTTTTTACAAGCTTCTCTGTTTTTGCCTCTGTGGTTGCGGTACTTCTACCTTTCTCTCTGCTACCTTCTCCAGCACTTTATTTCTTGCCATATGAACTGCCTGACTGAAAGCGTTTTCGAGTCGTGCTAAACCACGATTAACGGGTGACAATCCAAGCCCAAAGGTTTTATCAAACTGCGCCAGTTCGTTCTTGTTAATTGATACCTTTTTACTGTCTAAAGCAATTTGCTGAAAACCATTCTGGTGCCTCAGACTGTCAAACAACTTGCCTTTATTGTCCGTCACAATCTTGAGATTTAGTGTTGATTTAGTCAAAACGTTTTGCAGTGCTGCCTGAGTAGCAAAGTGTTTTTTCCCTGACTCCATCAAGGTAACTACGTTTTCAAATCGCTTATCTTTTAAGTCATAGAAATTACTTGTATAGCCGTATTCAAGGTGCTTGAAGTTATTTGTATCCAGCCTGACCTCACGCCCGTTCTGCATCGAAAGGTGGATTATATTTTTTTCAATGCCTGTAACTTTTCCAGTTAACTTCGTGGGAACATTTTTATCAGCATCTATCAAACGCTCTTTGAGTGCTGTTTTGTTGAACCGTATTTCTTCACCAACTGATATTGATTTTTCTTCCACATGATAGACCCGGACACTATTACCTCTGCTACCTGCAATGTCATCAGCGTTAAGGCTTAATACCTTTCCCGTTGAAATCGACAGGAGAGTTAGCATGTTCGTCTGCGGATTAGCTGACGTCACCGTGAAATATTCACCTTTTTCGGCTCCGCTCCTTGCGCTCTCAAACTCAATAACCTGCCCCGCTTTGTAATACTGAGCACGGCGTTTTTCCATTGGGTCAAGGTTAGCGTTACGGTAAAGAGTTGTCGTCAGTTCTTCCCCCTTCAAACGGCCTTCCACTGCAAGCCCTTTGCGGATAAGGGCATCAACTTTGTTTCTTGTGAAATAGTCAGGAATGACTACGGCTGTCTTTTCCCTGTCATTTTTGGGCAAGTTTAGGTAGGTATTGGCGAGTGCCTGGATTCGCGCCTTTTTGCCTTCTGCGTGATCATCACCGGCATTTATCGTTTCAATCATTCCGTCGATGTGTTTTAAAGCCTCATCGACTTTGCCCTGAGCTATCGAATCCGTCGCCAGGTTGATATCAGCATTGCGCGAGCGCTGGGACTGATCGAGGTTCACTACTGACACATCATTTTGCATAAGAAGTGCCGGTACGTTACCCCATGAAAGGGCATTTTCTGAACGGTCTGCAACAAGCATTATGCGAGCGCCTGCATAACGCGCTGTCTGCTGTAATCTCAGCATATCGTCAGAACCTAGCTGTGAAGCATTCTCGACGACCCAAACCTCTTTTCTGGCCTTTACCCTGTCATTTAACGCAATGCGCTCCTCAATGCGGCTTACGTGCGCGTAGACGTTCTGAGCGTCACGTACATTTTCACGCAACTGGTTAACCCCTTCAGTATTGGTGCTGAACATTCTCACCTTATAGCCGCTGGTTTCTGCGAGAGAGCGGCCAACACCGCGCATCAAGTCTTTATGACCACTGTGATCTGTACCCAGGACAAGTATGGTCTCGTCGCGGTTAGAAAGTAACTTTGTCAGCGCCACCGCTGCCTCTTTCGTTACAGGTTCACAATCGCCGGTTGCCGCACGTTCATTCCGTGCTTTTACAAATGACTCAACAACGCTTTTACCCGCTATTGCGGGTATTCGCTCTTTACCCTGAATCATATGGCGAACAACCTGCGCCTCTGTCCTTATGTTCGTGGGTAGCGTGTAAAAATGCTCCGATTTGCGGCCTTCGCCGGATATGCGCGACAAGCCCAGATCGCCGCGATTCCTCATTATGGCTATGCCCTTCTCCACATCGTGTACATCATAGGTGCCAATCGTGTGCTTGAGCACTTCCTTGAGTAAGTCCGTATGGCTGAATACGCCTTGCTTCAGAGAGAGCTTTTGGGTCACAAACTCAAGATCAGCAAATAGGTGTTTGAAATCAGGGCCAGCTACATCACTCTTTTTCTCGCGCTGTTCCTGCAATTGTGTGGCTTTACGAATCAAATCAGCTTGCGACATACCGCTTAATGACGTCGTTTTGTCGGCCAAATGCTCACCGAGTTTTTTGATGACTTTTTCCTGATCATCCACATAAAGGTGCGCTTCGTGTCTCGCGCGACTCAGCGTTACATAGATAGACCTGAAGTTGATAAGATTTCTGCGCCACGATTCCACCACGCCCATTACCCTGTCAACCGTCTTGCCTTGTGCTCCGAAAGCTGTCTGCGCATAGTTGTAATCGATGTTATGAGCCTTATTTGTATCGAGCACTATTTCAGTACCATCGGTCTTAATTACTGTTAAAGTGCCCTCTGTTGCGTTTACACCTTTTACTGTGACCTCATCCCCGTTTCCCAGCCCTAACTTTTTTCTGGACTTTGTCACACGCAGGGTTTCGCCTTCAGAGACGTTTATCTTTTCTTGGGTAAAAACATCCAGGCTGAATTTACTGTCTTTTGGCAAGGCTGAGGGATTCAGGGTTTTAACTTCTCCTGCTTTGTTTTTAAGTTCCAGTGTGTCGTTAGTTTTTGAAACCACTTCCCAGAACTCCCCAGCCTTAAACTCTTCATGATCTCGCTGAAATTCAATATGCTGCGATTTCGCAAAGTAACGTGCATCGCGGCGCTGGGCGGTGTTGAGATTGGCGTTCACAAGAATGCTAATTGAATGTTCGTTGGCCGAAAGTTCGCCTGCTTCTACTCTGGAATCGTGAACTGAACGGTTAAATTCGCTACGCCCTTCGTTATCAGGGATGATGACCAGCGTTTTTACACGTTCTTCGGGAGTCAAAGCAAGATAGTCATCCTTGATATCACGCTCCTCAATCTTGTGTACATTATCCCTGATCTTCTCAAACGTTTCAGACCAGTTCTTATCTATCGAGTGATATACAGATTGCAGAAGGGCAGCATTTTTTTGTCGAATGATCGAAGTTACATGTGAGGTTTGCATGCGAAACCCCTGAAGAACAGAGAATGCCTTACCCCATTCAACAGATTCAAGCTGTTTGCTGTCACCAAGCAATATCAGTTTCGCGCCGCTGCGCTGCGCTTCATCGATTAGTTTGAAAACGTTATTACCATTGATCAGCGATGCCTCATCCACAATCCACACTTCACCGGTAGAAACTTCGTCTCTCTTACGCTGGAACAGGAATGTATCAACAGTTTTTGCATCGATGCCGGTCTCTTTTGCGAGCGTGTCTTTAGCTGAACCTGTGGGTGCAAATCCTTTGACCTTGTAACCCTCTTTGCTGGCATAGCCTATCAGACATTCAAGCAGCGTCGTCTTGCCCGTTCCTGCAAACCCCTGAATGCCAGAAACCAGATCCTTATTGGTGGCCGTTTGTATGATGGCCTGACGTTGGTCCTCTGAAAATTTGAATGGTGAACCATATTCTTCTGACTTGCTCTCTTCAAACGCAGCAATATAAGTGCCGATTCCAGCCTCATCTGCAATCGCTGGCCTCGATTCCTTACCGCTCAGCATGATAGAAACCATCTGCCTTTCTGTTTCGAACGCATGAGGAGTTGTAAATGCAAGCTCGCCAGGCTTTGTGCGTGACGCACGGGTAAGGAGTTCGCCGCTCTCTACCATAGCGTTATAAACCTGCTCGATATCTTCCTGAGTTGTCTCCTCCCCTATTCTGAGGCGCACGACTTCCTTTGTAAGATCTTCAGCGTTAAAAACAGCTTCAGACTCTGCCAATACCCTGTAGGCAAGCTGAACATCACTGACGAGCGTTTCTGACTGCGCGGTCAGAATGTGACGTTCGGAGTTTGCCTGTTTACTCTCTACAGTGAACGTAGGATAAGCAGCTTCATACAGTGATTCAAAATTGGCACGCTCATAATCAGTTTCCCGCTCCTCGCCATCATTATTGTCTGACCAATCAGATACATCCTCTATTTCCTGACGCCTTTGAGCCTTGGCCGGATTGCTCCCCACATTTTCCGCAAGAGGCTGTTCGCTCAATTTAGGTGCAGTGTTATCAATCGCCCTCTCAATAACTCCCTTCAGGTCTGCACCTGACTCAATAGCTGTATCTTTCCATTCTTCAAGCAATGCTTGCCTTTCGGGTGTTTTTTTTGAATCCCGACTATAGACTGTCGCCTTCTCAAGTGATTTTTGATCGAATAGCCCGCGTTGCTTCGCAGATTCCAAAACCTGCTTTCTTCTTTTCGATAAAGAGCCGATTAGAGAATCAGGTACGCCCTTAATTTCAAAGAACCCTTTATCGCGATCTGTAATCTCCAGGTCGTACCCTAACTGTTTAACTTGATTGGCTAGCTCAAAACGATAAATAAGACCTGCCATCATTTTCCCTTCATACATTCGAAGGGTCTCTAAGCTGCGCCACTGTCCATCTTTATCGACAACCGCATTCATAATTACATTGTGCGTATGCAATTGAGGATCATTTTTACGTGACTCTGTATGCGTAAAGCTAGCAGCAGTTAAGTTATCAACCTTTTCGTATTTAGTTTCTCCCTTCTCTGTAATTCTGGTTAATGCATGATTCTTTTCGATATAGGCTATTGCTTTTCTGTTGGCTTCAAGATGAGCTTTAACAATTCTTTCATCGCCTCCGACCAGAGCCAGAATTGATACGCTCTTAGGGGCTGAGAATGTAAAGTCCCATGCTGGAACATGTTTAATTTCTCCACCTGAGCCGTTTCTTCCTAACTGAATGTCTGGTGTTACTCTACCATCAAGCAGTTGTAAGAATTTTTCATCATTAACATTACCTGAAAGCCCTAGATTTCCTGCTCCTTTTCCGTTCCATTCAGAACCAATATCGCCTCCATCCTGAGAATAATACTTATCAGGTGAATTATAATAGGTTGTGGCTTGCGCAACATTCCCGACTTTCGTGACACTCAGCATATTAGAATCCTATATCAAGTTCAGATGAGATATTGCGCTCGCCAGATTTTTCGGCTGATTGAGTCTCGGGTAAAGGTGCGCTTCCCTGTTCACGCTCAAAGGCCATAGCCATTAAATCAATACCGTCGCTTATACCTTCTCCTGAGTCTGAATCACTTTCAGAGGATGCTGCATAAGTGCTTGCAGAGGCTGTGGCTGCGGCCCCGCTTGCTCGTGCGTCATTGGCCTTTTTCTGTCCTTCCCAGCTTCTAATATCTTTAAGATTCTTTGACTGCGCATCTTTGTTGATTTCGGCAATGATCGCTTCAGGACTGTCCTTGTTATCAATGTGAAAAGCCTTCATGCTTTCAGCATTTTTCAGGAAGTCAGCTTCAAGAATTGCAGGAGCAATTTGCTTCATACCATCATGCTCATATTTGATATGAGATACTGGCAAGCCTCGGTTAAGTTTTAGATAACAGTGGAGGTCGTTAAGCGCGAAAATCTCGCTCGCTAAAAGTAACTGACCTTCCTGTTGGCTATGATTGACACTAACAGCGTCTCTTACATCATTTGCACCAAAACTGGTGTTTTCATTCGCAACTTCTTTCTCTCTGTCTCCCAACTGATAGGCTGACCATTTTGCACCATCCATGCCATTAATTCTGAATGCCCCGAACGTTCCCAGAGAATCGAAGAAAGCCTTCCCGCCCGACTCTCCCATAAGCTCGTAAATCTGAAAAGGAGACTGGAATCCAATCACAGGCATGGCACCGAATTTGCGGCCTGTGTTAATAAGATTAGGAAGTGACGGAAGTTGATTTAGTGTTTTGAGTTCATCTATCAGTACAGCTATAAGGCGATCTTCATCGGCTTCTAAAGAAAGAATTGCTGAGATTGCAGACTCCAGCATCATTGATATAGGTGAACGTAAAGCCTCCATCATGTCATCACGCACAGTAATGAACACAGTCACATCACTGTCTTCGTCTCTGGCCCACTCTTTAAAAGAAAATCGCTTACCTTTTGTATGTGCAAAATATTTAAGATTTCGCGTATAAGCAGTAACAATGGCCCTTACGGAAGATGCAAGTTTTTCAGCATCCACGTTGATAACGTTACGGGCATCTGTATCAGCCAGTACACTTGATATCTGGTCAGCGCTCATCCTGAGAATGGTGTGCATCAGATGCGCCATTTCAGGCTTCTCACTTCTCAGTGAGAATGAATGTGTTAAAGATGAAAAGAACAATTGCGCCGAGAGAGTCCAGAAAGGATCGCCACCTGTGGTTGAAGGTATTGCAGCCTTTGCTTGTCTGTCGAAAACCATCTCATGATTGCCTTCGCACCATACATCCCATGAGTGAGATCGTGCATCAAAACAATTAAGAATGACGTCGATACCGGGGCGATAAAATCGCTTCACAAATTCCCCGGAAATATCGTACACAACAGCCTTTTTCTTCATCGCCCTTACCTGACGAAGAAGATCACGCATGGCGTTGGATTTTCCTGTTCCCGGAGAGCCTGAAAGTCCTATCCCTGAGTTTTCCTGAAAGCGTATAAGTGGTATATCTGCAATGCGAATCCTCGAATCAAGCCCGGTCTCCTTAACCTTCATTATCGCAGCATCGCGCAACTTCTCATGTTCAGCGAGTTCGCTACCCCTTACATGCTCATCCCGCGCTTCTTTGCGTCCTCTTTTTACGAGATAACGAAACAGAATGTAGGCCGAAGCCAGCGCTATTACTCCAGCGATTAAGCCACCATTTAGAAGGTTGCTATAAAGTGCTTCACCATGCTTTTGCATGAGTGGACTTTCCACGATAGCCTGATTGGTCGTTACGATAGTTTGACCGTTAGGCAGAGTCAGGTTCGCAGAACTAGTTTTGAGGTTTAGGAAGTCGTATTGAAGCTTGCAGAAGTAGTATTTAAACCCCATGTAACGATCAAGGGTATTTGTCAGGTAGTAGCCTAAGAAACAAGAAGAAACGACGTAAACGCAAAGCACAGCCCTGAAGTAACGCTTCAGAGTCTGATGTAGCATTCGCAGGAAGTGGATTAACGTTTGTCCTCCCCTGTTCAAATCTACCATTGTGCTTCTGTCTGCCTGCTTATTTTGCATGGTTTTCTCCTGTACCTAGTTGCTCCAGAATGGCTTCAGCTTTTTGCTTGGCCGGTGTGAAAATGGCCCTGTTTAGATATTCGGTAATCTCGGTATCACTGCCATCGGGATCGAGTTTTTTCATAAGCTCAAAAATGAAGTGAGTAAGCTGGAAGGTGGCAGTAGCCTGAAGCTTCAGACTCATGTCAGACCGTGCGCTTAAGTGGCTTGTATCTCTCAGTGAAGAGATAACTAGTGAACGAGCGTAATCACTTGGTGATACGTTTCTGCGTGCAGCTTCAGCCAGGATTAGCTCCTCCATGTCTGCTGCAAGCCTGAATTGAAAGTTATGTCTTTTGACCGCCATGCTGTTTCTCTTCTTGATGATACATATTCGTATCATAGCATGACGATCATGCACCTCTAACCCCTTTACTGCTGCGGAGTGAATCCTTTTAGTGCATGACAGCTATGAAATAGCAGTCATGCACCCCAAAGCCGCGCCCTGTGCGGGTTTGGGCTTAGCATCGCATGATGCGTTGGGTGTGACGGATTTTCGTGGGGTATACAGCCGAACCGGGCACTGATCCGCGTTTTTCCCTTGGTTTTGTCCTTGGTCACTGTTTCGATGCATCGTCAGGTTCCAGGAGTCGAGCGCTATGACGTTGAATGCGCCGGTTTGGAAAACCTGTCGTTTCCTGTGACCCCCTGCCAGAATCGTTCTGAGGAGCCTAAGTGCATGTCGCAGCAGCGGCACCGCCGCGACTGCCCCCAAAATCCGGGCGCTGGCCGTGCCGTACATCCGCAGCAGCGGCACCGCCGCGACTGCCCCCAAAATCCGGGCGCTGGCCGTGCTGTACATCCGCAGCAGCGGCACCGCCGCGACTGCCCCCAAAATCCGGGCGCTGGCCGTGCCGTACATCCGCAGCAGCGGCACCGCCGCGACTGCCCCAAAATCCGGGCGCTGGCCGTGCCGTACATCGGCAGCAGCGGCACCGCCGCGACTGCTCCTAAAATCCGGGCGCTGGCCGTGCCGTACATCGGCAGCAGCGGCAACGTCGCGACTGCCCCCATAATCCGGGCGCTGGCCGTGCCGTACATCCGCAGCAGCGGCACCGCCGCGACTGCCCCCAAAATCCGGGCGCTGGCCGTTACGTATATCGGCAGCAGCGGCACCGCCGCGACTGCCCCCATAATCCGGGCGCTGGCCGTGCCGTACATCGGCAGCAGCGGCACCGCCGCGACTGCTCCACTAATCCGGCATCAGGCGGTGTGCGCTGGCGGCAGCGTAAACGACAGCGACCGCCTCCCCGTCCGGGCATCGGGCGGGGTGCGCTGGCGGCAGCGGCATCGACAGCGACCGCCTCCCCGTCCGGGCATCGGGCGGGGTGCGCTGGCGGCAGCGGCATCGACCGCGACCGCCTCCCCGTCCGGGTATCGGGCGGGGTGCGCTGGCGGCAGCGGCATCGACCGCGACCGCCTCCCCGTCCGGGCATCGGGCGGGGTGCGCTGGCGGCAGCGGCATCGACCGCGACCGCCTCCCCGTCCGGGCATCAGGCGGGGTGCGCTGGCGGCAGCGGCATCGACCGCGACCGCCTCCCGTCCGGGCATCGGGCGGGGTGCGCTGGCGGCAGCGGCAACGACCGCGACCGCCTCCCCGTCCGGCATCGGCGGGGTGCGCTGGCGGCAGCGGCATCGACCGCGACCGCCTCCCCGTCCGGGCATCAGGCGGGTGCGCTGGCGGCAGCGGCATCGACCGCGACCGCCTCCCCCGTCCGGGCATCGGCCGGGTGCGCTGGCGGCAGCGGCAACGACCGCGACCGCCTCCCCCGTCCGGGCATCGGGCGGGGTGCGCTGGCGGCAGCGGCAACGACCTCGACCGCCTCCCCCGTCCGGGCATCAGTCGGGGTGCGCTGGCGGCAGCGGCATCAGTCGCGACCGCCTCCCCCGTCCGGGCATCAGGCGGGTACGCTGGCGGCAGCGGCATCACTCGCGACCGCCTCCCCCGTCCGGGTATCAGGCGGGTGCGCTGGCGGCAGCGGCATCACTCGCGACCGCCTCCCCGTCCGGGCATCAGGCGGGGTGCGCTGGCGGCAGCGGCAACGACCTCGACCGCCTCCCCCGCCCGGGTATCAGGCGGGGTGCGCTGGCGGCAGCGGCAACGACCTCGACCGCCTCCCCCGTCCGGGTATCAGTCGGGGTGCGCTGGCGGCAGCGGCAACGACGGCGACCGCCTCCCCCGTCCGGGCATCAGGCGGGTGCGCTGGCGGCAGCGGCAACGACCGCGACCGCCTCCCCCGTCCGGGAATCAGGCGGGTGCGCTGGCGGCAGCGGCATCAGTCGCGACCTCCTGCCACTTCCAGGCGTAAGGTGGAGCTTATTGGTGGCTGCTATATGACGGCTTTTTATTGCGATGTAAGGGCTGATTATTTTCTCTCATACTAAGCGATCAATAGTGTGTCAGTTGTTGCTCTAATTGATTTGCGATCTTATGATACCTATTCGTATCATTAGGAGTTAAAAAGATGGCTAAGATTGTTTCTGCAACTGAAGCGCGACGTAAGAAGATCCAGTTCGCGTGTGATGGGGAATTGAAGGACGAATTTGACAACCTGAGAAAAGAGCTAAACGAACTGGGATTGAAAATCAACCTAAACGAAGACTTTGAAAGAGTCGTGAGAGGGGCGATAACGGAAATGAAGAAAGCCATAGCGGCAAAGCTGAATCAGTCAGAACCAGTAAAATCTGTAGCTGCGGATTAAGTCTAAAATCAGGTCTGGAGAACCAGACCTGATTATTTCTAATAAGCTATTTTTTTTCCATTACTTTGTGAACAATTGCCACAATAACTCTCCATACAAGAGGCGCAAATTTTATTCACCGTAGGTGGAGAGAATGAAAATTCACTTTGTACCTTATTAAACACATTGCGGAAAACATCTTCATGATGCATTTTCACGCCAAAATTGGACGTCCATCCTTTAGACCAAATGCAAAAGCCATGACATAAATCCTCCCCTGTGGCTACTATCAAAGCTTCGTTGAAATGCTTTTCAAGCTGGGTTACAAAAGCTTTTCGGGCTAACAGTTCCAAATTTTCGCACTCGCGCGAACAGTCGATATAGAAAAGTTTGATATTCTTTACAGTTGATATTGGCGTTCTGGTTTCAACAATACGCATAATTTTATCCCGGTTAGCGGCCTAATGCCTGATGAAAAGACTATTAACTTACAATCTGAAGCTGATCATTAAACTTAAGCCCAACTCCTGCTTTGTCTTCGAACCTGGAAATGTATGAAACACCATAAAGATGCAAAGATTCGATATGTGATTTAGTCACGCAAGATGAATAATCGTGCCATACACCAGGCTGATCACGTTCTGCAAACCGCGATGGTTTATAGTGCAACTTTAGAAACTGATAAACTTCATCAAAATTCATTTTGTTTTGGTTTTGTGAAAGATTCCTTGGGCCTTTCGCTGCGCCCTTGACCTTGACGTTGATGTTTTGCTGTGACATGTCTTTCTCTCCCGTTGTTGTTGCTGATGATTCCCCGTTCCCCCCGCCGCAAAGCCCGAGGTGCCTCACGATTCCTTGGGCCTTTCGCTGCGCCCTTGACCTTGACGTTGATGTTTTGCTGTGACATGTCTTTCTCTCCCGTTGTTGTTGCTGATGATTCCCCGTTCCCCCCGCCGCAAAGCCCGAGGTGCCTCACGGGCGGCAGGTGACTGTCACGGGGGAACGGCAAAGCCGCAGCCCGGAGGGACCGGGTGCAGCCGTTCAGCGCCAGCGACCCTTGACCGGCACAGCCCGTGTGGCATCGTCAGGCGCGGTGGAGGGACTCGGGGAAGCGTCACGGCAGAGAGGTAAGACAGGGCACAGCATTTCTCACGCAAGGCGTGAGCCTTCAGAGGGAGCCTGCGACCGGTTATTGCGACAGCCGTCAGGCTGGCTGCATGGCCCTTTTGCGCGACAGCCGCAAGGCTGGCTGCACGTCTTTGACCTCAGCCATCAGACATTAGCCGGTAGGCCCGAAACCCGCCTGCGGGGTTCGGCGGAGCTTAGCGGCTTGCCGCTTAGCGGAGTATGGCTCGACGACCCGGCAGCGCCGGGGAGCCGAAGGGGGCCAGTTTACGGCTGTTAATGTTGACGTTGATGTACGCGCATTCAACATTGACATGCATCTAATACAGCAAGATAAAAATCTTAACGATATGAAATACATTTATTTTTAATAATTTTGGCAGCTATGAAAAGCACTGGAGGGGTGATGCCGGTGCGGCAGCACCGGCTTTTCCCGGCCCGAAGGGCCAGAGGCTTTTAGCGCCCCTGAGTTGGGGCACCATACTGTCAAACTTCAGTAGAACCAATCCAACAGCCATCGAGATATGCATCTGCGCCATAGAATAAATTTTGTGGCTGTATATTTGATAAGATCGCATGAGTCCATCCGCTTTCAGGTGCCACTTGTGAAAATATCTCTGTTGCACTGTCCAGAGTTTTGATCACAAGTGTTGACTGTAGATGCGCTTTTAAAATGTCTGGTTCCCCAGGTTTCACATCAGTTATGTATGTAATTCGTGGCATGATTTAATTTTCCTTTGCGCAAAGTGAAAATAGTTAGATGGCGACTTTATCAGCCGCCATTTTTACGTTATCTCATGCTGCCGTAATCGGTTATGCCTCCACATGATGAACACTCTGTTTTATAATATCGATTCAGTGAGCCTCCCTCGACCCGCTCAAATTCAGTTTGCGTTGCCGCAGAACCGCATACAGAACACTCACAATCAAAGGTGTAAGCTTGAAGCTGTTCACCAGGCGCGATACAGCCACCGTAGAATCGCTGGCCGTTTAAACTCCAACCTTCATCGGATGCATCACAAGTTTTTTCCGTTTTTGCTTCATCAGCCTCATCTTGCAAAAACGCTAAATGCTCCTCATTGAACACAACTGAAATATCTTCGGGCATGTGTTCAAGCCAGCATGATGGATTCAAAATTAAAGCAGCATTTTCAATACTTTCGAGGATATCTAATCCGTGTTTTCCGAGATTGCTATCACTCCAGACAAGGTCTGAAACGCTTTTGAAAAGCTTCTCAGTTCGCATCCTTATTTCATGCATATCCAGATCTGCCACTGTACTTATAAGCGCTAAAAGCGTTACCGCTTCACCTTCCAGGCCAGCGAGTTTATGCACCATAGAGACGTTTGTAGTCGTACTCATGCGGTTTCCCCCTTAGCGATGAAAGCAGAGCATTTTGCAATAATTTCGCTATGTGCCATTCTGACATTATCGCGGAAAGTGAAGTAACGGCGCTCGCCTGTTACTTCGTCTTTAATGAATGCAAAAATGTCAGTGATATTACCTGAATACATTTCACGGAATTTAAATGAGTCAGTCCCGCTACCTTGTTTCCAGTCGATAGGCCAAAGACATTCCAGCATATCGTTATACCTTTCCTCAGTGATCTCACTCACGTCAGTTTTGACTAACTCCTCAGTCAGCGCAATGGCTTCAGCAAAAGAGGTAATAATCATGCTGGGATATTCTTCCCGATATTCCTCAAGGGTTTTATTAGAGTATTGACCAACATACGAGCCATCACGAACAACTACAGTGTCCTGAATTGATGTTTTTCCCGGAATGTATAAAACCAATTCAGACACTGGCAGGTGAGAGTATTTATTAATAAATGACGTAGTTAAATCAGCTTTCATAAAATTACCTTCGGTTAGTGGCCCAATGCCATGCAGCTATTATATTAAAATCCGGGCAAATATACCAGGCTTAACAATATTATTAATTTAATTCTTTTGATTTTCCTCATGCATAGGATGAATAATAAAACTTTTTGTCATTTGTTTTTTTGTAAGCGTTCTCGCATTCGTCTATAGCAATCATGGGAACCTGTGCGCATTCCTTTACACGTCTTGTTAAAGGATCTCCGATAAAATCACTCTTTACAGGTTCTACAGTGCCGCTCATAGCGCCCGATGCAGTAATTTGCTGACACCGGATTTCCTGAACGACGACCGTGCTTTTTCCCTTAAGATGCGTTACCTGGTAAAAATTGATGTTCGTTTGTTCGTAGCCCCAGGATGAATAGAAGATATCGCCTGTTTCAACAGTCCCATTTCTGAAATTCAATATTTTGTTTTCAGCCTTTAAACATGCATTCCTTGGGCCTTTCGCTGCGCCCTTGACCTTGACGTTGATGTTTTGCTGTGACATGTCTTTCTCTCCCGTTGTTGTTGCTGATGATTCCCCGTTCCCCCCGCCGCAAAGCCCGAGGTGCCTCACGGGCGGCAGGTGACTGTCACGGGGGAACGGCAAAGCCGCAGCCCGGAGGGACCGGGTGCAGCCGTTCAGCGCCAGCGACCCTTGACCGGCACAGCCCGTGTGGCATCGTCAGGCGCGGTGGAGGGACTCGGGGAAGCGTCACGGCAGAGAGGTAAGACAGGGCACAGCATTTCTCACGCAAGGCGTGAGCCTTCAGAGGGAGCCTGCGACCGGTTATTGCGACAGCCGTCAGGCTGGCTGCATGGCCCTTTTGCGCGACAGCCGCAAGGCTGGCTGCACGTCTTTGACCTCAGCCATCAGACATTAGCCGGTAGGCCCGAAACCCGCCTGCGGGGTTCGGCGGAGCTTAGCGGCTTGCCGCTTAGCGGAGTATGGCTCGACGACCCGGCAGCGCCGGGGAGCCGAAGGGGGCCTAATAATGGTTGAGATCTGTGTCTAAAAAACCTGTCAATCAGAGCACTGCTTTTCCAATTTTTACTAAAGCGTACAGCCCTACCCATAAAAATACGCCATATTGAAAACTAGCCAGGAAAAAGGCACGTACAATTACATCTGAATCACCACTTTTTAGTGACTCATAAATGAACTCGCCCTTACCTATAAGACCACTATTAACCGTGGTATCAACAGCATTTACAAAGGTGATTAAAAACCCCATTAATAGAAGACAGGGGATAAATTTAATAATTTTATTAACACTCATCATTAATCCCTTAAATGCTAAGATTCAATAATGCCTCAGCAGGTATTTTAAAGCTTCTATGAAGTTTGATGATCATCGGCAGTGTAAGGTTGCGCTTCCCGTTTACTACTTCATAAAAACGGCTGGTAGTACCAAACACGGGTTTCATATCAGTGGCCGTAAGACCGGCCTGCTCCATGCGAAACTTGATGGCTTCAATTGGGTCGGGCGCTTCAATCGGATAGTGCTTTTTTTCGTATTGTTCGATAAGCGTTGCCATTACTTCAAGATAGTCACCTTCCTCGGTGCCAGGCATCGGGTCAAGCTCAACCAACGGTGCAATTGCATTCAGTGCTGCTTTGTAATCTGCTTCTGTATGAATTGGTTTTATGTTCATAATCACTCCGGTTCAACTGTATTTACGTCGATCTTATCGTATTGGGCGTGGGTGCCGACAAATTTTACGAATACGACCCCTGTGTTATAAGCAATAGCTACGACAAGACGATAATCGTTGCCTTTGATATTGAATACAACGCGTCGGTTTTTCAGGATACTGGCGCTCCCGTATAAATCTTTAATGTCTGCTGGTTCTTTCCAGCTAACCTTTTTGACTTCGTCAAGCCATGATTTAAGTGGTTGTTCTGCATCGCGATAAAGTTTATTTTCCCAGAAATTGCGCAACGTTGCGATTGATATAACTCTCATGGCTTCCTCTCACTGTCCCACTACGGGACTAAGATTCTATTATAGTCCCACTGAGGGACTTTTCAACTTATTTTTTCCAAATCAGAACATCTGCTGCCAGCATACAGCACCTGAAGTTAGCGCTTATTCGCTAGCTTGTTGTAATTAAAATTTGCGCAAATTTAAATCATTTGACGATATCCAGCTTCTTAAACTTAAAGCTATGAGGGCGGGTGTATAAACACCCGCCCTCATGCATGGATCATGGCTGGTTCGCTACACGTTAATGAATAGCCAGATTCCGTTGCCTGATTTGCTCTCTGACAAGCGTCATAAACATCGTCCATTCATGTACAGGCATGGCTGGCATTGAGGCGCGACCGTTCACCAGGCCATTTACAAATTCTTTTGCATGTGTGAGGATGTGTTCTTCAGTAATCATGTTGCCTCCAGAGTTGACGTGATAGTCATACGCCCGCGTATGACGGATGAAAGAGCAGGGTTGCCCCCTGCTTTTTTCATTTCTTCAAAATTACATGTGAATTTTTAATTTTCTCGATGATTTCGGCGTGAGTCAGTTCCATGTCATCTCTCAGTGCATAGAATTTCCCCTCCCACTCAACGAAAAAATCAACAACACCGCCAGGGTATATTTCCTCCATCTGGAAAGAGCATCCTTCTTTCTTTCCGGGATTCTGCCATTTTATCGGTGGCAGCACTTCCAGCATGTCTGTGAATATTTCCTCTGAAATTTCAGTAACCGGCTTGCAGTTCAGGTGATAGCGGATCAGTTCAAAATCTTTGCTCGTTATCAACACTAAGTCGGGATGTTCCTGCTTCATGCTTGCCAGCCCGATACCGGCAATTTCTAGATCCCACTCTTCACCGTTCCAGTGGGCATACCAGGCTGCATCTGCTTCAGGGCTATACCAAAGGTATCCTGTATGGTTTTCAAAATGATTCCTTGGGCCTTTCGCTGCGCCCTTGACCTTGACGTTGATGTTTTGCTGTGACATGTCTTTCTCTCCCGTTGTTGTTGCTGATGATTCCCCGTTCCCCCGCCGCAAAGCCCGAGGTGCCTCACGGGCGGCAGGTGACTGTCACGGGGGAACGGCAAAGCCGCAGCCCGGAGGGACCGGGTGCAGCCGTTCAGCGCCAGCGACCCTTGACCGGCACAGCCCGTGTGGCATCGTCAGGCGCGGTGGAGGGACTCGGGGAAGCGTCACGGCAGAGAGGTAAGACAGGGCACAGCATTTCTCACGCAAGGCGTGAGCCTTCAGAGGGAGCCTGCGACCGGTTATTGCGACAGCCGTCAGGCTGGCTGCATGGCCCTTTTGCGCGACAGCCGCAAGGCTGGCTGCACGTCTTTGACCTCAGCCATCAGACATTAGCCGGTAGGCCCGAAACCCGCCTGCGGGGTTCGGCGGAGCTTAGCGGCTTGCCGCTTAGCGGAGTATGGCTCGACGACCCGGCAGCGCCGGGGAGCCGAAGGGGGCCAGCATGCCGTTTAGGGGGAGAAAAATACTGAAAGTTGCGCATGCGCAAAAAGAGGAAATTGTGAGGTCACACTAACGAAAATGTATTGAACTAAGGGCTTTGCAACTTAATTTTTACGCTAAGGAACTGGCGAAAAGCTTCCCTGCCGGGTGTTCATAAATTCGCCACCTTTTAACTCGGTGAGATCTTTGGCTGTCCATTCCTTCTGGGCTACAACACGGCGCGAAGCATCTGGCATGATTCTGTAACTGACATGTGTAATGACGTAAGAGCCATCATTTTTTTGGTAGACAGTAAAAATGAACTCTTTCGTATTTTTTGTATGAGTATTCTCGAATATAACGTTCATTATTCACCCTATTTAACTTAGCAGCACGTATTGTATAAGCAGCAATCAACGCCTTACAAACTAAAAAACCGCATCCCTGCGGCTATATAGAACATCAGCTAAAACTGCCGGACAGAATCGTAGCGGCCAGCTTAATACCCACAGCCTTTTGCGCCTTTACTGTTGCAATCATGTTGCCAGTATCAGGATTAACACATATGCCCTTCCAGTTTTGATGTTCAAAGTAGTTAGACTGGGCATTGCACGTATCTGATTTCATGTTCTCCAGCATTGTGACTACTTCTGTCAGTGAATGGCGCTCAAGGAGTATTTTCATGGCAAACCCAAACCCTACAATACATACGGCATGGAAGGTAACGAACCAGGACTTATAAGAAGCATAAGCAATCTCTGTCCCCTGCCCTAGCTGGGAAAATTTCACCCAGGCACTCCAGATTGAAAACAGTTTTGACTCTATGGTTTCTGCGTCGTCATCACTGAGAAACGCTATAAAGCGATTAGTAGCATCGCATACAGCTTTGTAAGAAACGTAGTAATTATTGATTTTCCCGGTCACGACAGGACGCTCAAAATCTGTCTTTCTGTGCAGTAGAGGATGCGAACTGATTACCTCTTTCACAAGCTGACTGACCTCATTGGAACGGTTATATGCAAGATTGATCGAGGCACTCGGTTTTGAGGCATTACTGTTAATGTCGGAAAAGAATTGTTGCCGGGTCGGTAGATCTAAATTCTGTGTGAGCACTATTGTCACCTTATGAGTGGCAAGGCGTGTATCACACTTTACCGCCTGCACAATGCCGCCCTGTCGGTGTTGACCGTCAAAAAGGACTGTTCGCGCTTCCATCGGAAATGTCACCTGGCCTAAAAAGGTCTCGCCCCATAATTCAATCTGCAATTCACCATCGCAATTACCGATGAGCGGGGGAACGATAAAAGGTTTATCATGCTCTACTGCATCAAGAAGATATTTAGCAAAGTCGTTTACGCGTTTCGTGCTACGTTCCCGCTGACTTCGCTCAAGGACATGGCCTGTGTTGTCACACACTAGTAAACGTTCAACATGGGAGAATGGCACCTGAATAGTGATAATTCTCTGACCGCCCTGAACACCAATAAAGCATGGATAAGTAAAATGGGACATTATGAAACTCCAATATTTAGAGGTGAAACGGTCAGCAGACCGTTTCATCATTTAGAATTTATTCAGGCTGGCAGGTTGTACGTAATTTCAATATCTTTAACTTGATTAACATCCCTTAAAATGCAAACCCTTGTGACATTGGTGCACATTTTATTCACCAACATTATTGATTCAATCTGATTGTGGAGGGGGATTTCTTGAAAGAAAGGAAAGTTAAGGGTGTTTTTCCCTCCCGACAATTTATATACACCGTTAAAATGTAATTGCGAAATCCCGTTGATTTCGGTGATTGTGCCAGTGATTGTTTTTCTGTAGTTTTTCATTTTAATTCCTTCCCGAATTGCGGCGGGTGCCCGATATTTAATCTGGCGGGGGTCAATCCCCCGCCAGGTTAACTAGCCATGTAAGGATGTCATGCCTGCACTGCGGCGCTCACCGCTTGTGCCATACTTTTCCCGTAGTTCGTCCTGTTCATGTGTGCGGCGATTGAAAGGCGCTTTATGTTCATTAGGGCGAAAGTACCAAAGCTGCTTTTGACGTGACCACATGCAGCCGAGAGCCTTAAGGGTTTCTTTGTGAGGTCGGGTGTCTCCCATGATCCATACCCAGCGACCAATCTGTTCGTACTTGATGCCCGAAAGCTGATTAAGACTTGCAATTACGCCCACTAACTTTTCATCATGTGCTTCAGCGGCAGCACTCTGAATTGCTTCAATGTTCTGGGTTTTAATAAATTCATACACAGCGTTAACTAACTTCATTTCTTCCGCTGCTTTAGCATTGCCCGGATTACGGTCAGGATGGAGTTTATTGGCGAGACTTCTGTAAGCGCGTTTGATTGAAACTTCTGTGATTTCGCCTGAAATGTTTAATACTGAAATTGCATGAGAAATAGTGATTTTCATTTCTTACCTACTATCCGAATTACGGCGGGTGTCCGGTTTAGGCATTGCGCCTGAAAGCAAATACATTATATATAAACTAAAAAAATTATACCAGGTAGAATTAAGTAATTTTTACTCGGCATGCCCTTTTATCGAATATATATAAGACAGGGCACTTTCTTCATTTTGTCCATGCTCATGAATCTCATTCGTGGCAATATCAAACAGTACGTCATCTGCTTGGCTATCACTTATTGATGCTCCCCCCTCCTGTGCCAATTGTTTAATTTCTTCACGCGTCCATACGATTACAGTGAAAACACCTGCCGGGTAATTATTTTTTAGGTGCGCGGCGACTTCGTCATAATTACCTACAATTGAACCTTTTACAGTCGATTTAATCATATCCCCTTCATTTTTATGACCTTTCGAAAGATTCCTTGGGCCTTTCGCTGCGCCCTTGACCTTGACGTTGATGTTTTGCTGTGACATGTCTTTCTCTCCCGTTGTTGTTGCTGATGATTCCCCGTTCCCCCGCCGCAAAGCCCGAGGTGCCTCACGGGCGGCAGGTGACTGTCACGGGGGAACGGCAAAGCCGCAGCCCGGAGGGACCGGGTGCAGCCGTTCAGCGCCAGCGACCCTTGACCGGCACAGCCCGTGTGGCATCGTCAGGCGCGGTGGAGGGACTCGGGGAAGCGTCACGGCAGAGAGGTAAGACAGGGCACAGCATTTCTCACGCAAGGCGTGAGCCTTCAGAGGGAGCCTGCGACCGGTTATTGCGACAGCCGTCAGGCTGGCTGCATGGCCCTTTTGCGCGACAGCCGCAAGGCTGGCTGCACGTCTTTGACCTCAGCCATCAGACATTAGCCGGTAGGCCCGAAACCCGCCTGCGGGGTTCGGCGGAGCTTAGCGGCTTGCCGCTTAGCGGAGTATGGCTCGACGACCCGGCAGCGCCGGGGAGCCGAAGGGGGCCATTATGTCGCTTTGAGGACAGAGCATGATTTTGGGATGTGCTAAATTATGAAGCCGAAAAACCATCCCAATCATCGTTTCGCTTCGCAGGCCGCGCTCCTGTAGACCATCGATGAAGATCTGAACTTGTTTTGAAAGCCATTCCTGCAATGCCGTGTGACTTAGATGTTGCGTATATAGCACAATTAAAATCACCCTTTCCATTAGCGCCAATACCGCGATTGCCGAGAAGCCACGCAAGATAGATCTGAAATTCAGTTGAACGTAAACCCGCTGCGTTTTGTCCAGCTTTTTTAGCAAGAGATTTGAAATGTTCAAACTCTATAGAATCATCTGAGTAGCTAGCTCCTCTACATTCGGGGAGAACGACAGGTCTACAAACAGCCTTCCTATAGATTTGATAATCACCTTCTAAACAATGTGATTTTCTGTTAATTCTTCCCCACATAGCAAAATGGCATTGATCATGTAAAGGTATAACACTCGGTGCAGCAACTAAACCGCAGCAAATGTCACATGCAGAGTCTTTGTATTTTTCATCACCCAGACTGTGCATGAAAGATTTAAACTCAACAATAAAAAATCTATCGAAAGTTGAGAATAGTGTGTCAGCATTAAAAAAACGGTCTAAACCATTTAGAGGTGCCCTTACATCTATTGTTCCGTAATGCTCACAGGCGCTTATAAATAAATCATCAAACACAGCTTTTAAACTATCTTCTCTGCCTGCCATGTGAAATCCTTACATTGATTAAAATCCTTGAAGACTGCGGATTATAAAACTTTAGCTGTTGGTATGTCATTCCAATTTGTCGTGTAGCACGGTGAAAGTAGTTCACGCCTCATAGAAAAGGAGTTGTCTATACCTTCTCCTGCAAAGAAGAGATGGTTTCCGTCACGAGCGTTAAGCTGATCAAGCACTCTCATTAACTGTTCACTCTTAGGCTTTGGCCGGTGCTCATCAAACAGATTATACTGAGTTTCTTTACCGGAGAAATCGCCCAGCATCACCCCTGCCTTTGCATATCGTATTCCATCGCGCCAAATCATTGCCAGGGCGCGCTGTGACGCCTCGATGATGTCCCTTGTATCTTGCGAGGCAGTATTTAACTTAATAGTGGCTATGTTGCTGTATGGCTCGTCATTTAATGCAAATGGGGAAGACTTTATGAAGACACTGATTATGCGTGCGTACTGCTTTTCGCTACGTAGCTTAGCTGCTGCTCTGACCGCGTAACCACAGACAGCCCTCTGCATGTCATCAAGTGCTGTCACACGACTACCAAATGAACGTGACACAACTATCTGTTGCTTAACTGGCGGATTTTCTTCAAGCCTGAAACAAACCTCTCCGCGTAACTCCCTAACAGTCCTCTCCAGGACAACACCAAAGCTTTTTCTGATTAATCGAGTATCCGCTTGGGCCAGATCATAAGCTGTTTTTATACCCATTAATGCGAGTTTTTTGGTAAGTCGCCGTCCAACTCCCCAAACATCTTCAACGTCTGTCTTAATTAACATACGTTTTATTCTTTCTGTATTATATAACGCTACAACTCCGCCGAAAATATCCCATTTTTTAGCATGGTGATTGCACACTTTAGCTAAAGTTTTGGTTGGTGCTATTCCGATTCCAACCGTTAGGCCGGTATTCCTAAATATCAACTCTCTTAGTTCTTTTCCAAATTCATCGAATGACATTACATTATCAACACTATCAATTTGTGAAAAGACTTCATCTACGCTGTAGATTTCTGTTTTAGGAGATACCGACTCGATTAAATTATAAAACCGTTGGCTAAAGCTATGATACAACGTGTAATTCGACGAAAAAACGGCAACGTTATTTTTCTTCAAGAACCCCCTAAGCTGAAAATAGGGATCTCCCATTTTTATGCCTAATTTCTTCGCAAGTTTATTTCTTGCAATTATATTGCCATCGTTTGAGCTTAAGACCACAACCGGACTGTTATAAAGATCCGGTCTAAAAACTGTTTCGCAACTGGCGAAAGCAGAATTAATGTCGATTAAGGCAAACATATATCTGCCTTTTTAACAATATATGTTACGACACCCCAGATAATTAAGCTGTCCGGGTCTGGATAGATAGGGCTGTACGCGCGATTCATAGGCATAAGAACAGGTTTACCTGACACGATGTTCAACAACTTGACTGTAAACTCATTATCCATCGCGGCTATAACAACATTGCCAGGAACGGGCTTAAGAGACCTGTCCACAACTAAAATATCGTTATCACCTATCCCTGCTTCGATCATTGATGAACCGGACGCTCTGACAAAGAAAGTCGCGTTTCTGTTTTTTACACAGTAGTCGTGAAGATTCAATTCAGAAGCTTCATAGCCGCTTGTTGGAGAAGGGAAACCGGCATACACCGGTTCTGCATAAAAAAATGCATGCTGCTTGATGTCAGCCTTTGATGGTGTATAAATTTCAATCTGCATAGCCCCTCCCTAACACTGTTTTTTTATACAGTATAGAGAGGGTGATTTTTACCTGCAAGATGGAACAGCAAAGACACAGCCCGGAACATGAAAAGACTAAACATTTCAATAAACTAAACCGATGATAGGTTTTTAAATTGCGCATGCGCAACACTATAGCGGATTAGTAACCTAAAAAAATGAGTAGTTCTTGCGCATCAAATTTGTTGCAGTTAGCAGGATGCTTTGAGAAAAACTCCTCTACATCCCGTGTTTCAGTATGATGTTTTTCAAATTCGGCCATGACTCGTTTGCGATCTATCTGCATGTCCTCAGCCGAATCGTAATAGCTTAAGTGTTCCATGAATACCTGCTTGATTAAACGTTATATAATGATTGACTCTATGAAAAAAAAGGCGGCTAACGCCGCCTTATTCTTACATAATCTCAATTAAGTTTTTAAGTAAATACTTCATCGAAGCCAGCGCGTTAGGTGTGATTTTTCTAACCCACGCCCCTTTACGCGACGGACTAAATTTAAAAGCATTCCTTTTTAGCAACGTTCTGACGTCTTCCGCTGGCTTCTCTTCAAATCGGATGATGATCCTATTGTCATCCGTATCATTTTGTACCGTGAAGCCACTATATGAAACTTCTTCTGTATTGAGGCTTTTTGCTTTCTCTATCGCTGAAATTCTTTCTTCAGCAGTTTTTATAGCTTTATTGCTTAAACTCAATTGATAACTTGCAAAACCCTGAGCGCCGTAAACAGGCTCTAATATCTCTTTGATCATTTTTTCAGAATAACCAAGGCAAAATAGCGCTTCCTGTTTGCCTTCGTCGCTTACATTTTTTAGCCTGACTATTTTATTAGCTTCAATCATCATGGCATGAGCTTTTTTCAGGCTTGCTACTTTCTCTGCAAGTTTCATTGTCGCTTCAGGATCGTCTGAGGATATACCACTTCTGCCAACACTATCGGCGCGATTTTCATAGTAATCTGCCGTTTTAGATAATTCACAGCTTTTGTCCATTAAGCGATGGGAACGAGAGAGTACGGCGCGATGTCTTCTTTCGCTGTGATGGCCGATTAAAATAGGTTGTCCAAAGGGAATGTGCGCAACGGCGTTGTGACTAGCATCAAACGCGTCTAATGCTGCCCGACGCTTCTTAAATGCTAAGTCACTGAAGCGGTCCCTGCGTTCTTCAAGACGACGCTCATAATGATTAAGGTGTTCACGCCCTGCCTGCTTAGTAGCTTTTTGTTGCTCTAATGCCTCTCGCAGCGGCTGGAAAGCTTCGGTCAATACTTGTAAAGCTTCCTGGGCACGGATGTTACAGCCAATTGCTGCAACCTCGACCCTCTGGCCCCCAGTTACTTCGGCATAAATTTTAGCGCACTGAAAATCGGTTGAGTTTCGCAAGGCGAAATAACCCGTCATGTTTTCCGGGTAGAAATACAATCTTGCATTAAAATCTGCAAGTAGACTTTCAAGAGGAGGCGTGTTTGGATTAACGACAGGTGATTTTGGGTTAGACATACTTTTTATCTCCGGTTAAGGGCACAATGCCCGAGTATGTATGATTAATTTTCTTTCATGATTATATTACCTGTAAAAAGGTAATAACTCAACAATTTTAAATGCACATCATGCGATAAAATTATTTATTTCTTTTTGTACATCTTCACCTTTACAGTTGCGGGATAAAGTTCTTTGATTGCTTTCCTGTTTTTCTCAAAGATATCTTTCGGATCAACAACAGCATCATCAGTAGTTATGGTCATTGTCCCTAGCTTTATGCCTAAGCGATTGAGACAAGTAATTTTTACTTTTCTACGCATGAGACAGCGCCCCCCTAGATTTAGCAAGGGAACTGACTAAACGCGCCTTTTCATGTAGAACATTGTGGCTTACATTCCGCTTAGGCCCGATGCGGCCAATCTTATTGAGGTGCGAGAAAAGCTCATCGGCAAAGTTGGCCGGGAGAGATGCATACTCCCCTCTTTTCGCCAGTTTGTTGATGACTTCAAGATATGTAAGAGCATCCTTAACAGTATTAAGTCTTACACTATACCTAAGATTATTAAACGAGATTTCTACAGTGTGGCCTTTCATCACAGCAAACATATTACACCTCCGCTTTAATTTATATTACCTTATCATAGGTAATATAAAAATAAAAGCGAATATATTTAATTATATGTTTATTAAAACCTCCTTTTCTGCTAGACCAGTTTTATTATTTCTCCACTGTTAAATGTAAGTGCTTATTAAATTACTTGCTTGATGAGTACGCTCGCCGCAAATCGCGTTGAGGCGCACCGCAGCGCAGCGAGGAGCGAACACCGCGATGAGGAAGCGGAATTACACCCGTGGCCGCACCGGGCACCTACGCACCGCCGCCCTCTCGGGCACCTGCCGTTAAAATGCGCCCGCCGCCGCGCGGGCCTGTAATGATCACCGTCTCCGCGCCGGTTACGCTCGCCGCAAATCGCGTTGAGGCGCACCGCAGCGCAGCGAGGAGCGAACACCGCGATGAGGAAGCGGAATTACACCCGTGGCCGCACCGGGCACCTACGCACCGCCGCCCCCTCGGGCACCTGCCGTTAAAATGCGCCCGCCGCCGCGCGGGCCTGTGATGATCACCATCTCCGCGCCGGTTACGCTCGCCGCAAATCGCGTTGAGGCGCACCGCAGCGCAGCGAGGAGCGAACACCGCGATGAGGAAGCGGAATTTCACCCGTGGCCGCACCGGGCACCTACGCACCGCCGCCCTCTCGGGCACCTGCCGTTAAAATGCGCCCGCCGCCGCGCGGGCCTGTGATGATCACCGTCTCCGCGCCGGTTACGCTCGCCGCAAATCGCGTTGAGGCGCACCGCAGCGCAGCGAGGAGCGAACACCGCGATGAGGAAGCGGAATTTCACCCGTGGCCGCACCGGGCACCTACGCACCGCCGCCCCCTCGGGCACCTGCCCTTAAAATGCGCCCGCCGCCGCGCGGGCCTGTGATGATCACCGTCTCCGCGCCGGTTACGCTCGCCGCAAATCGCGTTGAGGCGCACCGCAGCGCAGCGAGGAGCGAACACCGCGATGAGGAAGCGGAATTTCACCCGTGGCCGCACCGGGCACCTACGCACCGCCGCCCCCTCGGGCACCTGCCGTTGAAATGCGCCCGCCGCCGCGCGGGCCTGTGATGATCACCGTCTCCGCGCCGGTTACGCTCGCCGCAAATCGCGTTGAGGCGCACCGCAGCGCAGCGCAGCGAGGAGCGAACACCGCGATGAGGAAGCGGAATTTCACCCGTGGCTGCACCGGGCACCTACGCACCGCCGCCCCCTCGGGCACACTTTCTTTAGTTCGCCCCGCCGTAAGGCGGGGCGCGGCGAAAATTTCGCTGTTATCAGGAGGTGGCTGATAGCCAATCAATCGAACACCGCACCATTTTGGCAAGCTGTTACAATTTCGACGTTCAATATGATATAAATAAGCAAATTTATTTCATTGACGAGAATGATGTGTACATAATTGACATAGATAAAAAGTTATCAATTTTACGGCTCAGTGATATTGATAATCATATTACTTATATGAACTGGATAAAAGAAAGCAATATAAATTGCCGGATTGAATTATCAGCCGAACGAGTTGGATCGTTATTAAATAATGCCACTGAAGTCTTATATTACTTTGGATTTACAACAGAGTCATACATTGAAAGCTTGCTAACTATTCTTCCAGCAAAGTCGGCAGATTCACCCGCCAATAAAAAACTGATTGAAATAATTTTAACTCACCCTCAATTAGCTAAAAGTAAATGCTGCGAAATGGCGGGGAAAAACCCTACTCATTTTACTCGCCTTGCACAAACAATTCGCGACTGTTCTGAAAAAGTGGCTAACATTAGTGGTGGCAGAAATCCGGTAAGGATTCTGGAATCTATAAGAGTGGACTTTTAAGCGCCTTACGGCGCTTCTAAGACCTGACCACATCAATTTTAAGCTTATTTGATGACAAGTTAGTTTCGAAAATTAATGTGTAATGTTTGTATGAATAATGAGTAATGAATATACCTGCGTTTTCTTGCAGGGCTTTCAATGAAAAGTGTTTTCTAAGTTCCCGGTCTCACTCAAGTCAGCAACTTTATGACGATTTACATAAACGTCGAGAAATAGGCTATCTTCGCTGCAAAGCTCTATAGCAGAGTCGGTAAAGAGCCATTCGTCATCAGAATCAATTAGGTGCGCGTCTCCACTTTCATCGAGCAAATGTTTTTCAAGCTCAGCATGACCTAACTTGTCGCTTATGAAGCAGATCATATCATGCAAATCTGCTTCGCTGATCTCTTTACGTGCATCGTATTGCGACAGTAGAAGTCGCTTGAATGCAACAGGAGATATCGGTAATACGTTAATTAGCTCATTTGCTAACTGCCCCAGATTGAATTGTTTTTTGTGCGCTCCAACACTTAACTCTGCGCACAGAACTTCCTGCCACATAATTATTCCCGTTTAATTTTTACATAACCATACTATAATCATATAGCAACGGTCGTTTTCACAAGGATACTCGATGAAAAAGCTGAATCCAAAAGAGAAGGATGTTCTTAAGTATATTACTCTTCCCGTCATGATACATATTGACGATCATGATTGGGTACGACTTCAGCTTTCATTCATCCATGAGCGTTATCGACTGAAAATAGCTTATCTTTATAGTGAAAAATTCTTTTTTGCGTTCCATAATCATGTTGATTCAGATATAAAACGCGCTAATTTCGCGAGGAAAGTCGCAAACAACTTTCTTCGCGAACTTGTCGAAGGAATAATTAAGCAGGTTCCCTCAAAAGAGAGAGCAAATTGAATTTTTGCCCCCTTATCATTTTATCGTGGTCAATATTGATTAAGTTCATACCGGAAAGAATATTAAGTTCAGCTTTTATACTCTCGTCCATCTTTTTAGCTTCATGGTCATTCAGGCACACATGCTCAACTTGAAGCATATTAAGAGCTACATCATTTCGAACCGAAGATGCAACCTGCTCGTTTGCTAATTTACCGTGTGCCAGGCTGAAGAAAAGTTCAGGGTAGCTACAAACTTCATCAATCTCGCCAAAAATGTGATACATAAGTTTTGCTGCAAGCAACGGACTTTCACAAGCACCAAGGCATTGTTTGATTTCACTTCGTCTGTTGTACCAGTAGCTGTAACGTTCAGCACACTCCAACCAGTAGTTAGCTGTTTCCACCGGCCAATTTCGTGGAATATGTCTATCCGTAGCAATTTTATTATCGATTCGGCTAAAGGCCCAGAATGCCCACTCTTGTTGAGTCTTCGGAACTCGCCCGGAAATTTCGAGCAGTTGCATACAACTGACTACAGCCCATTGCGGCGTTTTGAGATTCCTCACCCAATCGGTCATTGTGTTATTGAGGGGTGTGCTCGCAGTATCACGAAGACCTGCCTCGTAGGCAAACTGACTAAGCCGCTTCCCTGCATCCGTGCGACTAAGATTTACTTCCTTCATCATGTGTTGAAGATATAAATGGACCGGGAAACCCCGGTCTTTAAGTAAGATTGCGAACATGGTTTAGTCCTCAATCTTGAATTTAACGCCCTTAAGCGTAAATTCTTCGGGATGAATAAGTTTACGACCACCTTTTAATCCGTCGATATAGACCATGTCGCTTGATCCAATCGCTGCCAATTCTTCTGAGCTAAGAACGCTGAGGTCAGATACCAGTACACACTCCTGTCCTTCCCAAGTGCCCTGAATGCATGACGCTTTAGCTTTAGCTTTAGGTTTAGGCTCTCTCTTAGGAGCCGGTGGAGTTGTTCCCGGCACAGCGGCTAAGCGCATGCGCAAGAACCCACCTAAAAGCACTATATCGCTGAGTTGTTCTTCATTCAGGTTCGTGTCTTTCTCTAAATTTTCAGACCAGTGATAAAGGCTGAGATATGCCTGATTAAGTGCAGCTTGAGCATCACCAGATATTGAGAAATGGTTATCTTCTAACTTCAATTGCTTGTGAGACGGAAAATCAGTTGATGCAGCCGCCATATAACCGCCTTCAACTTTACACTGATAAATGGTTACGTTATTGCCAGTGCTTAACTGTAGATCGTCAAGTGGACTTTGTTGCGCATGCGCAACAAAATTACTCCAATCATATCCATTACTGTCAGAGGTAGTTGTCTGAGCACTTAAGGTTTGGGAATCATCTTGCGTTTTTATAAGCGGTTGGCCATTACCAGCAATCATAGGATATTCTGGTTTTGGTAAAGTGCCGCTTTTTGCAGCCTCGCGAACAGTCGCACGATCAAGCTCAGTCTCATTTACAAGAGTCGTGAAAAGATCCGGGTTAGTTTCGCGAATTTTAACCAGGTTAGTTAAAGTTTCTGGGTCTTGAGTACGAGTGTCATAGATTTCACGAATCTCTGGGGCCGCATTGCGTAATGCATAAATGCGCGAAACCTTCGATTTGCTCATTGCGAGTTTTTCTGCGACCTCTGTCAGTGTCAGTTTAACACCTTCAGCTTTGGCTAACTCCATACTCTCAGCAATCCAATCTGCCTGATCGAATACAGACATATTATCGCGCTTAATGTTGTTAGCGCCTTGCTCAAAATAATTAGCAGCATCACTACGATTGAGGAGTTCGCTATCAATAATGACTTTTAATTTAAAATCAGGCTTACGCTCTTTAGCTTTGAGCGCTGCAAGGCGGCGTGTTGCGCCGTGGTGCATCCGATAGCCTTTGTCATCTTTCGGATAGACATGGCAAGGCTCACGCTGGCCCTGCGCGGGGTCTAAAAATTCTTCGGCATAAGAATCAATCAGGTCTTGATTGAATTTTTTCCGTGGGTTTATCACGGTATAACATTCTTCTGGATCAACGAACAGCACTTCTGCCGCAATGTTAGCACCACGGGTCATCGCTGTTTTCGATAAGCTAGACAGTGATGAGGCTTTTAAAGAGGCTGGGACAGTAATTTTTTTAACAGACATTATTTAGCCTCCTTGATTGCAGCTTTCAGAATGGTATTGATCACTTCAATAAATGCTTTGGCTGCTGTGCGGCCATTGCCAGTTTTGACATCCCAAACAGGACGGCGATTGTTAAGGGTATCTTCAATCGGTTCAAAGTCACCCAGAGGTATACCCACGTTAAGTGGAGAATCTCTCAACTCATCAAGTGCATTTCGATGCTTTTGACGTGATGCTTTGTATTTATTTGGAATAATCAAATATCCTGGGAACTTGAATTGAAAATCAGGGTTTTGACTGTTTAAGTCACGAACCAGTTGATCAATAGTAGAAATCGCTGAGTTAACTGCACTGAAAGAAACGCCACTCATTTCAGTAATGAGGACAGTTAAGTCAGATGCGAGCATACCCGCGTTTCGGTAATCTCCCTTACCAGGTGGGCAGTCAATAATCACGATATCGTAATTTTGGCGTAGTGCCTGCAACTGGAAGTATGGATAAAGAGCAATTGTGGCCTCCACATCCAAACCTTTACCGATATGCTCTAATTCGTAGTCAGCCGGTAGAAAATAGAGATTTTCATTATCTGGATGTTGAATGATCGGCTTAGTGATTTCGTCGTCACTGAACAACATTGTTGAAGATGCATATTCATTCAGTTCAAAGTGTTCACCAAAGAAAACTTTAGTAATGTGCATATCAGGATCGAGGTCTACTACGAGCACCTTAAGCCCAAGTAACTCGGAAGCATACCAAGCTTGATGAGCGGTATAGGTTGTTTTACCTACGCCACCTTTACCATTGGAGTTGCTAATAATTGGATGCAGAGTCTTGAGTTGTTTAGCTTGCGCTTGAGTAAGGGTTGCAAGCTTTGAAGCGGGTTTGGTACTTAAATGCTTAACCATTCTTGTCTAATCTCCGGCTATGGATTCAATATCCCGTGCCATTCTTGGCATGCAGCTAATATGACAGATAAGTGTATTACATGCAACGTTTAAGTATCATGTTAAAAACATTTTGTGACCAATGTCCAAGTAGCGAGTTGCGCATGCGCAACATCGGGTGAAATTATACCATGAACGATTCGCTGAAGAATCCATAATGGTCTAAAGAATACAGTGACTTAAGAAGTATTTGTTTTGCAATATTTCCATACGTGTTGTCCTAAATGAAGTTAAAAGTTCAAATTTCACTCAGCGATACCTGCATACCAACTAAACGGACCTGCTGAAAATAGATGAACTTTTTAATCAAATGATACCAATATGCCTCACATTGCCTTATGATACTAAAAAGTATCATAGCGGGGAATGATTTTGATTACTTCATCTAAAAAGGTCGGTAGACCTAAAGGTAAAACAGCGCCCAAGAGCCAGGCTGAATTGTATAAAAAATCGATGGAGAAGCTGATTAATGCTGGCGGCGCTAGATTAAACACGATTTTGCATGGTGATGACATATCAGCACTTACAAGATTTAAGGAAATGTACGACTTGCCCCCCAAAACCTCTAATGCAGAAGTCATAAGGATTCTGATCATGCTGATTGATGGGAAGAAGTATCAACTCACAGGCGGTGAGTTAATAGCAACCGTCAAAAAGGTATCCCGTTAGTTTCCATTCATCTTAAACTGTTGCGCATGCGCAATTTTAACCGCACTCGCTGCGATAAATTGCGCCAGCACCCAGACGCATTGACCGGGCATTGACCGGCCAGCACCCAGACGCATTGACCGGGCCAGCACCAGACGCATTGACCGGGCCAGCACCCAGACGCATTGACCGGGCCAGCACCCAGACGCATTGACCGGGCCAGCACCCAGACGCATTGACCGGCCAGCACCCAGACGCATTGACCGGGCCAGCACCCAGACGCATTGACCGGGCCAGCACCCAGACGCATTGACCGGGCCAGCACCCAGACGCATTGACCGGCCAGCACCCAGACGCATTGACCGGGCCAGCACCCAGACGCATTGACCGGGCCAGCACCCAGACGCATTGACCGGGCCAGCACCCATTGACCGGGCCATTGACCGGGCCAGGACGCATTGACCGGGCCAGCACCAGACGCATTGACCGGGCCAGCACCCAGACGCATTGACCGGGCCAGCACCCAGACGCATTGACCGGGCAGCACCCAGACGCATTGACCGGGCCAGCACCCAGACGAACTCAGCAGTCAAGAGATCATCAAAGGTTAGACCGTTAACCAAAGAAACTAATTAAGTTACATCATCCCCACGGGGGGCGGATATACAAGACTAGCGAATGACGCAATGTTACTGCTTACGTAACGCTGTACAGTTCGCAACGAAATACCTGCTAAAGACGCTATCTCGTGCCCTTTTTTGGCTCCACTTTGAATAGCAGACTTTATTAACTCCAACGTACTCTCGCGCCGCTTCATGGCGCTGCTAATGCCAGCCTTCGACTGCCTTAAACGTATCTCTTCAGCATCAAGTCCCTTGCTCACTTTCCAGTTCACAGTTTCACCCTGTAGGAAGTCTGGAACCGGTATGTTTGCAGCTTTCAGGTATTCAACAAGAGTTTCCTTTTTGTATCGGTAGAGTGTTCTTGAGGCTGTGCTTAGATAGCTTTGAAGTTCGCGCTCATCAAGACCAATGTGACTTGAGTTGATCTCTTTGATACGCGCCCAGGCTTTATTTAGTGAAACTGTGCGGCGTAGGGCAACAAACATTATGAACGCCACACTGTCTCTGTTTCCTTGCTTAAGCCTGCCAACATTGCGTAAATGGTTATAGAGGTGCCAGTAGATGCGTAGCCACCATGCACTGATGCTGTGATAGCCTGATGACGCGGTTTGGCGGGAGTCTTGAATTACTGGTTCATTCACTGCTGAACCAAAGCTGACCCTTTGTTCAACTGGCGCAACGTTAAGTTGTGCAGCTAGTTCATCAAAAGGCAGATCTTGTTCATTAAGTCTGAAAGCCCGAACGTCACAAACGGTTTCCGCATGAACAGAGCCGGGTACTCTCAAGAAGCGCGTAATGTCGTGAGAAGCAGCATAATCGACTTTCCATAACTCACCTCCTGTAAAAGCAGAAGTTAAGGCATGTGAAACCTTAGTCCAGAGCGCTTGCCTGGCTGGGTATGCATCTAGCATTTCATACGTCCAGTACAGGTGAAGTCCCCCTGAGCCACTTTCAACCACAGAGGATGGAAGGGGTAGAGCTGATTTTCTTAACTGTTCAAAGACTTCATTCCTTACCCGCTCGCACTCATCTGGACGCAAACCTCGATCTAAGGTCGTATCGATCTCTACGTAGTTTGCACAGAATCCAGCCAATAAAGCTTTCTTGCGCCAGTCAAAGAATACATTTGGGGTGTAATACTGATTTATCTGTCCCGGCACCCTGTCTCTAAACTCTTGAAGGCTGGAAACAGACATGCGCTGACGGCGGGTTTGGCCGCATGGTATGTAGAGATGACGGCCATCAGGATCGTCATTTCTGTACCAAAACCACCGACAATATGCAGCCGGACGTAAGCCGCCAAGATGTTCGAAAAAAGCATCAGGAGAGGTTTCATGATACTTTTCAGTATCATGTAAGGCTAATTTTAGAGTAGAAGCCATGCCAAAAAGCCCAATAAGGGGATAAATTGGCAGTGTCAGGTCTTTTTTTACCCTAAAATTTTGCTATAATAATCCCAAGCCCTCATTGTTGCGCCTCGTCGCCAAACAAGAACAACATTGAAGGTTGCTAGGTATTACAGCGGGGTGTGTCCGACACTACCGCCCAATTTAAAGGCCCGCTTCATTGCCAGATGATGCGGGCTTTGTCTTTTCTTAGTTCAATTCTTCGATAACCGTATCCTTCAGGATTTGCTCATACTGTGGAAAGTTCTTTTCCAGGTAGTTCCGCGCAGATGAGGTATTGCTAAAGCCACGAACTTTACGTTTTGCTGATGAGGTGTGTGTCGTTACCAGGCGAGCACGATCACCGCATTTAGTTTTGAAACGTATAGAGTAAGGTTGGCTGATTGCGTTATGCTCAAACACTATCTGCACACTGTCCAAAAAGTTCTCATTAGCTAGAGAAACGGCTGTACTCAACGGCCAGTTATACATGATCCTTTCCCCTTCTAACAATTTGAGAAAAATCATACTATATTACAGGCAATAACGGTAGCGCCCGGAGTAAAAACCCGTAATTTTTGGATCGTGATTGGATCAAACAGAGGTGAGCTATGATCGAGGTTAACACTGGCGTGAAAACGATGAAAAAAACTGCGTTGAAGCGGTTTAACAAGACCATCGCTTATAACCTGCGTCTGGTAGCCTTATCCCGTGAGCAAACCCTTTACCAACTCCAAAATGAAATTGTCAGCAAATTCGTAAATCGCAAATCCAGAAAAATCTCATGCGAGAAACCTGCGCCTGATGATACTTATTCGTATAATGTATTCATAGAGCCAGAAGTGCAAGAGAAAGCTGCGTTTCTGGCCGATAACAATAATGTAACACCAACGGAAATCATTTTTACTGCGCTTGTGAATTACGCGTATCAAAACAACCTGCATATGTCGTTTAAGGATAAAGCTTTCACTAAGGAGGTATAGGCATTGCTGAATGAGGAGGCACGCAGCCATCAAGATCACAACACAACTATAAACAGGAAACATGAAATGTCTTCGAACAATGACTTGCATTTTTTTAAGCTAAAGGTCGAGCCAGAAATTACAGACCGAATCCAACAACTTCTTGATTTTTCAGAAGGTGAGATGAAAACTCAGTTAGTATCCGATGCTGCTGAATGGTTTATTAAAGAACGTTTGGATGGAAAACTGCCTCCCCGCTATTTTGCCAGCCCAAGCGATGCACCCACTGTTGGTTTTTGGGTGCGCAAAGATACCGCTAAGCACATTCAGGAACTTGCAGAAACGGATAACCAAAAGGGAAATCGCGTTATCTATACTGCGCTCGCCAGATACATAGAGAATCATAAAGACTAATCCCTCGCACCCTGTGAGTCCCACGGGGTGCAACTCCCAACTTTCCAGCCAAATTAAGCCCCTCCAAATTACAATCAAGCAAAATTAAATAACCCTTTCATATCAACAACATAACTTCACTGCTGATACTTTTTTGTATTATTTTCAATTTAATCACTTTCATTCCATTGAACCAAATCAAAAATTAATTATAATCCCCCTTAATGATACTTATTTGTATCATAAAGGAGAAATCAAAAGGTGAGAGTCAAACGTATCTCTGCTGTTCTGCTAAGCATTCTTGCTTCTCAGTCAGTTGCATATGGCGCACCTACTGAAAGCATCATTCAGAAGGGGGCGGTGAGTTCTACATGGTCCCCACTGGTGAAGCTGACAAATTATTCAATTCGAATAATTTTGGTTATTACGCCATCCCTCCAAGCCTGAACGCCAAGCCGAGTATTCGTAGTACATCCGTAAAGCGAAGCGTTGTGCGGAAAAAAACCGTTTCGAAACCCGTAGTGAATAAGCCGGTAACAACGGTTGAATCTGCGGAATCAATTTTTTTAAGACTGGAGAGCAAGAATAAATGATCGGCAAAAAACATTTTATCGCAGCCGCTGTTTCCCTCGGTCTGGCTGTCTCTGTTGCGCATGCGCAACAGGACGCACAGGCAAACAAGCCTGAAGACGCTGCGCATGCGCAACAGAAATCAGTAGCGCAAAAGGATCTTGATGCTGCTCAAGCTGAGTTAAAGGCATCTTTTTCCCAGTTGAACGTTACTGATTTCTCTCAATCTCCGCTGCCCGGAGTTTTCCAGCTTCAAACTGGCGGCAATATCATGTACTTCGCGCCGGAAACTCCTGATCACGAAGGCGTTTTAATTTTTGGCGAAATGTACAATAAGAACGGTGAAAACCTGACCGAAAAGAGCAAAAACCAGCTTATCGGCAAAACAATCAAAACCATCGATTTCTCTTCAGCAATTTCTGTTGGGCCAGCTAATGCACCGGCCTACTACGAATTTACAGACCCCGACTGTCCTTACTGCCATGCATATGATAACTGGCTGAAGCAGACCGACCCTGATGGAGCGCTGCATCGCAAGCTCATTTTTATGGTTAATCCGGGGCACCCACTGGCAAGAGCAAAAATCGAACACATCATTTGCTCCGATAACAAAGATGAGGCTGTTAAGTATGCCTTCTCTGATGCCCTTCCACATGAATCACTTGAACAAGCAACTGCATTGCAGGTTGCCAATTACAAGTCTCTGAAGACCTGTGAACAGGCAGACCGCGTTATCAAAGAGCACCAGGAAATCATTTCCAAGCTCGGCGTTAATGGCACCCCTTCGTTCCTGTTTGGCGCAGAAACCGATACCCCTGTGAAGGTTGTCGGCTTTGCCAAAGACAAGATCCTCGAAAACATCATGAAGCTGAAAACGACCTCAGCAACTTCAACCAAAGCTGCAAAATAAACCGGAGTCACTATGTTCAAAAAGCTGAAAGCCACAACCGCGAATCTTTTTCACCGTTCACATCTGGCCGCTGCGGGTGCAGTTAACGTATCTGCTACAGAAACACCTGTAATGGCAGCCAATGCTTTAAAGCTGGTGAAAACCAGTAAAGTCACAAAAGTTATTACCCTGGCTGCTGTAGGGCTGGCTGTTCTGGCTGTAGGCGATGCAGCACATGCATTCACAACTCCTGCCGCTGGTAGCTTCGGCTACAACATCTATGACATTGCGATTAATAAGGTCGCCAAAGGCCCAATCGGCTTTGTCGGTGGCGGCTGGTTAATTGCAACTGCGGCAACGAAGATGAACGAGGGCTGGGTCCGTGCGCTGCCGTATGCAATTGGTGGTTCTTGCCTGATTAAGCTCGACGAACTGACAACTTCGCTCGGTGCTTTGATCAACTAACAGGAAAAACAGAATGGAATACGGATTCGATACAGGCCGGTTTATCAAATATGCGCACCTTCCTATCCAGATATTCTGGTTTGACCGGGATGAATGGATGCTGCTGATCGCTGCTTATCTGGTGAGCATGCAGCTTGGCGGGATTAGCTGGTTGGTAACGTTTCCGGCTTCCATTCTGGCAATAAAAATCAAACGCAAGCAGGGCAGAGGATTCTTCCGTCATACGCTTATTGATTATGGCCTGGTCAAGTTACACGGATATCCAAATTCTTCAGCCAAGCATTTTGAGGAATAGCAATGAAAGTATTTAAGCCAGGATCGAAACCTGCATTAGCCGCGAAGCCAGGCGAAGCAATGAATGATGACCAGAAAAAAACGGCTTCCGATAAGCGTAACAGTACGCTGATTCTTCTCATCGCTTTAATCTGCGGCGTGAACTACTACAAAATCGATGGACTTGAAAAAAAGCAAACTATCGTGATTGCACCCTATGGCGCTACATCCGCCGATATGATGCTTACTGGCGCAAGCGCAAACGCATCTTATGTTACAGGGATGCTCCGCCTCATCGTTGGAAACTACGGTACAGTTTCGCGCGGCACTATTGACGCTAAGTTCGCTGAATTACTCGGCATGGTTTTTCCAGACCGAAGTGAAGGAATGCGGGAAAAACTTGAAAAGCGCGTTGAATATTTTAAGTCATTTAACAGCGTTTCTGAACTTCGCGAATTGATGACGGAAATACCCCGTGTAATGACCGATAACCCTGAAAACCTCAGTTATAAAACGTCCGCGCCAAATATTCACCGCGTTTCGTTTACTGCAAACGTTAAAAAGATTATTGGTGACTCTTTCGAGCCTGATAAACCAGTAAAAATGTATGTTGATTACACGATTGCAGATGGCCGCTTCTGGATTCTCGATATTAATTAAGGTTGATTCCCATGAATAAAATTATGGCGTTAAGCCTGCTGGCTGCTGCTGTCTGCTCTTTCGCAACACAGGCAAAAACATATGCAGATAATACCCAGCGTGTTCTACCTGAAATATCCACGCAAGTGACACTTTCTAACAGCGACGTTAACCGTGTTGTCTGTGAAAGTGGAGAGGCGGTTAAACCTGTTTTCAGTAAAGAAAAACCTGTCGTTGCAGACGTTGCAAGTAATCGTCGCGGTTTTTATGTAAAACTCAAATATCTGGTGCTTCCCAACGGGCAAAACCGTTATTTGTCTGAGCCTGTAGAACTCTTTCTTACGTGCGGTGACAGCACTTATGAGCTTGTAGTCACCCCTGAGTTTGGCCCTCCTCACAAGCTGCTTTTAGGTTCTAACACCAAAGGCAAAATCAAAGATAATCAGGCAATGTTTGGGGCTTTATCACTTGAAGAAGCCGCACTGATGCTGACTCAGAAGATGATCACTGATGGTGGCGAAGGCGGTTTGCCAGACAGTTTTGAAGTTCGTCCTCTCAAGGGTGCCTGGCTGCGTAATGTCACTGATGAACGCGGCCGCTTGTTGCCTGTAGAGTTACGTGAAGAACGTGAAGTTTCAGTTGGTGGTACTGGCTTGCGCGGTACTCAATATACGGTACGTGCATTAAATAATGTGCAGCTAAAAGAAACGTTCTTTCTTAATTCAAAGTATGGCGAAAATATATTTGCCATCACTTCGGAAAATCTTTCATTAAGCACCGGCCAGCAATCCTCTCTCGTTATCATTCACAGGGAGTCCATGTAATGTTTGAAGAAAAACCGACAATCGCAAGTAAGTTAAGGGCATGGTTTTATAAACAGCCATCTAACGTTCGTAACAATATCCGCAAATACGGCATTATTACTGCTGGCGGTCTTATTTTGCTGGGTATTTATTACGTTACGGGCCAGGACGACAAGAATAAATTAGTCCCAGAGACTACTCACGTTGAAACCACCCCGCAAACAGATATTGTTTCGAAGGATATTGTAAACAATCTCAAAAAAGACATTAAAGATTCCAAAGAAGAGACGCATAAGTTAGTTCAGGATGCATTGCAGCAAGCTATTGTTGATGGAAAATTGGGTCTGTATCCCCCTGCCAATTCATCCCCTGCTACCGGAACTGGCACCGGCAGTGACCAGGTTACAGCCGCGAGCGGTGAAGCAGCAAAAGGAAGTGCTAACGATAACGGTCAGACCGCTAGCGATAACACATCAGGCGGTTATCCTGGCGCGGCTGCATACCCTCCCCCTGCAAGCTTTAGCGACTCCGGGCAGCAGTCTCAACAGACTCAGCAGCAGCAAGACCAGGTACAGCCGCAGTGGGTAGGCGAAATCTCGCAGGACGACAGTATTGCCTCAACACCTGTGGCTGAGAAGGATGATTCAGCAAAAAAGGGAAAGATCCAGTTGCCGGTTGGATTTATGAAAGCCCGCCTGCTCGTCGGCGTTAATGCCCTGACGGGGGAGTTTGGTTCTGAAAATCCTCAGACAGTTATGTTTCGAGTTCAGACACCGGCACAGCTTCCTAACTACATCAAAATGAACCTTGCAGGTTGCTTTGCCGTAGCCAACGTAAACGGAAACCTCAGCGCTGAGCGCGTGATAACGCTTCCTGTGTCTATGAACTGCATCACTAATGACGTGGGTTCTGGAAAAAAATATGTGGTTGAAGGGCCAATTAAAGGCTTTGTTTCTGACAAAGACGGTAAACGCGATATGTCGGCTCGCGTGGTTTCACGCGCCGGTACTCTTTTAGCTTCTGCCGTATTCGCCAAATCGATCGAGGGGTTCGGTAATTTTGTCAGCACACAAGGCGCGACTCAGAACGTCTCACCATTAGGTTCCGTGAACACTTTCAAGACCGATGAACTGGCAAAGAGTGGCGCAGCAACTGGCGTAGGTAGCGGCCTTACTGAAGTGAGTAAATACCTCCTGAAACTCGTTGAACAGACTGCCCCAACGATGGAGACGGGCGCGGGTAAAGACGTGACTCTGTTCATTCAGGAAACCGCTGAACTTGAAATTAAAGAAGTGAGGATTAAATCATGAAAACTACGCATTTCGCGCTTGTCACGCTTTTATCTGCATTGCTTTTGTCTGGCTGTTCCATTCTGCCCTATCACAATGATTTTGCCTGCAAGCTTGAAGATGGATATGGCAAATGTATCTCATCTGAGGCGGCTTACGATGAGGCTGTAACAGGCGCTAATTACGGCCATGAGATTACTAAGGACGGCGTCAAAGACGACCCAAAGGGATCTGCCGCTAATTCTGCGGCGAGCGAATCCGTGCAGGCAGAGAAAGCAGCAAGTCGTTCCTATGAAACTTATCGTGACCGTGTTTATAAGCAAACGGCCAAGCTGATTGAAGACCCGCAGACGCCGGTAGTAAAAAAACCTACGGTCGTTCGCACACTGATCATGTCCTACAGCCCCGGCCTCGATTCAACTATTGCTTACATGCCGCGCTACGTTTACTCGATGCTGGAAGGTCCGAAATTTGTACTTAGTCAATACCAGCTAAATCAGGATGTTCAATCACCAAACTTTTTTAGTGGCGGCATGAGATAAGGCTAAAAGACACATTCTCTTCAGATCGACACTTAATTTAGCCCTGATTCGTCAGGGCTGCTCTTATCAGTTAAATCCTTTCAAAGTAGCCCGGAGCCAATCATGCTCGATACTGTTAAAAACCTCCTTGACCGCCACGTATTTTTAAAAGATGTAGTGTCAAAGTCCGATGTGTTAAAGCTTTCTGAGCGCGATGTACTCACAAATTACCTGCCGTACCTGAGCTACTCAAAAATGATGAAAAGCGATGAAAGCGATGAAGAAGTCGTTTCTCACGCCTTTTTGAATTTCGATAACACGATAGGTTGGATCTGGGAACTGGTGCCACCGCCATTTATCGGGCCGGATAAACTCGATACTCTGCACGGCATCATTCGAACATCGTTCCCTAAAGGGACAGTCATGCAGTGGATACTGTTTCCTGATGACAACCTTACGCCGGTGATTGAGGAGTACAAGAGTCTCAGAGACCAAAGCGACCCGATCAACTGCATGACCATAGAGCAGATGGAGAAGTATCTTAAGGAAGGAACTAAAGGCGTCAGTAAGATGGCCAACATTCCAATCCGAAATTATCGTCTGTTTCTGACGTTAAAAAATGAGCAGCGTATCCCGGAAGACACTCTTGTAAGTGTAGAACAGGGGCTTTCAATGGCAGGCTTTGCACCGCGCCGCTGGGAAGCAAATGACTTACTCGCATGGCTGGCTCAGTTCTTCAACGGCGAAGTCTCACACCCTGAGTACACCCCGCATCGTTATCTGCGTGAACAGTTCCGGTCGAATAATGCTGCGGTCAGGGACGACAACAACGGCGCAGTCGAGAAACATCGCCCCCTGGATGACTTCACTACATATCCCTCGCGGTTCGGCAAGCGCTACGTTAACTGCCTCTATCCAAATGAAGTGCCGCAGAAAAAAAATGATCCATTACGTACCAATGAACTGCTCGGTGGGTTCATGGGGGTTATGGATGACATGAACCAAATCAAATACCCGCATTTATACACGCTGACTATCGTATACGACGATTTAAAAAATGAGATTGGCAGCAAAGCCACGCAAACAATGTTCCAAAAGGTGGGGGCAGGATTGGCTCACGCTCTTAACGCGCGTATCAATGAATTTTCCCGCATGCAGTCAATTATGGCAAACGGCGGTAACTTTGCGTACATGATCCCTCAGTTGATGGTTTTCGGTGATACTCCTGCTGAAGTACGCAGCGCAACCGCGCAGGCAATTAAACTATGGGATGCCAAAGACTTCACACTGATGAAAGAGACCAAGCTGGCACAGACCATGTTCATACATGGCCTACCTTTTGGCCTCTACCACATCGACCAGAACTTAATAAACATCGACCGTTACTACTATCTTGATTTCGAAAACATTACACGCTTTCTGCCTGTGCAAAGTGACTTCAGAGGTGGTGGCGATCCAGTTCAGGTTTATCAGGGGCGCAAAGGGCAGATTGTCACTCTTAACATGTTTGATAAGCGAGCCAATGCTCATAATTTCTACGTTGTAGCGGAAACAGGGGGGGGAAATCCTTTACGCTGAATGACTTGGTAGACAGCTACGCCTCAACGGGTGCAAAAGTCCGTATAGCTGATCTCGGTGAAAGCTACAAAAAGCTGACGCACATGCGTAAGGGGCGCTTCATCGACTTTGGAGTTGTAAAGCCAATCTGCATGAATCCGCTGGATTTCATTGCACTGGATGAAGAGGACTTCGCACAGAACATTTCTATGGCGCAAATCGTCTTTGGTTCATGTGCCTACTCATACACAGGTAAGGCAATTGATGAAATTGAGGCCAACCTGATCAATCAGGCATGTGTCATGGCGCACAAGAAGGGTGATCAGTTACGGGGCACAGACTTCATCATTGAATTTCTTAAATCTCGCAGCTATCAGAAGGACGATGAAACAGATTTCCCTGAAATAGATTTGAAAGCACGTAACCTGGCATATCTTCTGCACAATTTTGGTTCAGGGGGTGCCTTTGAAAAATTCATGGTCGGCCCTTCGCAGTTTAATATCAAAGACGATGAGTTTGTCTGCGCCGACATCGAAAAACTGCGTAGCGTAAAGCAATTGTTCTTTCCAATGGTGATGCAGTTAATGAACAGCATTACACAGGATTTGTATCTTTCAGATCGTTCACGGCCAAGTATTATTTTGTTTGAAGAAATCGCCTCTATGGTCAAGCAGGTGGGCAACATTTCAATGGACGGTTTTGCCAGCATGGTTGAAGAAGGCTACCGCCGCGCACGTAAATACCGTGGCGCTTTCGGTATAGTTCTCCAGTCTGCCCTTGACCTCGCAACGTTACCCGGACTTGGCGATGTTGCGAAGGCTAACGCCCAATGGCGCTACTACCTTGAATCCAAAATGTATACCGAGGCCGCTGGCTTGCAGGCACTTCCAGGTATCACAGGCGGTTTTCCTTTAAAACTGATTAACAGCGTAAAAAACGTCAGGCCGCGCTACGGTGAAATGTTTATTGATAGTCCTCTTGGTATGGGTGTGGCTAGGCTCTGCGTTGATCCGTGGCGTTATTGGGTCAATACATCAGACGGTAAAGACGTTGCTGCCTACAACAACCTCGTGAATGCCGGAATGGAGCCAGTAGAAGCTCTGTCACGGCTTTCCGGCATTGAAATTCCAGACCATATTCGGAAGCAACTGAACGCGGCCAAAGGGGAAATGCATGAATTTCCTGCTGCGTAATGTCATCGTGGGGGCGCTTGCGCTCCCCCTTTTTGTTGCGCATGCGCAAAAAGTTGCAGTCAATGAGGCCGATATCAATAAAAGCTCAGATATCGCCTCATCACTCAGTAATACCGTGAAAGGTCAGACCAACTCAGCATCTTCGCTTAACACCAGCCAGATACGTCCTGTGGTCGGGGAAACAAAAATGAAAACACTTGACGGTAAACGTGAGTTTAACGGGCAGGTTATGTGCAAAGGTTCTTCTGAGTTTCTCAAGATCATCGGTCAACCAATGGGGAACGGCGATTTACGCATTCTGAACATCATGCAGGATGCAAACATGGATGGAAAACTCGATACCGTATATTCCCCTAATTATGACGTTTCTGCTGTATGTAGTAACGGATTCATGACCTGCTCAAATCCCAACGAAACCACTACCTGTACCTCATGGGGCTGGATTGCTGACAGTAAAACCTACCAGCTTGGAAGGCAACGGGTTGCCATGACTGACTTGGGCGGATGTTACTGCATTAACAACCAGTGCGGCAGCAGTTTAGCCTGGCGCAACATGGGTCAGGTACTGAGCGATCTTGGTGGCGGTGCAACGCAGGCACTGGCTAAGGTAAATCCGTTCTTTGCCGTCAGCGCTGTTAGCGTGGACGGTGTGACGGCCACATTTACCGGCGGGGATGGTGGTGCATGCGCAATGAACGACAGCAATGGCTTCTTTAACAGCAGCAGCGGCCAGACAGCCCTGAAATACAATTCGAATGCTAACCAAATGAGCAATGATGCTAATTCACAAAAGCAATCAAGCAAGGCTTATCAGGCTATTGTGGGCGGGAGCTTTAACCCGGATGAATCTTATGATCTGAAAAGCTGTGAGGTGAATCGCATCATTCCACTCGATGAGCCTAAGCTTACCGATATCATTCAATTTGATGGTGGTGAAGGCTCTGTACAGTCCTGCGGCAACGACTGCCTCCAGTTGGTTTTAGGTAAGCAGGGAGACAACTACTGGAGCGGGAGTTGCAAATATTTTGAGGTAAAGTCCAACTTCATTTTAAAAGACCCCTCACGTATTGCCAGCGCAACGCTTGTAAACGCACAGTTTGATGACTGGATGCAGGTCTGGAAGGACGACAAAGTCGTCTGGAACGGCCCTTACGGCACCTGGAATGATGCCGGAGCAGTTCCGGGTAAATGTGAACTTAACACAAGCTGGAACCTTAATCCCAATCTCGATTTCAGGCAGCATTTCAACAAGGCCGGTCCGGTGCAGTTTAAAATTCGCGTGGAGGTTTCGGGAGAAGGTGAAGGCTATGCACTTGTGCGAATAAAGGCTGACTTGACGTGCAGAGAAGGGCAGGAACGCACAGTTAATACATGTGCCGTCTACGAGCAGGATGATAGCTGTCATCTTGTTGATGAAAATGTAGATGGTGTCACTACATTCAGCGGTGGGATCAATACAGGACTCACCGCCATTAAACCAACTCAGACGCTGACAGGCAACTTCTGCTCCATCGTGGTTCAACGCCCTTGGTTCACTAAAAAAAGAACCTACCGCTGCAACAAAAAGACTGCATACAACTTCGACAACGTGATAGAGCGTAAAGCTTATATCGACAAAACAGTCACGCCTGGTGATTACAAAGACAAAATGTTCTCAAATGGCAACGTTTCTTACGGCGCAGGAGAACTTTTCTGGCCGAAGATGCCGACTGTTGGAGACTGTACGAATGTTTGCAAAACCCGGAAAGTTAAAGAGACGCCTGACATGACGGTAAGCGGTACGACTGATAAAACCCGAACCGGGGCAAACGTCCAGTACAACTACTATTACCACGAATGCGATACCAGCAATCAGTGTCCTGCTGAACCGGGTGAACAAGTGGTTAAAGCGTGTCAGTGCATGAATGAGTTTGCAGAAGCTGCTGCAATCATGCAGACGATGCGCCAGGCGGGACAGGATATGATCTGCACTTCAGGGGAGAAGAAAAATCCCGACGGAAGTAAGCCTAAGAAGTAGCAATTTCAACTTTTTTATTTACCCTGCAATGATACTTTTTTGTATCATTGCAGAGAATGCTATTTTAAGCGGAAAAAAATA